>NZ_LMKA01000078.1 GCF_001421435.1 Chryseobacterium sp. Leaf201
CGGTTATAACAGCAAAGAACTGCAGAAGGAAASCGGCTGGAGCGATTACGGTGCAAGGATGTACATGGCGGATATCGGGCGTTGGGGCGTGATTGATCCCCTGGCTGAAACATCAAGAAGATTTACGCCTTATAATTATGCGCTGAACAATCCGTTAATGTTTATTGATCCGGATAGAAGGAAAGCCCAGGCCCCGGAAACAGAAGGCATAGATCATACCGGAGGAAACTCTCTGTGGGGATTTTTGGCGGGACCGGGAAAGAAAAGCCTGGATGCCATAAAAGCTGCTATTGACAGCCAGGACGGAATGGGTGATTTTCAGAGCTTGCTTGCAATGAGAACTGGCGGTGGCGGTGGAAGTCCCACTTTCGGGGAAACACAGGCTTACAGGGATATTATGGCATATCTCGCTGAACCGGAATCTGGATCAGGGAATTATTTCCAAGGAATTGATTTTACGCAGTTTGGAGCTGAAGACTGCTGCTCAGGAGGAAAGGATGTATTAAAAGGAATTGTTAACGGAGCAGCAGGTACTTTAGAAGACAGTTTTGGGTTAGCAGGATTAGCCATTAAGATGGCTGCCGGAAAAGAAGACCTTATCCCAAGGTTATCCGTAAAGGATAAAGCGGCTGAATTTGCAGGTATTCTGCTTTTCGCGGCTATGGAACCTACTCCGGGAGGAGAAATAAGTGCTGGAGGACGTGGGATTATGAAAGTTTATAGGGCAGTTGATAAATCAGAATTAGCATCAATTAATAAAACAGGTAAATTTTTTATAAAGAAAGGAGGAACTGAAGCTAAATACTTTGCTAATTCTATAGAAAATGCTCATGCATTTGGAAAACAACTCTATCCAAATGGATATACAATAGTAGAAGGAGTGATTTTTAACTCAAATAATCCTATGAAATATTGGTCACCAAATACTGACGGTATTGGTGCTTTTATTTTTAATCAAAAGGCTTTAAAAGCAATAAAACCAACCCAATTAATTAAATAATAAATTATGCTTTCGGAGAATAGAATTTTTCATTGTGTAGGAAAAATGAAAATAAAAAAGAGTAAATTACTAAGGTCTAACATATTACCAATTGAAGATGAAGTAAATTGGATGTTTTTAGTCATAGGAGATTATACTTATAGTTTTGTATATAAGTTTGAAGATCCAGAAAATGCTCAATATGATGTACCATTTTCTGTAAAAATTGCCTTTACCTTTTTTGATTTAGTAAAAGATAAACTTGTATTAAACCATAAGTATACAGTTTTAAGAGGGCAGGAAGAAGTGGGAACCATTATTTTGGAAGATTTTTTACTTAATGAATAGTAATCTATTGAGAATTATAACTAAAATATATAGCTTTGTTTAAGAGAATGATTATAAAAAAATTTGAAATACATCTTGAAACCGATCAATAACAAGTAATCAATAAAATTTTAAAAATTTATAATAATGGAAAACTTTAAGATTTTATTTCCAGCAGGTTATAATATTACGAATGTAACTGATGATAATATAGATGTTAATGTAATTTTATCAAATGGATTTGTTTATTTTGCAACATTTTTTACTATTTTAAACATAAAAAATCTAATGAATAAAGATTTATATTTTTGGTCAACGGATATGGTAGTAGTAAAAAACCTTGAAAAAGAAACTATAAAAAAAATAGTATTAAAGATAATAGATGAAGAGCTATTAGAAGTTTCGTTTTCAAAAATTGGAACGATTAAAGAAATCTATTCTGAAAACGAAAGCTTTGAAGAAATTACAGCAAGCATACGGTAACATTCGGTCATGTATAAGAGTTAGTGATGACACTACTTTCTATAATTAATTTATTGATAATCAGTAAAAATTAAAATCAAATTAATGCAAAACAAGAGTAGGTACCCCTGCTCTTGTTTATTTTTGRGGATAAAAACATCCTTAAGTGATTGAAGGTCATTCCTCATGTATTAGAGTTAGATGAATTAATTTTGAAAAAAACCAAGTATATTTAYAGCTATACKGACCATTTGGATAKACAAGTAAAAGAGAAGCTTTTACGAAGGATACGAACGTAGTTCAGTACGCCTGAGYTATTTTAAAAATGCCTCCGGCAGCGCAGAAGTTCTTGAAGAAATCGACAAAGGAGATTCGCCGATTCCATAAAAAATAAAATATAGAGGCAAAACAATTTTTACCCGTTTGGGCTGAAGCATGAGGGCTACAATGTACAAAGCGGAAACCCTTCCTATAACTACGGTTACAACAGCAAGGAGCTGCAGAAGGAAACCGGCTGGAGCGACTATGGTGCCAGGATGTACATGGCGGATATCGGGAGATGGGGTGTGATTGATCCTTTGGCTGAGCAGTACAGAAGACTCACACCGTATAATTATGTAGCAAATAACCCGATTAACTTTATCGATCCTGACGGTAGAAAAATGCAGGCTCCGAAAGGCGATATAGATCCCCTGCCTTCAGGTTTAGTGCCGGGCGGAATGATGGACTATTATGCCAGGGGCGGAACCGGAAAAACTTCCGATCTTCTAAAGTTCCTGGGACAGGAAGATATGCTGGGGAGGGTAGAAAAATGCAGGCTCCGAAAGGCGATATAGATCCCCTGCCTTCAGGTTTAGTGCCGGGCGGAATGATGGACTATTATGCCAGGGGCGGAACCGGAAAAACTTCCGATCTTCTAAAGTTCCTGGGACAGAAAGATATGCTGGGGAGTTTCTTTGCCCTGATGTCAGGAGAAGGCGGTGGCGGAAGTTCACCTACATTCCAGTTCCCAAAAGGAAAAGAAGAATATTATCAGAAAAATTTTCCTGCTTTTTATCATTTGGTGAAAAGTATTTTACCTAATATTCTTAAAGACCCTAATTATTTAAAGGCTCTTATGGAAGTAACAGGAATGAATGAAGAAACACTGAAAAAGGCATTTACCTATGGAGATGGTCCAACTCTAAATGCCGATGAAATTTGGCCAGAAGGCTTTTATGATTATTCGGGAAGCAATGCAAAAGAAGATTTAAATTCTATTACAATAGATATTAATAAAGTTTTAAATTGGTATGAAAAAGCTAATAAAAATCCTGACACTTTAGAAGGAGTAACAAATATATTTTTTATGACTGCCATTGTTGGACATGAAACATCCCATTGGGGAAATCAAATAAAAGGACCACAAGGAGAAGGATTGATTTTTTTACATAAATTTAATAATCAAGCTGGAGAACCTGAACATGGAAAAGCTTTTGAATTTAAACTGTTTCAAAGTCTTTATCCAAAAGCTAAAGTTTCTTATGGAGTTTTAGAAATGGGTCATCCTAACCAACTGTCAAAATATTTAAATAATTATGTACTTCAGAACTTCAAAACACTATCTAACATTTTTAAATCTCATTAAAAGAATGAATAAAACCATTAATCTTGCTTATTTTTTAATCTGCATAATAATTATAACGTCATGTGCTTCTAACAAGTCTGTGCAGACTAACACTGACAGAGAAAATTTTAATAAACAGTTTTTCACAAATAAACTTTTTTATGGTGCAATGAAAAAGAAATTTAAGGATAAGAAAGAGATTTCTATCTTAGATTCAGACCATCTTATTACAAATAAACCAGTAGTATATTTTAACAAGGAGATTAAAATTGGAGTTAGTGATAATAATTCACTAGAAAATGATCTTTATGCTAAATATTATATTATTAATTCTGATCTAGCATATGTTGTGTTTTGGGCAAATAGTATTGAAGGAATTTCTTTTATCGTAGTAAATAGTAAACAAGATAAAAATAAATGGAATATATTAGATGTTACTTATAGAAATACAAGATGATATGATTTAAATGAAAAAGTATGTTAGTTACATCCTACTTTCTTTTACAAATCTTAATTGAACCAATAAAAATGAATTTTTTGGTCATATCTCAGAGTTAGCGATGACACGATTAATAACTTATTGAAAATCAATAAAAATTAAGATCTAATTAATAGAAACAAGAGTAGATAAGCCCTGCTCTTGTTTATTTTGATAAAACATCCTGGTCATGTATTAGAGTTAGTGATTAATTAATTTTGAAAAGACAAGTATATATTTACACCTATACGGACCATTTGGATAGACAACTTTTACAAAGAATACGAACGAAGTTCAGTAAGGAGCAGCTATTTTAAAAATACCTCCGGAGCGCAGAAGTTCTTGAGGAAATCGACAAAGGAGATTCGCCGATTCCATAAAAAATAAAATATAGAGGCAAAACAATTATTACCCGTTTGGATTGAAGCATGAAGGCTATAACTTACAGGTTGGAAATCCTTCTTACCAATACCAGTACAGCGGCAAAGAACTGCAGAAGGAAACCGGCTGGAGCGATTACGGTGCAAGGATGTACATGGCGGATATCGGGCGTTGGGGCGTGATTGATCCGCTGGCAGAACAGTACAGAAGACTCACACCGTATAATTATGTAGCAAATAACCCGATTAACTTTATCGATCCCGATGGCAGGAAAATGCAGGCTCCGAAAGGCGATATCGATCCCCTGCCTTCAGGTTTAGTGCCGGGCGGAATGATGGACTATTATGCCAGGGGCGGAACCGGAAAAACTTCCGATCTTCTAAAGTTCCTGGGACAGGGGAGTTTCTTTGCCCTGATGTCAGGAGAAGGCGGCGGAGGAAGTGATGGTGCTTTAACTTTAGGGCAAACCCAAATATACCGAAATATTATGGCTTATCTGGCGCAGCCAGAATATTTCCAGGGAATTGATTTTACGCAGTTTGGAGCAGATGGTGATGAAGATAATGGAGGCAAAAAGAAAAACGGAGGAAATAATAAAGATAAACAATACGGAAATGTATTTAACTTTTTTAGTCCAACTGATGATAAAGATTATTCTGCTTATACATATGCTCAAAGTGTTGTAGACGGAGAAAAAGAAAAAAATACCATAACAATTTTCGGGCATGGAAGTGAAAGAAGAGTTGGAGGTATGAATGCTAAAGAATTGCATAAATATCTTTTAAAACATAGTCCTTCATATAACGAATCAGTTAAAAATGGAACGGCAATTAATATACAAATAAAGGCTTGCTTTACAGGATTGCAATTAGCAAAAGATCTATCGTTAATAAATACTAATGCAACGGTAACGGGCGCAACTGATTATTGGATAGCAAAAAGTTTTTTATGGTTTGCATGGGATGCAGGATTAAGAAACGAAGCCCCATATAATAGCTATAAAAATGGAATTAAAGTAAAAAATTAGATTATGAGAATGATTTTGAAAAACGTTTGTTTTATAATTATGGTTTTAATGATGGCGAACTGTAAAGAAAGTAATCATGAATTATCACAAGAAGATATTGTTCATTTAAAAAATGACATTATCGAAAATGGTAATGAATATTCTTATATAAAATTATCAACTTATAATGAAAATATGAAGTTTTATGGGGAGACTCTTCCTTTCAGTTTAATTATGATTAACAAGTATAATTATAAAAGAGGTTATGATATAATTGCAGAGGAAATGATAGCAATTAATAATAATGGATTATATGATATCAAATATTTAAAAAATCTTAATGCTGGAGACAGAGATTTTGTATTGTATTACCTTAAGTTAGGATTAAAAGAGGAAGATATTGAATCAATTTTTTTATTTGAAAAAATATATAGAAATGGTTTAGGTATTAATAAGAATATTAAGAAAGCTGATAGTTTAAAGAATGTATATACGGAAATGATGAAAAATACGGATTAAGGAAGAATAATGAACACTCTTGATGCAGCCGGACAGGCAAGAATGGATGACATGAGAAGCCAGATGTCAGGATATATGCAAGCTTCTGTTTGAGGTGCAATCAGGTCTGGAGCACAATATGGTATTGTAGGTTCTGGAATGGGAACTGGACATGTTGGTGCATTTACAAGCGCCAATGCATCAATGAGAAATAAGATAGCGAATTTTGCTGAGAGAGCAGGAATATATAGTGGGCAAAAAGGACTGTCCAAAAATTCTGAAGCTATTATTGAAGGCTATTATCAACAGATGAAAGCCGGAAAATCTATTAATCCAGGAGGTGGCTTTCGTACTCTTGACCGAAAGATAATTTTAACAGAAGGTAATCATCGCATGAACGCAGCAATTAGATATGCTATAGAAACAGGGGATGTAAAATACATACAAAAAATTCTTGAAGGGGTTCCAAGACAACCAGTTGATATGAGAAACTATAATATACCAATTAAAAAATTTCTTACAAAATAATAAAATATGAGCTTAACAGTAACAGATATAGACAGTGATTATCAAAGTTTAATTGATAATAAAGATTTTACCGCCGTGAATTTTCCTATTAAAGAAGCAGTTAAAATTTATGGAAAGAGTTATGACAGGCTAAGAGACAAGAATAAATTAAAACTTGAAATTGAAAATATAATAGGCTTTAAAGATGATCACTTGAACTCTTGTTCAGCAATAGAAAATTTTCTGGTTTTTACTTATTATTTACTAAAAACAAACAATAAGCTGGTTGTGTTTACGGCTGGATTATCTTATACCTCTATTGACTACTATATTAAAATAATGGAAATTATTCTGTCTAAATTGGATAATCGTACATTATGCGTTGTCAAAAATTTCTCGGATATTAATGAATCTACATTAACTGATCTCTATATACACATCAATAAAATTGAAAAAGAAATTATATCCGATTTTATGAAAAACTGGTTAATGGGATTTAAGCCTAAAGATGAATTTTTTACATATCCTCAATATTTTGGAAAAATAGAGTTTGAAACTGATGATTATCTTGAAATGCTCTCATTTATTTTATCTGAACCAAACAGGAATTATAAATTCGATTTTATAAATAAAAACAATTTGCAGTACCCTAAAGGTATGATTATTATTAATGATAATTCCCTATATCTAGGAATTGGAGCGAATTCAATGTATGAGAAAAATCTTATTGATAAGCTATCTGAATCATATGTGCAAACCCCTATTATTTGTAACGGTACTTTACCATATTAATAGACTTAGTAATCATATTCTTAGTGATATATTTTAAGTCATTATTGTATTAAAACCGGCAAAAGTTAAAATCAAATTAACACAAAACAAGAGTAGATTAATCCCTGCTCTTGTTTATTCTTTTGAGAATAAAAGTATATCAAGTAAAGTCATTCCTGCTGTAACAAAATAGTGATTAATTAGTTTTTGAAAAAAGCAAGTATATTAAAGCTATACAGACCATTTGGATATACAAGTAAAAGAGAAGCTTTTACGAAGGATACGAACGTAGTTCAGTAAGGGTGAGCTATTTTAAAAATGATGCCGGCAGCGCAGAAGTTCTTGAAGAAATCGACAGAGATTCGCCGATTCCATAAAAAATAAAATATAGAGGCAAAACAATTTTTACCCGTTTGGCTTGAAGCATGAAGGCTATAACCTGACCATAGGAAACCCATCATACAATTATGAATACAGCGGCAAGGAACGGCAGAAAGAAACCGGCTGGAGCGACGTCAGACATACCAAGAGGAGAGGTTATATATTGTGGGGATCTTATAAAGAATATATAGGAAAAGACGTTTTTGGTTTTGACAAAAAGGCAGTGAAAGTGTGTATGGCGGTGGCGGTGAAAGCGAACGCCTAAAAGAAATGGCGATCTCAACTCCAATGTCTTCAGATCTAGTGGTAATTTCTTTAACAGATACTGCAGCCAACATAGTTCTGAAAACAGAAATTAAAGTAAGCAGTTACAAAACTGTAATTAGTAAAAAAATGGAAAATGAATAATTAAATGGGATTGGATATTAATATGATTGCCCTTGCCGGTAACATTATACGGTTTATATTTATTTACAAGTTCAGTATAAAAAAGCAAGATTTGGCATATGAAATAGATTTTGACAAAGAAGAAAAAAAAGATATTTTAACTGGTTCAATTTTTATAATTACATTTATAATTTGGGGAATTTTAACTTATTCTGTTAATTGGTAATTTTTATCAGAACAATAAAAATTATAGCAATAAACATTAATTGTTTAAGACTTAATACCAAAAAGAGGTTTTAGCTATATTGTTCTAAATAAAGAGTAATCAGTAATTTTTATATCCTGAAATGATGAGATGTATGCAATTATAACTGAGAATGCAAAATCATCCTTTAAAAATTACATTTTATATCTAAAGAAATTGGCTCAGAAGATTATCTCTCTGAAAACCGTATGCATATGTACTGAATAGCCTCATCAATATATTTGATCCGGATGGAAGGCAAATCAATGATATCAATACTGGAAGCTATTTGGGACTAAACCTATGACTGTAAAAATTCTTGCTGGAAATAGCGGGTCAGATATTGTATCAATTATAAATCAACAAAATACTAAATTAAAGAAAACCACCGCTTTTGAGCAGTGGTTTATTATTACAGTATACTATCTTTAAAGAGCCTTACACATTCAGGTTTTTCAGAATCTTACCGTACATTTCTATCGTTTCTGCCTGGTTATGGGAAACGTCCTGTATATAGATTTGGGAAAACCCGCAGCTGATGTCTTCCTGCAGCCATTCCAGGTGTTCTTTGGGGTCTGAGGATATCCGGATGATTTCTTTTACCTGCTCTGGGGTTACCAGTTCTACTGCACTGTCGAAATCCTCAGGGGTGCGGATTTCCGCCTGTAGTTTTCCTCCCAGCACGGCATGCCGCCAGTTGTACCAGGCTTCCTGTTCTGCCTGTTCCTGGTCTTTGGCGTATGACATGATGGCCTGCAGATGCAGGTTGCTGATATCCCCTCCCCCCTGCTGATAAGCGTAGATAAATTCCTTCTGGTCTTCAGCCGGCTTTACAACCGTTATAATCCCGTCACTGCAGCCGGCCAAGTCGTGTGCAGATTCATTGGACAGTGCGGCTACCAGAAGCTTAGGCATCACTGAAGGAAGGGTATATAATTTTGTGTCGTACACCTGGAAGTATTTGCCTTCGTAGGTAACATTTTCCCCTTTCAGCAGGCTCCTGATGATATGAATCGCTTCTTTCAGGCGTTCATTGCGTTCTTTTTTAACGGGCCAGTGTTCGTTGGTAATGTGCTCATTCAGTAGCTGGCCGCTCCCCAAGGCGACCCACAACCGGTCCTCGTACATTGAAGCCAGTGTGGCGATATATTGTGCAATCACTACCGGATGGCAACGTACGGTGGGCGAGGTCACAACGCCGAACGGAAGGCCGGTCTGGCCCATCGCGCTTCCGAGCCATGGCCATGAAGCAATGGAAGCACCCTGGCGTTTGCTCCAGGGATAAAAATGATCCGAGCACATAAATCCCCTGAAACCGTTTGCTTCAGCGGTTTTTATATTATTCAGGTGCTCCTGCGGGGTAAACCTTTCCAGCGGGCAATGGTAGCCGATACGTGTTTTCATAGATTTTATATTTATAATAGGTGTTTATTCAACGGATTGTATTTTCTCTAATTCTGCCCTTACCCTGTTTTCTGCTTTCTGCCGCAGTTCAGGGTTTCCGTCTTTTAAAGCCTGTATAATGGCCAGGCATTCCTTTAAATATCGTTCGGCAAAAGACGGGTCGCTTTGCGGAATTTCCGCTGCATTGTCAAGGATATCCGCATATTTGATCGTCTGGGCATCAGGGCTGATCGTGCTCAGGCGTTTCAGTTCCTTTTTCTTTCTTTTGTACCGGTTGAATGCGGGATCGTTTTTCTTTACGTAAACATCCGTCAGCTCTACTACCAGTTTCAGGGTTTCATTTTTCTGCGGTTCGTCCATCAGACGGTCCAGAAATACCGAAATGTCATCAGCCGTACATGCTGTGTCCTCAATCACATCATGCAGAACGGCTGCAGCCAGTACGGTGATACGCTCTGTGTACTGCCGGCAGGTTTCCATTACCCTTACAGGATGGACGATATATCGGTCCGGACTGTATTTCCTGGTCTGGTCCCCATGGGCGGCATCTGCAAATTCTATAACGGTGCTTATGATTTCTGAATGGTCCATACTGATTCTGTTTCCCGTGACAACGGAGTGAAAAAAGCAACTGCCTTGCCATAGGCTCCCCTCAAAACACTTTTAAATACCACGTGTGACCCTGAAATCAGACCTTTGAAAAGCAGGCAGGGGCTCTTCCGGAAAATTTGAATTCCGTCACCATACAATTGCTGTTACATTGATACCACATGGTTAAAAAGTATATTTTATGAAAATACCTGAAATAACCTGAATTATGGCTGCATTCTGCATTATACCGTAATCTATAACTCCTATCCGTATATGACCTAGGTCATATCAGTATAAAATCAATACTTCTATCTTTGATAAACACACCTAAACCTACATTATGAAAACATCCGGACTTATCCCTATAAGGTCAGTTTAACATGCTTTTTTGCGTCAACCACAACCCTGCAGGAAATTCTCAGCAGGCCGGTTCTTTACACAGAAACAAACCGTCGAAATAAACGGCAGATTGCCTGTATTAAAGGCCGGAACCTGACATGATCTGCGGTCGCTGCCTGTTTACAGATGAAATAACCTCTGAGCTGCGTATACCAACGGAGCATGAACATTAAACCAAACCACAAAAATTATATATTATGTCTATTAAAACAAAACTCCTGCATTCGGTAGGGGGCACGGAAGAACATTACCATGCAGGGGACTGCATTTTCAGTGAAGGCGGCACCCCGCTGTTTTATTACCAGATTGCCGAAGGAAACGTAAAGCTGAATAACTACAGTGAAGACGGTAAGGAACTGATCCAGAATATACTGCCACCCGGCTCCTGCTTCGGCGAATCTATGCTGTTCCTGAAAAAGCCCTATCCTATAAATGCCTTTGCGCTTACGGACTGTACCGTACTTAAGGTCCACAGGGATAAATTCCTGGCGTTGCTGGACGTGTACCCTCACACGGCACTTGAGATCTGTGAGGCGCTGTCTGAAAAAACGTACAATAAATACCTGATGATGCGCAAAATTTCAAGCAAAAGCGCTGTTGAGAGGCTTACGGAAATAATGAATATGATGAAAGAGCCGCAGCCGAACAAGGATAAGTTCTCCTTTGAAATTCCGCATACGAGGCAGCAGCTGGCGTCCCTCACAGGCCTGTGCGTGGAGACTGCAATCCGTGCCATAAAAAGGATGGAAGAGAAAAATGTACTGAAGATCAGAAACAGGAAAATTTTCTATTGATACCAATAAGGCCTCGGCAGGCACACCGTTTCGGCTGTTGTTTCTGAGGCCTGTTTTTTTTATGTATACGTTCCGGTTTCAATTAAGAAGCTTCCGGATCCTGTCCAGCACATTGCCGATATCAAACGGCTTGGAAATAAAATCATCAGGCTCACAGAGGTTTTCAAAATGCACCAGGCCCGCATGCGCACTCATGATGATGACGGGAATATTTTTATTATCATGATCCTCTTTGATCTGCCGGCACAGATCAATTCCGGAACCGTCAGGCAGCATCACATCGAACAGATAGAGATCCGGTGTTTCATGGATATCACGTTCTGTAAATTCGCCTGCCGTAGCAAAGGACTTTACGTCATAATTTTCAGAGGTCAGAAATATTTCTAAAACTTCCCTAATCGCTTCATTATCTTCCACTAAAAAAATCTTTCTCATGCCGTTGTCAATCAATAATTACACCACATCAGATGTAATTCTGAAGGCAGGTACATTATCCTTAAATTCATATACCATTAATTCTTACCCTTTTTTAACTTTATTTCAAACGGATATACCCTGCAGACAATGAAGATGATGCAGGGTTTTACGTGAATTTAAATGGGCTAAACCTAATAAACAGTCAGAAAAATAAAGTTTAAAGTTTTATGCGTTTCAGGATTGAAATTTAAACCCGTTTTAAAGATTTTCTTTATTGATAACAGGCAGGGTAAACCAGAATTCGCTTCCTTTCCCCATTTCGCTTTCCACCCCTATTTTCCCGCCGTGGTTTTTAATGATTTCTGCACTGATGTACAGTCCCAATCCCAATCCGGTAAATTTCCGGTCCTGATAATCAGTCCTGTAATACCGCTTGAAAAGGTGCTTTATTTTCTCTGGCGGAATTCCCGGGCCGTGATCGATAACACTTATTTTTATTTCGTAATCATTAAGCCGGCTTGCATTCACGGTAATGGTCTCGGAATCCGGGGCATATTTTAAGGCATTGTTAATGAAATTCACAATAACCTGCCCCACCTGCTGGCTGTCTGCCTCTATAAACAGTGAGGTATCTCCCGTAAAAACGATTTCCTGGTCTGTCTGGCGGATTAAATCTGAACAGCAGTCATTGAACAGCTCGGAGAGGATGATTTCTTTCTTTTCAACCTTCAGCTGCCCCTGCTCGATCCTTCCGGTATCCAGCAGATCCGTAATCAGACACGAAAGCTTATCCAGGCTTTTTACCGACTGTTCCAAAAGCCGGGTGCGGGATTCGGACGGCAACTTTTCATGTGACCGCTGCAGCAGTTGTAATGAAGCCTTCAGGGCAGTAACCGGTGTTTTCAGTTCATGGCTGGCAATGCTGATAAAATCATCTTTCCCCTGCATGATTAATCTTCTCGACGTGACATCCATAAAAGTACCGATCCCGCCGGTAAGCCGGCCTTCATGGTCAAATATAGGGGCCGCATTGATGGAAATATAGAAACATTCCCTGTCAGGCGGCTGAACTGCGATTTCATAATCATACACTGGTTTGCCCGTGCGCATCATAACAGACATCGGGTGTTCTTCTGACGGAAGAGGGGTGCCGTCCAGCCTCAGGTTCTGCCATTCAGGAGCATCATAGGTCCTTTCCTTGATCTTGCTCTCGCTCAGTCCTAAAATCTGCTGTGCCATGGGGTTTGCATAGATCATCCGTCCATCTGCATCGGTTACGCCTACTCCTTCAGCCATGGTTTCGAGTATGCTGTGGAGTCTCTGCTCGCTGTTCCTTAATATTTCCTCCAGCTCCGTTTTTTCAACAATCGTCCGGTCCTGGTCCTGAATGGCGAGCATCTGCGGAGTTACTTCCACCGCCATATCAATCACCCCGGTTACCTTTCCGTTTTCTACATAAGGCGTGTACGAAAAATTAAAAAAACCTTCTTCCAGGTTCCCGTTGCGGTTAAGCATTACAGGATTGGAATAATCAGATATGGATTTCCCTTCCGTGAAGGTCTTCATTAACAGATCGGCTGCCTTCTGGCCCTTCAGTTCAGGAAGCTCTTCAAATAAAGGTTTCCCGATAATGGATGCATCCTTCCCGATCAGCTCAAGCATCTGCCTGTTGATCATCGAGACAATGAAATTATCCCCTTTTACCAGCATCATTGCCACCGGGGCCTGTGCGATAAGGTTGGTAAAGCTGGCCTGGGTTTCGGAAAGTTTCCCGTTAAGCTGTGTTATGGTATTATTTAATGCCCTGAGCTCTTTATTCCTGTATTCCAGAGCTTTATTAGAGCCATCCAGCCTTGTAATGCTGTCCCGGAACTCTTTGCCGTCATATGCCAGGCTGTTGTTTTCTTTCTTCAGCCGGTCATTCAGAAGCGATATTTTCCGGTTGGCCTGCTCCAGCTGTTCATTGATCGTGCTGTACTCTTCATTGAGGGTACCGAGCTCTTCATTGGTCATCTGCAGTTCCTCGTTAAGCACCGTAAGTTCTTCATTGAACTCCTGCAGGAGCAGTTCCTTGTTTTCCAGCAGCTTTTTTGCCGCCACTTTTTCTGAAACATCCGTAACGGTAGCCATGACAGGTCCTGTCTGATGATCAGGGCTTAACAGCGGCTGAAAATGAATGTCCAGGTATTTGATTTCCTTGTTTCCTGAAATATAGGTGGTGAATTCAATCTCATGCAGGGATACCCGTTCTCCTGATGTATGCATCTGGGAAAGCTGATCAGAAAATACCTGACCATCGAGTACTGGAAAAGCCTTACGCAATGGTTTTCCGATAAGATTGTCTCCGCCGTTGCCGTAGATTTTAAGCATCTCAGGGTTTGCCGTTTCAATAAGCATTTCGGTTCCCTGCAGCACGGCCAGCCCTGCCGGTGCGGTCTCTATAAACCCATACATCCTGTCTTCCGTAAACGCAAGTTTATGAAGGGCCTGTATTAACTGTTCGTTAGCCTTATTAAGCTTTTCATTAACCGTGCGGTATTCCTGATTGGCTGCGGCGAGCTGTTTATTGATCTGCTGTTCCCGTTCTTCTTTTTCCCGGACCAGCTCCCAGGCTTTTACCCTTTCGGTTACATCCGTTGCCGTATGAAGGATACAGTATACTTCGCCCTCCTTATTAAGGATCGGCTTATAAATAAAATCAAAATAAGAAGTCAACATCTCGCCGTTGATTTCCAGGGTGGCGGGCGTATCATGGGCTTCGTAGGTTTTACCCGTTGCCCATACATTTTTCAGCAGGCCGGTAAAAGGCTGGCCTTCCATCTCCGGAAGTGCTTCTTCAAATGTTTTGCCGTGTATAGAAGGATCCTTCCCCCATATGGCAAGCATGGCCCCGTTAACGAGCTGGATTTTGAGTTCAGGGCCTGTATAAACGGCGGTTGCACCGCTGGACTGACTGAGGATTTCAACCAATGCATCACTTCCCAAAGCTGAAAAAAATCTATACATTTATTATAGAAAGCATATTAAATTAGTATAAGGAAAATATGATTTCAGAATAAATATATTATCAAGATTTTTATTATTTTCCATGTTTAAGAACAACAGACAAAGGTAAAAAGAATTTCTGTAACTCCGTATGAAATACCTCAGGGGCACCGTCATTTTTTAATCTATCCAGGCTTTCATATATTCCCTGTTCAGCCTTGCAATATTGTCCAGGGAAATAAGCTTGGGACACTCCACTTCGCATGCCCCGATGACGGAACAGTGCCCAAAGCCTTCTTCATCCATGGTTTTGACCATATTGAGCACCCTCCTCTTCCTTTCTACCTGGCCCTGCGGAAGCAAAGCGAAGTGAGAGACTTTTGCCCCTACAAAAAGCATGGCCGCACCATTCGGGCAGGTGGCTACGCAGGCCCCGCAGCTGATACAGGATGCCGCATCCATGGAAGCTTCTGCCGCCTCTTTGTCTACAGGGATCGCATTCGCATCCAGGGTATTTCCTGAGGTATTGACCGAGATAAATCCGCCCGCTGCCATAATCCGGTCAAAAGCGCTTCTGTCTACAATGAGATCTTTAATAACCGGGAATGCGACACTTCGCCACGGTTCGATGACAATGGTCTGGTTATCGGTAAACATACGCATATGAAGCTGGCAGGTGGCCACACCGGTATCCGGGCCGTGTGCCCTACCGTTGATATAGAGGGAACACATCCCGCAGATGCCTTCCCGGCAGTCATGATCAAAAGCCACGGGTTCTTTATCTTCATCAATAAGCCTGGCGTTGAGGACATCCAGCATTTCCAGGAATGACGAATCTGTAGAGACGTCTGAAATTTTATAGGTCTCGAACTGCCCTTTTGTCTTCCTGTTTTTCTGCCGCCAGATCTTAAGGGTAAGGTTTAAGTTATTTTTTGCACTCATAATGATGTATGTTTTGGTGTTTTTTTATTTAAATGATAGCCTTGCTGGAACTGTAAATTAAAATGCAGCAACAGGACAATTAAATCAGCATTAACCAATTACCGGTACCTGTCGGATACCCCGAAAATCAGCAGTACCGCCACAGCGCCTGAAACCGGAGCAGTAACCGGTAAGAATCCCAGGAGATTTTCCCGGCTGTCCACAGTTGCCATATTCACTAAAGATCCGCTGACCATGGCTCCCGCCACGCCCAGAATGACAAAAAGCACCCAGCCCCGGCCGGATGATTCTTTTACGGTGGATTTTGCAATAAGCCCGACGATAAGCCCGACAAGCATCCATGCTAAAATTTCCATAGGTATGTTTTTATTGAGGTCAATCAATGATCAGTCTATATACTCATTTATTTATCTATTTATTTAAAGGGTGCGTTTACAGGCCAGTACAACCTGGTAGGCTCCGGTGCCCGTTACCTGGTCCGTTATGGAAATGGTGGTATTTTCCCTGACAAACTGCGATACGGTTATACCGCCATCCGGCATTTTCTTCCTGCCGGAATAAATGTAGCCGAGAGCGGGCAAATCCTTCTTTAATCCCTCAATACGGACAGGTGACCCGTCAACAATGCTGATTACGTTTGAACAGCCGGTACTGTTTCTGATCACGGTGACTACCATAAGTTTACCGGCTTCACCGCTGTTGTTGGTATAGACTTTCTGATCTGTTTCTTCAATATCATGTACTCTCTCAAAGCCGTATTTCGAAACCATGACCTGATCCAGATTTTCAAATAGATGTTTTGCCGTCTCAAGAATCCGGGAAGCATTCAGTTCCTGGGATTTACCGGTACTGAATAACAGCAGAAAGACCAGCAGTAAAAATCTCATATTCAAATTATATCGTTGTTTTATTTAATTATCTTTTCTCTTTTAAAAACAGCGTGCAACAACCTAGCCCTCTCCGTTCATTTCATTTTTGAGGATATGGTAAAGCTTCAGCTGGCCGAGGAATTTTTGCAGGATCTTTTCCGTATAATAGGATTTGATCAGCATAGAATCTTTTTTGCTGTCAAATTCCAGCTTGTCTGAAAACACGGCAGTCCCTTTATATGAAATGGAATAATAGGCATAAATCTCGTAGGCCGATTGCCTTTCCGGCCTGCAGTAGCCGGAGGTGGCAATACACCATTCGCTGTCGAAAATCCTTGAGGCATGGCATCCCATTTTGTCGACCGCCATACCGGACACGCCGTTGCTGTCTCTTATTTCTGCCGTATCGATATTAAGCAGCCTTACCATTTTATCAGGGGTATGCACGGTTATGCCGCCTTTATAGAACAGTTTTGAATTGTTCAATTCCGAAAAGGCCAGCTGCAGAAGTCCTGCGGTTACGCTCTCAGCTATTGAAATCGTTTCATGGCAGTTCATGAAATTTTCGCTGATTTCTTCGAGAAGTGCCTTATTGAATTGCATTGTATGTTTATTTATTCTGGTTTGTTATTCCCCGCTGATTGTTGCCGATAGCGGGATGCTGTATGTCATTTATTTTTATTCCTTCCTCCTTATGTATTGCCGCACAGATGACAAATGAATCAATACAACATCCTTTTATCGTAGAGTTCTCATGGTTATATGTGATTAATCTTCCTGCCGGGCATCAAAATTAATATGGGTTTCCGCAATCTCGGTAAGATTATAATCTGTCTCTTCTTCTTCCTGCAGTGTTTTTTCAAGAAGGTCCGCGGCTTTGTTGTGGCCCATGGTGATGGCAAGCTGGGCAAGCCCGCCGTAGGCTGCGATCTCATAATGTTCCACTTTCTGGGCAGCAATAATAAGGGCGGCATCGCGGGTTGCAGATCCTTCCTCAGTAGTCCTGATGATTTCTTCTCCCTCTTTAATCAGGCCATCCATGGCTTCACATGGTTTCTGCTCGGGGGTCTGATCAATCAGTTTAAAGACTTTGTCTAAGCGGCTGATGTGCTTTTGGGTCTGCAGCCGGTGGTCTTCAAAAGCATCTTTCAGTTCTTCCGTGGTTGCCGCATCATGCATGGTCTGGAGCGCATCCAGCAGTTTGTGTTCAACATAATAGATATCTTTTAAAGCATCCACAAAGAACTTATGCAGCGGGGCATTTTTCATTTCATTTGCGGTTGTGGCTGCATCGCCTGCCTGCGTTTTTTCTGCGGCTGCAGATGCTGTGCTATTTTCTTTGGTTTTAGTCGCCATAATGGATTTGTTTTGAGAGTATTAAAAAAGATTGCCTCCTGCCTGTAACAGGAGGCAATGGTAAAAACTATGAATTACGTCTGCCTCCGAATCCGGACCTGCCGGATCCTGAAGATCTTCCGCCTCCGTGGGAAGCCTGCCCTCCCATTCTGGCTATTCTTGTTCTTTCGGCTTTGCTCATGGATGCAAATCCTCTTCCTGATGTATCTCCTCCTGACGATGAACCGCCTCTATTACCTCCGGAACCGGAATTGGAACCACGTCCTGATTCTGATCCGTTGCCGGACCCTGATCCTGAAGATCTTCCGCCTCCGTGGGAAGCCTGCCCTCCCATTCTGGCGATCCTTGTTCTTTCGGCTTTACTCATGGATGCAAATCCTCTTCCTGAGGTATTTCCTCCTGACGATGAACCGCCTCTATTGCCTCCGGAACCGGAATTGGAGCCACGTCCTCTTCCAGATCCTGATCCTGAACCTGAAGATCTTCCGCCTCCATGGGAAGCCTGCCCTCCCATTCTGGCAATCCTTGTTCTTTCAGCTCTGCTCATGGATGCAAATCCTCTTCCTGAATTGCCGCCTCTTCCCTGTCCTGAAGATGATCTTCCACGCGACTGAGATCCGCCTGAACCACGCCCGCCTGAAGCAAATCTTCCCTGGCTGTCACGCTGCTGACTGCCGTTTCCGGAACCTCCGCGGCCACGGCTGTTACCGCTGTCATCATCATAGTCCTCATCATAGTCCTCATCATCATCGTAGTCTTCATCATCATAATCCCCGTCATCATAATTATCATCATCTTCTTCATAATCCCCGTCCTCGAAGTAATCTTCGTAATCAGAAAAATCGTCATCATACTCTTCATCTTCACTGGCATCACTGTAACCGTGTTCGTAGCCTAACTGATACGCTTCTTCAAGCATTGACTGTTCATCATCTGATGAGTTTCTTCCTGAGTTCCTGTTGTTTGAATTTCTGTTGTTCATAACATTTACTTTTTTGTTATTAATATAAAGTGATGTACATACTCCCTGTTGGATGCCGGACTATGCGTTTGGTTCTTTTTTAAGCATGAAACTACCTGCATGTCATAAAAATGACATGTAATATTCGGAGATTATGGATTTTAATATCTCTCCTGAAGAAAATCAGAATGCTACACTGAGATGACCGACAGCGGGCTTTCTGCCCCGAAAGATGAACCGGGACCGGACATAATATCTGCCTGAACCTGTCCGGGATTCATACTAACTGAATCCATAGCTGGACTTGTCCGCGCATTGATTGGTCCTACAGACCGTATTTCTTTTGTACAATCCATCATTGTAAATCCTGTGATACGGACTGCTGTTATTAACCGTTTCATATCATTATTTTTAATTGGTACATCAAAGCTAGAGAATACGTAATCCCTATCCTATGATCATTGTCATAATGAATAAAAATATTTATAAATATCTATTATCTAAACGATTAAGCTATAAAACAACTTCTCTTTATACCGGTATTTATTACAGGTATTAGAGACAAAGAATGTATTTATGATAAAAATAATTTCAACGGATCTGCAGGAGAAACTGAGGTGCGGATTTATAACATTTAATCATTGCTTAACAGCCCGTAATGATGGTCCACCCATTTGCAGATGCACGCAAGAATTGTATAAAAATACGGTTAAAATTTATTTGTTGAAAACCCCGCCGGTAATTATTGCGGATAAGATAAATAATCTGAATCCAGATATCATCATTATACTTCAGAGATCTGAATCTATTTTTTTGAATAGTCGGTTAAGTCAGATTAAACGTGATATATTATTTATTGTACACTGCACATTTTACGGTAGTATTTAATTTAAAATTACAGCCTGAAGCCAAAATGTATTGAAGTGGCATCAGATAAAACGTGCGGTTTAATAAAATATTTTCCTGCCTTTTATCATCAGGATATTATTTTTCTCCAGCTTCTTGATTGCCCTTATTGCCGTTTCCAGGGAAAGCCCGGTCAGTGAGGCAAGCTGCTGCCGGGTATGCGGGATTTCCAGTGAGAATTTATCTTTATTCTCGTGAGATTCTTTCATTAATTCCATAATTTCAACCAGCCGTTCTTCAGCATTTTTGCTGGTAACGGTGTGCATTAACGTTGATTTCTCAAAGGTAATATCCGCAAGTGCAGAATAAATATCCGTAAAAATATGTGGATGCTGCTGCAGCAACTGAAAGAACTGCTCTCTCCTGATCTTAAGGATAATGCATTTTGAAAGGGCGACGGCATTCACAGGATATGGTTTCCCGAGAATAAGCATCGATTCGCCGATACAGGTCCTGTCTGAAATGATGTTCTGTATAAATTCTTTACCATCTTCTGTATACCTGTTCAGTTTCACTTCACCGGTAACGATCTGATAGTAAAACTGAGGTACAGCATGCTCCCGAAATATGTAATCGCCGGCATTATACTGCTCTTCAATTGCTTCTACAGTCTGCAAAAGTTCTTCTGTGATAGACATAATGTTAGTTTCTGTTTGTTTTACTTTTCTGTTTTACTGGTATAAAGCTTATGAGGCAAAAAATCAGCATTGCATATTAATTGACAGCATAGCGTTATATTAAAAAGTAATAAAAACTCTATGGCCTGATAAAAGAATTGCAATAGTTTACAAGGCCGGAACAGATTGGATTTATTGAATTCTTATTATTAAATTATAGCATTTTACTTCCCGATCCGGCTTGCCAAAGATAGATATATAGTACAGCCATAATTATGATATAGATCATATTTGATAAACCCATGCAGCAATGGGCTGTTATATGTGTTTTCCGAAAGCTATTTCTCTACTGAGAAAACGGTAAATCCTGTCTGCATGTGATGATTTCTTTCTCTATAAAAAAAACAATTATTATACATAATCACTGAAGATCTGCCTGTATGGTTCAGTAGTTGTAGAAAGCATATAATTGGTTTATGTATAGTTGCAACACTGCATTCGGCACATTATCCGATTATTCACCAGTTAAATCTATTCTCGCATTCAAATCATAATCGAATAAATATTTAGATTGTATATTTGCTGTTGGTTTAGAGTATATTCAATAGATACCGGTGTTTCCAAGTAATATCATCTATTGTGAGATTAGTTAATTATAAGTTATGGCCATACAAGAAGACTTGCTTATTACTTACGGAGCAGAAATTATTCATCTACAGCAATCAGGATTGCTTTTTGAAGAAAATGCTGCACCAGCGTATTATTTTCAGATTAAGAAAGGCAAGATAAAGCTTACCAATTTCAAGCCGGGAGACGGAGAGTTCATCCAGAGTATTCATGATCATGGCGAATCTGTTGGGGAGGTGTTCTTATTCTGCAAACACCACCGATATCCCGTTAATGCTGTGGCAACGGAAGACTGCACCATCTTACGGCTGGAACGTCCCAACCTGCTAAAACTGCTGGAATCTGATTTTGACCTTCAGCTGCAGTTTCTCCGAAGCTGCGCGGAAAGAACCTATTACAGTTATATTTTCTTAAACAGCCTGACTTCAGAAGACGCCACGCACCAGCTGCTGACCGTGCTGAACCATCTTAAAGAAAACCAGGATCAGACGGAGCGCTTTTCCTTTAAGGTTCCCTATACCAGAAAAGAACTTTCTTCGTTAACAGGCCTCAGGATCGAAACCGTGATCAGGATTTTAAAAAAACTGCAAAGCGAAGAAATCGTTAAGATTGTAAAAGGAAGGGTGTATTATTAAGCCTTTTCTTTTATTCATCGTTAGTATTAATATTTACCTTATTTAGAATTATTTCTTATTATCAAGTATCATCTAACTGTTTAAGGTACAAAGAAAGCTTAAACAATGAATGATTCACATATTTTACTATTCAGTAAAGCTATCAGACATTGCCATATTCTTTCCATAATCATAATCTGAATGATTTTGAGTCTTACATTGTGTTGCGGGCATTTCAGTTCTGCGGGATTCTATATTTCCTACCGCAGAGTTTAAAATTTAATCTCTCATGATGAATAGATCGTTATTAAAGCTCCGACTGCCCTGCCCTGCTTATAAGTCCATATAATAAAGTTGGTTACATAAATAAATTAGCTTCCCGGGGTTGTGAGTTATAAAAATATTTGTAATATTGTAACAACCAAATATTCAATCATATGAAAACAAATCTTAAAGGTCTAAGATCATTAGACAAAAAGCAGTTAAAAAATATTTTAGGAGGATACCCGATGTGTCCGGAAGATTTACAATGTGGAAATGACTGGTGCTGTATCAACGGAGCATGCCGGCCTATTTCACAGGCGGGACCGGGCCATCTCTGCATGGCAATCGTAGATCCCATAAGCTAAAACCGGATATCCATACATTTCAAATTACTTCCCCGGCGATATTGTCGGGGATTTATTTTTAAGCAGTTATAAATTATGGTATTTAATCACTTTAACTGTGCTAAAATTTTCATTTCACGTTCTACCGACTGTTGTGAATGGCTTTGGCTACGCCGAATCCTCCAACCCTATACCCTACCGGATTTCAAAATTTACTATCTTCGTGATTAGTCACAGCCGCCCTGACGGGAATGTTGTGTTTTAGGTAGTTGTGAATTGCTTTCAAAATTTACTATCTTCGTGATTAGTCACAGCCTATAATTGCAGATATTGTTTGCTGCTATGGTTGTGAATTGCTTTCAAAATTTACTATCTTCGTGATTAGTCACAGCTAATGCTACTTCATGGATTAAGTCTGTGACGTTGTGAATTGCTTTCAAAATTTACTATCTTCGTGATTAGTCACAGCATAAGGGGGCTAGGCAACAAGCCTGCCAGTGTTGTGAATTGCTTTCAAAATTTACTATCTTCGTGATTAGTCACAGCTAGTCTTTCCACCGCGTGTTCGCGTGTATTGTTGTGAATTGCTTTCAAAATTTACTATCTTCGTGATTAGTCACAGCACAGGCTTTCCCGTTGGTACATCCTGAATAGTTGTGAATTGCTTTCAAAATTTACTATCTTCGTGATTAGTCACAGCTTCCGGCAGCCGGGGTAACACTTACGGAGAGTTGTGAATTGCTTTCAAAATTTACTATCTTCGTGATTAGTCACAGCTAGTAGTTCAATTGGTGCTGTGACAGCAGCGTTGTGAATTGCTTTCAAAATTTACTATCTTCGTGATTAGTCACAGCGAAATTTTATGTGGAAAATACGTTGACTTCGTTGTGAATTGCTTTCAAAATTTACTATCTTCGTGATTAGTCACAGCAATCGCTTTGAAGTGGTCAGTGTGGTCTTCGTTGTGAATTGCTTTCAAAATTTACTATCTTCGTGATTAGTCACAGCAACTGTTTCCGGGGATGTGCGGTCTGATACGTTGTGAATTGCTTTCAAAATTTACTATCTTCGTGATTAGTCACAGCTAGCGAAGTTGCCAATTATATAACATCTAAGTTGTGAATTGCTTTCAAAATTTACTATCTTCGTGATTAGTCACAGCCGATCATTTTGGAGGAGCTGTTGAGAGCATGTTGTGAATTGCTTTCAAAATTTACTATCTTCGTGATTAGTCACAGCTATAATGCTACTTTTACATGTACGAACATAGTTGTGAATTGCTTTCAAAATTTACTATCTTCGTGATTAGTCACAGCGAATTGGCTGTATCGTGGTACGAACCCCCAGTTGTGAATTGCTTTCAAAATTTACTATCTTCGTGATTAGTCACAGCGAGATATAACAAAGTAATAAGTTTGCTTAAGTTGTGAATTGCTTTCAAAATTTACTATCTTCGTGATTAGTCACAGCCTCAAAAAATAAACTACTGAAATTCAGTAGTTTATTTTTATTTTCAGAATTTAAAATTCAGAATAATTCGAGCTGCTGGAAGGTTGGCGGCGGTTCTTCTTTATTCCTGGCAAAGAAGATTTCAATATCCCCGAACTGCTTATCCGTAATGCACATAATGGCTACCTTCCCTGCTTTGGGCAGCATAAACTTAACGCGTTTAATGTGGACCTCGGCATTTTCACGGCTCGGGCAGTGACGAACATACATTGAAAACTGGAATAAGGTGAATCCGTCATCAATCAGGGCCTTACGGAAACGGCTGGCATCTTTCATATTGGCCTTGGTTTCAGTCGGGAGATCATACAATACTAATACCCACATAATTCGGTATGCATTAAACCTTTCGGCGTTCATAATAATTCAGGATAAGAAATCAGGCGCTTTTCGCCTGTATAACATTTGTACAGCGAACTGGCGGTCATCTTTACGGCCACCATCAGCGGCCTTGTTTTACTGTCAATATTGACATCTTTCGTTGCAATCTGCAGGATATGCGCCTTGAATTCTTTACTTAATTCCTCAGTTTCAGGATGCATGCTCAGCCACTGCATAACGAGCAGATCAATAAAGGGGCGGTACGGTTCCATCAGGTCATCCGCCAGGCAGTACGGATTGTATTTGTTTTTGTGAAAAATCCCCAGGACAGGCAACAGTCCCGTTTCCACAATAGCCCTGGCCACAATACTTCTGAGGACCGAATACCCAAAATTGAAAAACGGGTTGGGCGAATCTCCGAAACGTTCGCGGAGGAAATCCAGACTGATCAGGTATTTCCAGTAGTGCTGGGCCGCGATGCCTTCCATATTGGTAATGTCACCTGATTTAACATTCCGCTGATATTCAACCATCGGTTCATAATAATTCCCCAGTTTCATCAGTACGTTTTTCTGGTTTTCAATTTTGCATTCTATGGTCTGCTTCCAGAGTTGCTTCTTTAATGGCTCACTGGCTTCCAACTGGTCTTTTACCCGGTCCGAATGTTCGGTATGCCCGTACAGCGGCAGCATAATGCCGTGAGGCAGATGGTGGGCATCACAGCTGATCACCACGACATTGTTTCCCATCATTTTCTGGATCAGCTGGTGGGAAACGGTAATCTGGAAATGGTCCAGCATCAGCAGTCCCAAATCTTCTACGGGAACACTCCCCTTTTCGGTTCTGGTTTCCGGACAGAGGATTTTCATCTGCTCGTCTTTGATTTTCAGATAGGCAGGATTGCCGATGTAGATGGAACGGGTGATCATGAATATTCTCCTATTTTAGTAATTTCTCCTAAATGATTTAATCTGATTTTTATTGGATTTAAAGAAAATAATGAGCCTAAACTTCTAATATTATAAAGTCTTTTACTTTCCTTAACTCCATTCGTCTTCTTTAAATCAGAATTTTTAGTTTCTAAATGATGTCTAAACCAATAATTATTTTCAGAAATACTCCACACCAAATACAAATGTTTGCTTAATAAAGATTTATCATTGCTTTTTAAAGCTTTATCAAATTCTTCTTGCGATAATCCCAGAATAAACATTTCATTTTGTTGCAGACTAAATTTCAAATTAAGATTATCAGCTGGTAATTTATTTAAAAATGGTTCTGGAAGTTCATTGTCGAGAAATTGATTCCAAGCATCCGATGAATTTTTAATGACCGTTGAAATATTATATTTTTTTCTTTCTACTGCATGCCAAAACGTACAACTGTGCTGTACAAGTTTGCCATCTTTATCTTCATATATTGCAATGTGATGATTATTCCCCATCACTACAAAACCTATTTCTTTGCCGCTTTCATCTTTTTTAATTGCCTGTAAATTATTAGCATCCGGACGGGCAAACAAACGAACAGTTATAATTGGGATTTGTTTCTCTTCGTTAAACCAAAGTGTATCCTTGAAAGCTTCTTTTTCCTTATTTCCAAATTGAGTCAATCTTTCTTTCACTAAAAATTTCACTCTTTCATCAACAATATCATCTGCTTGGCTTGCTTTTATTGTGTTCAAAGGATACTTTCTAACAGTAACATATTCGTAACATGATGCCTTTTCTAGTAAATCAGTTTTTTCTTCATTCAGGAAAATGGGATTTTTCTTTAATGTTGATAAAGCCATTTTTGAATTATTTTCATTTTCCGAAAGTATTATTTCAACTATATTTTTAATTTTAGGATTTACAATTTTCTCTGAATTTTCAAACAAATACTTTAAAGACTTATCTTTTTCAATAACTTTTATCTTACCATATACATTTTGTTCATGTAACGCTCCTCTCGGAACAATTACTCCTGTATCTTTATTTTTTCCTGTAGCTTTAAATTTAGTTATTGTGGCTACTTTTTTACCCGATTTAAAAGAAACTAAAACCTTATCAGCCTCTTGTTCTACATATTTTGTATCGAATTTAACAGGTTTCTGTAAACGCAAATAATCATCTAATTGAGATAATCTTTCTTTATGGTTTTTTACTGACTCATTATTATTCTCAAATTCTTTTTCATTGTAATTTTCTCCTAAAAGTTTCTTGGCTTCTTTAATTTCCTGTTGCATCAAATCTTTCGTTTCGCTCGAATTCAGAGTATTTATCCGTTGTATGAAACCTTGTTTTGTACAGGCAACCACTAAAGCATCAATGGCATGATGGCGGTGGTCATCTCTTTTTGTCCAGTTTTCGATCTCCTCTTTTTGGTGTTTTCTTTTTCCATGTTCGCTTGTCCATTCTTTGACAACGGTTTGTCCTAATTCTTTGTATTTAGGCATTTGAAGGTTCATCAAAACATCGTCCCAACCCCATAAATTACGAAGTTTTGCTGTAACTCCACCTTCTGTTGTAGCCACATTATTGCATACTTTCTGTAAAATTTCTCTTGATTTGCGGGAGATATATTGCGTATCTCTCAATTGTCTGTCGATAAAGTTTTCCCAAAGTTTTTTATCGGTTTCTGTTTCTTTTCCCAGTTTTTTTCTTTCAAGATATTCTTTATGCGAAACTTTCAGCCTTTGCATTTTACTGTAAGAGATAATTCCTCTTTTGAACCAGTCATCTACTCGTTCGGAATATACTCTAACTTGCTCATCTCCTTTTGTAGCAATGTAATCGTATGCAGTTTGGTTGGTTTTTGTAGAATTACATTTCCTATGAACCAAAACTTTGTTGGTCTGAGAATCATCAAACAATAAAGCTTTTGGTACAATATGGTCAACATCAAATGCATCACCGCTTAGAGCTTCTGTTAGATTAAATGTTTCCCCACAATAAATGCATTGATTATTAACGTGAGCATCTTTCAGATTTTTACTAAGCGATGGGAAAATAAATTTATATTTCTGAATATATCGCTTGGTTAGTGGCAATCCCAGTTCAGCCAATCGTTTTCCAATTTCTTCATTGAGTTTTTTATTTTTGGAATTTTGTAAATCGGTATCATTTCGCTCGTCTTTACTTTGTTTAAGTTCGCGTGCAAGCTCAACTCTAATTTCAGAAGGCTTTCCGTATCGTTCAAGGATCGCGTTGACTACATTAATCATCTGATTCAGAATTTTCTCTACAATAGGTTGTCTGAGACTATTTTTGGGGAGAAGTTCTAACTTGTCTAAAGTAATTTGTTGTTCTCTTTCATCTTTTGTAAAAGAATTAGAATGATTGTAACCGGCTAAACTGCAGGATTGAGAATAATCATAACCTTCCATCAGAAAAGGCAGGATTTTCCGCATCGATTTGTTCGATTTATTCCCGAAAGCCTGTTTGTTAAAATCAATACGAGACAATTTATCGGCAGTTTCATCATCAAAACCAAACCTTTTGATTAATGCACTTTTACATTCATCTAAATCTTTTATGGAATAGATTGTGTGCCACAGTTGATTTAACGGTTCTTTTTCCAATGAAGTATCTAATTCTAAACCAGCTCTTTCTTCCAGGATTTCACCTGTTTTCTTATCTATCAACATTGAAGTATGATTTGATGGAATGATAGAAACATCAAAATTTAAAAGTTCACTATCGCCTAAAATACTATGGAGAATTGAATAAGTTTCATTTCCTTTAATACCTTTCAAAATTTGCTTATTAAAATAAACATTGTTTTTATTTAATTTCAAAATTTCAAGAAGCTTAGTAAAGCTTAAACTTTCATTTTTAAATAAATAATCCGCTAAAATTTCTTTTTCCTTTACGTCTGGAATTTTTTCACCCCATTTATACTTGCTTCCTTCAGGGTTCTTTATTTTTAATGTGATTGTATTTACAACTTCCCAAATCCTGCAAAGCTGAAACAAAGGAGAAGTTTTCGGTGCAACTTTTGGTCCTACAAACACCACTTTATCTTTATTTTTTTCCTTATCAAAAACAGTTTTCTCAAATCCTTCAAATTCACAAATACTTACTAATCCTTTTTGTGATTTCAGTTTTCTTTGAAAATAAATGATTTCATTTCTTAATTGATGAATAACTTCATCCGTCAGAAAATCATGCTTATCTTTTTGAGCATTAATAATGGTGTCAAACTCTTCTGTATAAGCTTCCCGCGGATAAACCTCTTCTTTAATTCTGAAATAAGAATTATTTTCATTTGCATCATTTAATTCTCCATAAAAATACTGACCAATGGTCTGGTTTCTATCTTTTAATTGAGCATAACGTCCTTTTACTGCTTGAATATAATCCGTATCTTTTTTATCGGCATTAGCCTCACTTCTTGCAGATTTGTATCCTCTTTTCTGATTGAGCATATATAAAATACGCCCTAATTGTTCGGCGGAAATATTTTCATTAGGATTAGCTGAATCGCTTCTTAACTTCCACAAATCAAGCATTGGAAGTTTTAGCAATTCATCTGATGGGAAAATATTGTATTTATTTAAAATCTTTTTTAAATAACTTTTCTTTAACTGCTTTCGGTCATACCCTTTTCTCTGGGTACGGCTTACTGTTCTGCTTTGATTTTTTGTGATTGACAAACCTCTTTGAAATTCCTCTTTATCGCTGGTTGATAAAGGAATTATTCGTGACCCCATCGCAACAATACGAATTGGGATATTGTTTTCATCAAGTTCTATCAGTGCCCAGCCAATAGAATTTGTTCCCAGGTCCAGTCCTAATACCGTTTTCATAATTTCAGTTTTTATAATTCTTAAATGTATAAAAATTCTTTATTACAAAAATTACGGAAACCCACAGTGGCGGCAATGAAAAATTATCCTATATTTGAATTATAATTTTGAAAGCAATTCACAATAAGGATTATTCCGTTGTGAAAACATTCAAGGCGGGGCAACTCGCCTTTTTATTTTTATTCTACATCCTATTATCTACATCAGTAATAAATAATAAGCACAAAAAAGCCACCCTACGAATAAGGCGGCTCCATTGAAGATTTATCTAACAATAATATTATTTCTTGGCTTTTACATCTACAGCAATTTCGATGTCTTTGCTGATCATCCATTCTGCAGGATCTGCTTCGGAAGTCCCGAATTTGATTCCCCAGTCGGCTCTGTTTACCGTGAACTTAGCCTGGATAGAAGCTGCTCCTTCAGTAACTTCTACTTTTGCAGGGAAGGTTACGTTCATTGTTTTTCCTGATAACGTAAGGTTTCCGCTAACCGTTTTGTTGGCGCCGGCTACTGCATCTGCAGGTGCTCCTGTAAGATCGGTTACGCTGGTAATCTTGAAATCTGAAGTCGGGTTTTTCGTCGTATCGAAAAAATCAGGGTTTTTTAAGTGGGCTTCAAGGTCAGCAGGCTTTTTATCTTTCTCCGTTACGGAAGCCGGGTCTACTTTCAGGGAGTTCATGTCGATCACAAAGTTTCCGGCAGTAACCTGTCCGCCTTCGATGCTCAGGTCTCCTGACTGTACGCTTAATGTTCCCCAACGCGGTGCCATTCCCCCTTTGTGGAATGCTTTCCAGTTCACCACAGAAGTTGCTGCATCCACCATCAGCTTTTCGCCTTTGCTTTCTGCTACAGTCTGCTCCTGAGCTGTTTTTGCATTTTCTGCAGATTTATCCTTGTTACAAGATGCTGCCAGCATACCAACAGCTACCAATGCCATAACACTTAATTTTTTCATATGATATAATTGTTTAAAAAGTTTATTTTTTGTTTAAAGTCTGCGGAAATCTCTCATAAGACATCCGACGGGCACCAAAAATAGGAAACTTTATTCCCTGCTCTCCTTACCATACATCAAGAAATGATCATATCCTCTATTCTCTGAGCCCAATGGCTAAAATAACAAAAAGATGGTACATTCAGGCATATGCCCCGTTAAAATTTGATTATTTTAGCGGTTTAAATTTTAAAATGAACACTACCCTCTATATTAAACAGTCTCTTAACATCTCCGAAAAAAGCATCAATGCTACGCTTAAGCTGCTGGCCGAAGACTGCACCATCCCTTTTATTTCCCGGTACCGGAAGGATGCCACAGGAAACCTGGATGAAGTACAGATTGAACAGATTGCCAAAATAAGCAGGCAGTTTGAAGATATGATGAAACGGAAAGAAGCGATCCTTAAGTCGGTGGAAGAACAGGGTGCCCTGACCCCGGAACTCAGGCAGCGGATTGAAGCGAGTTTCGATATGCAGGAAATTGAAGACCTCTACCTGCCCTATAAGAAAAAGAAGAAAACCAAAGCGGATGCTGCCAAAGAGAAGGGACTGGAACCGATGGCCAGGATCATCATGAGCCAGAAAGCCTCGGATCTTACGTTTCTGGCAGCAAAATATATAAATGATCAGGTAGCGTCTGAAGAAGAAGCATTGCAGGGCGCACGGGATATTATGGCGGAATGGATCAACGAAAATATGTATGTCCGCAAAAATCTCCGGCGGATGTTCCAGCGGCAAGCCGTCATCACATCAAAAGCAGTAAAAGCCAGAAAGGATGAAGAGGAAGCCCAGAAATATGCCCAGTATTTTGAATGGGAAGAAAACTTAGGCAGGATGCCCTCCCACCGGCTGCTGGCTTTACTGAGGGCTGAGTCAGAGGGATTTGTAAAAGTAAATACCGGCATCAGTAAAGAAGAAGCCATAGAATTTATAGAAAAGGCAATTATCAAAATCGGTAATAATGAGACTGCCGGGCAGATTGCCTCAGCCGTAAAAGACAGCTACAAAAGATTGCTGGAACCTGCCATTGCCAATGAAACTTTGCAGGAAGCAAAAGAAAAAGCAGATAAGAAAGCCATTGAAATCTTTTCAGACAACCTTTCCCAGCTTTTGCTGGCACCGCCCCTGGGTGAAAAAAGAATCCTCGCCATTGATCCCGGCTACCGGAGCGGCTGCAAAGTCGTATGCCTGGATGAAAAGGGAGACCTGCTGCATAATGAAACCATTTATCCGCACGCCCCGCAAAACGAAAGCGGAATGGCCATGAAGAAAATCCGTTCGATGGTCAACGCCTATAATATTGAAGCGATTTCCATCGGGAACGGGACGGCAAGCCGGGAAACCGAGTTTTTCATTAAAAAAATTGCATTCGACAAGCCGCTGCAGGTATTCGTGGTGTCAGAAGCCGGAGCTTCTGTATATTCTGCCAGTAAAATTGCCAGGGATGAATTTCCGAATTATGATGTAACCGTACGAGGCGCAGTTTCCATCGGAAGAAGGCTCGCAGATCCGCTTGCAGAGCTGGTGAAGATTGATGCCAAATCGATCGGCGTTGGGCAGTACCAGCACGATGTGGACCAGGCACGCCTTAAAAACGAACTGGATACTACCGTGATGAAATGTGTCAATGCCGTTGGGATCAACCTCAACACGGCAAGCAAATCCCTGTTGAGTTATGTATCCGGAATCGGAGAAAAAATGGCGGAAAATATTGTAAACTACCGTGCTGAAAACGGTGCTTTTGAAGATAGGAAACAGCTGAAAAAAGTCCCGAGACTGGGTGAAAAGGCCTTTCAGCAGGCTGCTGCTTTTGTAAGGATCAGTAATCCCGTGAACCCTCTGGATAATTCTGCCGTCCATCCCGAAGCGTACGGCATCGTGGAAAAAATGGCAAAAGACCTCGGCATTAAAACCCATGAACTGATTGCCAACAAAGAGAAAATTGCCATGATCCGCCCGGAAAAGTACGTTACCGAAACTATCGGAATCTTAAGCATCCAGGATATTGTGAAAGAACTGGAAAAACCGGGACTCGATCCCAGAAAAGCCGCAAAGATATTCGAGTTCGACCCGAATGTAAAAAAGATCACCGACCTGAAAACCGGAATGGTGCTTCCGGGAATTGTGAACAACATTACGGCTTTCGGATGTTTCGTAGATTTGGGAATTAAGGAAAGTGGACTGGTACACATTTCCCAGCTGAAGGAAGGGTTTGTTTCCGACGTCAATGAAGTGGTGAAACTGCATCAGCATGTCCGGGTAAAGGTGACGGAGGTGGATGAGGCAAGAAAGAGGATTCAGCTGAGCATGATTTTATAAAATTTGCCGTGAAAATATCTGAAATTAAAGAACGGAAAATCATTCACAGGCCGACTCTTCATTTTGACGGATCCGGAAAGAGGATTTATCATGCCTACGAATATTACCTGCCTTACAATCCGGGTTTTAAAGGCAGTGAAACACAGAGGCTTTTTGCAAAATGGATTGATATGGCCGTGTTTACCCTGATTTTTCATTTTATATTCAATAAAGTTCTCATTGTAAGTGTTTTATTTTCAGTTCCGGCTGTTATTATTTCCGGAGCGGTAACCGAATTTTATCTCGGAACAGCTTTGGGAAAGAAAATATTCAGGCTGAAGGTGATTGACGATGAAGGGAACTATCCGGGTTTTTATAAATCACTCGCAAGAAATGTATTATGCCTGGCTAATTTCAATCCCGTCTTTTCAGAATATACCTCAAAAACAGTTGCCATGGGCTGGAGAAAAGGAACGCAGATGAATTTCAGCATGCACCTGAATAACAAAATCTGCAAAACCTATATTGTAAAAGAGAGTAAAATAACCGAAATCAGGAGTTTACTTGATACCGGACCACCTGAAAACAATGAGCGGCTTATCAATTAAGCCGCTCATTGTTTATTTAAAATCAACATTGGCCTGCATAACAAATCTAATGTTGACAACAATAAAAAAACCGGCTAAGAAAGCCGGTTTTGAGAATAATTATTTTTTAGATTCTTCAACAGAAACTTTTCTGAAATCCTTGAACAGTTTGCTCAATTCCAAAGCTGATTTACGGGCTCTTGTCCCTGCTGCCTTGTTTCCTTTTTCTGCCTGTTGGTTTGCTTCGTTGGTGAAAGCTTCAAATTCCGCGTTGATTTTTTCGATGAGTTCTTTCATTGTTTTTTAAAATTTAGGCTGCAAATATAGGTTTTATGGTGGTTCCAGCCTAACAGTGAAGAAAAAAAATATAGCATTTGCATGAAATTAATCCGCTTTTTAAGGTTTTTGTTAATTTCCGGCCGTATTTTGATGCCTGTAGCTTTCAAAGCCGTTATATCAGGCAATAAAAAAAAGAAAGACTCCTTTGCAGGAGCCTTTCAGGTTGAGATTGTAGTAACACGGGGTTAAAGATTAATTTTTTCTTATGTAATTAAATTTTGTCTGTTTATAAATGTATTAATAATTAAGGTATTTCTGTTGGGTTTACGGCCTCCAGTAAGACCACTTGCTGCCGTTGAAGATCGCGAGGCGTTTGGCACCGCTTTTATTGATATACACCATCATTCCCGGAGAAGGATTAATGATATTCTGCACATCTTCCACAGTAGGAAGCACCATTGCTTTGGTAGTGGATTCCAATACCAGAACACCGTCTGCCGGGCTTGACAAAGCACCGATGATCGTTCTGGCTCCCGGTGCTTCAACAGCCTGTGCTGCTGCCGGCTGGTTTACCAGTGCCGTAGTAACATCAGCATCCTGTGCACTCAGGTCCATCCAGTTCCCGTTGAAATATTTTACACGGGCCTTTGTCGGGTCACTGGCATCAAGCACCAGGGTACCTTCTGCAGGACTGGCAGGCATCGTCCTTACATAAGGCAGGATAATTCCTTTGTTCTGGTTGGCAGCAAACTCAAGCAGAACCGAAGTCTTGGTATCTGCGGTACCGATTGCATCACCGATGATTACCTGTGCCTGAACACCCGAAATACCGGCTATTAAAAGGGTTGTTATTATTTTTTTCATATTGATTTTATATTATTAATGTAAGAGTGATAGATTAATGAAGTCTTGTTGCTGAGATTATGGACATGTAGGGGTATTAAAGCAGTACCATGCATAGCCGTCGTAGATTTTCATGCATTTTGAGGTCGTATCATATACCATCATTCCGTCCTGCGGATCTGTAATGGCATTGATCTGCACCGTAGTCATTCGTGTAATAACAAATCCTTTGGTATTGGATTCCAGTACGGTATATGCTGATTTTCTTAACATCGGCCAGTTACCACCGTTACTGCCCGCTCTTCCAAGAAGGGTAATCCCCATCTTTGAATCAATACCCGGAGCAGAAGTATTGGCATCATCATAACAAATACAACGCTGTATAAAATAATCATTGGTAGAAGGATAATATGTATCACCGAATACAGGAGATGTAGTACTCATAAAGTTATCGGTAGAACCGTTGGTCCCCTGCTCTTTAATTTCAAACCTGAATGTTTCGGTAGGTTCATCAACTCCGTCATTTACAGAGGTAACATTAATGGCAATCCCGTCTATATCATTGTTCGGACTGGAAAATCCCGGGGTAATACCGCCGTCATAGTTGCCCGGCGGAACGGTGACAAGATAGATGCTGGTGCCCGGAACATGGGAAACTGAAGGCGTACCGTTAATAGTAGAAACACCGCTGAGCACAATATCATTATCACTCACAAACGGGCTACCGTTAGCCGGGTCTACCAGTTCCAGAGCTACCGTAGTGGGCTCGATTACCGCGCCGCTGATCCTCATAAATACATATCCGTTGCTTGAACCTTCACATGAGGCAAGAGCATTGGAAAAATTAAGATCGATGATAGGGTTCAGCGATACCCGGATATCATCAAGCAGATTCCCGAAGCCGGGATTGGCAGAATTAATTGCCCTGAACCCTACCCTGTACACACCGGTAGTTCCGTTAAATACATACGTTCCCTGATTTATCGACCAGGATCCTGTGCTGGAAGGCAGCGAAGTGGTATGTACCGTAGCAATATTGACTTCATTTTCATCTTCGATAACCATGGCAGACTGTTCAGCGTCATTGCCTCTTGCCCGGTGCCTGAAGTAGTAATTAATCTCGTCCCCGTTGGTAAGATACATATTCTGGTAGATCATGGAGCTAGTGTAGGCATTGAGTTCTACAAAATTAGTCCCCTGTGCGGCAGGTACATTGTTATAGCCTGTTCCCCAGACTTCTACGGGATGACATGCACCGGAAGAGCCGGGAGCACATACGCCGGACTGTACAGGATGAGAGGTATACCACGGGGACGTGACTTCAGCCCCCGCATCAAACGTAGCGCCTGAACCGAAGTTGGTATCCAGCTGTGAAAATGCTCCTGCATTTACACCGAATTCCAGGCCTGGATTAACAATAATTCTGGTTTGCGCAAAGCCGTATTGCGGTGCCACAAGAGCAGCACCCAATAGTACAGGTATCCCGGATACCGCAAACTTTACATTTGAAAAAAACTGAGTAAAAATTTTCATAATAATATATTATAGGTTTTATAAGGCATAAGGAGTACAGTCACAATTACTGTATGTAACTGTAAATTAAAGAATGGCAAAATGAATTGAATCAACAAACGTCATACAATCCAGTACTGTGCACTGGAATTATGTAGGGTGTCTGAAAATATTGCGGAATGTATAGATTTTCATGGGTTTAGTTATGGGATGCATAAAATATTTTATGTAGACACACAGTATTCAATAAAAGTGCCAAAACGAAATTAAGTTTATATTTTTGACAAAAAACACTTAAAAAAAATATATTTTTTA
>NZ_LMKA01000079.1 GCF_001421435.1 Chryseobacterium sp. Leaf201
ATTTCATGACAATTAAAAATTTCTTATAAAATGATTTAAATTAAGAAATTTTTCGATTTATAATTGTAATAAAAATTTCATGACAATTAAAAATTTCTTATAAAATGATTTAAATTAAGAAATTTTTCGATTTATAATTGTAATAAAAAATGTCCATTTTTACAATTAATAAAAATGGACATTTTATGGATATATGATGATATATATAATTGTAAGAAGAAGCGGCAGGAGAAAATTCTCCTGCCGCTTCTTCTTAATTTCCGCTTTGAAATAATTCTAAAAAATAAGAGTCTTCAAAATCATTGTCACTGAAGATCATTTATTACTTACTTCTGAAATCCTTGATTTCCTTAATTTTACCTTTGAAGTAGGCTTCCTTTTCAGGCAGTTTCCCGATCAGGATTTCAAATGCCTTGATGGCTTTTGTATATAATTTCTGTTCAACATACAGATTGGCCAGGGTTTCCGTCATTAAGTGTGAAATATCATCCCCTTTCTCTTTTACCACAAAATTGACTTCATCTTTTAACTGACTGATTTTAGGGTTATTTTCAATAAAAGCCTCAATCACTTTGGTCTTGATCTCCACTTTTTCTTTTTCAACCTCTTCAGTCCTGTCGATTTTCAGCCAGCTCTGCCATGTATTGATGAATCCCGGAACGTTGCTGTCGGCAGGATTAGGCACAGTTACGTTTACAGGAGCCTCTTGTGTCTTTTCTTCCTGCACTTTATAACTATTCTGCCCTTCAGTTTCTTTTTTGTTTTTTTCAGGCTGCGCAATACTCCATCCTGAACCGAAGAACGAAACATTCATTACCGGGGCTTCTTCTTTATTTTCAGATTCTGTTTCCACTGTTTCATCATCATTGATCTGCTCCTGTTCAGTGATATTTTCAAATTCTTTCTCTACGTTCCCAGTTTGTGCAGGCTCATCCGCTGCAGGTGGAATTTCTTCCTGAACCGGTTTTTCCTCTTCCTTAGTTTCTTCAGGAGCTGTTTCAGTTTTTGCAACTTCCGCTTTTGGCTGGGGAGTTTCTGCTGATTTGCTGAGTAAAGAATCCGGGAGATTGGACTCAAATGACATGGGTTTCCATGCAGATTTTACTTCTGCCGGCTCTTCTGTTACCGTTGTTTCTTTCTCTTCCTTTTCTTCTTTTACGTCTTCAGCTAATGCAGGTTCCGTTTCTTTTGCTGAAACAATATCCTCCTTGCTTTCTTCTTTAATTTCCGGCTCAGACGGCTGTATCTCAAAGCTCTGGGTTTCTGCAAAACTGATGTCATGACCAAGATCTTCAGGCTCTTTTTCCTTCTCTTCTTTTTTAACGACATCAGAAGCAGCCTTTTCCTTCATCTTTTTCTCAACTTTCTCAATCAGGCGGCGCATTTCATCTTCATGCTTGTTGTTATTCGACTGAATGATTTCAGCGGTGCTGTTTTCTTCCGTATTGTTTGCCTGGATTTTTACTTCCGGCAGGAAAGATTCCATCCCGTGAAAGCTCAGTTCAGCATCGTCCTGAATGGTTTCCTTTTCTTTTTCTGAGGAAATCTCATCTTCATCAATGACCTTTTCCGAAGTAAATCCGGTCTGTTGGGCCGTATCCGGTTCTTCAACATGATCATCAGCTGTGGCAGGATCCCGGATTTCTTCCGGTTCATTACTCTGAATCTGAACTTCAGGAACGAAAGCTTCCATTTCATGGAAACTTACTTCTGATTCATCAAGAATTACTTCTTCTTTTTCCGGTTCTGCAGTATTTTTTTCTTCTTCAATAATGGTTTCAGGAGTGAATGCTTCTTCCGGCTTGTCTGTATCCGTACTTCCGGTATTTTCTTCAGCTGCATCAGGCTCCAGGGTTTCTTCTGATTCATTGTTCTGAACCTGAACTTCAGGAACAAAAGCTTCCGTTTCATGGAAACTTACTTCTAATTCATCAAGGATTACTTCTCCTTTTTCCGGTTCAGCAATAATTTTTTCTTCTTCAATAATCGTTTCAGGGGTGAATTCGTCAGGACTTTCATTTACCGGATCCTGAATCTGCCCATCTTTTTCTTCTGCCTCATTTTCACTTTCAGCAGCAACAGGAGCTTCTGCTTTTCTGGGCTTCTGGGTAACGATAGATCCTGATTCCAGTGTTGATTCAAGATCAATGGTCTCTACATCCTCATCTTCCATGAAACTCTCTTCACCTTCAAATAAAATCCTGTTCTTTTCACCATTAACATACACAGGTTTGATTTCAGGCCGGGGCTCAGGAAGTATGCGCTGATGTTCTTTGTTTTCAACAGTTTCCTCTACAGGCTCAATACTTTCAGGGATACTTTCGGTAACCGGAGCATCTTCTCTTTTGAGAGGAAAACCTGAAATTTTCGTCTGCTGTAAAGGCTTTAAAATTTTTTGTTCAGGAACCGGCTTTTCCGTTACGGTTTCAGATGGTATCTCAGGCTTGGGCCGCTGCTGAATTTTACCGTTGATCAGCTGATACAGAATTTTTTTGTCTGTGGTATAGGCAGCTGTTGTTGAAAGCACTTTCTGATAGTTCTCTTTATCATACCGGTGGACCCCATACAGGTATAAAGCCCTGATGTTCTGAACATAGGGAAAAGAATCTATTTCCTCTTTCAGAAGGCTGAGGTCTTCTGACTGAATATTTTTCGGGGTTTTTAGTAATTCCAAGACTCTGTGATTCATCTTACCAATTCGCTACAATGTCGTTAAATATCTTGTTTATAATTCTGTCCGTTGCTATTTTTACCTGAGAGCTTTCGATTTCAGACTGCGACAAATTGCTGTTAAATACAGCTTCATCAGAATAGCTTCTGTCAAAACTTACATCCGGGTGAAGCTTATTTTCATAATGCACTTTCACGGTGATGGTCAGTTTATTCTGGGAGTCCTGAACCACGCCGCCGGTACTCTGGTTCGTCGTGGTATTGGAACTGATGGTGGTAGGCGTAATGGAATAGTCCGTAATCTCGCCTTCCACAAGGATATCCGGATTTTCTTTTGTCCCTTTTAAGGTAGTCCGCTGTAAAAACCGGTTCTGTATATCAGTAGAAAACTGCTGTGACAGGGTTGGATTTACCAGAGGAGCATTGTTCGGGAACTCGTTGATCTGTATGGTTTTTTCATCGGTAAGTGACGAACCGGTGAAACTGTAACAGGAATTAAGGGTTCCCAGGCACAACAGCAGCATGCAGGTAAACCCGGACAATTTAAATGGTATGTTTTTCTTTTTAAAATTCATTTTTAGATCCGATTTCTTTTATTTCGTCATATTCAATCTGCTGCATCCCGTCTTCCAAAGCAAAATACTGAGCGGTATATACAAAAGGTATGGTCAGTAAAAGTCCGATACCACAAGCCAGAATGCCTAAATATCCTAAAATAGCAACAACAAGAATGAACAGGAACATATTCAGTCCGTTTCCTTTCCCCATTGTTACAGACATATTCCAGGCTGTTTTAACATCTGTAATGCCTCCCAGTGAAATTAGGGCCGTCATATAGAATGCCTTGATGAGAACCACTATAATTGCAACATATACAAAGAGCATATAAACCATATATAATATCCCGAAACCGGCAGAGAGGTTATCTCCGTTAGCCATAATCGGTATGAAAATAATCATCGGAATATAAATCAGCAGCAATCCGCCGATCAAAATTAACTGCATGATGAAATACGGCATAAAATTGTCAAAATTAAAGATATCCCCGGAACTTACCTTTTCCCCTCTGCGGAGCCCTCTGCAGTATCTGTAAAAATTCCCTATAGCCAACAGGCCGCAAAACGGAATGATTGACATTACAAAACAAAGCAGGAAGGCAACAAAGATATCTCCGAAGTTGCTCTTTAAAAAATTATATCCGTTACTGATATATTCGCCCATCTTAAAATTGACAGGCTTTGCATTTAATTTCATCATATTATTTAATTTTATTCTTCAAGATTATATTGTTTTATTTTTCTGTACAGTGTCCTCTGTGAAATTCCCAGTTCGTCTGCTGCTTTGTTCCTGCGTCCTTTATGCTTTTCCAAAGCTTTGATAATCAGGTCTTTCTCGTTATTCTGAAGTGACAGTGATTCCGGTTTGTTTTCTTCAATTTCAATATCTTCAATATCCTCGTAGCTTTCTTCCGGGCCGGACATAATGGTAGGATTCTGCACAACGGGATGGTCATTACTGTTATTATTCTCAAAATACAGCAAGGAATTCGGTGCTACATTCTGCTGTGCCTCAGGGGTATAAATCCTGTTAATCAGGTTTTTCTCATGGTTGCTCAGGTCTGTATTCCCACGGTTTTTTATCAATTCCGAAGTTAAGGATTTTAAATCATTAATATCGTTACGCATATCAAAGAGAATTTTGTACATGATTTCCCTTTCATTGCCGAAATCGCTCTGCTTCTGGGAATTAGGCGTATTGACAACCATAGGAAGATGGGTTTCCATAGGGATGTATTCCGCTAATTTTTCTGCTTTAACATGCCTTTCTCTCTCCACCACGGTCATCTGCTCCACCAGGTTCCTCAACTGTCGGACGTTCCCGGGAAAAGCATAGCTTTCAACATAATGCACGGCACCGGGCTCCAGTTCCAGCTCAGGCATCCTGTATTTTTCCGCAAAATCTATTGCAAATTTCCTGAACAGCAGATGGATATCCCCTTTCCTTTCTCTTAAAGGCGGCATATCGATCTGTACGGTATTCAGACGGTAGAATAAATCTTCACGGAACCTTCCGTCCTGGATAGCCTTCATCATATTCACATTCGTGGCCGCAACAATCCTTACATTGGTTTTCTGCACCTGGGAAGAACCTACTTTCATAAATTCGCCGCTCTCCAGGACCCTTAACAGGCGAACCTGGGTCTGCAAAGGCAGCTCCCCTACCTCATCAAGAAAAATGGTTCCGCCGTCTGCCACTTCAAAATATCCTTTTCTGGTGGCTGTTGCTCCGGTGAATGCTCCTTTTTCGTGTCCGAACAATTCGGAATCAATGGTTCCTTCCGGAATGGCTCCGCAGTTAACCACAATATATGGCTGGTGTTTTCTCTTGGATTCTGAATGGATGATTTTCGGGATAAATTCTTTCCCGACACCGCTTTCCCCGATTACCAGAACAGAAATGTCTGTAGGGGCTACCTGGATGGCTTTTTCCAAAGCACGGTTCAAGGCAGGAAAATTCCCGATGATTCCGAAACGGTTTTTTATATTTTGTAACTCGATATTCATAGTAATTTAGATTATTTATTCCTGCAGTTTTACTATTCTGCTGCAGAAATTCAGTTAATGTGTTGAAAATGATTTAATATATTCTTATTAACTCATTACCATTAAATAATCCTTGTTCCTGATTTTTGAAACTTTTGCTTTAAAATATAAAATATCAGTGAAGGCATATGCTTGACTGTTTTTCTCGAAGTTCTTCAGGGCCTGGCTGTGCTCTTGCTTTCTAAAAAGTCCGGATTCTGCCTTATCCTGATAATAATGGGTTTGGGTTTCTGAACAGAAACTATACCCGATAAGCTCTGATGCATTCTGTCTCCGGCTGATGGCCAGATGAACCTTCTGTTCTTCTTTTACACAAAGTTTTTGTGAAGTGCTGCAATCAGGGTTTAAAATCTGCTGATACAGTTCATATAGCTGCCTGCAGTCTTCATTTTCAAAACATGCGGTATTGCTGGCTTGTGCCGAGACATTACTGCATATGATCACCAACAAAACACCAAGGCAATATTTCTGAAACTTTTCCATTGTTAATTTGTAGGTTACTGATTTATTTTTAAAAAATGATGCCTGATCTTAAGTGCGGCTTATTTTGAAACGGTTTCCCCTAAAAGTGTGCCCTGCGTATTATCAAATACAAAAACGTTCACAATGTCACCAATTTTCTGGCCTTCCAGCATATCAAATACACAGACTGCATTCTGGGAGTTTCTGCCTTTCCACTGGTTTTTATTTTTTTTGGAAATTCCTTCAATCAGGACCTGATGGGTTTTCCCAACATACGATTTCATACGGTTTCTTGATAAATCGCCCTGTAATGCAATTACTTCCGCCAGACGCCTCTGTTTTACATCGGCCGGAATATTGTCTTCCATTTTTTTATGCGCAGGCGTTCCCGGCCTTTCCGAGTAGGCAAACATATAACCGTAGTCATATTCCACTTCTCTCATTAAGCTCAGGGTATCCTGATGGTCTTCTTCCGTTTCGCTGCAGAACCCAACGATCATATCCTGGGAAAACGCGATGTCCGGAACGATTTCTCTGGCTTTTCTGATGAGGTCAAGATATTCCTCACGGGTATGCTGCCTGTTCATGGCTTCCAGCATCTTATTGCTTCCGCTCTGAACGGGTAAATGAACATATTTGCAGATATTGTCATGCTTTGCGATCATTCTGAATACATCCAGGCTCATATCCTGAGGGTTAGAAGTGGAGAACCGGATTCTCATTTCAGGTACCGCTTTAGCCACAAGATCAAGCAGCTGGGCGAAATTTACAGCGGTGGCCTGCTGCATTTCCGAGGCTTTGACAAAATCTTTTTTCGGACCGCCTCCGTACCAGAGGTACGAATCTACATTCTGTCCCAAAAGGGTAATTTCTTTATATCCGTTACGCCCAAGGTCTTTGCATTCTTCTAAAATCGAGTGCGGATCACGGCTTCTTTCACGGCCTCTGGTAAAAGGAACCACGCAGAATGTACACATATTATCACAGCCTCTGGTAATGGTTACGTAAGCGGTTACACCGTTTCCTCCCAAACGGACCGGATTGATATCTGCATAGGTCTCTTCTTTTGAAAGAATAACGTTGATCGCGTCTCTTCCATCTTCAGTTTCTTTTAAAAGGTTCGGCAAATCCCGGTATGCATCGGGGCCGACTACCAAATCTACCAGCTGTTCCTCTTCCAGGAATTTGGTTTTAAGCCTTTCGGCCATACACCCGAGAACGCCGACCGTCATATGGGGTCTTTCTTTCTTCAGGTTTTTGAACTGTGAAAGACGCATTCTTACGGTCTGCTCCGCTTTTTCACGGATAGAGCATGTATTCAGCAGGATAAGGTCTGCCTCTTCTATTTTAAGTGTTGTGTTGTATCCCTGTTCATTAAGAATAGAAGCTACAATTTCGGAATCCGAAAAATTCATCTGGCAGCCGTAGCTTTCCAGGAACAGTTTCTTGGAATTACCGTCCCGCTCTGCAACTGCAAAAGCTTCACCCTGTTTTGTTTCGTCTATATATTTTTCCTGCACAATAGTCTCTGTTTAAGTTTCAAACGATAAAGTTCAAAGTTTCCGACATTGAATTTTAAAACTTTAAACTTCTGAATTAATTTGCAAAGATACAAAATATTGTGACAGAATGGCATGAGGCTATTGAGGAGGGCCAAAATTTAATGGGAGTCTAAATCTATATCTTACAGGAACACCATTTATTTTGCCGGGGGTCCATTTTTTTCTAACACTTTTAATTCCTTCAATAATTCTGTTATCAAATTCTTCTATACCGGAAGACTGCTCAAGCTTTATATCATTTATTCTGCCATCCCGCTCAACTACAAAAATCACAACAAGCTTAAAGGCACTTTTCCATTCAAAACCACGGAGATCAATTCTTTTTGCAACTTCTTCACGAAATTTATTGATTCCTCCGGGCAGACTTTCAAATGAAGCAGGATATACTTCCGGGACATATGCTTCCTTATAATTTCCAAACAGAGCATCCGGAAAAATAAAGAAACTTGATACTGCCTTTTTTTTAACACCATCTACAATTACAGGGTTCCACCGATCCATATGTTCAAGAACCTCTAAACTCAGATCATGAGCACATTTGTTCTTGGTTTCCATTTCAGTGTCCGTTTCCTCTTTTACATAGTTTACAGTAGAATTCTCATTAACCAAAACTTTCAAATAATAGAACTCAGACTTATTTTCACAAGGTTTTAGCTTTTTATCAATTAAAATCTGATGAAAATCTTTGTAAAACTGAACCTCACCTCCTGTATAAGCTTCCTGTCCTTTCGGATAAATATATAATTCTGATGAAATAACCTGCCCAAAAAGATGTACTGTAACACCGATCAGTCCCAACAATAAAATCCTTTTAATCATGATCATAGGTATTATGGCTGAAATTAACTTTCATTACCGATTCAGAAACTTCGGGAATTCCGTTTTTCACGGCGGGCTTCCATTTTCCTTTCATTTTTCTGGCCACGTATTTCATATTATCAACAAACATTTCGTTGTTTTTAAAGGCATGAACCATATTCATGAATTCCTTACGAAAGGCTTCATCATCTCCGGGAAATTCTGCCTTATGGTTGATTTCTGAAGTTTGCAGGGTTTGGGATCCGGTTTCCCGAGAAAGGGCTTTACTGCTCAGAAGCAATAAAGGAATCATTAAAAGATATTTTTTCATGGGTATTAAAAAGCAGTTTTATACATCTGCAGCAATTGATAACAGATTCATTTTTATTTTTATCTGTGAGGTTACCGGCTTTCCGTTACACATCGCAGGGATCCAGTTTTTTCTGATTCTTCTTACCAAATATTTCATATCATCAAAGAAAATCCGGCTGTTGTCAACTTGGGGAGCACCTTCAATATCGGTCACCTTTCCAGTTTGGTCTATGGTAAGCGTAAATGTAAAGTCTCCGTTCAGGACATAAAAATCCGTATTCAGATACACGTACATATTCTTTTTCAATATTTCTTTATAAGCGGAAACCCCGCCTTCAAAATCAGCAGTATTAAAATCATTACAGTTTTTAACAGCTACCTGAAATAAGGGTTCTTTGATCTCTATTTTTAAAATATTCTTATTATTTTCCGCAATAAAATCGTCGCCTCTTTCTTCAACATCAAACTGCGCAGAGGCAAAATTTGCCGTCAGCAACCCTATAAGCAGTACTATTGTTTTCATCATATTATCCTATAATTTATGACCGTAACAGGCACCAAAATTACATCAAAAAAAGAAAAAACTTCGCTGTACAACGAAGTTTTCTGATATTATTTACGAAGTTTAAGCTCTTAAAGGAAGCTCGGAACTTTTGCGTCCCGTCTCCTTCAGCAACAGCGAAATCAGGATGGCCAGAATAATCCCGACGATCCAGAATAAAATAGAATTCTGAAAATGCTCCGTGCCCGGTGCTGTTCCAAGGCTTTTCCCGAACCATCTGCTGAAAACCGGGCTTAATAAAGTGGTTACCCCAAACGTGATAAAATTAATAGCTCCCGTTGCGCTTCCTTTTACAAAATCAGGATTGGCTTCTTTGATGACTGAATAAGGGATCATGGCAGCACCGGATCCGAGACCGAGTATAAACATGCTTATTTTCGCAGGATATAATTCCGGTAAAAATATCAGCTGAAGCAGGCTCAGAATCATTAGGAGTGCCCCACCCACAAGAACCGGCTTCCGCCTTCCGATCTTATCGGTAATAAATCCTAAAAGCGGACATCCGAATACCCACCCGAATGCAACCATCGCACTGGTAATGGCAGCTTCCGAAAAAGAGAACTGCTGGTCTTTCTGAAAAAAAGCAACCGCCCAGGTCATCGCAAAAATCGTGGTGGGAGCAAACAGCAGTCCTGATATAATTCCGCACAGCCATGACTGGGGATTTTTAAATACAATTTTATACGGCTCAAGATAACCGACAGGCTTCGACTCCGTTTCATTTGATTCCGTGTCAACAGATTCTTTTTCCCTTTCCTCTTTCGGAATCACAAAAAACAGGCAGAATGCCGTAATAACTGTTGCGATCCCTGACCAAAGCCAGAATGAATTGATATTGATGCCCTGCTCCACCCAAGGCCCAACAATAAACTGACCGGCAGTGCCACCCAGCATTCCGATACATTGGGTAAATCCGATTGCGGTTGCAAGAGACTTGGAAGAAAATCCTTTACTCGCCAGATAGACACAGCCGGGAAAAGCAAATGCACAGCCGGCGCCCTGCAATAACCTCCCGGTAATTCCTGCCACCTGGCTTGAAAGCAGAAATAAAAGACATCCTATTCCAAGGATCAGTGTTCCGATGAAAAGAGACCGTTTGCCGCCGAACTTATCCAGTGCAATCCCAGCAATAAGGCTGCAGGTAGAATACGTGTAATAATAGGTCCCGACCATATTGATCAGCTTCAGTTCGGTGGTATTGAAATTATTAACCAGTTCAGGGATCATTACTGCAGGTGCAGATCTGATTACATAATCCAGGAAATAAAAAATCAGCCCGAAAATCCAGGCAACAATATACAGTCTCTTAAGGGAGTCAGTCATTACAGAATATCTTTAATATGTTTATAGTTGCTTTTTACCGTATCCAGTGCTTCTTCCATTTTCCCTCCGAGCATTAATTGGGTCATTGCTTTGGTCATTCCCAGTACCTGTTCAAGTTCCACCTTCGGGGGTAAAGCCAGTGCGTTACGGTTGGTAAAGATATTCAAAAGGTACGGACCATCATAATCTAGGCATTCTTTAATGGCATTTTCAACTTCTTCAGGCTTACTGACATTTTTTCCGGGATAGCCCATCACCTGGGCAAGCATGGCAAAATCCGGATTCACCATATCGGTTTCATTGTCCGGCATTCCGGCCACTTCCATTTCCAGCTTTACCATTCCCAACGACCTGTTGTTGAAGACAATCAGCTTTACAGGAAGTTTATACTGGAAAATTGTTGCCATATCTCCCAACAGCATAGATAAGCCTCCATCCCCGCACATGGCGATCACCTGTCTTTGCGGATGGGCCAGGGCTGCACCTATCGCCATCGGCATTGCGTTGGCCATGGATCCGTGGTTGAAAGAGCCGAGCATTTTACGCTCACCTGTCCCGGTAATATATCTTGCTCCCCAGACGCAGCACATCCCGGTATCAACGGTAAAAACAGCATCGTGCTTTGCCAGCTTATCTAAAATATGGGTTACAAATTCCGGCTGAATGGCATCTTCTGTCCCGGGATCTTTTACATAGATCATCTGGTCTTCTTTTACCTTTTCATAAAACTCCAACTGCTGGTTCAGGAAACTGACATCTTTTTTCTCATTCAGCAGCGGCAGCAGTGCTTTTATGGTTTCTTTGACATCACCGGTGAGCCCGAGCTCCAGTTTTGCCCTTCTTCCCAGCCTTTCAGGGCTTTCATCAATCTGGACGATTTTATTTTTTACCGGCATGAACTTCTGATATGGGAAATCGGTGCCCAGAAGAACCAAAAGATCGGCTTCATGCATGGCGTGGTAAGCAGAAGGAAGGCCGAGCAGGCCTGTTAATCCGACTTCATTGGGATTGTTGGGCTGAATGGCCATTTTCCCCCTGAAAGAATAACCGACAGGTGCCTTTAAATATTTTGACAGCTGTACCACTTCAGGAGCTGCTTTTTCAGCGCCTATTCCGCAGTAGAGGGTTACTTTTTCGCTTCCGTTGATAAGGTCAGCCAGGCTTTTCAGTTCTTCATCAGAAGGACGGATGACCGGATTTGTTTTAAAAATTTTATTGGAAGTTACTGCTTCTTCTGCATCCAGTTCGGAAACATCCCCCGGAAGCCCGATTACAGACACCCCTTTTTTGGAAATGGCATGCTGGATGGCTGTCTGCATAATTCTCTGCACCTGTTCCGGCCTGGTAATCATCTGGTTGTAATGGCTGCAGTCATCAAATAACTTTATGGTGTTGGTTTCCTGAAAATAATCGGTCCCCATTTCCTCACTTGGAATGGTAGAGGCAATCACAAACATCGGAAGGTGCGAACGGTGGGCTTCATAGACACCGTTGATCAGATGGACATGTCCCGGTCCGCAACTTCCGGCGCATACCGCAAACCCGTCGAGTTCAGCTTCTGCAGCCGCCGCAAAGGCCCCAACTTCTTCGTGCCGTACATGGATCCATTTAATACTGCTTTTTTTAACTGCCATATTAAGGTGGTTGAGGCTGTCTCCGGTTACTGCGTAAATTCTTTTCACGTTTGCACTTTCAAGCATTTCTACAATCTGCTCTGCTATATTTTTTGCCATAATGATATTTGATTTGGTTTCAGAATAAAGATATAAAGCTGTAAAGATTATGCCATTATCCCGTTTTAAAACATAATAATACCTTAAATTTTACTTAAAAAGAAAGGCTTTGCAGTATCATCCTGCAAAGCCTCTTGTATTTAAACGTTAATTACAACTGTCGTTAATAAATCTGTATCCTTTTTGTTACAATCTATAATATTTCAATCTGATTCCTCAATAGATCTTCAAACTCGTCTCTTTTACGGATCAGGTGGGCTTTACCGTCCAGGAAAAGGACTTCTGCCGGCTTCAATCTGGAATTAAAATTAGAGCTCATTTCAAAACCGTACGCTCCCGCATTATGAAAAACCAAAACATCGCCTTCCCTTACTTCGTTCAGTTTTCTGTCCCATGCAAAAGTATCGGTCTCACAGATGTTCCCGACCACGGTATAAATTCTTTCTGCACCTTTAGGATTTGATAAATTGCTGATCTGATGGTAAGAGTCATAGAACATCGGACGGATGAGGTGGTTAAAACCGGAGTTTACACCTACAAAAACCGTTGCAGTGGTCTGTTTGATAACATTGGCTTTTACCAGAAGATACCCGCTTTTCCCTACCAGGAATTTCCCCGGTTCAAACCAAAGTTCGAATTTCTTTCCTGTTGATTTTGAAAATTCTGAGATTACTTTCTCCACTTTCTTCCCTAATGTTCTTACATCGGTTTCTTCTTCGCTGTCCTGATAAGGAATTTTGAACCCGCTTCCCATATCCAGATATTTCAGGTTCGGGAAATGCTCGGAAAGTTCAAGCATAATATCCAGGGCCTGCAGGAATACATCGGGATCCTTGATCTCGCTTCCGGTATGCATGTGAAGGCCTTCCACATTCAGGTTGGTGCTTTTCATCACCCTTTCGATATGACGGACCTGATGAATGGAGATCCCGAATTTACTGTCGATATGGCCTGTAGAAATTTTATAGTTCCCGCCGGCAAAGATATGCGGATTGATCCTTACTAAAATCGGGTATGTATTTCCGTATTTATTCCCGAACTGTTCAAGAATAGAAATGTTGTCAATATTAATATGCACTCCCAGTGTCATAGCCTGTTCAATTTCAGCCAGGTCTACACAATTGGGCGTAAAGAGTATTTTTTCTTTGGTGAATCCTGCCTTCAGTCCCAGTTTTACTTCATTAATTGAGACACAGTCTAAGGAAGCACCCAGGTTTTTGATATATTTTAAAATATTGATATTCGTAAGTGCCTTTGCAGCATAGAAGAACTTCGTGTGTTTTAAAAAAGAAGAGGTCAGTTTCTCATATTGAGTTTTAATAGATTCAGCATCATAAACATACACCGGCGTGCCAAACTCATTGGCAATCTGTAACAAATCTTGTGAATTCATAAGTAATGGGGTTAAACTTCTTTTTTGATTTTAAGGAAATACAAATGTAGTAACAAATTGTTAATATTTTAAAATCAAACATATAGAAGATTATCCTTTTAATTTATCTTTTTACAGAATAAAAAACTTCACTTAAGTTTAGGATAGTTTTTTATATCACTAATATCATAAATAACCATCTGCACAATCAGATTCAAAATTGAAGGACCCGTAATGGTATATCTGAATTAAAGGTTACTTATCTAAACCTCACCAGCAAACCAAGGCGTGAGTTCATGAAAGAAAATTTAATTCTTTCTGATTATCGGCATTAATATTTTAAACCAGACTATTTAGGCAGCGGTAGTGTCTCAAAATCACCCCGGATGAGGGCAAGCTGTAGGTCATTATTAAGATCCGCCGACTGAAACAGCAAGTCAATTTTCAGCTTGGAAAGCTTGCTTAAAGTCTGAATCTGCGTAAAGAGTTCATAAAAGCCATAGGAAACCACTTTGCCGTTTTCGACAATTAAGAATAGTTTTTCTCCTAATTTCCTTCCTGTTCCCAACCAGAGTCCGTTCCTTTTTTTGAAATTGATTTTATTTTTAAAAGCTTCAACATCATTGTATTCTTCCAGTTTACTGATAAACTGCACCGCTTTTGAACCCTGTGTAAAAGATTTAAATTTGAGGATTGGTTTTTCGTCCTTATTCAGTTTATTCTTTTCTACGATATACTTTGAGTTTCTGTAATACAGTCCGAACGGAAGAATTTCCCTTTTCCTGATTCCTTTTGAATTTAAAATCAGCTTGGCAATAATATCGGTTCCGGTAAGTTCATAATTGATCTGTTCTACATCTGTCTGAACAGATTCCCATCTCTTGGACTTGGAATTGAATACTTTTTTTGAAAACTTATTGATGTCCTGAACATGATCCGAAAAAATAATTTTCCCCGATTCGTCCTGAAAATAAACAAAGCCTTTTTCATTAGGAAGATCCTGCGTAAGCACTTTGATCTTGTTGATGTAAGTCTTGGCATTGGATTCTTCATGATGCTCCTGGATGATCTCGTTTTTGGTATCTTTTAAAACCAGCAGCTTGAACAGCTCCAGGGTTGCCCTTGCGTCACCGTCTGCCCGGTGGTGGTTCGTAAGCGGGATCCCAAGGGATTTCACCAGTTTACCGAGTGAGTAGCTTACCTCATCCGGAATCAGCTTTTTTGCCAGCGGAATGGTATCCAGTGTATTGATCTTATAATCATAGCCCAACCTCTGGAAAGACTGGCGCAGCATCCTGTAATCAAAATCGATATTATGCCCCACCAAAGTAGTATTGGCAGTAATTTCAATCACCCTTTTGGCTATTTCATGAAACTTCGGAGCCGTTTTAACCATTTTGGGGGTAATATTCGTGAGTTTCTGCACGAAGGGCGTGATATCACTTTCAGGGTTGACTAAGGAAATAAACTGGTCTACAATTTTCTGCCCGTCATACCTGTAAATCGCAATATCTATAATGCATTCTTTTCTATAACCTGCACCATTGCTTTCTATATCGATAATTGAATACATTTAAATCTATACAAATTTCATTTGATTAATCTTCATACTACTGCCACCGGAACAAAGTCCGGTTAACAATAACTTAATAACATAACTTATGCCATATCTCCTGCCGGCCTGATGATAACAGGTGCTGCTGCACCCTAGGAAAACAGTGAAAAATAAACACTGACCACAAAATCATTGCATCTCCGGCAAAGGCATCCTGCTAAAATAACAAAAATTCTACAATTATCTCTTTCTTCCTCCCAATCCAAGCATTCCGAGGATCGCTTTGGCGCCTTCACGCATCAGGGTACCTGTAAAGGTTCTGCCTGCTTTACTTTGTAAAATCTGTTCAAACATTCCTGCCTCTTCTTTCACAGGCTTTGTCTTTTGGCCCGGAGCTGCTTTCTGAACGGCTTCTTCCATTCTTTTAACCAGGATCTCATAAGCCGATTCATTATTTTCCGGTTTTTCATATTTGGCAACCAGGGCTGACCTGCCTGTAAGCACCGTTATTTCCGCATCATTCAGAACATCCATTCTGGATTCAGGTGAAATCAGGTAGGTATGAACCAGCGGCGTTGGGATTCCTTTTTCATCCAGGGCCGTGATAAATGCTTCCCCTATTCCCAGGTTCTGGATCAATGTTGAGGCATTGTAAAATTCCGTTTCCGGATAGTTTTCCACCGCTTTGGAAATTTCTTTTTTGTCTTTTGCCGTAAACCCTCGCAGGGCATGCTGAATCTTTAATCCCAGCTGGGACAGTACCGCTTCCGGAACATCACCCGGAATCTGGGTGATAAAGTAGATCCCGACTCCTTTTGAGCGGATCAGCTTTACCATGGTTTCAATCTGGGAGACCAGTGCTTTGGAAGATTCATCAAAAATAAGATGGGCTTCATCAATAAACAGGACCAGTTTAGGCTTTCCGCTGTCTCCTTCTTCAGGAAAAGTCATATAAATTTCCGCAAAAAGAGAAAGCATGAAGGTGGAAAACAGCTGCGGCCTGCTCTGGATATCCGACACACGCAAAATATTGACTACCCCTTTTCCGTCCCTGGTCTGAAGCAGATCATGGACATCAAAACTTAATTCACCGAAGAAATCTGAAGCACCCTGCTGTTCCAGAGCAACAATAGACCTCAGGATTGCACCTAGAGAGGCTGAGGAAATGGAACCGTAATCGGACGAAAGCTCAGCTTTTCCCTGCGGGTTCTCCGTAACGTACTGCAATACTTTTTTCAGGTCATTCAGGTCAATCAATGGCAGCCCTTTATCATCACAATATTTGAAAACAATGGACATGATGCTTTGCTGTGTCTCGTTCAGCTGCAGGATTTTACTTAATAAAACCGGGCCGAATTCCGTAACCGTAGCTCTCAGTTTCACGCCTCTTTCCCCGGAAATTGTCATTAGCTCTACCGGAAACGGCTGTGGATTATAGGGAAGCTGCGTTTTTGCATACCGCTCTTTAATGGCCGGATTTTCGGTTCCGGCTTCTGCAATTCCCGAAAAATCACCTTTAATATCCAATACCAGAGAAGGAATTCCCTGATGGGAAAGCTGTTCTGCAAAAACCTGCAGGGTTTTGGTTTTCCCCGTCCCCGTTGCCCCGGCAATAAGCCCGTGGCGGTTAATGGTTTTTAACGGAACTGCAACATCCACTTCAGTAACGACTTCACCGTCCAGCATTGCTTTTCCCAATATAATGTGGTCTCCTTTCGGAGTATATTTCGTATTGAGTTCTTCAATGAACTTTGTTTTGTCTGCCATTTGTTCTTTTTAACTTATAAATATAAATTTTTTCAGGAGATTTCTGGACAGGAATTCAATTATGATTAATTTCAGGTATGGCTGTGCTGCAACAATCTCATCTCAGGAGTAAAATTTTGAAATGTTGAACGTTACCGGCAACAATCAAGGTGCCTAAAACTTTATAGATGTATTCTATCAATATAGATTTCTTAATTTTAATATGTATTAAAAAATAAAACACGATTTTTGTACATCAATAACATTAAACCGTTACACCATATAATGAAAGTCGAACAAATATATACCGGATGTCTGGCTCAGGGTGCGTATTACATCGTATCTGAAAACGAAGCCGTGATCATTGATCCTTTAAGAGAAATAAAACCTTATCTGGATCGTCTGGAAAAAGATAATGTCGCTTTAAAATATATTTTTGAAACCCATTTCCATGCAGATTTTGTCTCAGGACATCTGGATCTCAGCAGGAAAACGGGGGCACCAATTGTGTACGGACCCACCGCACAGCCTGAATTTGAAGCGATTATCGCAGAAGACAATCAGATTTTTGAAATTGGAAATGTAAAAATAAAAGTACTTCACACGCCCGGGCATACGATGGAAAGCACCACGTACCTGCTGGTTGATGAATCCGGTGTTGAAACCGCAATCTTTACCGGTGACACCCTGTTTTTGGGTGATGTAGGGAGACCGGACCTTGCCCAGAAAGCAACCAGTCTTACACAGGAAGACCTTGCCGGAATTTTATACGACAGCCTTCAGACGAAAATTATGCCTCTGGACGACAGCATTACGGTATATCCTGCCCACGGTGCAGGTTCGGCGTGCGGAAAAAATATGCAGAAAGAAACTGTTGATATTTTAGGTAATCAGAAAAGAACAAATTACGCTCTGAATCAGCCGGATAAGGAATCTTTCATTAAAGAAGTTCTGGACGGGTTGACGGCACCGCCTAAATATTTCGGAATGAATGTCGCCCTCAACAAAAACGGCTATGAAAGCCTTGATGCCGTAATGGATAAAGGCCTGACCGAAATTGCGGCTGATGATTTTGAAGCATATGCTGAAGAAACGGGAGCATTGATTTTGGATACAAGGAGTGCAGCTGAATTCTGCAAAGGGTTTATCCCGAATTCTATAAATATAGGCCTGAAAGGCGACTTTGCCCCCTGGGTAGGAACTTTAGTTGTTGATGTGCGGCATCCCCTATTGCTGGTGGCTGATGAAGGAACGGAAGAAGAAGCCATTACAAGACTGAGCCGAGTAGGCTTTGATAATGTATTGGGATACCTGAAAGGCGGCTTTGCAGCCTGGAAAAACGGCGGAAAGGAAACGGATGAGGTGAAAAGAATTTCTCCGGCAGAATTTGCAGAGCAGTTCACGGAACATTCAAAAGTTATTGATGTCCGTAAAATATCAGAGTATTCTGCCGAGCATATTGACAACGCTTATAATAAGCCTCTGGATATGATTAGCGAATGGGTAAAGACCATTGACGATTCCGAGCATTTCTTTTTACATTGTGCGGGAGGCTACAGGAGCATGATTGCAGCCAGCATCCTTAATTCCCACGGAATCAGAAATTTCACTGAAATCGAAGGCGGTTTCAGTGGGATTAAAAAAGCAGAGAAATTTCTGACTTCTGATTTTGTATGCCAGTCTAAAACATTGTAAATAATGAAGAGAAGCTTTTACGGAATTATTCTTGCTGCATTTTTGGTCATACATGCGTGTAAAACAACAGCTGCTACAAAAATACCTGACAGAAACATCAGGGATGTCGTGAACAGTGCTGATGTGGTGCTCATCGATGTAAGGGTTCCGGAACAGTATGCAGAAAATACCGCAAAGAATGCCATCAATATTCCTTTGTCTGAACTCCCTGCAAACACAGCGTCTCTTAAAGGAAAAAAAATAGTTGTTTTCTGTAACAAGGGAATCCAGGCAGATCAGGCAATGGAAATTTTAAAGAAAGAGGGGATTGAAGCTTATGACGGAACAACATGGAAGAATGTTAAAGCCATACAGGATGAAAAAGCTGCCGGCAAATAACTTACTTTATAGACACTATAATAATTTCAAATAAAACCTAAACTATGTCACAGAAATTCCAGGAAATCATCGACTCCGAAAGACCGGTACTGATCGACTTTTTTGCAACGTGGTGCCAGCCGTGTAAAGTTCAGTCTTCGGTTCTTAATACCGTAAAGGAAAACGTGGGCGACAGTGCGAGAATCATCAAGGTGGATGTTGACCAGTATCCTGCTATAGCTTCTCAATACGGAGTACGTGGGGTTCCGACCTTAGCCGTATTCAAAAAAGGGGAACTGTTGTATAAAGAAAGTGGCGTGCATGATGTGAATCGACTGACGCAGCTTTTGGAACAATATATTTAGGCGGAAAAAGTTTATTCCCACAGATTTTCACAGATGATTGAGAATAAAACTTGTGAAAATCTGTGTAATCTGTGGGAAACTCAATTTTTCAACTTAATCTAAACCTAAAATATCAAAATCATCACGGTCATCCAAAAACCGGAAGTGATTCCTAAAATCTTTTAATTCTTCTAAACTCCATTCTGAAGAAATTAGATTCCCCTTTTTCTCAGAAATTTCTTTTCCATCTGCAAAGAAACTGTGTGAACTTTCCTGATAGAAAATGTCGTTTCCGTCAGTCCCGATTCTGTTTAATCCAAACACATAAGACAGGTTTTCAATTGCTCTGGCTTTTAGCAAATGCTCCCAGGCTCCTACCCTTTTCTCCGGCCAGTTGGCTACATAAAGAATGGCATCGTAATCATCATTATTTCTTGCAAAAACAGGAAACCGAAGGTCATAACACACCTGTAACAGAAACCTGAAGCCTTTATAACTCACAATGACCCGTTCTCTACCTTTGGAATACACTTTATCTTCTCCGGAGAAAGAAAACAAATGGCGCTTGTCATAAAAATCAACATGCGAATCCGGCTGTACGAAATACATCCTGTTGTAAAACTTGCCATCTTCTTCTACCGGTGCACTTCCGCAGAAAGCCGCATTTTTCTCAAGGGCCATTTTCTTCAGAAACCCAAGGGATTCCTGGTTTCTGTCCGAAACTTCTGAGGCGTCCATACAAAAACCGGTAGAAAACATTTCCGGCAGAAGAAAGAGATCCGCTTCTTCATTCTGCAGTTCTTTTTCTATAAGTTGAAAGTTGACAGTTTTGTTTTTCCAGATGATATCCGAATTCAGGCCTGTGATCTTCATAATTTTATTAAAAACTTCCTTAAAAATACGCTTTTCCGATGAGTACGGTTTTATTTTTGCTGCAAATATTTATCAAATATAATCTGAAAAGTATAATTTATGAAGAAACTGTTTTTTATCGTGATGCTGATCTTTGCAGGTACAGCCGCAGATGCACAGGCATGGACAGGAAAAGGAGACCAGAAAATCAACGCGGGAATAAGTGCGTGGGGTTACGGAACAGGAATTACGGGAACTTATGATTACGGGTTGAATAATCTGATATCCGTAGGTGCCGGACTGAATGCTTATTTCGACAATTACAAAGATAATGACAATGACAACCGTGTTTTTGTTTTCGGAAGGCTGAATTTCCACCTGAAAGAAACTCTGCAGCTGCCTGAAAAACTGGATATTTATCCGGGGATTGATATCGGGATTGTGGGAAGCGATTTCGGGCTTGGCGCCCATATCGGTGCACGGTACTTTTTTACTGACAGAATCGGGGTATTTGCGGAAGTCGGCAACAATGGCAGTCTCGGAGTTTCCATTAATTTATAATAAATCATTACATTATATGACAAAGCTTCCTGAAACGGGAAGCTTTTTATTTGGCATCCTTTTGATAATTGTTACCTTTGCAAATTAAACATAAAAAGCATTAATGGAAATAGCAATCAAACTGTTTCAATTTATATTGAGCATTTCTATCTTAGTAATCCTTCATGAACTGGGGCATTTCTTACCCGCCAAATGGTTCAAAACCAAAGTTGAAAAATTCTATCTCTTCTTCGATCCGTGGTTTTCCCTGGTAAAGAAAAAAGTAGGTGAAACCGAATACGGTATCGGATGGCTTCCTTTCGGAGGATATGTAAAAATCGCCGGGATGGTGGATGAAAGCATGGATACCGAACAGTTGAAGCAGCCTGCACAGCCATGGGAATTCAGAGCCAAACCGGCCTGGCAGAGACTTATTATTATGTTGGGAGGGGTAACAGTGAACTTTTTCCTTGCGTGGCTGATCTACAGCTCACTCTCCTTTTTTAACGGGGAAATGTATACCGACCTTACCAAATTCAATAATGGTATCGGGGTAACGGATGCCGGCAGAAAAATGGGATTCCAGAGTGGTGACAAAATCATCAGCATCGACGGGAACCCGGCTGAGCGGCTGGAAAACGCATCCATTAATATTTTACTGGGTGACAATGTAAGGGTACTCAGAAACGGAAAGGAAGTAACGTTCCCGATTGATAAAGACGGTGTGGCAGATGTTTTAAAACAGAAAGAAGCCAAATTATACATTACTCCAAGATTTACCATGACGGTTGACTCTCTGGTTACACCGGCAGCCAAATCATCCGGACTGGCAAAAGGCGACAAGGTACTTGCTGTCAACGGAAAACAGACTCCGTTCTTTGACGAAGTGGGCGTTGTTTTAAACGAGAACAAAGGAAAAACGGTACAGATTGATGTACTGAGAAACGGACAGCCTCAGACCGTTGCTGCCCCTGTAGACAAAAACGGGAAATTGGGCATCGCTGTTGACCAGAAAAGCATTGCCGGCGTTGTTACCGATAAAAAATATTCTTTCGGTGAGGCAATCCCGAGAGGTTTCGTAAGGACTATTGAAGCTCTGACAATGCAGGTAAAGCAGTTCAAAATCATGTTTAACTCAAAAATTCAGGGCTATAAGAATGTCGGCGGACCGATTGCCATTGTGAAGAATATGCCGGTTGACAGAGATGCAAACGGCGATGTGTCCATTAACTGGGCTGCATTCTGGAGCTTCACTGCGATGTTCTCCGTATGGTTAGCCTTTTTAAATTTGATTCCCATCCCGGGATTAGACGGCGGCCATGTTATTTTTACTCTGTATGAAATGATTGTCGGGAAACCGGTTCCTCAAAAAGTACTGGAAAACGCCCAGATGATCGGGGTTATCTTCCTGTTAGGATTGATGTTACTGATTTTCGGAAACGACATTTTCAAGATCGTTACGGATAAGTTTTAAAAAAATAAAAATTATCTGCAAAAAATTTGCGTGGTTTAAATATCCGTCCTATATTTGCACYACTTAAAAACRAAGGACATTCCTCCTTAGCTCAGTTGGTTAGAGCATCTGACTGTTAATCAGAGGGTCGCTGGTTCGAGCCCAGCAGGAGGAGCMAAAAAGACTTACAGAAATGTAGGTCTTTTTTTATGCTGTAAAATGGATTGTTGGTTCTGAGCCCTCTATTTTGCATAAATTTTGTACGTTTTCCCTCAAAAATCATATGTGCTACAACTTCAACAATAAAAAAGTCAACCTGAAAAAAGCAGCCGAAGACCTTGATGCAGAAGGATACGAAGAAAAGGAGTTTGAATTAAAAGGCAGCATCAATGCATTCACCAAACAAACCGCCCCAACCATTCCTGCCATTGTCAACCACAACGGAATTCTCCTTATGAATACCTTCTGGGGTGTAAAGGAACATCCCGACACTCCGACTAAAGGAAAGAACCTGAAATCTGAAAATACCCACACTTTTTACCGCAAGATTGAAAAGAACCGGTGCCTGATCCCGGCTTCTTCTTATTTTGAACACAAAACCGTATCCGTACAGGGCAGAAAAACCCCGGCAAAAGTGAAACATGAAATGTTCTGGAAGGATAAAGTGCAGTTTTATATCGCCGGATATTTTGATGAATATGATGAAGGCAGTCTGGGCTTCGGCCTTGTAACTACTCTGCCTAACCCGGTGCAGGCAGAAATCCATGACCGGATGATTATTACCCTTGATGCAAAGATGGGCAGGGCATTTCTGGACCAGGAACCGATTGAGGAATTCCAGTTCCCGAACTATTCGCCGGATCTGGAATATGTGAACCTGGAACCGGAGAAAATACAGGATACTTTATTTTAACCTGAAAGAGGAAAACAACACATAAAAAAGCCCCATTCGCGGGGCTTTGACCTTAAGAAAACAACGGAGAGGCATCTGATTCTTTCTGTATCGAGATAATACTGTTCTTCAGCAGTAACGCCGGCAGCATAATACCTGAGTTGCCTTTTTCGTAATACACGCCCTTAACGTTTAAATCATCCAGTAAGGCTTCCGTTATTTCGGCATGGATCTTTCTGAAATATTCTTCGTTATCAAATTCTAACGTAATTTTTTCAATCAAAGTCTTGATTTCTATTTTCATATTGAGATATTTTGTTCTTTCAAATATAATTTTAAATGCAGGTATCATGTTCCCACTGAGCAATCATCTGCTCCCTGATCATACATTAAGTTTTATGCCACAATCCACTTTTCATAAAGGAATTGCTGAGATTTATTATTTTTAATTAAACATCAGGAGGAATCCCGTAAATGGTGATGTTATTTCCTTACATTTGCAGTTTTGTATCCAGCCTGAAATCCAGGTGAAATATTTTGATTACCAACAATAAAACTGCATACTTTTTGTTTATGCTAATAGCTTGAAGAAACAACAAATGTTAATTAACAATCCGAAATATTACCCTCTCTTTTTTCTCCTTTTTTTTATCGAATCTGTTTATGCGCAGAATACGGCCAACGGAAGGATTGTAGATGCCAAAACCAATAAAGAAATAAGCGGTGTGGATGTTTTCATCAATGAAAATGACAAACCTGTTCTTACCACTGCATCAGGCAACTTTATGGTTCAGTCTGACAGTATCATTTATAAATTAAAATTTTTGAGAAAAAACTATGCCCTGGAAAGCATAGCGGTTACTCCGGAAACGGCCTCCAATATTTTTGTAAAGCTTTCACAGGAAAAAGTGAGCAGCATTGAAGAGGTAGTCATCCATAACGAAAAGCCTAAGTATAAGAACAAGAAGGAAAATCCGGCTTATGCCATCATGCAGAAAGTCTGGGAACGCAAAAGAAACAACGGACTGGATAAATTTGACACCTATACGTACAAGGAGTATGAAAAAATCCAGTTTGATGCCAACAACCTGGACAGTGCTTTTATGAAGAGAAAAATCTTCAATAAACTTGATTTTATCTTTGAATATGCAGACTCTACCGCCAGCGGAAAAATGGGACTCCCCCTTTTCCTCAACGAAGCCGTCTATGAAAATTACGGAGAAAACAGGCCGTCAAAAAGAAACAAAAGGCTGCTTACGGCACAGAAAACCTCAGGGTTCCAGGATAACCAGATCATTACACTGACTGCCAAAAACCTGTACCGGGACATTAATATTTACGATAATACGTTAAATTATTTCGATATCGGATTTCCGAGCCCGGTGGGAGAAACCGGATTCAGTACATACGACTATAATTTGGTTGATACCATTTCGATACGCGGAGAAAATGCATTTAAGATCCGTTATCAGCCGAAAAGAACCGAAGTGCTGGCCTTTCAGGGATATCTTTTTATTGATACCGACAGCTATGCCGTTTTAGGGGCCACTTTGAAATCGACACAGAAAATCAACGTCAACTTTATCAACGGGATTTCAACAGAACTGGAATATGACAATCCTGACGAGAATACATTCCTGCCCAGAAAATTTGTTACCGAAATTGAGATGACCCCGTTTTCAAAAAAGAAAACATCTAAAAGTATCGTCGCGAAACGGTCTGTCGATTACTCGGATTATGAGTTTAACAAACCACTCGAAGATAACATTTTTAAACGGAAAGAAGAGGAATACAATGACCGGTTTGTAGATAAAGATGATGCATACTGGCTGCAGGCACGGCCGGACTCGCTGTCAAAAAGCGAGCAGGGAATTTATAACATGCTGGATAAGCTTCAGCAGACCCCAAAGTTCAACCGCCTTGTAAAATTGTATGAAACCCTCGGTTCCGGATATTATAATGTAGGAAAGAGTATTGATATCGGCCCTATTTTTTCTGTTTACGGGAAAAATGAAGTGGAAGGTGACAGAATAAGGCTGGGAGCAAGAACCTACTTTACAAGAAATGACCCGTGGCGGGTTCAGTTTTATACGGCTTACGGTTTTAAAGACCAACAATTAAAATACGGTGCAGAGGCGAGATTTATGTTCAACAGGGTGAACAGGTTCACCGTAGGAGCCGGAACGAGAAGGGACATCCTACAATTGGGAGTCCAGCTTACCAACGACGACGGGATTATGGCAAGGACATTTGCTTCTTCAACCATTTTTGCAAGGGGAGAAAATGCATCTTTAAGTTCTTTAAACCAAACCAATGTCTTCACCTCTATTGAGCCGTGGAAAAACTTCCAGATCAGGCTGGACGGAAGCATGCAGAGCATTAAATCTGCCAATCCTGATGGTTTTAACCTGATGTATTATAAGAATGGAGACCTGAGAAAAACAACCAATGACTCCCATTTTACGTTAAGTTTAATTGCAAGGCCGGGAGCTAAGTTCTCACAAACTGGTATCGACAGGTATGAACACGGAACCTTGGCGCCTACCATTATTTTAAAGTACACGAGAGGGGTTGAAGGGTTGTTCGGATCTGATTTTAACTATAATAAACTGCAGTTCATGTTCTATAAGCCGGTGCTGATCGGAAGCTGGGGTAAGACGCTGGTTAATTTTGAAGCCGGAAAAAACTTCGATACCGTGCCTTTGGCTTTACAGAACGTAATTCCGGGAAACCAGTCCTACAGCCTGGCAGCCAATACTTTTGCGCAGCTTAATTATTATGAATTTGTTGCAGACACTTATACCACACTGCATCTTGAGCATCATTTTAACGGCAAGATCCTTTCTTATATCCCTTTGATCAAAAAATTAAAACTAAGGGAAATTGCATTCATCAGAGGTGCTTACGGTACTTTGAGCGATGCATCGAAAGCCATTAATGTAGCAGGATTTAAATATTCAGCGCCCAGTGAGCATGTATATTATGAATACGGGGTCGGGATTGAAAATATTGGATTTGGAAACCTGAGAATTTTCAGGGTAGATTTTAACTGGAGGGGAAATTATCTCGACAGGCCTGATATTTCGAAGTTCGGAATTAAAGCCGGATTCCAGTTCGGCTTCTGATACAAAAATCTCCTTCATTTTGAAGGAGATTTTTTATGTGATGTATATATTTACGATTCCAGAGGATAATCTTTACAGCCATTGCAGTGTGCTACAATATATACGATATTGCAGGACGGCCGCTGCCCTTCGGGAATGTTACAGTAAATATCACAAGGCAGGCATCCTTGATCAGGAGCAATTCCGCCTGTTACATTTTTAAGTTCCTGTCTGTTGATTTTTTTCAGATTTTTCATATTATTTATTTTTGGTTTATATTTTCTTTAATATACTGCCTGTTTGCTTCTAGGCATCCGCAATGAATTCATATGTTGCGTATTATCAAATATATAAAAATATTTCACTGCTAACAGATTAAATAAATAAAATATTATACTGACTATATATAACAAAAAAATCCCCGGAAAACCGGGGATTTTAAGTCTTTATAAAACGCCTGTGTTATGCGTTTGCTTCTACAGATACAAAAGATCTGTTGTTTGCTTTCTTTCTGAAAACTACTTTTCCGTCTATTAAAGCGAACAAAGTGTGATCTTTACCGATTCCCACGTTTGCACCTGGGTGGTGTTGAGTACCTCTTTGTCTAACAATAATATTTCCGGCAATAGCCGCCTGACCTCCGAAAATCTTTACCCCTAATCTTTTAGAGTGAGATTCTCTACCGTTTTTGGAACTACCAACTCCTTTCTTATGTGCCATTTTATTCTAAGGTTTTTTGGTTTAAATTATTCTGCGCTTTCAGCAGCTTCAGCATCTGCTTTTTTGGTTGTTTTTTTAGCAGGCTTCTCTGCTTTTTTAGCTCCTTCAAATCCGGTAATCCCAGTGATCTGAATTTGAGTTAAAGATTGTCTGTGACCATTTTTTACCTGGTAACCTTTTCTTCTTTTCTTCTTGAAGACGATTACTTTATCAGCTTTTACGTGGTCTAGGATCTCTGCTTCTACAGTGATTCCGCTTACAGCTGGGGCGCCTACAGTGATTGCTCCGTTTACAGTAAGAAGTACTTTATCAAAAGATACTTTACCTCCTTTGTCTCCTGACAAACGGTTTACAAACAACTTCTGGTCTTGCTCAACTTTATATTGAAGCCCTGCTATTTCTACAATTGCAAACATTGTTTATAGATTTTTTAGTTATTTCGAGGTGCAAATATATGAATTATTTTTTAATCACCTCAAATTCAATCCAATCTTTTTTAAATATAAATTTTAACTATGCATTGAATAATTTATCACGATAAAGTGATTAATTATTCCGTTAAAAGTAATAACTTCGTGTTAATCAAAATATTTATATGAAAAGAAACCTTAATTTCCACCTTATCGTGGGAGCAATTGCTGCACTTTCCCTGTCAGCATGTAATGACGACACTATGGAAACTCCGGCAACGGAGCAACAGACAGAAAACCTGAAGCCGGAACAGCCGAATGCACTGGAGAAAGTCTGCTATTACGTAGATCAGTACTGGAGCTCAAATGCGGTCTTAACAACTTCCCTCCAGAATTCTACAGATACCAATTTTATGAATGCACAGATGACTAAAATTGCCAGCCTCTGGGGAAGAAGCAATCCGACCTTAAGATTCGTGAATGATCCTTCGAACTATAATTCTACGTACAATGCGATTTCTTATTCCACCGGGAAAATCTATTATGGCTACGCGATTTACTATGATGCCAAAAGCAAAGGCGGAGATATTGTGAATGCCATGATCCTGGCGCATGAATACGGACATCAGTTGCAGTACATTTTCGGACTGCCTACAGTAAGTGAATCTACCGCAAGGCCCAATGAGCTGGAAGCAGACGGGTTTGCCGGCTATTACCTGAGAAGACCGAACGGATACAATCAGACCTCTTTCGCTCAGATTGCCGCCGCCTATGAGTTTGCACAGAGCATCGGGGATTACCAAACGACCAGTCCAGGACACCACGGAACTCCGCCACAGAGAAGATCAGCGGTACGTCTGGGCTTTTTACTGGGACAGTATGACCTTACTGCCGCTGCATTTGATTATAACTTCTTCTATTATTACCAGGGCGTTTTAAACGGAACTTATAAAATGGGGAAAAACACCCAGTATCCTGAAATTGATGCTTATATGACTCAGTATATGGACGAATTGAGAAAAATCCAAAGTGGAGAGATTTCTGCGGAAGAATTTAAAGACCTTAAATAAAAATTCATTCATTCATTTTCGATATTATTATTCGGGAGGTAAGCATTTGTCTTACCTCTTTCTTTATTTAAATATCCGTAAAGTTTATTTACTTTTGACGCAACATATAAATTCGCATGAAAAGAGACCTTTATATAGATTTTGCAAAAGGCATTGCTACCCTTTCCATTATTTTTATCCACACGGCATTCTGGTCCGGACAGCTTTACATTCCGGCCGAAGTGAGGGTACTTTCCCTGGTTTTTGATGTAGCCTTATTCTATGCATTAAGCGGAATTACTTCAGGATCTGATATTGGAAAGACATTTTACAGATTATTGAAACTGCAGATTACATATATGATCTTTGTAACCCTGCTGTTTTTTCTGGATTATTTCTTCAAAGTTTTCGGGCTGGCTTTCTTTTCAATGGAATGGCTGCAGAATTTCTATACGACTTTCGGATCAAAATATGCCGCTACAGATATTTCTGCAGTTCCCCAATGGGAAAACCTCGGCAACTGGTACCTCCATGAATACAGCAATGCAGATACTTTCCCCGTAGTAATGGGAAGTTTCTGGTATCTGAAAGTGTATTTTATACTGACGGTTTTCGGGGTCCTGATTTTAAAATTCTTTCCGAAGCACATCAACTGGTTCATTGGGCTGTGTGTGGCTTTAACACTGATATTTAATATATTTCCGGAAATTTATCCCACAGGACAGGTGGGTTATGTTGCATTTTACATGACCATATTTCTGGCTGCTCATCAGATGAAAGGAAAAAAGATTCCGGAAAAGATCATCCCCGTTTTATATGGCATTGTAGCTTTAGCCTTAGTATGGATGTTTTTCTTTTACGGAAATGAAATCTTTTATAAGATCAACAGGAACAAGTTTCCGCCGAAGATCCCTTATATCATATGGACTTTATTTTCACTGGTAACCTTATTTGTTTTTTACAACCGGCTAAAAATTACGAAAGAAAGTTTTGTCACCCATATTGGCAGGAATGCCATATTCTTTTATTTTGCACAGGGAATAAGTTCGTCATTGGTCTATTTCCTGATGGCCCCATTAAAAGACAGTATGCCCTGGTGGATCCTAATGATCTTAATATATATCATCAATATCATTTTAGCCTTCGTAATTTCGGGCGGACTGAAAAAGGTGGACGAATGGGGATGGAAAATACTGCAGTTCCTGAGAATAAAAACGGCTGTTAAATAACAGCCTTAATTTATCTTCTTCTTCCGCTTCTCGTTATCAAAGCGATAATGATAATCAGCAGGACCGCTCCGGCAATAATATACATCGGGTCTGCATACCATTCTGTAGTGGTTGTGGATTTAGAACTGTTTTCTTTGGTAACCAGTTCTCCGGCAGTATCCTGGGCAAAAACGGTAAGAGACATCAGTACAGTGAACGTTAACGATAATAAAGCGTTGGCTTTATTCTTCAAAATTGCAATTGCTTCCATTGTTTAAATTTTTAAGTTATTTTTAAATCAACAAACAAAAAAGAGACCATCTGTTTAAAAAACGGCAATAAAATGTGAATTTTAATATAAAACAGGAAATAGCAATAAAAGATTCTGTCATATCACAAATTATTTTAATTTTACGGAAAATTTTAAAACATGTTTAAGTTGAAACTTCCTACCGATCCAAGGTGGGCAAATATTGCAGAGGAAAACATTGAAGAAATTTTAACAGACCATGCCTGGTGTGAGCAGAAAGCCGCCACCAATGCCATCGGGCTGATTACAATGCTCCCGGAATACCCTGAAATCGTTACAGAACTTCTCGCCATTGCCCGGGAAGAACTGGACCATTTTAATCAGGTACATGAGATCATTAAGAAAAGAGGCTACACTTTCGGGCGTACCCGAAAAGATGATTATGTAAACGAACTTGTACATTTCATCCAGAAAGGAGGCAACAGGGATGACCTTATTGTAGACAAGATGCTTTTTGCAGCGATGATTGAAGCAAGAAGCTGTGAAAGATTTAAAGTGCTTACCGAAAATATCAAAGATGAAGAGCTGAAAACCTTCTACAAAGAACTGATGATCTCGGAAGCCAACCATTATACTACTTTTATCGGTTTTGCAAGACAGCTTGGGGACCCGGATAAAGTAAATGCAAGATGGGAAGAGTGGCTGGAATATGAAGCCAGGATCATCCAGTCTTATGGAAAAGGAGAAACTATACACGGATAAATTATTTTGAAAAAACTGACGTTTGAAAACTTTGCCAATTTTTTCCTGAAAAACTTTTTTCAGGGATTAGTCATTATCGGCCCCATCGGGCTGACCATTTTTGTGATCTGGTACATCGTTTCGTCAATAGATAACATCATCCCTTCAGTGGCAAGGCAAATTCCGGGGCTGGTATTTATTTCAACAATTTTATTCACCGCAATTTTAGGGTTCTTAGGAAACAAATTCGTGCTGGGGAAATTCTTTTTTGATTCCATGGACCGTTTACTGGAAAAAACCCCCGGCGTAAAACACATTTACACCCCAACAAAAGACGTGATGTCTTCATTTGTCGGAGACAAAAAAAAATTCAATGACCCGGTCTGGGTCAAAACCAATGAAAGCCCGGAAATCTGGAGGATCGGCTTTCTGACGCAAAAAGAAATGGCCGATGTGGAAAAACACAATTATGTTGCGGTTTACCTTCCCCACTCCTATGCAATTTCGGGCTGGGTAATTGTTACTGAAGAAAAAAACATTAAGCCTGTTGTCGGGATGACGGCAGCTACTGCCATGAAGTTTGCCGTGAGCGGCGGTGTGGCAGGATTTCATTCAGATGACAACATCTTCAAGGCACCGGAATAACTTTCATTCCACTTACCACATAAAACCCGGTATTTTCCTATCAGATTTATCATACTTTGGTAAAAAGGAAGATTACCTACACCTGCTGTATTAAAATCCGCAGACCGGCTTTACCGGATATAATCCGGCGGCTTATATATTCAGATCCAAAAAATAACAATCAACAATACGATAACATTAAAAAATGGGCAAAGTTGCAATCATAGGAGCCGGGGTTTCCGGCCTGAGCATGGCAAATTATTTAGAGAAAAATAACATAGACTACCACCTCTACGAAAGAAGAACGCAGAATGACCTGAAAGGACACGGGTTTATCCTTCCCAAAGAAGGCATTGAGTTTCTATCCAACATCATTAACATTGATCATCTCTACGAAAAAGGAAGTTTCCTGAAAAAATACATCCATTACAGCCAGAGCGGGGAAATTATTTCTGAAAAAGACCTGGATGATGTTTTTGTGGTTTCCAGAAGTGCACTGATTGAGATTTTGGCCAGCGGAATCCCTTCAGACAAGCTTTCATATGAAACAACAGCAGCCCTAAACGGTTTTTCAGACGGAAAAGCGGATATCCTGATTGATGACAACACAAAGCTGGAAGCTGATATTGTTATTGCGTCGGACGGATCAAGAAGTCGGCTCAGAAGGAAAATTTTTCAGGATGAGATCATGAAAGCCGTTCTGGAAAATGAAGTGGTCAATATCATTGAAAATGAAGAACTTGCCGGACAGATCGAAAGCAATTTCCTGAAATTCCATCATGAGAGCGGAGGCCTTACCTTTGGTGTTTTAAAGCTTTCCTCTTCAAAAATCCTTTGGTACTGCCAGTTTGACATTACCCGGTTTTTCATTAATGAAGATTATACTCCGGACTGTATCAGGCAGTTCATGCTCGATAATTTCGGGGACTGGAACCCTTTGGTTTCGTCCATTATTGAAGGCTCAGGCTATGAAAACGCCCATATCTGGAGGGTGTATGAACTGGAAAAACTAAACCCGTTCTACCATGAGAATATTGTATTCATAGGAGATGCAGCACACCCACTCATTCCTTTTACCAGCCAGGGAGTTACCTCAGCACTGAAGGATTCTTTTACGCTGACTGATCTTCTCACCCAGGGAAATGACCACCAGGAAGCTTTCCGGAAATACGAAGAAGAAAGAAGGCCTGAAATTGATATCCACATCAAAAACGGAAGGGCTCTGCTTGAGCAGTTCCTGTTGCCCCTGGATGAACAACCTAAAAATACGTTACCAATTTCTTATAAATAAAGATGTTTACAAATAAAGATATTAATTTCGAAGCCCTGAAAAGAAAAGCCTACAACGGCAGATGGGCAACACTGGAGAACGGAATCATCCCTTTAACGGCAGCCGATCCGGATTTCAGGATGTCATCGGAAATTGAAAACGGCATCATTGAATATATTAAGGATGGCTATTTAAGCTACGGCCCTTTTTCCGGAATCCCGGAATTCAAAAAAAGCGTTGCCGAACATTTCAATACGGAAAAGAAAGGTAATTTTACTTCGGATAATATTCTGGCAGTAAACAGTGCTGCCCAGGGCATGTTCCTGATTGCAAAATATGTTTTAAATCCCGGAGACGAAGCCATTATTTTTGACCCTGTCGATTTCCTTTTCAAGAAAACGGTGGAAGCTGTCGGGGGAAATATAAAATTGTGTGCTGTAGACTCCACAACAGGTGATATTGATCTTGAAATGCTGGTTTCATTAATTTCTCCCAAAACAAAACTGATCAGCATCTGCAATCCCCACAATCCTGTAGGAAGGGTATATTCTAAAGAAATTTTAAAGAAAATATCAGAGATTGCCGCGGCTCATGACCTTTGGGTAATGAGTGATGAAATCTGGAGTGATATTGTTTATGATAAAAAAGAATTCAACACCTATTCTTCGGTATCTGAAGAAGCTAAAAAGAAAAGCTTTACGGTGTTCGGCTTTTCAAAATCTTTCGGTATTGCCGGACTGAGAATCGGAGCGGTTTTATGCAACGACCAGGAATTACTGGATGATTTCACGGAAAAATCAAATTTCAATTCTACCATTGAAGGCGTTTCTACTTTATCTCAGATTGCTGCCAGCGTAGCGATTGACAAGGCAAAACCCTGGTTTAATGATTTCCTTACGCACCTGCAGCACAACAGAGATCTGGCTCACAGCATGTTAAGCAATTCAGGAATCCTTACCCCTAATCTTCCGGAAGCTACATTTGTAATATTTCCTAAAATAGAAAATGGCATGTCCAGTGATGAATTTGCCCAGCATGTTCTTAAAGAAGGGAAAGTAGCTATTGTTCCGGGCTCGGAAAGATGGTTTGGCAAAGGTGCCGAAGGGCATATCAGAATCTGTTTCTCTACTTCGCAGGAAATTCTGACGGAAGGGCTTAACAGGATGATCAACAGCTTTTAAATAATATTCCCGCAGGTTTCATATTGATACGGATTTAAAAATTGTGTATCATGCGAAACCTGCGGGATTTTTTATCTGTATTATTTCTTGGAAATTTTATACAGCTTCCCGCTGTCTGTGATTCCGTAAAGGTTGCCGTCCATTCCGTTCAGTACATCCCGGAATCTTTCTTTCTGGTCCAGAAGCAGTCTTTCTTCCCCTACTACTTTATTGTCTTTCAGCACAATCCTGTTGATATGCTGTCCGCTGAGACATCCGATAAATAAATTGCCCTTCCATTCAGGTATATTTCCGGTGTAGAACGTAACGCCGCTTGGAGAAACTACAGGGTCCCAGTAATAAACCGGCTGCTCGGTCCCTGCTTTCTGTGTTGTTCCGTTATTGATTTTCTCGCCGGAATATTCAATGCCGTAGGTAACATCACCCCAGCCGTAATTTTTTCCCGGCTGAATCAAATTGATTTCATCACCGCCCCGGGGTCCCATTTCAATATCCCAGAGCTGGCCTTTTTCATCTAAAGCCATACCCTGCGGATTCCGGATTCCGAATGCATAGATTTCAGGCTTATACCCGGAGGTATTCATAAACGGATTTCCCGGAGCAGGTTTCCCGTCTTTTGTAATCTTTAGGATTTTGCCTAAATAATTATCCGTTTTCTGGGCATATACCCGGGTCTGTTTATCTGACCGCTCCCCGGTACTTACAAATAAATTCCCATCTTTATCAAACTGCAGCCTTCCTCCGTAGTGCTTGTCTCCATCATAGGAAGGTGTCGCCCGGAAAATCACCTGTATGCCGGAAATATTTTTCATATCTGCCGAAAGTTTCCCTTTTGCTACTGAAGTTAAATTTCCGTCTCCGAAAGGCTCAGAAAAAACAAAATATACCATATTATTGGCTTTAAAATCAGGATCTAAAGCTACATCAAGCATTCCTCCCTGGCCTTTGGCATCCACTTTAGGAAAACCTTCAATTTTAGAAACCTGTTTTCCGTCGGCTGATACTACATTAATAAAACCTGATTTTTCCGTGATCAGGAACCTGCCGTCCGGCAAATTGATAATTCCCCAAGGCTTGCCCAGATCTTTATTTAAGACTTCTACCGCATAAGGCGTCGTTGTCTTTACCGTAGCGATTCTGGTCTGTCCTTTAAATGCAGGCTTATAATTGGTATTGGCTTTCTCTTCCTTTGGGGAAGGTTCACTTGGTTTGCCTTTTCCCTGGCATGAAACGAGCATGATTCCGGAGGTAAGCAAAACGGGTAAGAATATTTTTTTCATAATCAAAATTAAGAGGTTACGGGATAAGACAGAAAAATTGGTGCCATAAAACCCGGTCATTCAAATAAAGTACAGCAACAATCAAAAAGGTGCCGTTTTTGTATATCTGATCATTCATTTAAAAATATACGGACTGACTTTCGTAAATGTTAAATACATTCTCAATCAGAAATTTCTTTCGTATTTTTGTTATACAAGATCACATTTTCTATGCAGTTCAAACTTGAATCAGAATATAAACCAACCGGGGACCAGCCTCAGGCCATTGAAAAACTTACCGAAGGCATTAAAATCGGGGAAAAGTACCAGACCTTACTGGGGGTAACCGGTTCCGGAAAGACTTTTACAGTGGCCAATGTTGTCCGTAACGTACAAAAGCCTACCCTGGTCCTGGCACACAATAAAACCCTGGCCGCACAGCTTTTCATGGAGTTTAAAGAATTCTTCCCTGAAAACGCCGTGGAGTATTTCGTAAGTTATTACGATTATTACCAGCCTGAAGCCTATATCGCAACATCAGGAACGTATATTGAAAAAGACCTGAGCATTAATGAAGAGGTTGAAAAACTGAGACTTTCTGCAACAGCCAGTCTGCTTTCCGGAAGAAGGGATGTCCTGATTGTAGCTTCCGTTTCATGTATTTACGGTATCGGGAACCCGACAGAATTTCACAAATCCTTAATTTCAATAGCCATCGGGGAAAAAGTAACCCGGACCGCCCTTTTACACGCTTTGGTTAATGCCTTATATTCCAGGACACTGAATGAGTTCCAGAGAGGGACATTCCGTGTAAAAGGTGATGTTATTGATGTATTTCCGGCCTATGCGGACAATGCTGTAAGAATCCAGTTTTTTGGGGATGAAATTGAGAAAATCCAGAGCTTTGATCCCGTTTCAGGAAATGTAACCGCCAGTTTTGAGCAGATTCAGATCTACCCTGCCAACCTTTTCGTAACATCAAAAGACACGTTAAACGGCGCTATCAGGAGTATACAGGATGACCTGGTAAAACAGGTGGATTTCTTTAATTCCGTTGAAAAACCACTGGAAGCCAAAAGGCTGCAGGAAAGAACGGAACTGGACCTGGAAATGATTAAAGAACTCGGCTACTGCTCAGGAATTGAAAATTATTCCAGGTATCTGGACGGCAGGATTCCGGGAAGCAGACCTTTCTGCCTGCTGGATTATTTTCCTAAAGATTACCTGATGGTGATTGATGAAAGCCACGTAACCGTACCGCAGGTCCATGCCATGTACGGAGGCGACCGCAGCAGGAAAGAATCCCTGGTGGAATACGGCTTCCGGCTTCCGGCAGCGATGGACAACAGGCCTCTGAAATTTGAAGAGTTTGAAGCCATCCAGAACCAGGTTATTTATGTTTCCGCCACACCGGCCGATTATGAACTGGAAAAAACCGGGGGTGCCTACATTGAACAGATTATCCGTCCGACAGGACTTCTGGATCCCATCATTGAAATCCGCCCGACCATCAATCAGATTGATGATTTAATGGAAGAAATCCGGAAGCGGGCTGATGTGGACGAAAGGGTTCTGGTAACAACATTAACAAAGAAAATGGCCGAGGAACTGACCAAATATTTCGTCAAATTCGGCATCAGGACGCGATACATCCACTCTGATGTGGAAACCCTGGAACGTATCCAGATTATGCAGGATCTGCGTGTGGGGCTTTTTGATGTCTTGATCGGGGTGAATTTATTAAGAGAAGGACTTGATTTACCTGAAGTTTCCCTGGTTGCCATCCTGGATGCAGATAAAGAAGGAATGCTAAGAAGCAGGAGATCGATGATCCAGACCGTAGGCCGTGCCGCAAGAAACCTGAACGGAAGGGCCATTATGTATGCCGACAAGATCACAAAATCCATGCAGGCTACCCTTGATGAAACAGATTACCGTAGGGCGAAGCAGATAGAGTACAATGAAAAGCACGGGAAAGTTCCTGTTGCTTTAAATAAAAAGATTTCTGAAAACCTGGTCGGAAGAACCAAGGATTTCCCGGACGAAAAATACACACAGAAAGAAATCCTGCAGAAAGTGGCCGAAGCCAAAGCAAATTATACTTCTGAAGATATGGAAAAAGTCATCGGACAGAAACAGAAAGAAATGGAAGCGGCGGCAAAAAGCCTCGATTTCATTAAAGCGGCAAAGCTGAGAGATGAAATTGCCGCTCTGAAAGGCTGATACTATTGATTTCGGCGGCATCTCCGATGCCGCCGAAATCATATTTTAAAATTTATACGTCTTTGTTTTGGGCTTTTCATAATTCACAGCACCTCCGCGGATAGGAATCAGCAGGTCTGACAGCCCGTTCAGCTTGATTTCATAAATCGTTGCCAACTGCATTCCCAGTTTTCCTTTGGGCATCCCCTGGCGCTGAAACCATTCAAGGTAACTTATCGGCAAATCTGCCAGGATCGTTCCCGCATATTTCCCGAAAGGCATTTTAACGGTACAGATTTTCTTTAAAATATCCGGGTTTATTCCTTCTGTCATTTTATTATAGTATTAAATCAATTTTCTTTTCTAACTCCTCATCTTTATTGGGAAGCTGTAATTCAGGAATATCGTCTTCTGAAAACTCATTCCTGTAGACCTGGATCAGCAATAAGGTAAGGGAAACCATAATGGGCCCGAAAATCAGTCCCATAAAGCCAAATAAGTTCATCCCCATGATAATCCCGAAAACGGTATTTAAAGGATGGATATCTTCCAGTTTTTTAAGCAGGGTAAAACGGAGCAGGTTGTCTGTTATACCAACTACGATGGCACAATACGCTGCCAATCCAAGTCCGGCACCGGTATTTCCTTCTGCAATCATGAAGATACAGACCGGCACATACACAATTGCGGCTCCTACTACAGGGATCATTGATGCAGCGGCAGTCAGAGCAAAAAGCAGAACAGGGCTCGGTGCCCCGAAAATGAAATATCCGATCAGTGCAATAATACCCTGGCCAAGTGCCACTACCGGAAGACCGATTGCATTGGCCATGATCAGTTTTCTCATTTTCTCACCGATCATGGAAACGTTTGATCTTTTCAGGGGAGCGGATGAGGACAGGATCCTTTCAAAAAACCTTGGTTTTTCGAGCATAAAATAAAGAATAAAATACATGGATGCGATGACGGTAAGCGTATTTACCGTCCCGCTTAAAGCTTTTGTTGAAAATTGTCCGACACTGCTTTTCAGCTTGCCCATATTCTCCTTGCTCAGGATATCAACCTTGACTTTCGAGTAAATATAGGTGTGTATTTTTTCCAGGAATACATTGAACTTATTCATATAAGCCTGTGCATTCCCGAATTTTTCGATGAGTAAATCCCCGATAAAATAAACCGGCAGAATAAGAATAATCAGACTGGCAAACATCAAGACAAGCGCTGCAGCCCAGGGTTTCCATTTTTTCTCTTCCTGCAGATAAAAATTATATTTCCTGCAGACCACATAAATGGTAATGGCTCCCAATACAGAGGGTATAAAAAGCGCAAGATTAAAACAGATTAGACCTGCCATGACCAAAATAATAGCAAGTAATGCTACCTGCTTTATTTTAGTACTGCTTATTTGTTGTTCTTTATTCATCATTTTTTATAAGTTATTTGTCTCGGTTTTCCCAGGAAAGCACAATACAGAGAATACATTACCACCATAATAAATGGCGCAGTTGCAATAACCCCGATTCCGCAAAGTACAATCCCGGCACAGGAAATTATGATTCCCAAAACAGTCGTTCCTAAAAACGTGCCGTAATTTTCTTTAGCGATCCTGAATGTTTTCCCCAAAGCATCTGTGGCAGTGGCATTTTCAAAAAGGAGGATTGGATAGCCCAACATCAGTAAAGGATAAACAAAGAATACAGGGATGACGCAGAAAAAAGCAGCAACTGAGGTAATGAGACCTGAAAGAAGGCTATAGATCAGAATGTTAACAAAATTCTGCCGGTAACCAATAAACAAATCAGAAAATTCAACAGGTGTTTTGGTATTGTATTTATTAACAATATAGATCAGGCCTACATACAGCGGAGCCAGTAAAATCCCTAAAAGCCAGGACATGGAAAGATACAGCGTAAACCCGGGAGCAGCCCAGATATTATATCCTGAAAAATCATCTCCATAGCTTTTCATATCATCGGCAAAGCTCATGGAATTGAATCCGCTCAGAGCCTGGATCACCGATCCTGCGACGAGATAGATAACCATTGCTACGATGGCATATAAAAAGACGCCTTTATACATTTCGAAGGCGTGTGAGATAACAGAGCTTGTATTCCTTTCCGGAACAGAGCCCTGCTGATCAAATTCGTTAAATTCTGACATGGTGTATATTTTTAATGTTGTTCTTCCCAAATTTAACTTTTTTTTGAAAGAAAAAACATTGAACATTCAAAATTTACTCCTTCTCTGTAAAAATTGTTTTATAAAGTGAGTAAATCATAGCATTCCAGAATGGAAACGTAAACAATCCGCCGATAAGAAATAAGGCAAACCCGATGTATTTAAAGATAACCGCAACCATGACACAGACAAATATTTCCAGGAAATACATTTTTAATGCCTTAAAATTCAAAGAGATGGACTCGAATATGGTTTTGTTCATAAAGAACATAATCGGTGCAACAAAAATGGTGATACACACCCATACAAACGGCAGGATAACCAGCCTGAAGGTCATCATGTAGATCATAAACCAGAATAGATAAAAAGCGGCATATTTAAAAAAATTAAAGCCGTTATAACCAACAAACAGGTCTCCGATTTCCGGTTTTTCGTTAAGATCAACTTTCCTGAAAATCTGAAACAATCCCAGGTTTAAAGGATACAAAAAAACGAGTATGCCTAAAAACGCATAACTGAAATACTGTGAGTTCTCTGTCTGCCCAAGTGCCTGTGCTTTCTGAAGATAAGCTTCCGTGCTCACCTGAAAGGCCTCCATAAGTTCCTGCTGCTGATCCAGGATTCCGTATTTTGAGGCAAAGAAAAAGAATGCCGTAAAAAAGATGGCAAAATAAATCACTGAAAACTTCAGCTGGTAAATAAGCGTCTTATTCCAATAGAAAAATGCCTGCTTCAGTATAAAATCTAATCCCGGTTTCTGTGGATATCTGTTTTCCATTAAAAAATTTTGTGCAAAAGTAATCATCAATAATTACTTTTGCAGGATGTTTTCAGTGAAACAACAAAAATTTATGGAAATGGATGAACTTTCGCTCCGGAAAGTTCCTTTTTTCTTTATGGTCGACTTCCCCGCAGAGAATATTGAAATTTTCAGGCAGGAAGAACTCATAAGTTCAGGCCTGCTGATTGATTTCCAAAACTCTTCAAATACATCCGAGCAACCTGTCCTGCATAAAAATATTGAATGGAAATTTTATCCTGAAACCCTGGAAAGCTTTAAAAAAGGATTTGATAAAGTGCAGGAAAATATCCACCTCGGGAATTCCTATCTGGTCAACTATACCCGGAAAACCAAAATTGAAACCAACCTGACCCTTAGAGAAATATTTTTTCATTCAAGTGCGAAATATAAAGTTTTTTATAAAGATTTTTTTGTATTTTTTTCTCCTGAAACTTTTGTGAAGATCATTGACGGAAAAATTCTTACCTACCCCATGAAAGGGACCATTGATGCCGACCTGGAAAATGCTGCGGAAACCCTGAAAAACGACAGGAAAGAGAAAGCCGAACATTACACCGTAGTAGATTTGCTGCGAAATGATCTCAGCATGGTGGCAGACGATGTGAAAGTGGATAAATTCCAACACATTGATTTCATCAGGACCCAGCAGAAGGACCTCTATGCCATGAGTTCTGAAATTTCAGGAAATATAAAGCCTGAATTTAGCGGAAAGGTAGGAAGCATTATGCAGAAGCTGTTGCCTGCAGGCTCCATTTTAGGAGCCCCGAAATCTAAAACAATGGAAATAATTTTAGAGGCGGAAGGTTATGAAAGGGGTTTTTACACCGGGGTCTGCGGCTGGTTTGACGGCCAGAATGTAGACAGCTGTGTGATGATCCGGTTTATAGAAAAAGAAGGTGAGGACCTTTATTTTAAAAGCGGCGGCGGGATTACCCACATGAGCAGGTCAGAAGACGAATATCAGGAAATGAAAAATAAAATTTATGTCCCAATTTATTGAAAGCATCAAAGTAGAAGACCAGGAAATTTTTTTACCGGAATTTCATCAGAAGCGTGTAGACCAGACTTTCGCCCATTTTGGGAAAGAGGGCTCTATCGACATTGCCAAGATTTATAAACAACTGGACCATGACGGAGACGGGCTTTTTAAGCTCAGAATTGTGTATGACCTTGATAAAAAAGTACGTACCCAGATGATTCCTTATGCCATCCCGGAAATACAGGATTTCCAGCTGGTAGAGAATAACAGCTATGATTATTCCTTCAAGTTTGAAGACCGGAAAGAGCTCGAAAAAATGAAGATGAAATCCAAAGCGGAGGAAATTATCATTATCAAAAACAACCATGTGACGGATACTTCCTATTCCAACCTCCTGTTTTTAAAGGGGAAAGATTGGTATACGCCCTCCACTTACCTTCTGAACGGAGTACAGCGGCAGCATCTTTTAAAACAGAAAAAAATCAAAGAGACCGAAATCAACATCCAGAACATCAAACAGTTTTCTCATTTCCAGATCATTAATGCGATGAATAATTTCAATGAAAATTTTATTTATCCGCTTGATAAAATTACTAATCTGCCCGGCAATGAGGAATATACGGATCTGTAATTCAATTGTATCTGCATCTTTTAGAAACAATATGTTTTGTAGCTTATGATTTTTTATGAATAAAATATGTACCTTTTTACAGATCATCAATTTTGTGACAGTGGCAGTCTTATTGTATTTTACATTGACTGATTTATATACCTAGGAATCTGAAACCGCATGGCTGAATCCTACCTATCACTTTTATACCATAAGGTCTGATGTAAAAGTATTGACAACCATATGCATTATTCTGCCTTTCGCATTACTCTGCCTGAAAAAATGGCCCTACATCATCCAGGCTATCGTAATTCTGGCTGTATCCAACAATTACTGTAATGATTTTTTTCAGAAAACCATCTTTATCAACCAACCTTCCAGCATTCAGAAAACCAACCATAAAATAAAAGATCTTATCGATCGCAGCGAGTCCGGACTGCAACTGATTGTCCGTGAAGTCAACAGCCGGCATACAGATTCGGTAGCGCTTAATGCATTGAATACATACACGGAAAACGAAGATTTCAAAATCTACCAGATCAGTATAAAAAATAAAAAGGTAGAGTTTTTAAAAATTTGTCCCAAAATAAGTGTTCATCAAAACCATTCTTATGGAATTGCATATTATCCTGATGGCTATCCCTTAAAAAATTCCGTCCATGATGATATTTATCCGTTCGGAACGAAACTGTGCCTTACCGGTTCAAGAAATTATTTTTATCAGAGGAAATGGCTGATCCACATTTCCGGGTTAGCGGAAGGATAAGTTTAATTTTCCTTTAAGAAGTTAAAATAAGCTTTCTGTACCTCTGCATTGTTCTTTCCGTAGGTATTGATCTCCAATATTTTAGGCTGAACATCAGGTTTAAAGAAATTTTCCAGAACCCGGTCTAACGTAGCCTCTTCATCTACTTTTGTGTAGGAAAACCCGAAATGTTTCGCGAGATGCTCTGCATTCTTATGGTGCTTGGTGGCAATAAATTCATCCAGCGCATTCGGGTTGGCATTTCCCGGCCCCTGAATAATCTTGAAAATATTCCCTTCCCCATTATTGAAAATCATAATCCTTACGAACGGAGGGATATACTGGTTCCAGAGTCCGTTAATGTCATAGAAAAAGCTTAAATCCCCTGTAATCAGCAGAGTGGGCTCCGTATTTTTAATGGCAAATCCCATGGCAGTAGACGTTGAACCGTCAATTCCGCTGGTTCCCCTGTTGCAGTAGATTTTTCTTTTGCCGTAATCAAACAGCTGGGCATACCTGATGGCTGAACTGTTGCTGAAATGGATATTGTAATGTTCAGGAATTGTCTGTGAAGATTTATGGAAGAAATAAAAATCAGAAAATCCTACCGTATTCAAAAACTGTTCATGTTTTGCATCTTTTTTATCTTTCAAAACATCCCAGAGATTAAAATAGGGCCTTGGCTCCAGATTAATGAATTTCAATAATTTAGTAAAGAAAACTTCAGGCCTTACTTCTATCTTTTCTGTCAGGGCAAAATAGGTATCCGGCTGCCATACTTCATCCAGGTGCCAGTGCTGTTTCGGTTTGGCACTTCTCAAAAACTGCTTTACTTTTTTAGAGACTACGTTCTGCCCTACCGTGATCAGCAGGTCAGGTGCATAGGTCCTGTAATCTTCCTCTGTAAAATTAAATATATAGCGGTCAATATGCCTGAAGAACTTTTCGTGATAGAGATTGGAATTGGCTTCACTCAACACCACCACAGAATGGTTTTTAACCAGTTGGGTCAGTTGATTTTCCAGTTCCGGACTGTACCCTCTGGTTCCTACCAGAATCATGATCCGCTGCGAAGTATTCCAGTCGGCCACAAGGTTTGACGGGATTTCATAATCTTTCTGCTTAATTGTTTTTTCCACGGTAGGGAAAGTCGGAAGCTCAGAGATGAGATCATATAAAGGTTCTTCCAGAGGAATATTGATATGGACCGGTCCCTGCTTTTCGAAACACAGCTCAATGGCTTTTTTAAGGGTATCGAAATTAAAATCCTCTGCATTTTCCCGGCTGTCTTCCAGCAGCTGGAAATCCCCGTAGGAATGCTGGTGAAAAAGATTCTGCTGCCTGATCGTCTGTCCGTCAAAAATATCCACATAATCCGTGGGCCTGTCGGCAGTCAGTATCAAAAGGGGAATATTCGAATAAAAAGCTTCCGTAACCGCAGGATAATAATTAGCCGCTGCAGAACCGCTGGTACAGGTAATGGCAACGGGTTTTTTATGGCTCATGGCCATTCCCATTCCTACAAAAGCTGCGCTCCTTTCATCTACAATACTGAAACAGTTAAAGCCGTCGGTTTCCGAAAAATGAATCGCCAGAGGGGCATTCCTGGATCCCGGGGAAATAATAATATCTGAAATTCCGTACTGCTGAAGAAGGTGTGCCAATATCTGAATACTTCTTTTGGAAGAATATTTTTTCATAGGACAAATTTAATTTATAATACCGGAGATAAAAAAGAATTTAATTTAAAAAATGTAATTTAGCACTACGTAAAATTTCTATAAATGGACAAAATACCTAGTGTAGACCTGCGTGATTTCCTTTCGGGTAACCCGGAACGCAAACAGAAATTTGTAAATGAAATCGGAAAAGCTTATGAAGAAATTGGTTTTGTAGCCTTAAAAGGCCATTTTCTTAGTGACACCCTGGTGGATGAACTGTATGAAGAGGTAAAGAACTTTTTTGAGCTGCCCACAGAAACAAAACAGAAATACGAGATCCCGGGCATCGGCGGGCAGAGAGGCTATGTAGGATTCGGTAAAGAGACGGCAAAAGGCTTCAAAAAGGGAGACCTGAAAGAATTCTGGCATTTCGGGCAGTATGTGTCTGAGGATTCAAAATACAAAAGCGAGTACCCAGACAATGTAACGGTTGAAGAACTTCCGAAGTTCAATGAGGTAGGTAAAGAAGCCTATCAGATGCTGGAAAAAACAGGACAGTATGTTTTAAGGGCCCTGGCTTTATATTTAGGACTTGATGAATTTTATTTTGATGATAAAATTGCAGAAGGGAATTCTATTTTAAGACCAATTCATTACCCTCCGATTACACAGGAACCGGACGATGCTGTAAGAGCAGCTGCTCATGGCGACATCAACCTGATTACGCTTCTGATGGGTTCCCAGGGAAAAGGCCTTCAGGTTCAGAACCACAAAGGTGAATGGATCGATGCAATTGCAGAACCGGACGAACTGATGATCAACGTTGGAGATATGCTTTCAAGGCATACGAACAATAAGCTGAAATCAACCATTCACCGGGTTGTTAATCCGCCGAGAGAACTGTGGGGGACTTCAAGATATTCCATCCCTTTCTTTATGCACCCGGTAAGCTCCATGTCTTTAAATGCGCTTGAAAACTGTGTAGATGAAAACCACCCGAAACTGTATGAAGATACCACAGCCGGAGCGTTTCTGCATGAGCGGTTAATTGAGTTGGGACTGATTAAAAAATAATAAAAAAACCGGACGAATTTTGTCCGGTTTTTTATTTGATAAAAAAGTTTAAAAAATCAGGATATATGTTTTTTTATCTATCGGATTATTAAATTTTGAAATAACTTCTTCAATATAAGTTTTCATATCATAATAAGATTGATCCTTTTTACCACTAAACCTATAATTATAAGAATCTTCAGACTCATTAACAATGGTAATATTTCCTAAAGCAGGATTTTTAATAAAATTAGCAATCATTCCATCTATTTTACTTTTTTTAACTGCAGAATAATTGCCAGACTTTTGGTAAAGTAGATTTTCGCCTTGCTTACTGATTTCTACCATTTCAAAATTATAATCTCCGTCTACAGAATAAACTTTCAGGATAAGGCCCGGTAAATTTGAAAATTTATATGGTCCTTTACTGATTGGTATTTCGGAACAGAATACAGCAATCCATTTTCTGCCTTCAAAATCTATTTCTGCTTCCTGAACTTTATAATTTTTATAAAGATACTGTGCATCTCTAATCTTCCAGTTTGAAGGTATTTTCTCTGTGTATGTAAAGAAAAAATTATTAAAATCACCATAATAAGAATAAGACTTTTCATCCTGTTTAATAGTAAATTTAAGGTAATGAATATCTCTTTTTTGTTTTAACCCAGTAACAATACTATCAGATTTTTTATAATTTACATTGTAAAAAATGCTTTTATCAAAACTGATATCCAACGCCATATGTTCTGTTTTCATATGTGCATTATTAATCTGTGGTCTAAAATTAACCTTATATATGATGTGTAATTGCTGTCCAAATATAAAAGCTGAAAATAATAAAAATACAAACTTAATTACCGAATTTTTCATATCAATCATTATTAAATTTTTCTTTTAAAATAGTTCTGTAAAATTCAGCTTTAGGATCTTTTATATGGTTTAAATAGTTGTATCTGCTTTGAAAATAAAATTTTTGACAGCTTTTATTCATAAATTGATTAATATCATCTTCATCAGATTTTTCAACGATATTATATTTTGTAAGAGAGAGTCTCAACTCTTTTGAATGTTTAGCAAACTTTCGAATGATTTCATAATCCCAATAAGATTCACATGAATAATGAGTAATATCTTTTTTTATATAATTGTTAAAATAATATTGCAATATTTTGTTTTTCGTATTTCCATTATTTGTACTGTCAAGATTAATAAAAATAGAATATAACCATTGGCGAATTATATATCTTTCAATCTTTTTTAAATAAGCATCATCTATTACTGATGTGGTAGTATTGTATTTTTGGATTTTGCTAATTATGTTACTTTTGGCTATTTCTGATAATCTTATAAATGTATTAACATCATCTTTGTGGTAACTTTTCTGATAGTTTCCAATATTTATAAAAAGATCATTTTTTAACGTATTAAATAAATACGAATGAATACTATCCTTATTACCACCAAATTTTATATTATTCTGATTAACAGTAATACTGAGTGTTTCATCTGTCCTTAAAAAAAGAGGGATATTTATTTCTCCATTGATATTTTCTTTCAAAATATTTATTTCAGATATTTCAAATTTTGACTGAACTATCTTTTTTTCATTATTTTTAACAATATCAGAATTTTTTAAGTAGCTAATCTCAATTGGAAAACTATTTTGATTATCAATAATAATCTTTTGGCCAAAGGAATAATACGAAAATGAAAATAAGAGGATAATAAATACCCTCTTATTATTTTGTAGTTCTTTGCAGTTTAATTTCATGTTTTAAACTTAAGAAATTTATGCACTAGTTTCTACACCCCGCTTCTCCTCTATAACATGAACAAGTATTGAAACACTGTGCAGAACTGTCAGCCGGAATATCAATTGGGGGCAGACCTTGCTTCGGGCTTGAAGATGTGCTTCCATGACAATGACAATTATTTTCTGCCATCTTTCCTCCTGTTACAGATTTTAAATCATTTCGATTCAGTTTTTTTAAATTTTTCATTTTTAAAATTTTAGTTAATTAGTTTTTAGTTACGGATCAATAAATCCTACTACAATCAGTAGTAATTTTAAGACAAATTTAAGAGATTTTTTTATGGTAAAAACCGGAATTTTATTGCCATTTAAGCAATATTTATTCTCCGTAACTAGAAATATTATTACATTCGTGAAACAAATGAAAAGATGAAAAAAAATAAGCTAATAAATATTCGTAAAACTAAAAAGGTCTCTCAGGCAGACATCGCAACTTATTTAAAAATTAGCCAAGCACAGTATCAAAAAAGAGAATCAGGTAAAATAAAAATTACTTCTCATGAGTGGTTCAGGATTGCCTCATTATTAGATGTCCCAATTGAATCTATTTATGAAGATCACTATTCTTTAGAACAGAAAAGCCTATATAATGAAATAGTATTGTTGAAGGAAAAAATTAAAAAACTTGAACATGAAATGGCATTAATAAAAATAGATAAAAAATAATATACCACAACTGGTTGACTTATGTGTTTTTTATTTATCTTTACAGTAATATCAAATTTTTAATTAAAACAATATGAAAAATCTAAAAAAGCTAAACAAAAGCCAGTTAAAAACCATTACAGGAGCAGGAGGAATTAAAACACTTCCGGAACCGGATTTCTGTATGTATGCATGCGGAAACGTAGTAATCTGTGCAACCTGCAGTGATGATTTCAAATGCCCGGATGACAGTATATAAAATGCTCTACAAATCATAAGCAAGCCGTTCCTTTTGGGGAGCGGCTTTTTGTTTAAAAAGTATTTTAAGTAGTATAATAATTAATCAAACAGCCTCAATTGCTGATCTTTTGTTCCTGTAAAGTTAGCTGTTGATAATTTCGGGAATTCTTTTCCGTCAAAGAATTTTTTTCTTCCGATTTTAAAAGTATTGTGGATCATTTCAGCAATAGTTCCTTCTCCTTTCTGCCGGTCAAAATATCTTTTTTCACCCAGCTTTCCGCCGCGCATAGAACGGATTAGGTTCAGTACCTTCTGGGCACGGTCTGGAAAAGCACTTTCAATCCACTGAACAAAAACCGGCTCAACCGTATCATTCAACCGGACCAACGTATATCCGAAACTCTGTGCGCCGGCATCAGAAATAGCTTTCAAAATAGCCAGAGGCTCATCACTGTTCAGTCCCGGAATAACCGGGGCGACCATTACATTGACAGGGATTTTATTTTCAGACAGAATTTCTATGGCTTTCAGTTTATTTCTTGCAGAACTTGTCCGCGGCTCCATTTTTCTGCGCAGTTCTTCATTAATGGTGGGAATACTCAGAGAAACGGAAACTAAGTTTTGTTCCGCCATCGGCTGTAAAAGGTCAATATCCCTCAAAACCATCGTGTTCTTGGTCAGGATATGAACGGGATGCCTATAATCCAGACATACTTTCAGGAGCTTACGCGTAATTTCGAACTGGCGTTCTGCAGGCTGATAACAATCGGTGTTTCCGGAAAGTAAAATCGGAGCAGGCTGATAGCGTTTTTTCTGAAAAAATTTCTCCAGAAGTTCCGGTGCATTTTTCTTGACCATGATCTTTCTTTCAAAATCAATTCCAGCGCTGTAGCCCCAATATTCATGAGTCGGCCTTGCAAAGCAGTAGGAACAGCCGTGCTCACAGCCCTGATAAGGATTCATGGAATATTCCATCGGTAAATCCTCGCTTTTTACCTGATTGACAATGGTTTTCGGAAAAACTTCGGTGAAAGATGTTTTTACAGTTTCGAAATCTTCGTCTTCCGGCTCATAGGTATATTTCTCGAAACGGTTGACTACATTTCGCTGCGCTCCCTGACCTTTTATGATATTTTCGTTCTGCATTGAAATGTAAAGATAAAACGGTACATTTATAAAACAATGCATTTTAACATCAAATTTTCCCACAAAAAAATCCATCACCTGTACGGCATGGATTGTATATGGTAATGTTTGTTATTGTTGCTTATACTTCTATTTCAGTGCATAGAATTCTACTCCGTGATATTCATCATCGTAGGAATCTTTGTCAAAATGCCTGTAATAATCCGAGTAGGTATCGTTATACTTCTTATCTTTTTTATTCAATATCTTTTTGATTCCGATGATGCTTAATACTGCCAAAAGACCAACTCCCCCTGCCAGTAAAACTCCGACTTCTTTTTTCATATTTCGTCTGATTTATTAATTTTTCTATTGCAAAAAGCATACCCAAAGGATGGCAGCTGTTATAAATTTTGTTAACACTTAACAGGCTCCGGTATAATCTCCTATATAAATACCGTCCCCTTATCGCTATGGTTTAATTATTGTACTTGAAAGAAAAAATAATATTATGGAAGAAACAGGAAATATCGACAAAATGACCACATTAAGTCAGGTAATGACAAGACTGACACAAAGAGGGATCCACAGAGAATTCAGGATGAATGAAGACTGTGAAATGAAATTTGAAAATTCTGAAAAGAACTATCAGCCTGATGAAATGACCATCGTAAAAACCTACCGTTTCGAAGGACCGAGCAATCCGGATGACAATGCCGTTCTGTATGTAATTAAAGATACAGAAGGCAATCTGGGAATGATGATTGATTCTTACGGTGCAGGAAGTAATTATCCTAAGGAATTTGATGATTTCTTACGTAAGATCCCCATTCTTGAAAACGAAGAATTTGATCTTGATTAATATCTTAAACCCCGGAGCTATTTGCTTTCGGGGTTTTCTTTTTTCCCGAAGATGCCTTTCAGAAAAGGCTTTTTATTTTTATCTTCTTCAGTTTTTATCTCTGTTTTATCTGATGCAGCAGATGTTTTGCTATCTTTTCTTGCAGTATTGCCATTATCCGGTGCTTTGGTTCCGCCGCCGATATTGATTCCGATAAGTGTTTTCTTCAATCCCTGCTCTATCCCTTTCCAGAATAAATTAAAAAATGATTTGGAAGGCTCCCTTTCCACATCTTCCACTTTCACATCTTCCGGAAGTTTTCCTGAATCTGATTTTACCAGCAGATTGGCAACAGCAGACAGCAGTCCTTTTTTCCCGCGGTTTTCTTTATCCAGAATGGTAACTTTCAGATCCTTGTGCCTGAGATTAAAATCTCCGTTCAGCCCTTTAGGACTCCCCTTGAAATTGAAGAGCATCTCCTGGATCGTTCCTGTAGCGCTTACATGCAAGTAAGGACGGATGAAAGGATTAATGCCGCGTGCAGGAAGACCGGTTGTTTTCCCTGAAATATTAAATACGTCGCGCCGATCTGCAACATCGAAATTCCAGTTTACGGTAAGTGGTGCCAAGTCCATAAATGAACAGTTGATCCTGATGTCAACTCTTGTAGGCTTCCCTTTCATTTTTGCTGAATTCAGGTTTTTAACATTCATATTAAAATTGCTGAACGTAAGTTTCCCCGGACCCGCACTCTCCGGAGTATCTTCTTCATATACCAGTTTTGAATCTTTTAAAGTAAGCGTATTGACAACCATCGGAATTTTAATCGACCGGAGCAGTCCTGAATACAACGGCTTCTCCTTAGGATCATCATTGGGAATTTTACTCCTGAAAATATTGGCATCAGCAGACTGAATGGTTACCTGAGAAGCATTAATGGATTTCTGTTCTGAAAACAGATCCCAGGTTCCGGCGGCAGTAATCTGGCGGACTTTAATATCATAAAGGTCTTTCTCAACAGGAATCGCTTTGATAAACTGAGCCCTTGAAACCACGGGCCTCATTTCAAAATTGCTGATCAGGGCATTTTTTTCATCAAGCTTTAAAGAGCCGGCAGCCATCCTGTAAAACTGTGTTTTATAAAGGAAATTATTCGTAGTAAGAGTATAATTCTTAATATTTACCGCGATCCCTGAATTATCTTTTTTTGAAGTAAGGCGGATACCGTTAGCCGTAGCATTAAGTCCGCTAAAGCTCAATGGCTGGTTATCTTTATCATAAGTAATATCCGAATTTTTTACAGTAACTTTTCTTACCGTAACCGGAAACTGTATTCCGCTGAGATCACCTTTTTTACTGTTTTTGGCATCGCCGGCTTCGATTGTTCCTTTTACCCTGTTTACCAGAATTTCATTGATATCAAGCCTGAGTTTTTTCTCGGCAAACTCCCATGTATTGATTGTAAATCCAATATGTTCCGCAGACAGATTCATAGCCGTTTTCCCTGCAGCAGTGCCATTAGGCACAACGGTAATCGCTTTCAGCTCGCCCTTTCTGGGATTTAAACTGAGACTTTTAATATTAAAATCCTGATGATCGGAATATAGAATATCGCTTCCTGAAATACTGAAATCTTTGTACCCTATCGGGATAAGCTCTTCGCGGGTATCCTTATCAAATTTCAACTGATTAACATCTGCATTAATGTTCTTAGCGTATAAAAGCTTCTTTCCGTCAGGCTTCATGATCTGAACAACAGCATTGTTAAGCCTTATATCTTCAAGATTAAGCTCAAAATCAGAAGACTTTTTAATTTTTACGGGAGCTGCATTAGTAGTATATATTAAAAAATCCGGATCATAGAAATTAGCATGGGCAAGCGTTACCTTATTTTTTTTCAATACCAAATCTTTAAACTCCATCTTTTTGGCAGCAAACTGAAAAAGCGCTGTCTTTTTAGGATAATATTTTTTAAACTGATCAAAAGTAAGTACCGGGACAAGCTGGAAATCACTAACTGACACCTGCCCGTTTGTAGTCTGTATGGAATTAATCCGTAAAGCATAGACATCATCAGGACGTATAAAGAAGTTCCGGCCTCTGATATTATAATTGTCAAAAACAACAGGCAGCTTATCTTCTACCCATTCTTCGGTCAGCTGCAGGTTTTCTACATACAGATCAAGATCCTCCACGGATATGAACTTTTGTTTCGTATGCCTGAAAATACTGATGTTGCCTTTGTTGATCCTGATATTTTCAAACATAACCGGGTTTCTTTTTTTACCCGTTTTTGTCTCCACAGGTTTGGCCAGGATGATGTTCAGATCAGGTTTTGAGAGCAACAGATCAGATGAGTTGATCTGTTTGTTAAAAATTGCATCATAGATTCCGAAACGGCTGATCTTAAGGGTATCAATAGTTCCCTGCAGCCCTATAACATCAATATTCTGGGGATTTTTACTGTTAACAGTAATACCTGTTGAGAGAATATTCCCGGACAGAAGGTCAACTTCCATCAGCTTATAGGAAACTTTGTAATCCGTATTATTCTTTATATATTTTGGAAGCTGGGTTTTAAGCCAGATATTCAGTCCGAAATTGGCCAGTAAGACCAGGATAAGCACAATTCCAAGACCGATGCATATCTTTTTAACCCATTTTTTCATCCTGTGATTTGATGTTAATACCGTTAGTTTTATAGTGTCAGTTCAATTACATATCCTTCATGTCCCCTTACATTAATAAATTCACCGCCGTCGAAGCCCAGATACTGCCCTTTAATCCCGGTCAGTTTCCCTGTAAATTCAGGCCTTTTATCCAGGGTAAATGAGGTTACTTTTTCAGGCTTTTCAAAAGGATAGTCGAACTTCCATAGATTTTCGCCTTCACTGTAGAATTTCCGGAAATCTTCAGGGAAATATTCTCTTATTTTCTGCTGGAAATCGGCTAGGTCTATATCATCTTCCAGATCATCTTTCAGCATTTTCTTCCAGCTTGTTTTATCGGGAACATGCTGTTTAAGAGCTACTTCTATCATGCCTGCTTCATACCGGTTTTCCGTTCTTGCGATAGGCAGAGCAAAAGTCGCGCCCTGATCAATCCACCGTGTAGGAATCTGCGTATTCCTGGTAACCCCTACTTTTACTTCTCCCGTGTAAGCCAGGTAAACAGTATGGGGCTGCAGCTGAATGTGTTTTTCCACTTCCAGGTCACGCTCAGCAATTCCGAGATGTGCCGTGGAGAGTTCAGGACGGATGATGGTACCGCTTGCATAAGGGCTTTCAAAAAAACAGTTTTTGCAGAACCCCATTCTGTAGACCGGCTTATCTTCCTGGCAGTTTACACACTGGAATCCGGTATGCTTTATCGTGAGTTCTTTCCCGAACAGTTCATTCATATGGATAAGATCCCCTGAAAGATTAAGGTAATACTGAATCGGCTCACCGTTGAAGCACGTCATTTTTAAAATTTGTCCCTGAAACTGCATATTAATTTTATATTACTTTTTTAAGTAAATTTACTGATTATATTTTTCACGAAGTAAATTTATATTTTTGTGGGAAGAAAAACATACAGATGAATTATCTTGTAACCGGCGGAAGCGGTTTTATTGGTTCCCACTTAGTTGAACAGTTGCTTAAAAAAGGACATTCTGTCATCAATATTGACAATTTTGATAATTTCTATGATTATCGCATAAAGATTAAAAATACTTTAGATTCTGTTCAGCATTTTTCGGATTTTGAGTTTTCTGAAAAGGAGAAAGATATCCGGGAACTGGTTTCGCTTACAAAGTCTGACTCTTACTACCTGTATTACCAGGATATCCGTGATAAGAAGGGACTGGAAGAGATATTTAAAAGCCACAAGATTGATTTAATTATCCATCTGGCAGCGCTTGCCGGGGTGCGCCCGTCTATTGAAAGGCCGCTGGATTATGAGGAAGTCAATATCCGCGGAACACAGAACCTTTGGGAACTGGGCAAGGATTTCCAGATTAAAAAATTTGTATGCGCTTCTTCTTCCAGTGTGTACGGGAATAACCAGAAAACACCATTTTCCGAGACCGATGCGGTAGACCACCCTATTTCCCCATATGCCGCCACGAAAAGATGCGGTGAAATTTTAGGCCATGTTTATCATCATCTCTATCATATGGATATGATCCAGCTGCGTTTTTTCACGGTATACGGCCCAAGGCAGAGGCCTGATCTGGCCATTCATAAATTCACGAAATTAATTTCGGAAAATCAGGAAATCCCCTTTTACGGCGACGGGACTACGGCAAGGGATTATACCTATATAGATGATATTATTGACGGGGTTACAAAATCCATCATCTACCTGGAAGAAAACTCAAAGGTCTACGAAATCCTTAATCTCGGGGAAAACCAGGTCGTTGATTTAAACACCATGGTAGCTACCATAGAAAATACGCTGGGAAAATCTGCCATCCGGAAAAATCTGCCAATGCAGCCCGGAGATGTACAGAAAACCAATGCCGATATTACAAAAGCCAGGACACTAATAGGCTACAAACCTGACACAAACTTCCAAAATGGCATAAAAAAATTTGTGGAATGGTTTTTGAGAAAATGACAACAATCAGGCGGCCTTCACAGCTGTAACAGCAGCTCCGAAGGACAATGAATAAAAATTAATAAAAAGAATTGAAAATCAGGTATAAAAAAGCGCATCATATAAGCTATTTTTATACTTTTGCAAAAAATTAAAAAATTATGTACTGGACATTAGAATTAGCTTCATATTTAAGTGACGCACCATGGCCAATGACTAAGGCAGAGCTTATCGACTATGCAATCCGAACTGGTGCACCTATGGAAGTAGTGGAAAATCTTCAGGCGATTGAAGATGAAGGGGAAATCTATGATGCGATCGATGAGATCTGGAGTGATTATCCTACGGACGAAGATTATCTTTGGAACGAAGACGAATATTAATGGGAAGCAATAAGCTTTAAGCCTCGCTTAGAGCTTTTTTGCCCTTTTCACATATCAAATTTACACGATAAGTGTTATTAAAAACGCTTAAAGGATACTATTTTAAGCATAAAGCAAAAAATTTATGAGTTTTTTAAACAAAGTTCTAAAAGGGTTTTTGGGAGACAAAAAAGCGCAGGACCTAAAAGAAGTAAAAAAAGTTGTAACAAAAATCAAAGCTGTTGAACCCGATATTCAGCAATTGTCTGATGACGGTTTAAGAGAGAAGACTGCTGAGTTTAAAGAAAATATCAAATCTGCAACCAGTAAAATCACAGCTCAGATAGAACAGGTCCAGGAGCAGATAAAAAATTCGGAAAACGTTGACGAAAAAGAAGCGCTTTTCTCTAAAATTGAATCTCTTAAAAAAGAATCATACGAAGTTGAAGAAAAAGTCCTTCTTCAGATTCTTCCTGAAGTTTTCGCTTTAGTAAAGGAAACCGCAAGAAGATGGGCACAGAACGGAGAAATCCGTATAAAAGCAGGTGACTGGGACAGAAAACTGGCCGCTGCCGGAAAAGACTTTGTTGAAATTCAGGGAGATACTGCTATCTGGAAAAACTCATGGAATGCTGCCGGAACTCCGGTGGTATGGGATATGGTGCATTACGATGTACAGTTTATCGGAGGGGTTATCCTTCACAGCGGTAAGATTGCCGAAATGGCAACCGGAGAAGGTAAAACCTTAGTGGGTACTTTACCTATTTTCCTGAATGCACTTCCGGGAAGAGGCGTTCACGTAGTAACGGTAAACGACTATCTGGCAAAAAGGGACTCCGCGTGGATGGGGCCATTGTACCAGTTCCACGGTATGTCCATTGACTGTATTGATAACCACCAGCCGAACTCAGACGGAAGAAGAAGCGCATATAATTCAGACATCACCTACGGAACCAACAACGAATTCGGTTTTGATTACCTGAGGGATAACATGGTAACTTCACCTTCCGAGCTTGTACAGAGAGAACTGAACTTTGCGATTGTGGATGAGGTGGATTCCGTATTGGTGGATGATGCCAGAACACCGTTGATTATTTCCGGTCCGGTTCCTCAGGGAGACCGACAGGAATTTGATGTTCTTAAGCCTTCCATTGATAGGATTGTTGAGGTACAGAAAAAAACCGTTTCTGCTATTTTCAATGAAGCTAAAAAGCTGATTGCTGCAGGAAACAATAAAGAAGGAGGATTCAAGCTGCTTCAGGCATACAGAGGTCTTCCTAAAAACAGACAGCTAATTAAATTCTTATCGGAAAGCGGAAACCGTGCATTGCTTCAGAAAACCGAAGCGCAGTATATGCAGGACAACAACCGTGATATGCCGATTGTAGATAAAGATCTTTATTTCGTAATTGAAGAAAAGAACAATCAGGTAGACCTTACAGATAAAGGGGTTGAATACATGTCTCAGGGAAATGAAGACAACAATTTCTTCGTTCTTCCGGATATCGGGACAGAGATAGCAGAAGTTGAAGCTAAAAATTTATCTAAAGAAGAAGAATTTGAAGCTAAAGAAAAACTTTTTGCAGAATTTGCCGAAAAGTCGGAAAGGGTTCACACCATGAGCCAATTGCTGAAAGCCTATACATTATTTGAAAAAGATGATGAATATGTGGTTATTGACGGCGAAGTGAAAATTGTTGACGAGCAGACAGGCCGTATCATGGAAGGAAGACGTTATTCAGATGGTCTTCACCAAGCGATTGAAGCGAAAGAAAACGTAAAAATCGAAGCGGCAACGCAGACGTTTGCAACGGTAACGCTTCAGAACTATTTCCGTATGTACAACAAGCTTGCCGGGATGACCGGTACTGCCGAAACGGAAGCCGGTGAGCTTTGGGAGATCTACAAATTAGACGTTGTGGTAATTCCTACCAACCGTCCGATCTTAAGAAATGACAAACAGGATTTGGTTTTCAAAACCAACAGAGAAAAATATAACGCCGTAATTGAGGAAATTGAAAAATTAACCGCAGCAAGAAGACCTGTTTTGGTGGGTACTACTTCCGTTGAAATTTCCCAGTTATTATCAAAAGCATTACAGTTAAGAAAAATCCCGCACCAGGTACTGAACGCAAAACTTCACAAGAAGGAAGCGGAAATTGTTGCAGGAGCCGGACAGCCGGGTGTTGTAACCATTGCCACCAACATGGCAGGCCGTGGTACGGATATTAAGCTTACCAAAGAAGTAAAAGAAGCCGGAGGTCTGGCGATCATCGGAACAGAAAGACATGATTCAAGACGTGTTGACAGGCAGCTGAGAGGTAGAGCGGGACGTCAGGGAGATCCTGGAAGTTCACAGTTCTATGTTTCTCTGGAAGATAACCTGATGCGTTTGTTCGGTTCTGAGAGAATTGCAAAAATGATGGACAGAATGGGTCACAAGGAAGGTGAAGTCATTCAGCATTCCATGATCAGCAAGTCTATTGAAAGAGCCCAGAAAAAGGTGGAGGAAAACAACTTCGGGACCAGAAAAAGGCTTCTTGAATATGATGACGTAATGAACAAACAGCGTGACGTAATCTACAAGAGAAGAAAGAATGCCCTGTTCGGAGACCACCTGAAATATGACATTACGAACATGATTTTCGATGTTTCGAACTCGACCGTAACCAAAGGAAAAGCAACAGGAAACTATAAGGATTTTGAGTTTGAAGTAATCAAACACTTTACCATGGCTTCTCCTGTTTCTGAAAATGATTTCGGCAATAAGACCGTTCAGGATCTCACCAATATCCTGTTCAAGGCAGCTCAGGAAGATTATCAGATGAAGCTGAACTTATTGAAAGAAAAATCATTCCCGATTATTGAAAACGTATACCAGAACCAGGGATCCATGTTTAAAATGATCCAGGTTCCTTTCACGGACGGACATAAGACAATGACTATTGTTACTGACCTTAAGGAAGCATACGAATCCCAGTGTGAAAGCCTGATCAATGATTTTGAGAAGAACATCACATTATCAATTATCGATGAAAACTGGAAGCTTCACCTGCGTGAAATGGATGACCTGAGAAGATCTTCGCAAGGTGCCGTGTACGAACAGAAAGACCCGCTTGTGATTTACAAACAGGAATCTTTCCACTTATTCAGCGAAATGATAGACAAACTGAACAAAGAAATTATTTCATTCTTATACAAAGGGGAAATTCCTGCATAAGAAATAACAATTTCAATTATATAAACCGCTCCAGCACAGTCTGGAGCGGTTTTTTGTTATTCACCGGATATTAATTGTATGATAAATATCAATTCATTAATTTATTTAGAATAATTAAAAACAATATATTTGCAAAAAAAAATTGCGTTTCATGAAAAATGTACTGATCTGTGCCTCGCTGTTAGGTTCTATGCTGACTTTCGCACAGGAAAATGATACTGTTAAAGCTAATATTGAAGAAGTTATTATTAATACGTATATCAAGAAAGACAGTGACTATTCAAACAAAATGCCTTTAAAGGCGATTGAAGATCCACAGGTTTTTTCATCTATCAATAGAAATATTTTAGAAAATCAGGCAATTTTCACAATTGACGATGCGTATAGAAACGTTACGGGATTACAGAAAATGTGGACGGCAACAAGCAGAGCCGGTGACGGAGGATCTTTTGTCGTATTAAGAGGGTTTCCTTCCAACAACTCTTTAAGAAACGGATTGGTATCTCCTGTTACCACAACAATAGACGCGATCAACATTGAAAGGCTTGAAGTATTAAAAGGACCTTCAGGAACTTTATACGGAAGCAATGTAGCATCTTATGGAGGTCTGATCAATAGAATCACCAAGAAACCTTTTGAAAGCTTCGAAGGCCAGGTAAGCTTGATGGGTGGCAGTTATAATACCTACAGAGCGCAGGCTGATATAAATACACCGCTTACGAAAGATAAAAAATTACTTTTCAGAATCAATACGGCTTATACCAACGAAGGAACATTCCAGAAAACCGATGCAAAAAACTCATATTTTGCTTTTACACCGTCGTTAACGTATAATCTGAACGACAGATTACAGTTTAATGTAGAATATGAAATGTTCAATACAAGAGCTGTTGGGGATCCTTTTTTCTTCTACCTTTCACCGGCTTTAGGGGTTGATAATATGAAAGACCTGGAAAAGAAGGGATTGAATTATAAAGAATCCTACACCGGAGATGATCTTTACACGACAGCAAGGGTGAATAATATCTTCGGTCAGATTAATTATAAAATCAATGATAATATTAAGTCTTCTACAAACATCAATAGTTCTTCAAGTTACTCGGATGGTTTCGGACCTTACTTTTCTGTTGGTTTAGATGCTAATAATTCATTGACTGTTTCAAGATTCGACCAGGGAACAAGAGACAGCAGAAAAAAATATTTCCAGGCTCAGCAGAATTTTAATTTCGATTACACGTTCGGAAACGGAATGAGAAACAGAACCGTAGTAGGTTTTGATTATTTGAAGACAAAAGACAGGTCGCGTTATATTTATTTAACGGTGAGCGGTGCAGGCAGTTTTAACAACCCTGTTTCTGCAAATGGAGCAGATTATTCAGATTTCAACGGAACTGTATTAGGGAATCTTTACAACAACCCTTCAAATATTGGTAACTTTGACAGTGACGCAGATATTAACACCTATAGCGGATACATTTCCAACGTTTTCACACCCGTTACAGGGCTTAATATTGTGTTTGGGCTCCGTTATGAAAGCAACAATGCTAAAGAAGGTAAATATTTCATGTCTGTTGTTGAAGGGTACGATCAATCCGCATGGTCTCCTAAAGCAGGTTTAGTGTATCAGATCATTCCGGATAAATTCTCAGTTTTCGGAAACTATCAGAACAGTTTTAAAAGTAATGGATATTATACACAGGATTTCGCAGGGAGCATAGCACTGGCTGACCCTGAAAGAGCCAATCAGTTTGAAGGAGGTTTTAAAGCAAACCTTATCAACGGGAAAATTAATGCCTCGGTAAGTTACTATGATATCAAAGTAAAGAACCTCTTAATTGGGACAGGACAGTTTACTCCTACGGGAACTTCTGTTCAGACTCAGGCTGGTGAAACGCACAGCAAAGGAGTTGAATTGGAAGTAAATGCCTATTTAATTAAAGGCTTCTCCCTAATCGGGGGTATTGCTTACAATGATATAAAAGATGTAGCTTCAGGGTTAAGACCAAGTACAGGCGGATCGCCATGGTTAGGTAACTTTAATGCAAGTTACCAGTTCTTGGACGGAAGGCTTAAAGGTTTCGGAATTGGTGTCGGAGGAAATTATGCAAGTGAAAACAAGATCTTAAATCAATTAAATGCTGTAACCAGCAATATTGATAAATTCATACTTCCTACTTACTTTGTATTAAATGCCAACGCATTTTATGATGCGAAAAAATTCAGGATCGGGGTGAAAGTTGACAACTTTACCAATCAGCATTACTGGATAGGATATACAACTGCAAACCCACAAAAGCTTATCAATGCTTTGGGAACTGTTACTTACAAATTTTAACAATTGATAATTACAACTGCTATTCCTGAAAAATTTCAGGAATAGTTTATTTTAAATGAGAAAGAAGCATCATCACAAGAAGAAACCTTCTTTTATAAAAAAATGGTCTGCCAAACTGCATCTGTGGTTTGGCTTATCCGTTGGATGCATCATTTTTATTGTTTCCCTTACCGGAACCATGTATGTTTTTAAAGATGAAATCCAGAATCAGCTGAGGAAAGATGCAGTCTATGTAAAAACTGAACCGGGTATCCACCAGCATCAGCCGCTTTCCATTGCAGTCCTTAAAGAAAAAGTTTCTCTGGAAACCCGGGAAGAATTTCCGGTCAGTTCAGTAGAAATTCCTTTGGACAGAAGCAAAACGTACAAGTTTCTTTATTACGAAAAAGACAAACAGGCGTGGAACTATTTTGATGAGGTAAAAATCAATAAGCTGGTATATGTAAATCCGTACACCGGGCAGATCCGGGGGATTTACAATGAAAAGTATGACCTCTTCCCTATCCTGAAGTCCATCCACTGGAGCCTGCTGTTAAAAGCAGACTGGGGAAAATATGTCGTGGGAATCCCGACCGTATTGTTTATCATCATGCTGATCACCGGCATTATCCTGTGGTGGCCCAAAAATAAAAATGCCAGGAAAACACGCTTCGGCTTCGACTGGAAAAACGTAAAAACATGGAAACGTAAAAACTATGACCTCCATAATGTATTGGGGTTTTATGTTTCATTTATTGCATTGTTGTTAAGCCTTTCAGGAATTTATTTCGCCTATCCGTGGGTGAAAAACGCATTCAATTTTACATTGTCCGGTTCAGCTGAGCTTCCAAGAGAAAAAGAAATTAAATCCCCGGATTCACTGCTGGCAAAAAACAGTTCGGTTTATGATCTCGCCGCCCGTCAGACCCAGGCCCTGTACCCGGGATCTTCAAGCTTCAGGATACCGCTGAACGGAAAAAATAAAAAAGGAAAAGAATTAAAAAATATTCCGGTCACCGTCTATGGTGAAGACGGGAAATTTGCCGTAAGAAACCAACTGGCTTTCGATAAATATTCAGGGAAACTGCTGGTAAACAAACCTCATCAGGAGCTCACTGCCGCAGAACAGTATGCCCACGCCAATTATGATATCCATACCGGTTCTTATTTCGGGCTGATTGGGAAGATCATCTGGTTTATGGCAGGCTTACTCTGCACCTCATTGCCTGTAACCGGATTTTTGGTCTGGTGGGGGAAAAGAAAAAAACAAGGAAAAAAAATATAATGAAAAAGGCTCTTTTATCAGTGGCTTGTCTGGGAACCGTTACTGCATTTGCGCAGGGTACAGACAGTTTACAGACCAGAAATGTAGATGAGGTGGTATTAACAGCTTCCCGGAAAAAAGAAAGCATAAAGGAAATTCCGGGTTCGGTTACCATTGTAGGCAGGAAACAGATCCAGTCGCAATTAACCGTTAATTCAGATATAACAAACATTTTACAGTATACCATTCCCAGTCTGGCTACCAGTTCGGGAATGACTACCAACAGCGGGCAGACCCTCAGAGGCCGACAGGTTCTGGTACTGATTGACGGGATCCCGCAGTCTACCCCACTGAGAAACGGTTCCAGGGACATCAGATCCATTGATCCTTCCGTAATTGAAAGGATTGAAGTTATCAAAGGGGCATCTTCCATTTACGGCAACGGTGCCGACGGAGGTATCATCAATTACATCACCCGGAGATCAGACAGTGACCGGAAAATCTCGGGACAGTCGCAGATTGGCGTTACCGGGCAGCTTTACGGCGGCACATTAGGTTTCAGGGCAAGCCAGCTGCTGTCCGGAAAGATTACTGAAAATTTCGATTACGTAGCATCACTGGCTTATGAAAGAACAGGATACATGAAAGATGCAGATGGTGTCAGCCTCAGCCCTACATCAAGCCCTGCCAAAATGGACAATTACAACGGGATGATCAAACTGGGCTATACACTGAATGATAACCAGAGAATTGAAGCGGCCTATATCGGTTACGCATCAAGATCAGATTTGAATTTAGGCTTGAGAACAGGGAAATACGGCCTTATTCCCACCATTGGCGAAGGCGAAGGGAAGGGTCTTGAAACCACGCCGCAGGGTACCCCGAGAAACCACAATTTTAAACTGAGCTACGACAATAAAAACCTGTGGAAAGGTACATCACTGAACATCAACCTGTACCTGCAGGATTTCAGAACGGTTTACGGATACAGCGATACTTTCTTAAACGGAGGCCAGTCCAATGTCATTTCAAAAAAGAAAGGGGCAAGGATAAATTTTGATACCCGGCTTTGGAACGCACAGAATTCCCAGGCTGAAATGATCTACGGAGCTGATATTTTAAATGACCAGACCGTACAGAAACTGGAAGACGGCCGCTACTGGACCCCGGATATGGATATGACGAATATAGCGCCTTTCATGCTCGTAAAAATTGATCTTTTTAAAAAATTAATCCTTAAAGGAGGCTTTCGCTATGAAAATATAAAAGTGAAAACAGGCGATTTTAATACCCTTTCAAGTATTAAAAATGACGGGACGTTTACCAAAAGTATTTTTGTGACAGGAGGCAATCTTGAGTACAATGCCCTGGTAGGAAATATCGGGTTCCGGTACAACATCAATCCTGCTATTAATCTTTTCGGGAGTTTTTCACAGGCCTACTCCATCAATGAACTGGGGAGAATCCTGAGAACCTCCACTTCTGATACCATCAGTAACCTTGAAACGAAACCGATCATCGTTAATAATTATGAATTCGGGGCAACAGGCCAGATCAGTAAAGGGATCAATTATGAATTAACTTCTTATGTAAGCACTTCAAAGCTCGGTGCCTCATTCATTCAGAGTCCGGACCGGGCCTTGATGATCCAGCGCGCACCGGAAGTGGTATACGGTGTTGAAGGGTTTCTGCATTTCACGCCTACAGAACGCATCAGTTTCGGAGGCAGCTACAGCTGGATGGAAGGCATTACTTCCCCGAAAGACGACGGCGATTATTCAACAAAAATCAATAACAGCAGAATTTCCGCACCTAAAGTACTGGCTTATATCCAGGTAAAACCTTTACGGAACCTGTCTGTAGGACTGGATATGCTTCACGCTTTTGAGCAGGACCGGTTTGAACCGAATGCAAAAACAGGCCTGTATGTGTACGGAGAAGGGAGAATCCCGGATTATACCATTTTCAATTTCAGGTCAAGATATGAAGTCAACAAGAACTGGAAGCTTTCCCTGGGTATTGAAAACCTTTTCAACCGCCTGTATCAGCCGACCATTGCCTGGTGGGCAGCCCGTGACAGTGATTTCGCGAATTCTTTAGGGATGAGGGGGACCTTCATGGCTGAATATAGATTTTAATTAATCTAAATAAATTTAAAGTTTATCTTTGCAAAAGTTTTATCAGCATGAGAAAGAAGCATCACCATAAAAAGAAACCCAGCGCATTTAAGAAGTGGACCGGCAAACTGCATTTGTGGCTTGGGCTGGGTGTGGGCTTTCTGATCTTTATCATCTCCATTACCGGAGCTTTATTTGTTTTCAAAGACGAAATTGAAAACTTTACAAGACAGGATGTCATCTATCATAACGAACAGAATATTGACCGGAAAGAAGTTCTTCCGATCCGTACGCTGGAAAAAGCAGTTGTGGAACAGGTAAAAGAAAAGTATCCGGTGCATTGGGTAAATATCCCGATTGATAAAAAAATGTCCTACCTCTTCTACTGGTATGAACATGACCCGGAAGCCTGGAATTATTTTGATGAATTTCCGATCTATAAAGCGGCTTACGTAAACCCGTACACCGGTAAAGTACTGGAAACATACGATGAAAAGAACGGTTTTTTCCAGATCGTAAAGATGATCCACTGGAGTTATCTCCTGAAGCAGTCCTGGGGAACATACCTTGTTGGCATCCCGGTGATTATTTTCATGATTATGCTGATCTCCGGAATTATTCTCTGGTGGCCGAAAAATAAAGCGGCGAGAAAACAGCGGTTCTCCTTCAAATGGCAGAATGTAAAAAGCTGGAAAAGGAAAAACTATGACCTTCACAATGTCTTAGGTTTTTATGCTTCCATATTTGCGCTGATTTTTTCCGTTACGGGATTATTCTATGCATTTTTCTTTGTGCAGGCAGCCATCTATTTCATTTTCTCTGGCGGGAAGACACAGTACCCCGACTTTTCATCAATTAAAACCAAAGCACCGATTGAACTGAGAACGGAAGGAACCCTGGATAAGATCAGCAATACAGTAAAAGCTAAATATCCGGATTCTTACGGGTTTTCCATTGATCTGGGGCATCCGCATATGGATGATCACGAACACCCGCATTTTGAAGTGTACGTAAAACATTTATCCTATTCTTATCATAAAAGCAGCAGTCTTATTTTTGATGAAAATTCCGGCGACCTGCTGCATACCCACGATATGAAAGACAAAAATTTCGGTGAAAAAGCAGTCGGAGCCAATTATGACATCCACGTAGGATCCATTTTGGGGCTTCCTACAAAGATCATTGCCTTTATGGTAAGCCTCATATGTGCCTCATTACCAGTAACCGGATTTATGATCTGGTGGGGCAGAAGGAAAAAGAAAACGGTAAAAACCGCCTGAAAAAAAAATTCAATAATTATTTAGTTAATAATCCATTAATACAATCTTTTTTATAATTTTAACCTTTTAGAATTTTAGAAGTAGAAAATGTCATTAATCGATTTATCAAAAAACGTTGCCCTAGGAATTGACATAGGCGGCACGAATACCAAATTTGGAGTGGTCAACCACCGGGGTGAAGTTCTTGAGAAAGGAAATCTCCGTACAGATGCTTATGAAACTGTAGAACAGTATATCGATGCGCTGTATGAAAATATTTATCCTTTAATAGAAAGGCACAGCAAAGAAAGAACGTTTGAAGGAATCGGTATCGGGGCTCCCAATGGCAATTACTATACAGGAACCATTGAACAGGCTCCGAACCTGCCATGGAAAGGCGTAATCCCGTTCGGGAAACTGATGACTGAAAAATTCAATCTCCGTTCTACGGTAACCAATGATGCCAACGCAGCCGCTTACGGTGAAATGCTTTTCGGGGCAGCCAGGGGAATGAAGGATTTTATCATGATTACTTTAGGGACAGGCGTGGGAAGCGGAATTGTGGCCAGCGGAAAACTGATCTACGGACATGACGGATTTGCAGGAGAACTGGGACATACGATTGTAAAACCGGGCGGACGGAAACACTGGAGCACAGGTTCTGAAGGTTCCCTTGAAGCCTATGCCTCTGCAACAGGAATTGCCATTACGGCAAAAAAAATGCGGGCGGAATTCCCGGAATCCATGCTGAGCCAGTTCCCGGAAGAGTCAATCAATTCTAAAACCGTTCACGAATGCGCTCTTAAAGGCGATCCTATTGCCATTGAAGTCTTCAGGTATACCGGACAGAAATTAGGGGAGGCACTGGCCAATTTTGTCATGTTCTCGTCTCCGCAGGCCATTCTTCTGTTCGGAGGAGTGATTAAAGCCGGGGATTTTATCCTGAAACCAACCAAGCTTCATATGGAAAGGAACCTGCTTCCGATCTTCAGAAACAAAGTAAAACTGGTATTCAGTGAGCTGGATGAGGCGGATGCTGCTATTTTAGGAGCGAGTGCTTTGGTCTGGGAAAATTAATCTGAATTTATTTTTAAGTATATGAGCATCCTTTTGGGATGCTTTTTTTGTTATGGACTAAGTTATTAACGCAAAGATTTATAAAGTGAACTGTTGATTTTAGGGAAGCAAAGACAAATGAATTTGCTGCGCGAAGCTTGCGTTACAGCTTCATCAAATCAACCTGTTGATTCTTCTTTGCTCACTAAAATAAGCATGAAAAAGATAAAACTTTGCGTTTAAAATGACTCACAGATAATGCTGAAAAAGGCAAAGGTTGAATTGTTTAATTCTCCCACAGATTACACAGATATTTATATTATATTTTCCTGTGATTTATTTGTCTTATCTATCAGTTTAATTTGTGTTTAAGAGCGGCTTTTTAATGGTAAATGGAAAAGTTTTTGCTATTTTTGATAGGCTTTTTCTCTACCATTCTTACGGAGAAAACAGGTAAATACAATAATCAATTTTAAAATGGATAACAATAATTTAGAACAGATCACTTTCGGCGGCGGCTGTTTCTGGTGTGTCGAAAGCTGTTTCAATATGCTGAAAGGCGTAAAATCTGCTGTTTCAGGATATTCGGGAGGCCATAAAGACAACCCGACCTATGAAGAAGTCTGCACCGGGCAAACCGGACATGCAGAAGTGGTACAGATCACATATGATCCGGCAGTTATTTCTTACGGACAGTTAATGGATGTATTCTTTTTCCTTCACGATCCTACCCAGCTGAACAGGCAGGGGAATGATGTAGGGACCCAATACCGTTCTGTTATTTACTATAAAGATGATGCTGAAAAGGCAAAAGCTGAAGAAGCAGTCAAAGCATCACAGGAATCAGGAAGATGGACAGGAACTTACGTGACAGAATTAACCCGGTTTGAAAAATTCTGGCCGGCTGAACAGTACCACCAGGGATATTATAATGAAAATCCTACACAGCCTTACTGCAGCGCCGTTGTAGGCCCGAAAATCCAGAAATTCAAAAAACATTTCGGAGAACTGGGAATGCTGAATGAGGCGTAATCTTTAAGCTTCGGCTGAAACTGATGGATTTATTTTTTGTTAATCAGGCTAAAGTCCGTTCTTATTGATAAAAAATGCATTAATAGTTTGTCATTCCGCAGGAATCTGAGCAATGATTATCATTAAAAATAAATCCGGATTCTATTGAATAGGACATAAAACAAAAGCGGGGAGACTTAGTAATCTCCCCGCTTTCTCTTTACATAAAAATAATAATCTTTGATATGAAGAAATCTAATATCCGGGATTTTGGGTAAAATCCGTCGAGGCATCTATTGTTGCCTGAGGAATCGGGAAAATTCTGCGGTAAGGCTGGGAAGCCGGCTTTGCGGTTCCTGCAAGATCAAACTTTCCGAACCTGATCATGGCCTTTCTCCTGTACATTTCCCAATAAAGCTCGTATCCTGACTCTTTAAACAGCGTATTGGCATCAAGGGAGGCAATGGCTACACCGGGAGCATTGTTAAACAAAGCTTCACGGGTCCTGCTTGTTCTCAGTTTATTAATATCATTCAATGCTGCGGTTACATTCTGGCTTCTGAAATACGCTTCTGCTCTCATCATATAGATGGTTCCTAATCTGTACAACGGTACATCCATTCCGCTCGTCCCGTTATTTCCGTATCCGGGATCGAACTCGAACTTAAAGTTTCTTACGCCCCTGTTGATCTGTGCCTGGGTAAATACGGCTTCTGAGGGTTTATCAAAATTCAGTTCCGGCGTAAAGTCCGCTGCCAATGTTGTATTTTTCTCTGTAAATAATTTATACACTTTAATTCTTCCGTCTGCAGTTGTCTCAAAGTTTCCGTTAACGATCTTCGGGCCATACTGCTGGCCTACCTGCAATCCCCTGTTGAAATGGAACCACGGTTTTCCCGTTCCTTCCACTTTGCTTGTTGATGGCACGCTTACATCGGTCCCGTCATTTCTGAACCAGGTTCCGTCGGCATACTGATAATGCCTGTGGAAACGCGGATCTTCGAAATTCCCGTTCCATGAATAATAGAACTCCGGAGTCACACAGTTGGCATTGGTTCCCCTGTTATCAGGCGACGGCTTCTGGATTCTTTCCATAGACATATACGCCAGATCATTATCTGAACCTTTGTCTGAATTCGCAATTTTCTTCTGAACGACCGTAAAGATCATTTCCTTACTCGTATTATTGTCAATATCAAAATTGTGGAAATAATTAGACTCTAAGCTGAAAAGCGGATTAGTGATCAGTAAAGTGGAATACTGGATTACTTTATCCATATCCGTTCCTCCTCCGTTAACCGCCTGTTCTGTAAAATTGAACGTGGCTGCCGTTTTATTCTTTATAACCGCCCGGTTAAGGTACATATCTGCCAATAATGCATAAGCTGCCTGTTTTGTAAATCTTCCGGCATGCGTATTCTGGGTTTTAAGGTCTGCCAGGTTCGGAATAAGCCCTTCCACTTCGGTGATTAAGGCATCAATGGTAGTTTCTGCTTTTCTGATTTCGATCGGAGCATTGATATTATCCGGATCCCGGTAAGGAGCCTGTCCAAACAGATCGATTGTTGTATAGGTATAATAGGCTAATAATCCTTTCGCTTCCGCTAAAAATAATGTTTTATTGGCCCCGGTACTTTTGCTGGCACTGGATATTGCCGTTAAAGATTTTGTAATCCCAAAGTTCAGTTGGTTCCATGTATTTTTTACCACATCATTATTCGCATCCCAGGTGAACTCGTGCATCGCTCTCCATTTTCCGCCGTCTCCCCAGTCGCTTCCCCTTGTCGGCAACAATGCCTCATCCGTAGAATATTCCTGTAAAGCAAATACGCTTCCATGGTCTACAAAAGTTCCCTCGCCAAGCTGGCTGTAAGCCGCAGCCAGAGCAGCCTCAGAATCTGCAATTTCAGAACCTAAAACCTCATCGATTACTTTTTCATCCAGATTGGTACATCCAACCAAAGCCAGTACAGCAACGGATAAAACGATCTTATTAATATTTAAAAATTTAGACTTCATAATTTCTTTTAACTTAAATTAAAATTTAACGGTTGCTCCAAAAATGAAAGTTTTCGCAGATGGATACGTGGTGTAATCAATTCCCAGAGACTGATTACCTCCCACCTGTTTGTTGGTATCAACAAGCGGATCATAGCCCGTATAATTGGTAATGGTAAATACATTCTGTGCGCTTACGTAAAGATTGATACTTTTCAAAAATTTCAGTTGGTTCATATCGAAAGTATACCCCAATCTTACATTATTCAGACGGATAAAATCTGATTTTTCAAGGTATAATGAAGATAATTGCGGCTGGTTGGTAAAGCTCGCTCCTGAATCGTAGAAGTTTTTCAAAACGTTTCTGTCTGATGCCAGGTTATTGATATTTAAGTCCAACGCTGTATTATTTACCAAATAACCTCCGGTCTGCCCGATAAAAGAGAATGCAAAATCAAACTTTTTGTATTTCATATAAGAATTGATCCCGAAAGTGAAATTAGGAATAGCTCCTTCAAAAATCTTTCTGTCATTCTGATCGATTCTTCCATCTGTATTGACATCTTCATAAATGTATTTTCCGTTGGCATCAACCCCTAAATAATTATACATGTAAAAAGATCCTGCTTCATATCCGTTTTTATAAATATTAGCGGTAACCCCGGAAAGTCCGGGCCCTGAAACTTCTCCCGAATAAATTGCCGAAACAGGCAGATCTTTCACCACATTATTTACCGTGGCTCCGTTTACATCAAAATTCCAGGTAAAATTTTCATTCCTGATGATTTCTGAACCTAAAGACAACTCAAAGCCTTTATTAATAATCTGTGCATCAACATTTTTCCAGACTGTACTTGTCGGGCTTAATGGCCTTGAAGGAATATTCAAAATCGGATCTTTTGTCGTTTTATGGTAATATTCCAATGATCCGTACAACTTATTTTTTAATAAGCTGAAATCTGCACCGATGTTAGTTTGCTCCACCACTTCCCATTTCAGGTCAGGATTTACCGTTCTGTTAATAGAAACACCGTTAATCAGATTTAAATTATCATACAAATAATATCCCGCAGCCTGTGTCAGTGAAGAACTTGCCTGCGTAATTTTATTCGGAACTTCCTGGTTACCGGTCTGTCCCCAGCTTCCTCTTAATTTCAATTCATTAATAATTTGAGAATCCTTCAGGAAATTTTCATTAGAAACTGTCCAGCCCACCGCAACAGACGGGAAATACCCATATTTGTTATTGTCTCCGAAACGTGTGGAACCGTCCGCTCTTAAAGAAGCGGTTAATAAATATTTTTTGTCAAAATTATAATTTACCCTTCCGAAATACGACTGCAGGTCATTTTCCTGGGCATAACCAGCTCCCGGAACAAATGCCGTTCCCGAATATCCGGGATTAATGTCCGGTGCAATTCCCGCTCCCTGGGCTGCAATATCTTTTACGCCGAAAAACGTTCCTGTAGATTTGAATTTCTGATAAGAGAATCCGCCCAACAGACTGAAATTATGTTTATTTAAATTAAAATCATACGTTAAATAATGTTCTAAAAGCACATTATAAGAATCCAGGTTTGCCTGAACGTAAGCTCCTTTAGGCGTTCTGTCTGTAAGGTTCGGATACATCGTTGTATTTCTTTCAGACATCGTTTTATCAATCCCTAAATTGAATTTGTAATTTAATCCCGGAAGTATTCTCAACGTTGCTTCGGTATTCCCCAATACCCTGAATGTATTGGTTTTATCATTATAGACACTCAGCAGATACAGCGGGTTATAATGCGCATTCATGTTGAAATTGGTGAAGTTCCCGTTTTCATCATAGACGGAACGGGTAGGATTTGCCATTAAAGCATGGATAATCAGCTGGCCGTCAGATCCTGCATTGGCGCCGTTCGGAACCCCGGTTTCCTTGATGTCACTGGCGGTAAGGTTTACTTTAACTTTCAGTCTTTTATTATCGAAGAAAGATTCTTCTGCATTCAGACGGGCCGTGGTTCTTTTAAAATTGCTGTTCAGTACAATCCCGTCCTGATCCATGTGGGAAAGGGAGGCAAAGTAATTTCCGGTCTCCGTAGCTTTTGAGAATGAAACCGAATGGTTCTGTGAAGCGGCAGTTCTGTAGATTTCATCCTGCCAGTCTGTGTTTCCGCCGTGGTCATACAGCTTGTTGATCCCGGCCGCCCTGTATTCGTCTGCCGTTAACAGATCCAGCTTTTTGATTACGGAAGAAAAGCCGAAATAGGTATCATAGGTAAACATCGGTTCTCCTCTCTTCCCTCTTTTGGTGGTTACCAGCACTACCCCGTTAGATCCTCTCGCTCCGTAAATAGCGGCCGCAGAAGCATCTTTTAAAACCGTGATGGATTCGATATCTGAAGTATTCAGAAAGTTTAACGGGTTTTTTGCCTGTGCATTCCCGAGGCCGACGTTCGGGCCTGACGCGCTTACGGCATCGTTGCTTAAAGGAACGCCGTCCACTACGAACAAAGGTGTACTTCCGCTACGGATTGAACCGATTCCCCTGATGGAAACATTAACGCCCGCTCCGGGTTCACCGCTTGACTGAACGATACGGACACCGGCGATTTTCCCCTGCATCAGATTATCCACGGAAATATTCATCCCCTCTTTGAAATTTTCTGCTTTCAGCTGACTGACTGCCCCGGTAAGGTCTGATTTTTTCTGAGAGCCATACCCTACCAGCGTTACTTCTTCAATGGAAGTTGCCTCTTTTTTTGATTTTAACTGAACGGAAACGGAAGTTCCCAAAATTTTAATCTGCTGGATTTCATAACCGTCATAAGAAACGGATAACGTCTGCCCGATGGCAGCGGAAAGGCTGTAGTTTCCCGAAGCATCGGTAACTGCTGTTGCGCCCGTTTCTACAACCGTGACTTTCGCTCCTTCTATGGAGGAACCGTCCTGGTCCGTTATTGTTCCGGTAATGGTTTCACCGGCCTGAAAAGAAACAGAATACGCTGCCGTAAGTCCTTCTGCATGGGCCTGATGGCCCATAAGGAACAATAATGCGACAGGAATTAGTTTTTTAAACTTAAAAAAATTAAATTTGTGGTACATATCATTAAGCTAAGTAATTGCATACGGTTACATTGCTTTTTAAAAAGCCGCTGTTGTTCCCGCAACAGTGGTTTTTCGTTTAAGCACGTTAGTTTTTATTTCGGCCACAAAGTAAAGGCATCTGTACGGCAATCGTTTTAACCTAATATTATCTTAAAATCAAAAAATATTCATACACATGAAATGATAAAAACAAACCGCATTCATTATCAAAGGCTTACAATAAGGCATTTTCTTGTATTTACAGAATCGTAAAAAAGACTTAACATACTGTATAAATGTTATGCGGGCGGGAGTTGCTAATTTCGCCTTTACAAAAATCATCGCAATGAAAAAGGCTGTCCTTGCAGTTCTGTATCTCTCTCCTCTGAATCTTTACTGGTCACAATCCCATTCTCCGGAGGACTTAAAGATCAATGAAATCCAGGTTATCGGTTCTCATAATTCTTATAAAAAGGCCATCCTGCCGGAGGTATACCAATATTTATCCCGGAAGGATTCCATGAATTTCCTACCGAGGATCCAGTATGAACATATCCCGGTTCCCCAGCAGCTGGACCTGGGATTAAGGAATCTTGAAATTGATGTATATGCGGACAGCAAAGGCGGAAAATATGCCCATCCCAAAATACTGGACCTGGTGAAAACCACCGAACCTTTTGATCCGGAAGGGAAAATGAAAAAGCCGGGCTATAAAATGATCCATATTACGGATATTGATTATCAGACCTGGTATTATACTCTGGAAGACTGCCTGAAAGACCTGAAAAAATGGTCTGACGCACACCCTGGCCATACGCCTGTTTTCATTACACTGGAACCCAAAGACGGAAAAGCCAATCAGTTCGGGACAGAACCGGAACATTACACCGCAAAGCTTTTTGATGAACTGGACCATAAATTGAAAAAATATTTAGGGAAAGATAAAATCATTACGCCGGACGACATCCGCGGATCTTATAAGACGTTGAATGAAGCAGTTCTGCATAAAAACTGGCCGAAAATGAAAGATGCCAAAGGAAAATTCCTGTTTGTACTGGATAACAACAGCGAAAACAGGGATCTTTATATGAAAGACCACCCATCTTTGAAGGGAAGAATGGTTTTTACCAACTCAGCACCGGGAACCGCTGAGGCAGCCGTTTTACTGATGAATGATCCGGGCCCCGAGATTGCAGACCGGGTAAAACAAGGATACATTGTACGGACGAGAGCGGATGCTGATACGATGGAAGCGAGGAAAGAAGATTATTCAAGGTTTGAAAAGGCAAAAAAAAGCGGGGCGCAGGTGATTACCACAGATTATTATCAGCCCAGCAGGCTTTTTAAATCCGGTTACAAAATCAGTTTCGATCAGGATGCCAAATCCAAATATGAAAGAATAAACCCGGTAAACGGAAAATAAGAACATTTTTACGATTAGATTTTATAGGAAAAGGCTGTCAGGTTTCTGATGGTCTTTTCTGTTTTCAGCTGATTGGTGTCGTTCCCACAGATTCCACGGATTTATACAGATTTTTAAATTACAGCCTTCTGATTTCCTGTTTTTTCAGATCTATTTCGAAATGATCTGCCGGATCTGCTTCTGACAGCAGGGAAAGAGTTTTAAAGACTGATTTCAGCTGGATCACGAACGGATCCTGAGACGGGTTATTGTGATAAAGCTTCTCCAGCACCTGATACTGCTGCAGCCTTTCTTCCGGAATATCTTTTTTTGCCAGTTCATCTGCAGACTGGAATTTATAGATATCCAAAAGCAGATCTTCAAAATTCCATGTCCTGAAATCTGCTGTACTGATTTCTTTTTCTTTTAACTGATCTTTGTCTTTAATCAGCAACAACAGGTCTTCACCATTTAATTTTTCAGCTTTTTCAACGAAACTTTTCGGCCAGTCATCAGGGATCATCCTCAAACGTACGAGTTCTTTCAAGTGAAACAGCATAAAATCATGGTACGATTCCGATTTTAAGATCTCTTTATCCCAAATGATTTTATCCGGATTACTTTTTAAAGCTTCATATTCTTTTTCATACAGAGGAAATAAGGCATCAAAACCCGGAACGGTATTTAGAACTTCCGTCTGCACTTCCATTTTAGCCGGAGAATGAATGGTCAGGATCTTATAAGCCGGAAGGTAAGCCGCCAGCGAGGGAACCTGGATGTTCACCAGCATTTTGTTCCCGGTTTTCCGGATTCCGGTATCGTTGATGTGCATGTGTCCTGCGAAATGAACCTGTAAACCGGCATCAGCAAAGGCCTTTGCCACCTCATCATCAGGCACTCTTTCCATCTGCCATTTTTTTTCACCCAATAATTTTTTGATTTCGTCCGTTGCGCCGTCATTGTAATCAATCATCGGGTAATGGGTAAAGGCAATGACTGTTTTGCCGTTCATCTTTGCTTCCTGCATGATTTTTTTCACCCATCTGATGAGGTGCTTTTTATGGCTCAGCACATTATTGTAGCCGATGCCTGCTCCTTTATAATTTAAAGCATTGTCCGGATTTTCGTGTATATTTTTCGGAATGTAGGTGTTCCCGTCAATGGCAATCATCCAGATGCCTTTCACCGGCTCCACCACATAGCTCAGGTCCGGAACAGAAAACCCTTTGGAGACTTGATACATTCTTTTGGAATAATCTGCCTGATGCAGGGCTTTTTCATAAGCATACTTTTTGAAAGCAGCCGAATCAAACGGTGTACTCCAGAACAGGTTTTCTTTTTTAGGATAGAAACCGAAGCCTTTTAATTCATTTAAAATGTCAAGGTATCCAGATGCCGCGATGTCTTTTGTAATAATATTATTTTCTGTTTTTACAAGGCTTTCTTTGCTGTAAATGCCCAATGGATTCCCGTCCTGTCCGAGAAAATCATCTTTCCCTGCATCCTGGCGGAACGGCCCTACCGGATCATGGTTTCCGGTGGTGAGGTAAAAGCTGATCCCATATTTCTCATGATACCGATCCAGAATCCTTCTTAACCCCCGAAGGTTATAAGCCTGTCCGTCATCCGAAAAATCCCCGGGCATGGCTACAATTTTAATTCCTTTTGCGGCAATATCATCCAGAGCTTTCAGGAATGCGAAATAATTCTCATTGAAAATCCGGGTGGAATGCAGCTGGGAATCCATCGTTCTCAGAATGGCCGGGTTCCCGGTACCGGGGTTGATAATTCCTTTAAAATCATGATCTGAAAAACTCCCGTACAGGTCCTGAAAATGCACATCCGAAAGAAAAGCAATCTGTACAGGCTTCTGCTGCGCCTGAAATACAGTGAACGCAAAGAGTAAAAATGAGAATATTCCTTTATTCATCTTAAAATAAGACGAAAATAAAGGAATATTTCAGGAATGGGTTTAACGGAGTTTTAAATGATTATGAAGGAATGCTATTCTTCTACAAGCAGCGGCTCTGCATTCTTTCCTGCATATTTGTCAATTATGTATGAACTGGATTTTCTTAATTCTGTTTTTGTATCCGGATCAATTCCGTCCGCTGTAAAAAATTCCACTTCCCCATAACACTTTGAGTACCATGTCCTGCCAATAGAATTTTCAACGGTCATGGTGTCTTTTCTGGTTATTCTTCGTAAAAATTTTAACTGATGTTCATTTATGGCAACTACATCAAACTCAGGACTGATATAACTGCTGTCTGTGGCAATATACCTTTCTCCGTCCCAATACATATAACTTTTTTCAACAGCCGAATCTATGCCTGACATAAAGGTTAAAGGGAATAGAGTACTTTTTTCGGCCTTGCCTTTTGAAAAAAAGACCCCGCCCGTGACTAAAAGCAATACAAAGGTCATTTCTAAAATGCCCAAACCATTTTGTTTTATAAAATCCGGCACTTTAAAATGCTGCTCATTAGTAATATTGATGATGACTTTCGAAATTTTCTCCGTTAAAGAATCTTCATCATCAACAGTTATTTTAACCGTAGTTTTATTTGCATCCTCATCTTTTTTAACAAAATTTTTAGAGAAATCAGCAAAATCTTTATAGCCTAAATACTCACTTAACTTATTTAATCTATCAGGTTGTATGTTGATATCTCTATCACCTATTATATAAGTATCATAATAACGTGAGAAGCTTTTATCATTGATCTCAAAACCTATATCTTCTTTAAAATATAGCCATAAGTAAGATGCTAAACCATTTTTTGTATCCCGCTGTGATTCTTCTTTTGCTTTTTTAAATACTTCATGAATTAGTAGTTTTTTCTTGGACATAATTAATTTTTAAGGGTATTACAAAATAGATGATTTTCCACCGTATCACATTACGGGTTTCCGTAATGGATTCCTGTCCATTTCCGTGTCCATCGATGTCCATATTCTGTCTAACCCTTGCCTTACCATTTGCCACATCTTTGCATCAGAGATCAGTGATAAACAAAACATTACAGAAACAAATTTACAAAACTGATTTCAAAATTACCAGATAAAACGGAAGAAAATATCCGGGTTGGGAAGCAGATGTTTCTCTTCCGTTTTTGAAGGTTCCTACTTCCCAAAAAATTTAAGAAGCGCTTCGAATTTTTTAAACGTGTCCCACTGTCTGCGATCGGTTTCGCAGGGAAGAACACGAATGCTTTAACATTAAATTTTTTGACAAAATGATACAATTCTTTTTAATGCTACTAGGTTTAGCATTCGGAAACCACAATGCAAATACATCATGTAACAACGATAATAACGGAACGGTAACAATCCAATTGACGAATCCAGGAGGCGGTACTGATCCGATAACAGGAACTGACCCGGGAGGTTCAGAGGGAGATACAGGAGGAGATACAGGACCAGTACGTCCTCCAAAAAATTAAGTTAGGACCACTCTGCAAAGAGTGGTTTTTTTCATTAATTTAGTAAAATGAATAAATTTTTACTTTTTTCGTTAATAATTATAATTTCTTGTAAACAAAAGCAGGCTAATAATGTTAATATAATTAAGGGCAATGAATTATACAAAGAGGGGGAAGCATTGGTTCAAAAAGATAATTTAAAGGCATATTCAAAATTTCAGGATGCTATTACCTATTATAATATACAAAAAGACTCATCAAAAATTTCCAAAAGCTTAATTTATCAAGCCATTGCACAAAACTATACAGGTGATATTTTGGGAGCTGAGGCTACATTGGTAGAAACATTAAATTATATTAAAGAACACGATGAAAGTCTTTATTCTGTATTTGGAACCTTAGGAAACATAAATTATGATCAGAAAGAATATAGTGAAGCAGAGAAATGGTACACAAAAGCTCTTAACGAATATATTAAGTCTGAAGAAGAAAAAGCTAATTTATTAAATAATAAATCTGCAGCTCAATATAGACAGGAAAAATACAGCGAAGCACTTAAAACACTAAAACAAACTAATGGATTAAGAATAACTGAAGTTAACACCATAAATAGAATTAAGGAAAATACGCTCTATATTAAATGGTTACAAAACAAAAACTATCCTGCAGAAAATGAAATTGAAAGTTTGCTTAAAAATAAATTAAAAAACGAAGACTTTTGGGGAGCCAATTCAACTTATTCTCATTTAGCAGAAATAAATCAAATTAGAAATCCTGAAAAATCACTATTTTATGCAAAAAGTATGTTGCGAAATGCTATAAAGATTAAAAGTCCAGAGGATAGATTAGAAGCTATAGAAAGACTTTTTCCTGTTAGTAATTCTTCTAATTTGAAACAAACCTTTATTGAATATAAGACTCTTCTTGATAGTATTCAAAAGAGCAGAAATGATTATAGGAAAGGATTTGCATATATTAAATATGATAGTGAAAAAAAGGAGCTGGAAAATCAAAAACTAAAACTTCAAGATTTAAAAAAGGAAGCTGCTATTTTTAAACAATACATTGGAATAGGAGTTTTGTCATTATTTTTAATCGGCGGATTCTTTTGGTACAAAAAAAGAAAGAAAAGACTTCACCAGGAAAAAGAGCTTGAAGTAAAAAAGACACAACTCAAAATGTCTAAAAAGGTACATGATGTTGTTGCCAACGGAATATATCAGGTAATGACCAAGATTGAGAATCAGGAACATTTTGACAGGGAAAAAGCCCTGGATGAACTGGAATTTGTCTACGAAAAATCACGTGATATTTCCTATGAAAAAATAGATGTCGGCAACGAAGAAAAAGATTTTGAAGAAAAAATTTCTGAACTCATCGGTTCTTTTAATAATGATAATATAAAAACATATCTTGCCGGTAATGAAAAAGAGGTTTGGAAAAATACCAGTCACCATACACAGGATGAAGTATACCAAATCATCCGTGAACTGCTTGTCAACATGAAGAAACACAGCAAAGCAGAACGGGTTGTTTTCAAATTTGAAAGAATCAACAATACCATTCATATCCAATATAAAGACGACGGAATTGGCATTCCGGGAGAATTAATTTACAGAAACGGACTGTCGAGTACGGTTTCCCGTATAGAAATTATCAAAGGAGAAATTATTTTTGACACGAAAATAGAAAGAGGACTTAAAATTAACATTTCATTTCCTATTTCTTTAAAATCTTAAAAGTATGTTCAAAAAAATTTTAATAGCCGAAGACCAAGAAATGGGCAGTTATTCTGTTCAGAAAACATTAGAAGACCTTAATATCCCAAATGTAGATTACGTTTACTATTGTGATGATGCGTTAGCAAAAATAAAAAAATCTATCCGGGAAGACAGTCTTTATGACTTACTGATTACAGACCTTTCCTTTGAAGAAGACCACATCGAACAAAATATCAAGGATGGAAAAGAACTGATCCAAAAAGTAAGAGAATTACAGCCATCTTTAAAAATCATTGTTTTTTCAGGTGAACAAAAGGCAGGGATTATAGAATCTCTTTTTACAGAATATCATATTAACGGCTATGTCCGAAAAGCAAGAAATGATTCTAAAGAATTAAAAAAATCGATTGCATCTGTTTATATTAATGAAAATTATCTCTCTTTTGACCTGAAACAGGATGTGAAAAAATTCAACAGTTATGAGTTTTCTGCTTATGACATTACCCTTGTTTCATTACTTTCAAAGGGTATTTTACAGAAAAATATTCCCGTTCACCTACAGGAAAAAGACATTAAGCCCAACAGCCTGAGCAGTGTTGAGAAAAAACTGAACAGCTTAAAAGAAGACCTTGAAATGACCAGCAACGAGCAATTGGTTGCTTTCTGTAAAGACATTGGCATTATTTAAAGTAAATCCTTAAAGAAAATATTTAATAGGAACCTTTCAGTTTTTGAAAGGTTTTTTGTTTTTTATCCATTTTACGGTTTCCCGTAAGGATTGGATTTTAAAGGGTTATACTTTTGGAAATATATTAAACATAAACCCAGGCAATGGCACGAATAATTTTACAAAACCAACCTTTAAGAACCCTATCTGAAAGCAGACAGAATTCTTACAGCGTGATCAGCGACCGTGATATTCTTAAAAAGTGGTCTGAGGATTATTTAAAACTGATTAAAGGAATCGACGCCAAAATGATGGACGAAACCAAAGGCAAACAAGCATTGATGGAAAAAATCCAGGAAGAATTCGGGACTGCAGAACTTGCCAGCCTTCCGTTAGGAATTGTATCAAAATGTCACCTGGGACATCCTTACGAAGTTCATACACTGGATATAAGCAGCGGCCAGATCATCAGACATTATAAAAACAGAGAATCCCTCCCCGATCATTTTGAAAAAGCAAGGACACTCGCAAAACATAATGCATATGCCTTTGTAGAAGTGTATAAAGATAAGCTGATTCTGATTCGGGAAGACGGAACAGCTGCAAAACTATAATCTGAAAACTCAAATAAAATGTCACAAAAAGTAATTTCTTATGCGGATCTTTCCAGTATCAACAGTGCGCTGAGCTCCATTAAAGCAGATATGCGCGTGGTTAATGCAGAATTAGGAGGCATCAGCATTAAGCATGACCATCTTAAAAATGATTTATTAACTCTGGCAAACTCATTTGCAGATTTTGTAGAATCAGATATCAAACAAAAAGCGTTACAGCTTGCGGAAACCCGGCAGGGCAACCTGAAGCAGGATCTTCAGATCAGGTTCGGATATTATGCTGAAGTCCGCAGGATGGCGACCGGTATCCTTCAGGGAGCTGATACAGGAATTATCAGTGATGACACCCTAAGGCACACCACTGAAGAAGTTATGATAAAAGCCCCGGGCTATTGGCTTGCGCCTTCTCTGGTTGTTCTGGCATCATGGATCCGGGATGACAGAAACACATCTGAGAAAGCCCTTTCGGAAAGCTTAAAAAGGGACGATTATAAAACCACACTTTTCTTTATGCTGGTTATGAGAAGGCTGGGAAGAAATGAAGCCTGCCTTCAATGGATGAACAGATATTTCCTTCATCAGAATCCGCATGACCTGGACCGGGAATTTATTATTATCCTGGAAGCAATTACTACCGGAGTATTTCAGCCTGCATCACATCAGCTGATGATTAATAACATAAAAAGCTGGATTGATCAGCTTACGCAAACTGATAATTATATTGATAAACAAAAAGCTCAGTGGACTCGTTTTTTTGAAACAAAGGGTTCCTTATCAGAAAAAAAATATCCTCTGCTTGAGGAATACGCTGCCAATTGGGATCTTTTAAAATCTTCCGTAACCCAGGCAAGGTCCCATCATCCGTTGAACCTTCATTTTAAAAATATTTTTGAAACCGGGACAGACCATTCCAAAGCTACAAAAATTCAGCTTGATGAAATACTCTCGCTGCTGGTAACTAATTTTGATGATGAAGAGCTGCTGCTGCAAAATGAAGTCAGGCTAAACCAGCTTATTATTCAGGAGGACGGAGATAAAAAGTCTGCACAGGGCATAATGGATCAGGAAAAACACATCTTTGAGGAGAAAGTAGATTTTCTTCAGATGCTTACCAATGCAGCTTTCGATCCGGAACTGTCCGGAGCCACTAAGGCTACCCAGGCACTTGCCGTTTCCATCAGCCAGCCCTGGATCCTGGAAGCTCATGATACATTTACAGCCAAATACAGAAATAAGATTGAAGAAAAAGTAGAATTGGTTATTGATGGTTTTGAAACTTCAACAAACGATGGATCTGACGAGACAGAACAACTTCAGAAACATGATCAATACTGGTCTGGCTTATTAGAAAGTGAACTGAAAAAACTGACATCTCCCACGGCTGCAATTACCGTTGGGGTAATTATCGCTATTTTGAGCCTGATTATTTTTAAAATTGGGCTGATAGGCATTGCCGGAGTATTAATAGGAGGTTTAATTATCTGGTCTTCCGTTAACAGCCATAAAAATAAAAAGAAGAAAGCAATAGAAACCATTACCGAACGGAAGAAGAAATCCAAAGAGGTTTTACGCGGCTGCATTGCAGAAACAGTAGACTACCGTAAAGAATTTGCTCTGGAAGATGCAAAAGCAGAAGTCCTCAGACAAACACTAACTTCAGTAGCCCCTGAAGATTTCTCAGGGATTTCCAGAGATACAAGAAATATTTTACAGCCTTCTTAAAAGATAAATCATGAAAAACAACAATAATTCTGAAGAAAATAAAAATCCGAAACCGGTACAGCTGCAACGTCCCAATCTGTTTCAGGGAAGAACCGATGGAGAAAAAGAAAATGCAAAATTTTCAGACTGGGACATTCTGCCTCCCCATCAATTCATTAACCCCAGGATAAAAGCAAGATCATGAAAAGTACTGTAACCTATGCGGCATGGTGTAATTTATTTGAGCGTTTCGGGAATGGTGACGATACTGCTCTTGATGAAATGAATACCGGAAGTTTTGATCTGGATGCCGGAACTGCACAGCGTTTTTACAATCAGGCTGAGGAATCCTATAAAACCAGAAAAAAAAGATGGCTGGAAACATTTCAAAGATCTTTTGAAGCTCATCATATTAAGACAACACAGGATTTTGAAGCGGTTATCTTAACAGGAAGGAAAAATCTTATTCCGTTTTTAAAATTTTCAGAGTCAGAAGGATTGCCGGAAGATCTAAAAGACCTGTTCAGAAAAGACCTGAATGAATTCACGGACGAAATCAGAAAGTCCCTGAAAAAAAGTCTGCCCGGTACAGGAAAGGACCGGGAAAAGATCATCCTGATTATCAATTCTTTCCGTGTTTCTGAAAATAGCAGTAAAAAAAGTATTCAGCATGGTTTAAATCCGGATGAAGCAGAACCATCAACAAAAAGAAAAATAATCTTTTAATCATGTCAGATAAAATTGAATTTAAAAATTCTCTGTTACGGATGTTCCGCGCAAGGATCCCTTTCATTTCCATCAGGAGCATAGAGCGTACAAGAGTATTGGAGATTATTCAGGAATTAGCTGAAGAAATCAGTATCCCCATGTACGTCCACAGTCTTTCTCATGGCATGACAGATATTAAAACAAAGAAAACAGTTAATGATGACCGCTCCGTGGTAGGCGGTATTGATTTTGCCGTACAGAATATTTCACAAAGGCAAAACCTTACTTTTATTTTTACCGAAGTCAGTGACCTTGAAGATGACAATATTGTCTCAAGACACATTTATGACTGTGTAGTTCAGGCTATTGACAGAGGCGGAAGCATATGCATAATTTCTACTAAAAGTGTCTGGTCACAGCTCCAGAGACTGGGGATGACCCTGACTTTAGATCCGCCGAATGAAGATGAAATGCTAAAAATTGTCAGAGAATGCGTCCTTCCTTATCAGAATGCTTTCCCGATTGAATGGGATGAAAAAGATTTTAAAATGGCTGCATCAATTTTAGCAAACATGACAAAAATTGAAGCGGAAAACGTATTGGCCACCCAAATGGCAAAAGGTTCTTTAACCAAAGATGATATCAGGCTCCTTACGCAGGAAAAAGACAAGCTGTTCAGTGATATTTCAGGATTGGAAAAAGTAAAAATAGATCCGGGGATGCTTTCGGTGGGCGGATTAAGCGGATTACAGCAATGGCTGGATAACCAGAAACAGCTTCTAACGGCAGATCTAAAAGCCAGGAAACTGCGGCCTCCCAGAGGGGTTTTATTGGTAGGGGTTCCGGGCTGCGGAAAATCTTTATCTGCAAAGTTTATTGCGGCAACATGGAACCTTCCTTTATACAGGCTAGATTTTGCGGCCATCCAGGGCATGTATGTTGGACAGTCGGAAAACAGGCTGAAAGAAGCTTTTGAATCGGCCGACAATGCTTCACCCTGTATTTTATGGATTGATGAAATTGAAAAAGGATTGGCTGCAAATACCAGCGATTCGTCCGGTGTTACAACAAGAATGATCGGCCAGTTTTTATTCTGGCTTCAGGAAAGCACAGAAAAAGTATTTGTGGTAGCCACTGCTAATGATGTTACAAAACTTCCGCCTGAGTTACTTCGTAAAGGGAGATTTGATGAGTTATTTTTCGTTGACCTTCCGGAAGAAAATGAAAGAGCCGATATTATTAATCTTTATATTGAAAAAAATCTTTTGTCCCAGCCTTCCTCAGAGACTTTTGATAAACTGGTGACCCTTTCATCAGGATTTGCAGGTTCCGATCTGGAAGGGGCTGTAAGAGACGTTGCAATCCAGGCGGTGATCAATGGTGATGATTTTGTAAATGATAAGCTGTATGAAACCTGCTTCATGAATATCGTGCCTTTAAGCAAAACAAGCCCGGAAAAGATTGATGCCATCAGGGAATGGGGGAAGGAAAGAGCACTTCCGGCTTCCGGCCTGTCATGGAAACCTTTTGATGATAAAGTTACCATGAGGCGTTCAATCATTATTTAATCTTTATCTTAAACTCCACATACTTAAGAAGTTATTTTCATTTTTTACGGTTTCCCGTAAGGATTAACGTTCAAAGGGTTATACTTTTGGAATATCAACCAAATTAAAGATTATTATATTTAAAGAATCTGACCTGAAATATCCAGGTTACAGTAGAACAAGATTATATGGTGACTCAAGAATTACCGGACCCTTAGATGCTACCCTGTTAAACAGAAGTGAAATGTATGAAATGCTCTATTTTATTAATACATATATGGAAAATGAAAATCTGTATAATGTATCTGATGGTCATAAAATTGAGAAAATGATCAAAGATTATATACCCTCTACTCTGAGAAGCCAGGAAAATATTAAAAATTGGATAAAGAACAATTGGAATCAATATTAAACTATTTACTATGAAAAAACTACTACTTACAAGTTTATTAGGGTTAAGCTTTTTATTACCGGCAAGCATATCTGCTTCTGTAAATGAAACCGGTTCAAAAACTGAGCTCTCTTCTAAAAAACCAAGAAAAACCAGAAAAAGCTCCCGAAGCAGGACTAAAAGCTATGCTTCTTCAAGATCACCAAGATCCTATTCCAGAAGCACAAATAACTGTACCTATAACGGGCACCAGTTAATCGTAGGATCGCGGGGCGGATGTTATTATTACACAGGTAACAGCAAGAAGTATGTAGACAGAGCATATTGTTCAGGCTGTAATTAATTTACGATAAAACTAAAACCATTCAACATATTTAACCATTAAAAAAGCGAAGAATGAATTCATCATTTCTTCGCTTTTATTTTCTTACTTTCTGAGCATTTCCGTGTGCGGAATGTCATCTTCCAGATATTTTTTGCCCGTATCTTCAAACCCGAAATCACCATAGAACTTCAGCAGGTAATCCTGTGCGGAAATCCTGATTTCAGACGTATGAAAACGGTTTTCAACAGTTTCTACGGCATACCGGATCAGTTGTTTTCCAAGGTTTTTACCCCTTGCTTTTTCTGTGGTTAAAACCCTTCCGATAGAAGCTTCATCATATTTAATGCCTTTATTGAAAATCCGGCAGCCGGCCAGGACTTCCCCGTTTTCCTCTGCCCAGAGATGAAGCGCTTTCTGGTCGTAACCGTCAAGATCAGGATACGGACAGTTCTGCTCCACCACAAAAACATCGATCCTGCCTTTCAAAACAGCATATAATTCAGGAACGGTAAATTCATCAAAAGACTTGATTTTCCAGACAATATCACTCATCAAAAGTTACGTGGTTTAACGTTAAAAATTCATTGGTTTTCTTGATAAATTTCAGAATTTCGTCGCCACCCTCCTTTTTTTCAGCAGATGTTACGTATAGCTCCGGAAGGTCTTCCCATGTCTTATGCAGTTCTTTTTTATAATCTTCCACATTGGAGATTACGATATTAGGCTTCAGTTTATCTGCTTTCGTAAATACAATGGAAAACGGCACGCCGCTTTCACCGCACCACTGGATGAATTCAAGATCGATCAGCTGGGGCTTATGCCTGGAATCAACCAGGACAAAAAGGTTCACCAGGTTTCTGCGGTTAAGGATGTAGTTGGTAATCAGTTTCTCAAAGTCTTTCCTGATGGATTTGGAAACTTTGGCATACCCATATCCCGGTAAATCGGTAAGGTACCAGTTTTCATTTACTAAAAAATGATTGATAAGCTGCGTTTTTCCCGGGGTTCCTGAAGTTTTGGCCAGGTCCTTATGGTTCATCATGGCATTGATTAATGAAGATTTCCCGACGTTGGACCTCCCGATAAAAGCATATTCGGGAAGGTTGGGTTCCGGACAATCCTGCCATTTTCCGCTGCTCTTGACAAACGTTGCTGTTTTAATAACCATTTCTTGACGTATTTTTAGAAAAACAAACCATTAAGAAGTTCTTAATGGTTGTTTATATTATTATTTAATTTAAATTTTGTCTTTTATCCAGCCATACAGAATCTCGTTGAATTCATCAGGCTTTTCCATCATCGCCGCATGCCCGCATTTATCAATCCAGAACAATTCTGAATTCGGGATAAATTTATGCATATCCTCAGCCACTTCAGGCGGCGTTACATTATCCTGCCTGCCCCATATAAGGCATGTAGGAGTCAGGATTTTAGGTAAATCGTGCAGCATATTGTGTTTAATGGCACTTCTTGCCAGCATTACGGTTTTAATACCTTTCATCCTGTCATTCACTACCCCGAACACTTCATCAACAAGGTCTTCGGTAGCAACAGCCGGATCATAGAAAACCTCCTCTGTTTTTTTTCTGATATAGGAACGGTCGTTTTTCCTTGGAAAACTATCACCGAAAGTCCTTTCATACAATCCTGAACTTCCTGTAAGCACAAGGTTTTTAACCAGATCCGGTCTGGCCAAAGCCAGGATAAGCCCTACATGGCCGCCCATAGAATTGCCTACAATACTTACAGGCCCTTCAATATGGCTTTCTATAAACTTGATAATATATTTTGCTAAAGTGGTAAGATTGGTATTGAGTACCGGCAAATCGTAGATCGGCAACTGGGGAACATATACTTTGAATCCCCGGTTAGAAAAAAAATCCACCATCTTATCGAAATTACTTAAACCACCCATTAAACCGTGCAGCAGCACCAATGGATGTCCTTCTCCCGCCTCAACAAAGGTATATTTCTTTTCTTTTTTCGTACTAAATATCATATAATGCCTTAATAAAGCCTTGCAAAAATACAAATTAAACCTCAAAAATATTTTGATAACCCTAATTTAAAATAAAAATAACATACCAAACTCTTTTTTCTTTGCTTTTTTAATTAATTCTTTGCTATGAACCGAATAACAGCGTCTGCAACACCCGGCCGATCAATTTATTAAACCACTGAAACTTAGCTCCTGATAAAACTTATTAACATTAAGGTAAAATGTGGGAAAAAGTGGGAGCTTTTGGAAATTATTATATAAATTTGTCCCAAATGAAGAATTTCATTGGAACATATGAGTGTAAGATTGACGATAAAGGCCGGCTGAAAGTTCCTTCCTCCCTGATCAAACAGATGGAAGACCTCGAAGACAAGGCATTTGTAGTTAAAAGATCCGTGTTCCAACCCTGCCTGGAAGTATACCCTATGCATGCATGGGATAAAGTGATGGGCAAAATTAATAAGCTGAACAGGTTCATTAAAAAAAATGCTGATTTCATAAGAATGTTTACGGCAGGCGTGAAAACGGCAGAACTGGACAGCGCAGGAAGACTGCAGATTTCAAAGGATCTGACGCATTTCGCAAATCTCCAGAAAGATATTGTGATTACGAGTGCAGGAGAATTATTTGAAATTTGGGACAAGGAAGCGTATGAAAAGGTGATTTCAACCAATGAAGAAGATTTTGCCAGCCTTGCAGAAGAGGTAATGGGTGCATTTGATGAAGAATAAAAACGCTGAATATTAATAAAGTAAGAAAAAACACAACTTAACATGTATCATAACCCCGTTTTGCTGAGACAAAGTGTTGATGATTTGGTGACGAATCCGGACGGAATATACGTGGACTGTACCTTTGGCGGTGGCGGACACTCCAGGGAAATACTGAGCAGGCTGTCAGACAAAGGTAAACTGTTCAGCTTTGACCAGGACCTGGATGCCCTTAAAAATACGATTGAAGATCCCCGGTTTACACTTATTAACCAGAATTTCAGATTTCTGGAGAATTCCTTATTGATGTACGGCATTCCGCAGGTAGACGGTATCCTGGCAGACCTGGGTGTTTCATCCCATCAGTTTGACCAGGCCGAACGGGGCTTTTCAACAAGAAGCAATGCGCCGCTGGATATGCGGATGAACGTAATGCAGAGCCTTGATGCCAAAAGGGTGATCAATGATTATGAAGAAGATCAGCTGGCGGATATCTTTTACTATTATGGCGAACTTAGAGAAGCAAGAAAGCTGGCGAGGGACATTGCATACCATAGAAAAACCAAGAAAATCAATACCACGGAAGACCTGAAAAAACTGTTCAGCTATCTTCCGCCCCATAAGGTCAATAAATTTTACGCCCAGCTGTTTCAGGCGATAAGAATTGAAGTCAACCAGGAGCTTGAAGCCCTGAAGGAGATGCTGGTTCAGTCCTACAACATTTTAAAACCCGAAGGAAGGCTGGTGGTTATTTCCTACCACTCACTTGAAGACCGGCTGGTAAAAAGATTCCTGAAAAACGGAATGTTTGAAGGGGAGCCGGAAAGGGATATTTACGGAAACTATAAAAAAGCATTTGAACTGGTAAAGAGCAAAGCGGTTATTCCTGATGATCAGGAAATCGAAGAAAACTCAAGGGCCAGAAGTGCAAAAATGAGAACAGGAATAAAAATATAAATGATCAATAAATGATAGGCGATTCCAAATTTATCGGTTATCATTTATCAGTCATCAATTATAAGCAGCGTGGCAAAAAGAGCAACAACATACCGCCCTCAGAAGAAATTAACTTTTATAGATATTGTAAAAGGGAATTTCCTGAACCGTGATGAGGTAAAAATACACTATAAGTATTTTTTGCTGTTGTTTGTGCTGATGATGGCCATCATCTACAGCAACCACCTGGTGAATAAAAAAATAAAAATCGTTAACGCGTTAAAAGAAGAAACAGAAGAATATAAATCAAGAAACGCTTATGCGCAAAGTAAGCTGATCAAAGTAAAAATGGAATCTCAGTTGGGGAAAGAAGTGGCCCGGGACTCTTTGATGACCCTGGAAAACCATCCTCATAAACTGCTAATCAAACTGGACAGTACAGATGCAAAAACCGAATGAATACGATAACAAGCGTAAAAAAACGTTAAAATGGGGCTACCTCTTCACAGTGGTGGCTTTGTGCATGTTTGTCATGTTCTTGGCAAGGATCATAATCCTTCAGAACACCAATGTCCAGGAGATCAAAGATGATTACATCAATAAAAATTACCGGGAAGCAACCTTAAAGGCAGCCCGGGGAAACCTGTTTGCTTCAGACGGCTCCATTCTCGCAACCACCGTTATGCGGTATGATATCTATCTTGACTTCAAAACCATGAAGGATACGGTGTACATCAATAATATCGGTGCGTTAACTGATTCTCTGAGCAGAATGTTCGGAAAGTCACGGGCTGAATTCAGAAAGAAATTTGATGAGCAGAGAAAAAAGAAAAACCAGTATTACATGCTGGTAAAAGGGCTTGATTTTGACCAGTATGACAGAATCAGAAAATTCCCGATCTTTAAAAGAGGGAAAAACAAAGGCGGCTTTATCGTAGACAGAAACTATAAGCGTGAACTTGCCACTTCAGAAATCGGGGCCGGAACCATCGGAATGGACAACGGCGAATACAGCTCAGGGCTTGAAGGTGCTTTCTCGAAATACCTGAGAGGAACCGATGGAAAAAGACTGGAACAGAGGATCAATTCGTCCCAATGGAAACCGATTGATTACTGGAAAGTGAAAGAACCGGTGGATGGTGAGGATGTTTACACCACATTAGACCTCAGGATTCAGGATATCGCCCATTCTGCCCTGGAAAAACAGCTGATCAATTTCGAAGCAAAGCACGGAACCGTAATCGTTATGGAAGTGGAGACCGGAAAAGTGCGTGCCCTGGTCAACCTGAGACGCAATGAAGAAGGAGATTTTGTTGATTCCTACAACTACGCTTTAAAAGATAATATTGAGCCGGGTTCCACGTTTAAAACCATTTCGCTTCTGGCGGCAATGGACGACGGCTTTATTGATGAAAACACCACGGTGGACGTAGGAAACGGAGTCTGGGTCTACGCCAAACAAAGGATTTCAGACGGCCACGGCCATGGCATCTATGACATCAGTGATGTACTGGCGAAATCCAGCAACGTAGGAACGGCGAAACTGATTACAAAATATTACGCAGAAAAACCACAGATTTTCCTGGACCACCTGAAAAGATGGAAGCTGTTCGACAAAATGGATATCGAGCTTCCGGGCATCACCAAACCGAAAATCATAACACCGGAACATAAAAGATGGAATGCCGCAACCCTGGCCTCGATCGCTTACGGATATTCATCAAACATCAATTTATTGCAGTTAACTTCATTCTATAACGGCGTTGCCAACGGCGGAAAAATGCTGAAGCCTTTATTCATCGATAAAATCATGAAAGACGGAAAGCTGATGTACACCGCAAAACCGGAAGTAATGGTGAACAAAATGGCATCTGAAAAGGCCATTAAAATGATGACCAGTGCACTGACCAAAGCCGTAGAAAAAGGCACCGGGAAAAGCATCTTCACCCCGAACCTGAAAATGGCAGGGAAAACAGGAACCGCAAGGTTTGAATACTGGCTGCCCGGCCCTATGAAATACCGCGCTTCATTTGCAGGCTTCTACCCTGCCGACAAGCCGAAATATACCTGTTATGTAATGATCAGTGAGCCGAATACCGCAAAAGGATTTTACGGAGGAACTGTTTCTGCACCGGTATTTAAGGAAATTGCAGGGAAAACATTCCTGAAAACTCCTCAGAATATAGAAAAAGAAATGCTGGTCGACAGAAAGGTAAACCTGAATAAAATGGTGGAGCCTAATGTAAGAGTAGCCGTTAACAATAAGCAGATGCCCAGTGTAGTAGGATTGATCGGGAAAAATATTATTCCGCAGCTGGAAAATTTAGGGTACCGCGTGGATTTTAAAGGTGTCGGAAGGATTACGGAGCAGTTTCCCCTGGAAGGCACCACCATCAGTAAAAACCAGCGGATTTATTTATCCCTGCAGAATTAAAATAAGTTTAAAGCATGGCAGCATGAAAACCTGTCAGAATAAAAAATAGAAACGGGGCAAAGCCCATCCATATAAAATGGTATTAACAGAACTATTAAAAAGAATTCCGGTCTTAGAAATTCATGGTGATGATAGCCGTGAGGTTTCGGAGTTAGTTTTCGACAGCAGGAAGATCACAGAAAACTGTCTTTATATTGCAATCAGAGGAACGGTTGCAGACGGACATTCATTTATTGCCGCTTCTGCTGAAAAAGGTGCAAAAGTGATTGTCTGCGAAGAAATTCCTGAACATACGGATGAAAATATCACATACATCAAAGTAAAGGATTCTTCAAAAACGTTAGGTCAGTTAGCGTCCAATTTTTACGGAAACCCTTCGGAAAAGCTTCACCTAATCGGAGTTACCGGGACGAACGGAAAGACATCTGTTTCAACTTTGCTTTTCGATGTCTTTAAAAACTTAGGCTATGATTCCGTTCTGTTGTCTACTGTTGAAATCAGGATCGGAGATCAGGTAATCCCTGCTACGCATACCACTCCGGATGTTATTACCATCAACAAAATTTTAGCCCAGGCCGTTGAAGAAGGCTGCGACTTCGCATTCATGGAAGTGAGCTCCCATGGGATCGCGCAGAACAGAATCGAAGGTCTTCATTTTAAAATAGCCGGTTTTACGAACATTACCCATGACCACCTGGATTATCATAAAACGTTTGATGAATATTTAAAAACCAAAAAAAGGTTTTTTGATGGTCTTAACGAAAATGCAGTGGCCATTACCAATATCGATGATAAAAACGGGATGGTTATGCTTCAGAATACCAGGGCGGCAAAAAAGTCCTATGCTTTGAAGACTATGGCAGACTACCACGGAAAACTGCTCGAAGTTGATTTCAACGGAATGCTGCTGAACTTCAACGGAAAAGAATTCTGGACTACCCTGACAGGGAAATTCAATGTCTATAATTTACTGCTGGTTTTCGGTATTGCTGCTGAGCTTGGCTTTGAGCAGGAAGTAATCCTTCAGGCGATCAGCCAGCTGAAAAGGGTTTCCGGAAGGTTTGAAACCTTTAAATCGGACGGCGGGATTTTCTTCATTGTAGATTATGCCCACACACCTGATGCCCTTGAAAATATTCTGGACAGCATCAATGATATCCGGACGAAAAACGAGAGGCTGATCACCGTGTTCGGCTGCGGCGGAGACCGGGACCATGCCAAGAGGCCGGAAATGGGAAATATTGCCAGTAAGAAATCCACACTGGCCATCATTACCTCAGACAACCCCAGAACAGAAGACCCGGCACAGATTATCAGGGAAATTGAAGCAGGCGTTGAGCCCCAGTATTTCAGCAAATACACGTCAATCCCGGACAGAAAAGAAGCCATAAAAATGGCCATAAAGTTTGCAGAACCTAAAGATATTGTACTGGTAGCCGGAAAAGGACATGAAAATTACCAGGAAATCAACGGGGTGAAGCACCATTTTGATGATAAGGAAGTCATTATTGAGCTCTGGAAATTAATGAGTAAGTAAAGTTGATAAACGGTAATTGATACCATTCATCGATAATCATTTATCATTTAAAAAATAAGAAATGTTATACTATCTATACGAATATTTAACAAGTCAGGGAATCCACGTTCCGGGATTGGGGCTGCTGAGGTACATCTCCTTCCGTGCCGGGATGGCGGTGCTTTTCTCGCTGATCATTGCTTTGGTATACGGAAAAAGAATCATCAGCTTCCTGAGAACAAAGCAGATGGGCGAACTGGTCCGTGATTTGGGATTGGACGGACAGAAGCAGAAAGAAGGAACCCCTACCATGGGAGGCCTTATAATCATCATGGCAACGCTTATTCCCGTTCTGCTGTTTACCCGGATTACCAATGTGTATATCGTGCTCTTGCTGGTTTCGATGATCTGGATGGGGGCCATCGGCTTCCTGGATGATTATTTGAAAAAAATTAAAAAAAACAAAGACGGGTTAAGCGGGAAATTCAAAATCGTGGGACAGGTTGGCCTGGGGCTGATTGTTGGCGTTACGATGTATTTCCACCCAGATATTACCGTCAAAAGAAAATATTCGGATGCCAAAGTGGTCAACAGAAATAATGTAGAGCAGAATTTTATGCCTACAGAGAAAATCGCCATTTCCACCGTTCCTTTTGCGAAGAACAACGAATTCGATTACAGCGGAATCCTGTTCTGGATGAACGACAAAGATGCCCATGAATGGGCATGGATAGTTTTTATCCCGATTGTGATATTCATTGTAACGGCTGTATCCAACGGAGCCAATATCACAGATGGGATTGATGGTCTGGCGGCAGGCACAAGCACGGTCATTTTACTGGCGCTGGGACTGTTCGCCTATCTTTCAGGAAACATCATCTTCGCTGATTACCTCAACATTATGTTCCTCCCGAACATGGGGGAAACCACCATTTTCGTGGTTGCCATGGTAGGGGCCGTCATTGGGTTTTTCTGGTACAACACCTATCCTGCCCAGGTTTTTATGGGAGACACGGGAAGTCTGATGCTGGGCGGTGTAATTGCCGTATTAGCCATTATTTTAAGAAAAGAATTAATGATTCCCGTCTTATGCGGGATTTTCCTGATAGAAAATGTTTCTGTAATGCTTCAGGTTATCGTATTCAAATACAGAAAAAGAAAATTCGGGCTGGAATATGCCCAGGGCAACAGGCTGTTCAGAATGTCACCCCTGCACCATCATTATCAGAAAGGCGGGTTTCATGAAAGCAAAATCGTTAACCGGATGATTATCATTGGCGTGATGCTGGCCATTGTGTGTCTGATAACATTAAAAATGAGATAAAAACCGGCAGTAGGCCGTAAGCGGTAAGCATCAGGCTTAAAGCTTACAGCCCACAGCATAAAGCAGATAAATATGAAAATAGTTGTTTTAGGAGGAGGAGAAAGCGGATGCGGAGCTGCTTATTTGGCTAAGAAACAGGGCCTGGAAGTTTTTCTTTCAGACCAGGGGGCAATTAAGGATAACTATAAGCAGTTTCTTACAGACAATGATATTGAGTTTGAAGAAGGAAACCACAACGAAGAGAAAATCTTAAACGCCGACTGGATTGTAAAAAGTCCGGGAATTCCGAAGAAGGCGGAGATTATCTATAAAATTCAGGACAGAGGCATCAGGCTTTCCTCTGAAATTGAGTTTGCTTCAGAGTTTACAGATGCTAAAATCATTGCCATCACCGGAAGCAACGGAAAAACAACTACCACATCACTCATTTACCACATCCTGAAAAATGATGGCCTGAATGTAGGTTTAGGCGGAAACATCGGGTACAGCTTTGCAAAGCAGGTGGCTGATGAGAACCATGAATATTATGTACTGGAAGTAAGCTCTTTCCAGCTGGATGACATCCAGAATTTCAGGCCTTATATATCTTTACTGCTGAATCTGTCTCAGGATCACCTGGACCAGTACAACTACAACTATGAAGAATATGCGCTGGCGAAATTCAGGATTGCGGAAAACCAGGAAAATGATAATTTTTTCATCTACAATAAAGATGATGAAATGAGCAAGAACCTGCTGGAAAAACTTGAAATAAAAGCGAAGATGATTCCTTTTTCAACCAAAGAAAAACTGTCCGAAGGAGGTTTTATGGATGAAGACAGGATTGTGGTACAGCTTCAGGACAGGTTTTCCATGAAGGCGGAAGAATTATCACTTCTCGGCAGTCATAACGTAGCCAACAGCTTAGCCGCTTCTATCGCCGGTAAAATACTGGAAATCAACAATGAAAGCATCAGGAATTCATTGATGACCTTTCAGGCGGTGGAGCATAGATTAGAGTTTGTTACTGAAACCGACGGCGTGAAATACATCAATGACAGTAAGGCAACCAACGTTAATGCTACCTATTACGCATTGGAAAGCATGAAAACGCCTACCGTGTGGATCGTCGGAGGCCTGGACAAAGGAAACGACTATACCGAAATTGAAGATTTAGTTAAAAGAAAAGTAAAAGCCATTGTCTGTTTAGGACTTGACAATCAAAAGATTATAGACTTCTTTAAAGATAAGAAGGAATTTATATATGATACCTCAAGCATGGAAGAGGCAATAAAAATCTCAAAATCTCTGGCTAAAAAAGGAGATACGGTTTTGCTCTCTCCCTGCTGCGCCAGCTTTGATTTATTCAAAAGCTATGAAGACAGAGGCCATCAGTTTAAAGAGCAGGTATTAAAAGCCAGTAGCCAACAGCTGAAAGCAAACATATGAACGAACAAGACACAGAAAACAGATTTGAATTCCTGAAGGGCGATAAAGTACTTTGGATGGTCATTCTTGTGATCTCCGTTTTCTCCATCTTCCCTGTATATTCTGCAAGTTCAAATCTGGAATATATTGTTAATAACGGGACCACTACCGGTCACGTGATCAAGCATATGTTCTTTGTAGTCCTGGGGCTGGCCATTATGAGGGTAGTCGGGATGGTAAAATATGAATACATCGGCAAGCTCAGCAGCATCATGCTCGGCCTGATGATTGTCCTCTTAATCATCACCATGTTTACCGGACAGACCATTGACGGAGCCAGTGCCTCGCGGTGGCTGAAAATCCCAGGAACCCCGATCTCTTTCCAGCCGTCTTCTTTTGCATTCCTGATGCTCATTATCTATCTGTGCCGCTATCTGACAAAGAAAATCACCCGCGAAAGGCTCCCGATTGAGAACATTATGTACATCTTCGGGCCTATCCTGTTGGTGTTCGTTCTTGTTGCCAAAGATAACGGATCAACCGCATTAATGATTCTGATGGTTTCCGTTATTGTTCTGATTGTAGGACAGTTACACTGGAAATACATCGCAGGGTTTATCTCCTCGTCATTTGTTGCAATTGTCCTGTTTTTAGTTATTGCCTTAAATACCAATTTAATCGGCGGAAACCGTGTGCATACCTGGATGAGCCGTATAGAAACCTTTACCTCAAGCAAAGCAAAATCCGCTGATGTTGATGATGAAAGCATAAAAGCCAAAAATTATCAGGTGATGCAGGCAAAGGCAGCCATCGTACACGGTGGCATTACCGGGATGGGCCCTGGGAAAAGTGCTTTAAAACAAATGCTTCCGCAATCGGCCTCCGACTTTATTTTCGCCGTTATTGTGGAGGAATACGGGGTAATCGGTGCTGCATTCCTCGTCAGCCTGTATCTCATCATGATGATCCGTATTGTGATGATCGCCAGTAAAATGCCGGCCTTTTTCGGATCACTGCTCGTACTCAGCCTCGGCGTGATGATTTTCATACAGCTTTCGGTTAATATTGCCGTAGCAGTCAATCTGATCCCGGTTACCGGGCAGCCGTTGCCGCTGATCAGTTACGGAGGAACCTCCATGCTGGTTACCTATCTGCAGCTGGGGATTATTTTAAATATCAGTTCGAGGATCCAGATTTATGATGAAGAAGGAATGGGCAAAAAACAAAGCGTTGCAGAAATAAACGATATCGCTTAAAACAAAAACAAAATGGAAATAAGAAAAATTACTTTTACCAATAACAGAAATACAGAAAACCCGGTGGTTATTGACACAAATGAAGATATCATCAATTTTCTTGAAACTTTTAAACTGGAAGCTGAAGAAGTTATAGAGCTTAACGATGCTATGTATACCGTGAAAGCTGTCTCAGAAAAAAATATTGAGGGTAAAAATGAAATTTTGGTTGATGTAGAGTTTATTGATCTGATTGAAAATCAGCCTACAGCTTAAAATTGATATCATGAACAAAAGACTAAAAGTAGTGTTGAGCGGCGGCGGCACAGGAGGACATATCTTCCCGGCTATTGCTATTGCAGACGAAATCAGAAGACGATTTCCGGATACTGAGTTTTTGTTCATCGGCGCCAATGGTAAAATGGAAATGGAAAAAGTTCCCCAGGCCGGTTATGCCATTGAAGGAATTGATATCGCAGGAATTAACAGAGGGAATATCCTCTCAAACCTGGGCCTGCCTTTTAAGATTTTAAAAAGCTTATCTAAAGCTAAAAGGATCATTAAAAACTTCGATCCGGATTTTGCAGTAGGAACCGGTGGTTTTGCAAGCGGCCCGGCCTTATATGAAGCAGGCAAACTGGGAATCCCTGTTTTTATTCAGGAGCAGAATGCCCATGCAGGCGTCACCAATAAAATATTAAGCAAAAAAGCAAAAGCCGTTTTTACAGCCTATCCTGAAGTAGAGGGCTTTCCGGCTGATAAAATAAAGTTTCTGGGCAACCCGATCCGCTCAGCAATTGTTTCAGGAATGCAGGATCCTGCGCAGGCAAAAGAAAAAATGGGTCTTGATAAAGATAAACTGACGATTCTTTCAGTCGGTGGATCTTTAGGTTCCAGAACATTAAACAATGGCTGGAAAGAAAACCTTGAAAACCTTAAAGAAAAAGGGTATCAGTTGATCTGGCAAACCGGTAAACTGGATTACAGCGAGCTGTCTTCCGGCCTTGACCTTCCGGATGCTGTTCAGCTGAAGGAATTTATCAAAGATATGGAAACTGCCTATTCTGCAGCCGATGTGATTGTTTCAAGAGCGGGAGCCATCGCCATTTCAGAGCTGGCAGTAGCACAGAAACCGGTGATACTCGTTCCTTTTCCTTTTGCGGCAGAAGACCATCAGACTAAAAATGCCCTGAACCTGGTTGAAAAAAATGCAGCCAGAATGGTAAAAGACACCGAAATGCAGGAAAAATTCTGGAATACAGTATCAGAAATCTGCGAAAATGAAAATATAAGAAAAGAAATGTCTCAAAATCTCACCTATTTTGCCAAGCCAGATGCTGCAAAAGAAATTGTAGATGAGATTTTTAAAGTGATACCATAAGATAATCTGAATTAATTTTTAATCATTTAATCTTTAATTTTTTTAAATAAAATAATGAACAGTTTAGAAACATATCAGAATTTTTACTTCGTTGGAATCGGAGGTATCGGAATGAGTGCTTTGGCACGTTATTTCCATGCTTCGGGCAAAAAAGTTTCAGGCTATGACAAAACCAATACCAAACTTACCCAGGTTTTAATGAGCGAAGGAATAGATATTGTTTTTGAAGATGTCATTGATGAAACCATCACGTCCCTTCATCAGGAAAATACACTGGTGATCTACACGCCGGCCATTAAGAAACTGGGCATTCTGGACTATTTCACTGAAAATCAGTTTACAATACTGAAGCGCGCAAAAGTCTTAGGCCTGATTACAGAAAACACAGACTGCATTGCCGTTGCCGGAACACATGGCAAGACCACAACGTCTACCCTGGTCTCTCATTTATGCAAAGAGGCAGATCTTTCTTTTTCCTGCTTTTTAGGAGGAATTTCTGAGAATTTTAAGTCGAATTTCCTGTACAACGGCGCAAAATATGCTGTAGTAGAAGCGGATGAATACGACCGGAGTTTCCTGAATCTTTCCCCGGACTGGGCGGTGATCACTTCAACTGACGCTGACCATCTGGATATTTATGGTGATAAAGATACCATTGAAGAAGGTTTCAGGCAGTTTGCAGCTTTGGTTCCGGATGAAAAGCAGCTTTTTGTAAGAAAAGGAATCGAGATCGGAAGACCTCACCTGACGTATGCCGTGAATGAAGAAGCCGACTATTATTCGGATCATCTTCGGATGGAGAATGATAAGATTCTTTTTGATTTTCATACCCCTGAAGAAACGGTAAAGGATTTTATATGGGAAACCCCGGGGATCCATAATGTAGAAAATGCAACGGTAGCACTGGCTATCCTTCATAATCTGGGAGTGGATTTCGATGTGCTGAAGAAAGCGATTGCAGGGTTTAAAGGAATTAAAAGAAGATATACAAAACACAGCTGTACAAACGGTAAAATATATATCGACGATTATGCACACCATCCCACAGAGATTAATGCAGTAATAAGCTCAATCAGGACTTTTTATCCTGAAAAGAAATTACTGGTAATTTTCCAGCCGCACCTGTTCAGCAGGACAAGGGATTTTGCGGACGGATTTGCAGAAAGTTTAAGCCAGGCAGATGAACTGATCCTGCTGGATATTTACCCCGCGCGCGAGCTGCAGGAGAATTATCCGGGAATCACATCAGAATGGTTATCAGAAAAAATAACACTGGATAAAAAGGAAGTATCAACATTACATGATGCTTTCGGGAAAATAAAGGAAAAAGAGTTTGACATCATTCTTACCATAGGCGCAGGAAACATAGATACCCTGTATGACCCTATCTGTGAATGGACCGAAATAATTAAGAATTAATAATTTTAAAGCAGTTTAAAAGGTCTGAAATCGGACGTTGAAACCTGTCATCATAAAATAATGAAGAATAAGTACAGAATATTAAAAATTGCCGTCACCGTGATCATTCTCGGGTTTCTGCTGAGCTTCTCTCTGAAGAAATTCAGCGGCCAGAAGATTACGAACGATAAGATTTCTGTAAAAATGAGTGAGAAAACTCCGGTGTATTTTATTGATGAAAAAGACATCCGGGAAATTGTGAAGAAGGAAAACCCTTCAGGAAAAGTGGGGGCTTTGGATATTCCGGCACTGGAAAAAAAGATCAATGCGCTTCCGGCCGTAGACAGTGCCAATGTCTACTTAAACTTAAACGGGAAATTAAACCTTGATATTATACAGAGGGTTCCTGTTTTCAGGTTAAATACAAACGGCAGGGATTTTTATGTAGACGGAAAAGGAACCGAGTTCCCGATCTCAAAAACATATTCTCACCCATGCATGCTGGTGACGGGAAATGTAAAAAAAGATGAATATGAAAAAGTAGCCGAACTGGTGGAAAAAATCGATAAAGATGATTTCAGTAAAAAATATTTCATCGGCATTTCAAAAGACAACGGCAATTATAACCTTCTGACCAGTGAAGGAAATTATAAAGTAGAAATAGGAGATTTAGATCATATTGAATTTAAAGTAAAAGGGTTTAAAACATTCGTGGAAAAATACCTGGTCTTCCAGGATCCTGAAAAATACAGCATGGTGTCCGTAAAGTATCAGAACCAGATTGTTACCACCCTGAATCCTTATTTTAAAGACAATGACAGCATTTTAAAAGCAGGAAATAAAGAACTTGCAAAGAATCCGGTTATCACGCCAAAAAAAACTGAAGACAAACCGAAAACAGTTGAGGTAAAAAAACAGGCTAAAAAACCGGTTGCCGTTGCAAAAAAAGCAAAAACGGCAGTCCAGCCAAAGAAAGTTAAAAAGACAGAGAAAAAAACAACGGTTGAAAAACCGAAAAGAAAAGCAAAAGTTAAAATTGAATAATAAAGAGCGTGTAGCATACCATTAAAACAATTAGGATAATGACCTGTTACATCTTAAAAAAATAAAAAATCAAATCGGTATAAACAATGGAAAATCAAGAGTATTCAGTAGGTCTGGACATTGGAACGACAAAAATTGTCGCCATTGTCGGAAGGAGGAATGCACACGGGAAAATAGAGGTTCTCGGTGTCGGGAAGGCAAAGAGTCTTGGTGTTCACAAAGGTATTGTGAATAACATTTCGCAGACCATTAATTCAATCAAAGCGGCTGTGTCTGAAGCACAGACCAGCGCAGGAGTTCCGATCCGTAAAGTAACGGTAGGAATTGCAGGAAAACACATCCGTTCCCTGCAGCACTCCGATTATATTATGCGTGAACATCCGGATAAATTCATCACAGATGATGATATTGAAGCATTAAAAGATCAGGTAAAAAAATTGGTAATGCTTCCCGGCGAAGAGATTATCCATGTTCTCCCACAGGAGTATAAAGTAGATTCCGAAGGTGAAATTCAGGAACCGGTAGGTATGCACGGCAAACGTCTGGAAGCGAATTTCCACGTTGTTGTAGGCCAGATGGGCAGCATCAGGAACATTGCAAGATGTGTCCGTGAAGCAGGCCTTGAGATGGAAGCCCTTACCCTGGAACCCCTTGCTTCATCAGAAGCTGTCCTTACCAAAGAAGAAAAAGAAGCAGGTGTAGCCATCGTAGACATCGGTGGCGGAACTACGGATATTGCTATTTTTAAAGACAATATCATCCGTCATACCTGTGTGATCCCTTACGGCGGCGGAATTATTACAGAAGACATCAAAGAAGGCTGCTCCATTATTGAGAAACACGCAGAACAGCTGAAAGTTAAATTCGGCTCTGCAGTCCCTGAACTGGAAAAAGACAGTACTTACGTAACCATTCCCGGGCTCCACGGAAGGCCGGATAAAGAAATTTCACTGAAAACCTTAGCGCAGATTATCAATGCCAGGGTAGAGGAAATCCTGGAAATGGTGAATACGGAACTTAAAGCCTACGGCGCATTCGAACAGAAGAAAAAACTGATTGCAGGCATCGTCCTGACAGGCGGCGGTTCCAATCTGAAACACCTCAGACAACTCGCTAATTATACCACAGGTTTCGACAGCAGAATAGGTTTTGCAAATGAATACATTGCTAACGATAAAAATCAGTATCTTAAGGGCCCCGAATATGCCACTTCAATCGGACTGTTAATGGAAAGTTTGAAGATCAGAGATAAAAAGCAGAATGCCGAGCTTCAGGAAGTTATTGAAGAACAGGCGGAGACCTCATCTGAGGCTGAAACTGCAGCTGTCTCAAACGAAACACTGCAGCAGGCTTTAGAACAGGCGGAACCCGTTCTGCAACATGATCTGGTGAGCGAGCAACGGGAAAAAAGAGCGGCAAAACTGACTTTCGGCCAGTCGCTGATGGAAAAAGTAAAAAAATTCTTTGAAGAAGTAGAGTAAATTATAAATGATGAATGATAAATGAGGTATGATTTTTCGTTATCGGATATCATCAGTCAGTTATCATTATAATTATAAAAAAATATAGTTATGGAAAATTTAGGGACACAGGGGTTTTCATTTGATTTACCAAAAGGAAATTCATCAATCATAAAAGTAATCGGTGTCGGAGGCGGTGGAAATAACGCGCTGAAGCACATGTACGAAAAAGGGATCCACGGGGTGGATTTCGTTATCTGTAATACGGACGCCCAGACATTGGATAATAATCCGGTATCTAACAAAGTACAGCTGGGAACTACCATTACCGAAGGCCTTGGTGCCGGTGCAGACCCGGAAGTTGGTGAGAAATCAGCGATAGAAAGTATCGAAGAAATCAAAGCGGCTATGGGCCAGAATACCAAAATGGTGTTTATCACAGCCGGAATGGGCGGTGGTACAGGAACCGGTGCAGCTCCTGTTATTGCCAAAGTGGCAAAAGACATGGGCATTCTTACGGTGGGAATCGTAACGGTTCCCTTCAGCTTTGAAGGTAAAAGAAGACTTGAACAAGCCGAAAACGGGCTTGACAAATTAAGAAATAACGTTGATTCATTAATTGTCATCAACAACGATAAACTCAGACAGCAATTCGGAAACCTCGGCTTTAAGCAGGGATTCTCAAAAGCCGATGAAGTTTTAACCAACGCTGCCAAAGGAATGGCTGAGGTAATTACAGGATACTTTGATGTAAACATTGACTTTAGAGATGCTAAATCCGTACTTCAGAATTCAGGTACGGCATTGATGTCTACAGGTGTTGCTTCAGGTGAAAACAAAGCAGCGGAAGCAGTACGCAAAGCACTTGATTCTCCATTGTTGAATGACAATAAGATTATCGGTGCCAAAAATGTACTGTTATTGATCAGAAGCGGTGCAGAAGAAGTAACGATGGACGAAATCGGTGTAATTATGGACCACATCCAGAAAGAAGCAGGAAATACGGCCGATATTATTTTCGGGGTGGGTGCTGATGAAGAACTAGGAGATTCCGTAAGCGTACTGGTTATTGCCACCGGTTTTTCTAATGATAATAAAAAATTTTCCGGACCTACTGAGAAGATCAAGATCAGCCTGAATGATACATTTGACAGCCAGAAAGACTCACCTTTTAAAACAAGGGAACAAAGAGAGCCGAACTCCGGGCGTAACCATGATTTCGGAGGAAAAAATCTTTTCCGGTTAGATGATGAGGATAATGATACGCCGTTATTCGGTTCTTCTGCTGCTGAAAAAAAAATGATTATTGAAGAAGAGCCTAAGAAATCCGAAAACAGATACTTTGACAGTGAGGAGGATGCACCGGACAGTTTTACCAAAAGCTGGAGAAATGAGGATGAAGAACAGGAAGAGTCTTACAGCCTGTTTACTTCTTCGGATGATGAAAGCGATGACCCGAATGACCTGGAGACCCAGTCTTTCAGATTTGATTTTGATGATAAAAAAGAAGAACCTCAGTCCAATAGCCCATTCGGTAATTCCTATTCTCAGGAAAAGCCTGTTGAATTCAGCTTCTTCGTAAATGAACCGGTAAAAAAAGACCCAAAAAATGATTCGGGACAGCCAAAAGCCGAGTTCGCCTCTCACCAGGTAAACCATCTTACGGAAGAACCTCTTCAGAAAGTAGAGCATTTCTTTCAGCACTTGAAAGAAGAACCTGCAGAAGAGCCTGAAATAATAGAAAACAGCAGAGAAGCAGAGGCTCCTCAAACCGATGAAACGGCCTTCACTTTTGTGAATAAAACCGTAGATCAGGAAAGAATCATAGAACGGAGAAACAAATTAAAAGAATTTAATTCAAGATATCAGAGCTTTGACAGCTCAAGCGAATTTGAATCGGTTCCTGCTTTTAAAAGAAAGAATATTTCTATTGACGGAAACAATGCCTCTGACCAGAATATCAATACGTATCTGTCTGACAACAACGGATCAATACAGATCAGAGAAAACCGGTTTTTAAATAAAGACGTAGATTAAGATAATGTAACAATGTACCAATCTGATAATGTACCAATTCTGTACATTAAATTATTGGTAAATTGCTGCACTTTTACATTGTTAAATTATAAAAAATGAGTTTAGAAAATACCATAAGCGAAGCAATAAAAACAGCAATGAGGGCTAAAGACAGAGTTGCCCTGGATTCTCTGCGTGCCGTAAAATCCCAGATATTACTGCTTAAAACCGAAGCAAGAGGAACGGAGGTAACCGCAGAGCAGGAAATTGCCATTTTACAGCGAATGGTGAAACAGCGTAAAGATTCTTATGATCAGTTTACGGCTCAGGGAAGAAATGACCTTGCGGAAGTGGAAGATGCACAGATGAAGGTTATTGAGCAGTTTTTGCCTAAGCAGCTCTCTTCAGAAGAGCTGGAAGCAGAAATGAAGGCTATTATTGCCGAAGCCGGTGCTGAATCTGTAAAAGACCTGGGCAAGGTAATGGGAATCGCATCAAAATCCCTGGCCGGAAAATCGGATGGCAAAAGCATTTCCGAAATGGCGAAGAAACTGCTTTCATAAATTTATACCTTACCTCTATACTAAGGATATTCAACCTTTGCATATCGATTTGATTAAGAAGCCCGCAACTGAAAGTTGCGGGCTTCTGTTTTAGATTACTGATTACAGATGACCTTATCTATTCTGAAGAATTTAAGGCCACATACAGGTTGAGGGATAAGTGTAAATGTTTTTTCATAGTATTTTGTCTTCAGAATCATTTCAAATTTAATAATTATTTTTAAATATTAACAAATTTAATTCACATAAAATTGAATATAGACTACATATCGGCATTTAATCTATTTCATTTAACAAAAATACCGATAGTTTTTATATATTGATGAAAAGTAAAGAATTGCGTAAATTTGTAACTGATTAAAAACAAAAAATATGTATCCAATAGATTTAGTAATGCCTATGAAGGCTGAACTTACAGATAAAGGTTTTGAGGACCTTACAAACCCGGCTCAGGTAGAAGAGGCTATCAAACAGTCCGGAACTACCCTTTTGGTGATCAATTCCGTATGCGGATGTGCTGCAGGAGCGGCAAGACCAGGCGTAGTATACTCTTTAACCGGAGATAAAAAGCCGGATCATTTAACCACTGTTTTTGCAGGTTTTGATACTGAGGCTGTATCTGAAGCCAGAAAACACCTGGCTCCGTTCCCTCCAAGCTCACCTTGTGTAGCGCTTTTCAAAGACGGGGAACTGGTTCATATGCTGGAAAGACACCATATTGAAGGAAATCCTGCAGGCGCCATTGCCGCAAACCTTCAGGCTGCTTATGACGAATATTGCTAAGAAATTATCAATCTGAAATAATGAACCGTTACAAAAAAATGTAACGGTTTTTTTATTTTTTTGCGATAAAAATTCTATAAAAAATCAAATAGTATTATATTTGTTGGAATGGCAACGAAAGCACTTTTCAATACTGTGGTTAACTGGTTTATCCGCCAACGGATAGATCAGATCCAGAATTTTATGGATCATCCCATCGAGACACAGAAAGGCATTCTGTTTTCTCAGCTTTTTCATGCGGAAGATACGGAATACGGCAGGAAATACGGCTTCAACTCTATTTCAAGCTATCAGGACTTTAAAAGCAAAGTTCCTGTAGTCACGTATGAAGAAATGGAGCCTTTCATTGAAAAAGCCAGGCAGGGGCAGAAAGACGTCAGCTGGCCGGGTTATATAAAACATTTCGCCAAATCTTCCGGTACTACCAATGCAAAAAGCAAATTTATCCCGATTTCCACGGAAAGCCTGGAATATTGTCACATGAAAGCCGGAAAAGATATGGTGTCCATCTATGCCAATAACCATCCGGAAAACCAGCTTTTCAACTATAAGAACCTGCGATTAGGGGGAAGTTCTGAGCTGTATGCTGATTTTAACACCAAATTCGGCGACCTTTCGGCTATTCTGATAGATAACCTCCCGTTTTGGGTAGAAGTGACGACCATACCTAGCAAAAAGGTTTCGTTGATGGGCGAATGGGAAAGCAAGCTGAAAGCGATTATCTCTGAAGTGAAGAATGAAGATGTGGGAAGCATCCTGGGGGTTCCGAGCTGGATGATGGTCCTGTTGCAACGGGTGATAAAAGAAACCGACATCAACAATATCTCTGAACTGTGGCCGAATCTTGAAGTATTTTTTCACGGCGGGATCAGCTTTAAGCCTTACAAGGAACAGTACAGACAGATCATCGGGAAACCGATTAATTACTATGAAATCTATAATGCTTCCGAAGGCTTTTTCGGGATCCAGGACCGTTCTGACAGTGATGAAATGCTTCTGATGCTGGATTACGGGATCTTTTACGAGTTTATTCCGATGGACCAGTTCCATTTGTCAGATCCGAAAGTGGTAAACCTGGAAGACGTGGAAACCGGAAAAAATTATGCCATGGTCATCACCACCAACGGCGGATTATGGAGATACCTGATCGGGGATACCGTTATATTTACCTCAATAAACCCTTTCAGAATAAAGATTACCGGGAGAACGAAACATTATATCAATGCTTTCGGCGAAGAACTAATGATTACCAATGTAGAATCGGCTCTTACCAAAGCCTGTGAAGAGACAAAAGCATCCGTCTCTGACTTTACGGGAGCTCCTGTTTTCATGAAAGACAATGAAGGCGGCGCCCATGAATGGATTTTTGAATTCTGCAAAGAGCCGGATAACCTGGAACTTTTTATTGATGTATTCGACAATCATCTTAAGTCCATCAATTCGGATTATGAAGCGAAGCGTTACAATGATATGACACTGAAAAGGCCTATCGTCCATATTGCAAAAGAAAATTTATTCTACCGGTGGCTTGAAGCCAAAGGCAAACTCGGCGGACAGAATAAAGTACCCCGTTTAAGCAACGACAGGAAATATATAGATCCTTTGCTGGAACTGAATAAATAGAAATAAATAAAAAAACCGCAGATGATCTGCGGTTTTTACTTATCTGTTTAAATCCTCTTTCAGCTTTCTTGCGCCTTCCTCTACTTTGGAAGCTCCTTTTGCAGCGGCATCCTTTACATCATTGCCTACTTCTTTGGCACCCTGCTTAATATCCTGTCCGGCCTTATGCAGGTCTGCTTTGGTTTTATCTGCCGTAGCATCAATCTTATCCTTTGCATTTTCTGCAACGCGGTCTATTTTCCTGTCAGCTTCGTCAATTTTAGCCTCTGCATTTTCTGTGGTCTGGTTGATCTTTGCCGTGTCAATGCCTAATGCATTCTCAGAAACTGTAGTCGTAGTGGTTACGGTACCATCCGGGTTTTCAACTTTCTCCGTGGTGCTTGATTTTGTGCATGATACAACTGCTGCCGCAATTATCAATGCTGATAAAATGTTTTTTTTCATACGTATTTATAATTTTAAAATGTAATTGTATAAATTATGGTTAATCTGTCTTTGGTTCATTCGCGGCAGACGCTTCAGGTGATTTTTTCACTTTTTCACCATCCGCTTTTTTCTTCTCCTCATCTGCTTTATTCTTATTTTCTTTTTCAAGCTCTTCCTTCATCCTGTTCTCCTGCTCCTGAAGTTTTATCGCTTCTTTTACAGAATCCCGGTATTTCTGAGAAGACATCCTGATCTGGCGCACGATATCTACAGAAGTGGCACCGTTTGAAAAGGAGTCTACCGCTGCCGTATCATAGGCCGGTTTCGGGCTGTCTGCAGGATAAAGGTCTACCGGCTCTTTTTTAGAACATGAAACCGCTGCAACTGAAAAAATAAAGGCTGCAAAAGATAAATTTTTCATGAGACTAATTTAACAGAAATTCTGCAATTACAGGATAATGATCTGACAACTTAACGGAATTATCTACTTTGTAACTTAACGGAATAATTGATTTTGAGCTGAAAATATAATCAATCCTGAGCGGAACCTTATAATCATGGAAGCTGGAAGAACTTCCGTTCCCTGCAACCAGAAAGGCATCCTGAAGATCCTTACCCAGGTTATAATATTCATAGGAATTCGGTACCGAATTAAAATCACCGGCTAAAATCACCGGATACGGGGACAGGTCTACTGCCTTTCTTATTTTTTTTATCTGGTCTTCATGTGCTTTGAAAGTGGGTGTCATATGAGAAAGCAGCGTATTGATCTTTCCGCCCTCTTTTTCTACATCGTCAAATTTAAACATTGATTTCTGCAGCCTGAAAGGCTCAAGATAAACGTTAATAATCCGCACAATCTTTCCGTTGATATCAACATCCGCATAAAAGGAATTTCCGCGGGATTTGTCTGTAATCAGTTCTTCCTGTCTGATAATCTTATGCTTGGTCTTCAGAATAACAGACGGATATTTAACCATATCATCCCTCAGTGCACGGTTGGTATCTTTTTCCTGGACCAGTATAATGTCCGCATCCTGATCACTGATGTACTTTTTCACTTTCTCCCATCCGAAGTCACCGTATTTTACATTGAAAGTAATAACTTTTATATCTCTGACGGATTTTAAATTTTCAGTTTTCGGGGTAAAATTGATCCAGCGCCGGATCGGGTTATAAAACAAAAGCGTTCCTAATAAAAAAGCAATGGCTATTTTCTCCTTTTTAACAACCCAGATTAAGGTTAATATAATATACAGGGAAATTAAATAGGGAAAGCCTAATGACAGGAAATTGAGATACCCTACAAAATTGGGCGGCACCCATGCATTTCCCAAGGTACTCAGGAGTAAAACAGCAACAGTAATGTGCGAGAATAACAGAATCTGACGGAACTTCATTATGATAGTAAAGGTACCATCTTTTTTATCAAAAAACCGACCAACCCAAAAAGTTTAACGATTTTTTATAATTACTTCTGCAGCCTGAAAGTCGCAATTACAGGAAAATGATCTGAAATTCTGATAGAGCGGTCTACTTTATAACTAACAGGCTGTATTGATTTTGACGCAAATACATAATCAATCCTGATCGGGAATTTATAATCGTGAAAACTTGTGGCACTTCCCCTTCCCGCCTCCATAAATGCATCTTTCAGGTCTTTTGATAAATGATAGTATTCATAGGAATTGGGTACTGCATTAAAATCGCCGGCTATAATAACAGGATAAGGCGAACTTTCCACTGATTTTCTGATGGCCGCGACTTCTTCCTGATGAATCTTAAAAGTAGGGATTAATCTTTTGACTATATTTTTTATTTTCTCCTCGTCCTGGGCATTATTTCCATCAAGCTTTACCATGCTTTTTTCAAACTTAAAAGGATGAAGGTACACATTGATAAAACGGTAAATTTTCCCCCGGATTTTGATATCCGTCTGTGTTACATAAGAGTCAATATACTCTGAATCTATCAGTTTTTGATCTATAATTTCATGTTTTGTAAACACTGCTGAAGCAGTATGCACATTACCCTTTATATATCCGGGAAAATATATCTTATCACCAAAATCTTCCTGTAAAAGCAGGACATCGGCATTATGGGAATTTAAATATTCCTTAATATTCTGTTCTCCTGCTGTTTTCCCTCCTTTTGTGTTGAAGGAAACAATTTTTAAATCTGCGGGGTCATTCTTCGCAGGTGTGTAATTAACCCACCGTATGGAAGCATTAAAAAACAGAAGCCCTGAAAAAATGAATACAAAAGCCCTTTTTTTCCAGCAGAAAATCCAAAACAGGGTTAACGCAATATATACAGTCATTAAGACGGGAAATCCTAAAGAGAGCAGGTTGAACCACGGTGAAATCTTCGGCGGAATATAAGCGTTCAATAACATTCCGGCCAGAAGAAAGAAAATTCCTATGTGTAAGATCAGGAGTATAAGGCGAATAATTTTCACAAAGTTCTAGTTAAGTCTGTATAAGTGCTTTTTCCAAATCATAGCAAGGATGAATCCTACCAGAGCTCCGCCCACGTGGGCAAGGTGTGCAATGCCTCCTGAATTCCCGGAAACCCCCAGCCAGATTGAACCCAGTATGATAACGGGCAACACATATTTTACTTTCATCGGTATCGGAATAAACATGATCCCTATTTTTGCATCAGGATAAAGCGTGGCAAAGGCAGCAACTACCCCAAAAATAGCACCCGAAGCACCCACCATTGGCGTCCCCATTATACCGTTCAGGTTTTCTACCAAACCTTTCTGCTGGATAACAGAGTCTGATGTCCCTGAAAAATGAACACTTGCACCGGAAAGATATCCGTTTATATCAAATCCTAACTGCTGCAGTTCACCGGATATTTGCTGCACTTCGATAAAATTCCATAAATTAAATAAGAAAAATGCTCCCAAACCACTTAAGAAGTAAAGTATCAGATAGCGCTTCTGTCCTAAATTCTGCTCTAAAACAGGCCCAAAGCTGAACAGGGTAAACATGTTAAACAGAATATGCATAAAACTTCCGTGCATAAACATATGGGTAATAATCTGCCATGATTTAAAGAACGGTGAAAAGGGATAAAATGCAGCCAGATAAGCAGTAAATTTATCCTGAAATATTAAATTGGCTACAATGAATATAATAACATTGATGATAATTATATTTTTCGTAATCGGTGGTATACTGTTGAACATGTTTGCTAAAATTTATTTTTAAAATCATTAAAAGGTACTTCAAAGAAACATCTTTTTCCGTTCGGTAAAAATTCCGGGAAGCCGAGTGCCGTAAAATCCTTAATCAGCTGTTCTGCGTCTTTTTTGTAGATAAAATCAAACCTGGATTTCGACTGCATTTTATTCCACTGGTTCTGGTAGAAATGCAGGAATTCTTCTTCCGTTTTATATTCCAGGATTTCAAAAAGATCTTCAAGGAACTTCATGACCTGGGTTTCTTTCAGTCCCTCCGGTACCGCATCAATCCTCATGACATTTTCATGCGCAATGCTGGTTTCAAACCCTAATTCGGGAAGGTACTTTTTGATGGATTTATATTTACTCTTCTCAATCTCATTCATATGGTATTCCAAAGAGAATAATAAGGAATGGCTGTTGGTCGTCCCCTTTCTCAATGGTTTTGAATGTTCGGAAACCACCAGCCTGTGCATTCTTCCCAGGTCCAGCATCAGGGTTCTGTCGCCTTTATTGAAAAGCCAGTAACCATTGGGCAGCCTCATCAGGTCTTCATCAAAATCCTCATCTTCAAAAAGGTTGATTTTGGAAGGTTCTGCAGCAATATTCTGATGGTACATATCTGCCAGATTCTGAATTTCCGACTGCCTCATCCCTCTTTCTTCCAGAAACGGATTATAGTCTTTGTCTACAATAATTTCAGGCATCTTTACAAAACCGCCGCCACCGTTGCTTTTGCTTGGAAAAGTCTTCTGCAGGATTTCCTCCAGCTGAGGGTCTTTTTCAAAATCAAGACTCGGTGCTACGTTGTAAATCCCCAGGGACCTTTTGATGGTTGAGCGCAGCAGCGCAAAAATCAGGTGCTCGTCTTCAAACTTGACTTCTGTTTTCTGCGGATGGATATTTACGTCAATCTTTTCAGGATCAAGTTCCAGGAAAAGGAAAAATGTCGGAATATATCCCGGTAACAGCAGCCCTTCAAAAGCATCCTGTACGGCCTTGTTAAAATAAGAACTTTTAAAATACCTGCCATTGACAAAAAGGAACTGTTCGCCCCTGGTTTTTTTGGCACCTTCCGGTTTGGCAACAAATCCGTGGAGTTTACACCACAAAATATCTTCTTTAATGGGAATCAGCTGCGGCTGCAGTTTTCTTCCGAAAATATCGACAATCCGCTGCATCTGGCTGCCCTTTCTTAACCTGAATACGGCTTCGTCATCATGGAACAGGGAGAATTCCAGGTTTTCGTGAGCTAATGCCACACGCTGAAATTCGTCAATAACATGCCTGAATTCAATATTGTTATTTTTAAGGAATTTTCTTCTGGCCGGGACGTTATAAAATAAGTTCTTAACTAAAAAATTAGACCCGTCAGCCGTCTGAACCGGATCCTGAAACTGGAAAACACCGCCTTCTATGTAAATATTGGTTCCGATGGCAGCCTCTTTCCGCTTTGTTCTTAATTCCACCTGCGAAACAGCAGCAATAGAAGCCAGAGCCTCACCACGGAATCCTTTGGTAGAAATTTTAAAGATATCCTCCGTCCCTCTTATTTTGGAAGTGGCGTGCCTTTCAAATGCCATCCTGGCATCCGTTTCAGACATGCCCGTGCCGTCATCCACCACCTGAATCAGGTTTTTCCCCGCATCTCTTATGATCAGCTCAATTTTTGTAGAGTCTGCATCAATTGCATTTTCCAAAAGTTCTTTTACAATGGATGCCGGCCTCTGCACCACTTCCCCTGCTGCAATCTGGTTGGCTACATGATCCGGTAAAAGTTGAATAATATCTGACATAAAAATCGTAAATCAACTTACAAAAATAGGCATTCAGAATAAGAATTAAAATAATAACCCCCTTAATTAAAATTTAATTATCAACATATCAACAACCTAGCCGTAAAACAGCTTATACAGAGCATTATTGTAAACCCGTACTTCTAAAAAACACAATCCCCTGATTGCATTACACAATTAGAGGATTGATTCACAGCTAGTTTACACAAATTAATACTGATATTTTATCTTTTTTATTTATTTTATCTTTCAGAAGCAGAAGCATATAAAACTCAGATACTCACATTTAATCTTCAAATATAAGGGTCCGCTTTTTCTCCCGCCTCTCCTTAACCTGAGGCTTAACCTCCGGAATGCCGTGGATTTTGTCATACAGATACGCTATTGCATTCGGCTTGTTATAAATCTTGCTGTATCTGTACCGGGTTTTGAAATGCCTGATGTGAATCTTATAAGCATCATACCCAATAACCACTAACAGACACAGACTGATGATATAGAAAACCCTGAATTCCAGATAAAAATATGTCAACCCCGAAAACACAGCTCCTATCACATACGCCAGCATAATACTCAGCAACAGCTTAGCTCTTGCCACCAGCTCACCGTTTTTCCTGAACTTCTTCTGGGTAAACATAGAGAACAGGATACCCAAATCAGTAGTGGTACCGGTAAGGTGGGTTGTTTTTACTGAAAAGTTGGAGATGCTTGCCGTTAAGCCGTTCTGAAGGCCTGTTGCAAACAACATTAAAGCAACCAGATATTCTGTTTCTTCCAGCGTTTTCCGGTAATAAAACTGACCGTAAATCCCTACAAGCAAAAGACACATAATTTCCAGAACCAAAGGCATCGAATGCGCAAAATATTTACTTTTTTTATTGAACGTAATCACGATAAAATTAGACACGAACCCTCCGAAGAAAAACAGGAAGATCCATAACCCCACCACAGCGACCTGCGACCAGTTTCCTTTGCTGATCTCTGCTGCAAAAATGGCATAATGGCCCGTTACGTTAGATGTGAAGGAGAGAAAGATCAACAGGGAAGCAATATTTATAGTGCCTGCTGTAAAAGCGGTCAGCGTCCCCAGTCTGATGTTGTCTCCCAACGTCCTGCTGTTACTATAATTCCTTAGCATTTTTCAATTTTTTATACGTTCTACATTAGGCTTCTGCAAAAATCTCTGCCAGCCTTCCTTTTTCCGGAAGACTTTTCTGAGGCGCTACAGCAATTTCATAAGACTCAAGGTCTTTGCATTTCTTAATATAAGGAATCAGGTCAAATTTTCCTTTTCCTTTACTTTTAACAGAGGGAGAATAATAGGCCTCACTGATATCTTCCGCTTTCACATAGTTGTTGAAAGTCCGCTGAAAGCTTCCCGTGAAAACATCACAGACGATTTTATTGATCAGCTGAGGATATTTATTTTTAATAATCCCATAGGCATCACCAAACTCCTTTGGCATAAGCTTATTAAAAATTGTACTTTTTGTATTAAACAGAAGATCCCTGATAGAATCTCCGGTATCGTATCCTGAAACCAAAAGAATATTGTATTGATTTTCATCTTCCGAGGCATGCTTCTCTTTCATTACTTTCTTTAAAATATTCAAAGACTCAAGAGAATAATCTGTGGCTATTAAAATCGTTTTAGTCATATTATTGAGATTTAGGTTCTACATTATCTTTTTCGATGATACAAAATTAGAACGGTAAGATTAGAACCCCTTTGGAACGGAATTAAAATATGATTAAAGAGATTAAAATGAGATTAGAATTCATTAAAATAGGACCCTTCTAAAAAGATTCCGATGAGGATAAGTGAAAAAATCAGAAAAATAATGTAACAAAAGGATGAGACTGCTAACTAATTATTCAAACATCAGAAAAACAATGAAAAACCTATTTTCAATATTCTTTATCACTCTTTTTGCTTTTGCAGGTGCGCAGGACAAAGATTCCAAAGAAACAGCCAACCGTTTTTTCTATGAGCTGACCTTTAAGCCTAAGAAAGATTCTGCCAAACTCGAAAAAGTAATGGCCGTACTTGACATTGTTAAAGACAGATCCGTATACCGGGATTATACAGCGGTCGGACAGGATTCAATTATCAAGGTACAGGTTGAGGCCATGCAGAAAGCAGGTACCTTTAAAGATCTTTCGAAATCTATTAAAATGCCCAAGTTTTCAGAAAAAATTGTAAAGCATTATCCGGATATGAAATTACAGTACATCGAGAGAATAGCAAGCGGATTCACCCCGATGAATATCGGATACAACGAAACTGTTAAATTCGACTGGAAGATTTCCAATGAAAAAGAAAAAGTAGGAACCTACAATGCGCAGAAAGCTACTGCTGAGTTCGGAGGGAGAAAATGGACGGCATGGTTCAGTACAGATCTTCCTTTTCAGGATGGGCCTTATAAATTCTCAGGACTTCCGGGACTTATCGTAAAAATTGAAGATGAAGGTAAAAATTATTCATGGGTTCTTCAGGGAAACAGGAAAATACCAAACTGGGATGAACTGACGTATGCCGAAAAAATTTCTAATGTAGGCTTAAAGGTAACTGAAATGCCAAGAGAGAAATTTGAGAAAACATTCAATGATTTCAAAAAAGACCCTTTTGCAACCATAAGACCGATGATGAACAGCGAAATGATGTCAAAGACAATCCCGGGAATGGATGGAACGATCGGCGACATGATGAAAAAACAGGAAAAAATGTACAAAGATTTCTTTAACTTAAATGATAACCCGATTGAACCGCCTTACGAAAAACTGAAAGTAGGGACAGTGGAAAAGGTAGGAAAAGTGAAAGAATAAAGCAGGCACATTCATATTTAACTATATTTTAATCAACCCAAATGAAACGTTTCATTTGGGTTGATTTCTTTCATGCATTCTTGTTATTTAGATTAAATTTAAATAGCGTATATTTGCAGACACAAAATTTTGGCTTTGAAAGAGAACGGTTTACATAAGTTGAGCGGATTTCCCAAAAACAGAATGGGAAAAATTCTGGGGTATGATAATGACAGCCTTGCCATGCCGAATAAGATTATTGAAATGGGGCTTCTTCCGGAAACGTCATTCAGGATTTTATATCAGGCACCTTTCAGCGGACCGATGTATGTAGAGTTCGGAAATGAAAAAAGCCGCATTGCTCTCCGCGAAGAAGAGGGCGATTTTATCATTGTTGAAGAATTGAATTAATGCAAGAAATTCAGAGAAAACAGGTTCTTTTAGTCGGGAATCCCAATGTAGGAAAGTCAACGGTATTCAACGCACTTTGCAATAAGAAGCAGAAAACCGGAAACTACGCCGGGGTTACCGTGGCCAGCCATTCAGGCTATTATACCTACAAAAATGAAGAGGTTGAGGTTGTGGATTTACCGGGATCATACAGTATATATCCGAGTTCTGAAGATGAAGCGATCTTTTCTAAATTTGTTATCGACCACCAGCAGGATTATGCAGGGGTTATCTATATTCTTGAGGCCCTGAGCTTAAAAAGAGGGCTTTTGTTATTCCAGCAGATCCAGGATCTGGGAGTTCCGATGATTCTGGTGGTTAATCAGGTTGATCAGGCGGAGAAAAGAGGCATTACCATTGATGTTGAGAAGTTTTCGGAAGCTTTAGGAATAAAAATTATCCGCACCAATGCCAAAGAGCAGATTGGCATTAATGATATCAAAGAAGCTGTTTTGCACAATACTTTTGTGAAGGCCGAAAAACAGACTTTCGAAACGCCAAACGAACATAAAGATTTTATTCATAAAGTGGCTGCCCATAAAGGTATTGACAATGAATATAAAGCCTGGCTGAGTTTATCTTTGGGAACAGATCTGGGGAAAATCAGCTCTGTTGTGGAACAGCTTAACGAGCCGGATTCAAAAAGCCTGGTCCCGAAAAGGCTGCAGGTTCAGGAAACGGTAAGAAGGTATCAGCATGCAGACACCATTTTATCAGACGTTATTTCTAAAAAGCCTCAGTTCAAAGAGCTGCTGACAGAAAAATTAGACCGGGTTTTAGTCCATAAATTCTGGGGATACGTGGTTTTCATGATGATTTTATTAGTCATTTTCCAGAGTGTTTTCTTTCTGGCAGAATACCCGATGAACTGGATCGATTCCCTTTTTGCATGGCTGTCAGCTTTTACAGGCGAGCACCTGCCGGAAGGTCCCATTAATTCACTGATATCCAAAGGAATTGTTCCGGGAATAGGAGGAATTGTGATTTTCGCTCCGCAGATCGGGATTTTATTATATTTCCTGTATCTATTAGAAGATTCCGGATATATGGCGAGAGTGGTCTTCTTAATGGACCGGATTCTCCGCCCTTTCGGATTAAACGGAAAAAGTATTGTGCCGCTGGTTTCAGGAACAGCATGTGCTATCCCGGCTGTGATTTCCACCCGGAATATTGAAAATTTGAAAGAACGGTTACTGACTATTTTGGTAACGCCTTTCATGACGTGTTCCGCAAGGCTTCCGGTATACAGTATTATCATCGGACTCATTATTTCAGACGACACGGTGTTAGGAATAAAGTACAAGGCTTTGGTACTGATGGGGATGTATCTGCTGGGCTTTATTGTAGCATTGCTTTCTGCGGCTGTCCTTAATAAATTCATCAAAAATAAAGGCAAGACCTATCTGGTGATGGATCTGCCTACCTATAAAAAGCCGCTTTTTGCCTATGATTTAAAAATGGTATTGGGAAAAGTCTGGGACTTTATTACCGGAGCTGGAAAAATAATTTTCATTGTCAGCATCATTATCTGGTTCTTAAGTTATTTCGGCCCTAAACAGAGTTCAGACCAATGGGTAGCCACCAATGTTGAGCTTGACCATTCTTATCTGGCCAAGATGGGCAGAGGAATAGAACCGGTAATTTCTCCCCTCGGTTACGACTGGAAAATGGGAGTGGGAATACTGACCAGTTTTGTAGCGAGAGAAGTTTTCGTAGGGACCATGTCTACCTTATACAGCCTGGAAGATGATGCCCCGGAAATAAAGGTAATTGATAAAATGAGACGCGATGTAAAACCGAACGGCGAGAAAGTCTTCAGTTTTGCAACAGGTGTTTCCGTACTCTTGTTTTACGCATTTGCAATGCAGTGTATTTCTACACTTGCAGTAGTCTACAGAGAAACCAAAAGCTGGAAATGGACCGCTTTTCAGGTAGCGATGATGACAGGTTTGGCCTACTTTGTGTCGATGTTAGCATACCAGATATTAAAATAATGGATTCTTCACTGATCTTACAATACATACTCGTTCTTCTTATTGTTGCATTTGCCTGTTATGCGCTGTTTAAAGTACTCAGGAAAAATTTTGCACCGAAGAAATTCAGCTCCAAAAGAACAAACTGCGACAAAGACTGCGGATGTTCATAGAAAAATAACATTCCTGTGGAAAACTAAACATTTCTGAGATTCATTTTTTACTTATTTTTGTGGGATAAAACACAATCACAATGAAAAAGGAATTAATAGAACTGCTTTTTCTGAAATTTGAAAATGCCTCACATCTATACAATGATATTGAATGCTGGAGTGCAAGAGATCTACAGGAAATTTTGAATTATACAAAATGGGATAACTTTTTAAAGGTTATTGAAAAAGCTAAAAAGGCTTGTGAAAATGTAGGTGAAGATGTGCAAAACCATTTTGCCGACATCGGGAAAATGGTGTTACTGGGCAGCGGATCAGAAAGAGAAATCCCGGATATAGCTTTAACTCGTTATGGTTGTTATCTTATTGCTCAAAACGGGGATTCATCAAAATCAGAAATAGCTTTTGCACAGACTTATTTTGCGGTCCAGACAAGAAAGCAGGAAATTATTGAAAAAAGGCTGCTGGATGTTGCAAGGGTAACCGCAAGAGACAGGCTCTCTAAAACAGAGAAAAGACTTTCAGGGATTATCTATGAAAGAGGGGTTGACGAAAAAAGTTTTTCAGTAATCCGTTCGAAAGGCGACCAGGCTTTATTTGGCGGCTTTACGACAAATGACATGAAGAAGAGAATGGGTATTCCCCAGACCAGGCCTCTTGCAGACTTTCTTCCTACTTTAACAATTAAAGCTAAAGATTTTGCAACCGAATTAACCGGCCATAATGTTGTTGAAAAAGATTTGAATGGTGACATACAAATTACCAACGAACATATTGAAAATAATTTGGCAGTAAGAAAAATGCTTGGAGAACGAGGAATAAAACCTGAAAACCTTCCTGCATTGGAAGATGTTAAAAAAGTCCAGCGCCAACTGGAAAATGATGAAAAGAAAATTTTAAAACAAACTAAGAAAAAATAGGATGTCACTAATAAAAAGTATTTCAGGAATCCGGGGAACCATCGGCGGTGCCGTAAATGATAACCTTACGCCGCTGGATGTGGTAAAATTTGCTTCGGCATTCGGGACCTGGCTTCAGAACAATAAAAATAAAAAAGACCTTACCCTCGTTATAGGAAGGGACGCCAGAATCTCAGGACAGATGGTTTCTTCCCTGGTAACGGCAACCCTGCAGGGTCTTGGAATCAACGTTATCGACTTGGGTCTTTCCACAACCCCGACGGTTGAGATCATGGTGCCGGAATTGAATGCAGACGGCGGGATTATCCTTACCGCTTCACACAATCCAAAACAATGGAATGCCCTGAAGCTGTTAAACGATAAAGGAGAATTTATTACCGGAGAAAACGGGGCCGAAGTGCTTGCTCTGGCCGAAAGTGAAGACTTTAATTATGCTGAAGTTGATGATCTGGGGACTTACGAAACCAGGAATGATGCTTTTGACATCCATATTCAGCAGATCCTTGCACTGCCGATGGTAGATGCGGAAGCCATTAAAGCCAAAAAATTCAAAGTGGTTCTGGATGCCGTAAATTCTACGGGAGGCATTGCCATCCCGATGCTGCTGGATACACTAGGCTGTGAAACCGTAAAATTATACTGTGAACCTAACGGGCAGTTTCCGCATAACCCTGAGCCGTTAAAGGAACATTTGGGGGATATCTGTGAACTGGTAAAGAAAGAAAATGCAGACCTGGGCGTAGTGGTAGATCCGGATGTTGACAGGCTCGCACTGATTGATGAAAAAGGTGAAATGTTCGGGGAAGAATACACGTTGGTTGCCGTTGCAGATTATTTGCTGAAGAGTAAAAACGGTGTGGCGGTTTCTAACCTTTCCTCCAGCCGGGCTCTGAGAGACGTAGCTAAGACCCATCATTCTGAGTATTTTGCCAGTGCCGTGGGAGAAGTGAATGTGGTTACCTTAATGAAAGAGAAAAATGCAGTGATCGGCGGAGAAGGAAACGGCGGGATTATCTACCCTGACCTGCACTACGGAAGAGATTCACTGGTAGGAATTGCTTTGTTTTTAACACATCTGGCAAAGGAAAACAAAACGGTTTCTGAAATGAGAGCAGGCTACCCAAGTTATTTCATGGGTAAAAAGAAAATTGAACTGACTCCGGAGATTAATGTGGATGACCTTTTAACAAAAATGGAAAAAGCGTATCAAAATGAAGAGGTCTCTACGGTAGACGGCGTAAAAATAGATTTTGAAAACAATTGGGTCCATCTTAGAAAGTCTAATACAGAACCGATTATCAGAATTTATACAGAGGCTAAATCTCAAGAGGAAGCCGACCGGTTAGGTGATGAAATGATAGCTAAAATCAATAGTCTGATTTAATAAATATTAACATCCTTTTCATCGTTTTAATCGTATTTATTATTAAATTTAGTACTAAGATTTTCAGAACCGAGTATTTGTATATCTCATATCTCAAGTCTTAAATCTTAAAACTGTTTTATATTGGAAGAATATTTTGGAAATGAACTTGTAAAAAAGTTCGAGGAAATGATGGAAAATAATGATGAATTCTACTTTGATACAGAAGAGTTAGAAGACATTATTGTTTACTATCTGGAGCTGGGAGACTTCAATTATGCCGATACGGCAGTGAATTACGGTCTGAAGCTCCACCCCAATTCTTTAGATATCAAGATCAAAAAACTTGAAATTCTTCTGGAATGGGAAGATTATAATACGGCGAAGGAGCTGATCAGCGAGCTGAAAGGTTCTTCTATGGAAAACACAGACTTTCTGGTTTGCTACGCAAAGTATTATTCGAATTTAGGAAATCCCAGAAAAGCCATAGACATCTGTAAAAAAGCCCTGGAACTGAAAGAAGAAGAAAACTTCCTTCATAATTTCATTGCAGATGAATATGTAAATCTCGGAGACCCTTTTAACGCTCTTAAACATTACAGGAAAGCCCTTTCAGAAGATCCTACCGATGATTATTCGCTGGAGAACTGTATGATCTGCTTTTCGGACCTGAATAAGAACGATGAGGCAATTGCCTTTCTTAATGAATACCTGGACGAATATGCTTATTCCGAAGTTGCCTGGTTTGAGTACGGACAGTTCTATTTCAACAGAAAAAATTACGAAGAAGCCATTAAGGGGTATGATTACCTGTTGGCCATCAATTCAAGTTCCGTTGGAGTGTATGCAAATAAAGCAGCCTGTTACGAAGCATTAGGGCAGTATAAAAAAGCCATTGAAGTGTATGAGGAAATGCTGGAGCTGGAATATACCAAAGCCTTTACATTTTATAAAATCGGGCTTTGTTATAAAGCTTTAAAACAGCCTATCATAGCTTTGAATGCATTCCAGAAATCATTGAGGGAAGATCCTCAGTTTTACCTGGCCATGATGGAGCAGTCTTACCTGTATGAAGAAATGGGCGGCATGACGGAAGCTTTACATTTTGCCAAAGAAGCAACCCACCTGAATGAGGGCAATCTGGATTACCAGAAAAGACTGGCCTTTTTATTTATTGATTCCGGGAAGTTTGAAGAAAGTCTTTCCTGCCTTAAAAAGCTGGTGGAGGCTGAGCCTACACGGTTTTATAACTGGTATGCCTACTCTGAGGTACTGATGCTTTTGGGAGAGTACGAAGAAGCGATTATTTTACTGAATAAAGCCGTAAAGGCGCATCACAGGGCAGAATTGTTTTACCAATTAAGCAACTGTTACCTTAACCTCAAAGATCAGGAAAAAGGCAAAGAATCATTGCTTAAAGCTTTGGAACTGGATCCTTCACTTGTATCTGATATGCAGAAGAAATATCCTTTTATCAGGGATGAAGTGAAGAAAGTAAAGGCAAAGGCGAAAAAGAAAAACTCAGAAGGTTAGAATAATAAAAGCCTGAAGTAAACATTACATTCAGGCTGATCTATTATCTTATCTTTAATAAAGAAAACAATCCTGCAGAAGGCTGCAGGATTGTTTTTATTTATATTTTTGACACTTTCTGTCGAGACATTCAAATTTTTATTTACGTTTATATATAGAAGGTGTAATAATTATAAAACTTGATAAAAACTAGTCCCATCGATTGACTTCTTATCTGCTTTTTATACCTGATTTAGCCCTCAGAAAGACCAGTCCGGCAATAATAACCGCCGTTCCCACAAACTGCAGAACAGACAGCTTCTCACCATCCAGAATACCCCAGGCAATGGCAACAACCGGCATCAGTAAAGTAACGGTTGAGGCAAACAGAGGCGAAGATACTTTCAGAAGCCTGTAGTTCATCATCATGGCCAGTCCGGTCCCGAAAACGGACAACAGGCTAACGAACATCAGTCCGATCATCGTATCCCGGTTAAAGCTGAATGTGGAAAAGAATCCGGTAGACGTCAAAGCAAATAGTGAAGGTAAAAACAGAACAAAAGCAAATACGAAAGCCGATAAAACCGTAGAAGAAACCTCCATTAATTTAGATTTTACGGTTGTTGTACTGATGGCATAACATAAAGTAGCCGTTAACAGCAAAAGAATCGGAATTAATTTAAAAGATCCGCCCTCACCGTCACCTCCGAAAGCCAGCAGGCAAACTCCGGTAAAACTGATCAGGGTACCCAGAATCTGCTGTTTTGTGGTTTCAAATTTCCAGATCAGAGCACCTACGACAATCACGAAAATCGGCATCATGGAATTGATGATTCCGGCAATGCTGCTGCTTACTTCGGTTTCCGCAATCGGAAACAGGAACATCGGAATAAAATTTCCTGTAAATGCTGCCAGCAGCAGCCATTTCAGATGTTTTTTAGGAAATAGCTTATATTTTGAAACGGCAACCGGCATTAATATAATCCCGGCAATCAGCACCCTCAATGCACCAACCTGATAAGGATTGAAATGCTCCAGTGATTTTTTAATCAAAATAAATGATGATCCCCAGATCAGGCTCAGGACAATCAGAAGAACCCATTTTTCTTTATCAGCGTTCATTGTTTCGGTGTAAAATTTTCAGAAATTCCCTTTTGGGAATCATCTTAGCGCCGAGGCTTTCCAGATGATCGGTGTGCGACTGGCAGTCGATAAGCTCCAGGTCATTTTTATGTGTTTCAACAAAATGGATAAACCCTGCTTTTGAGGCATTGCTTACTTTGGCAAACATACTTTCCCCACAAAACATATTCCCGATCTGCAGTCCGTAAAATCCGCCTACCAATTCATCATTCTGCCAAACTTCGACGCTTTTTGCCAGTCCGTATTTGTGAAGCTGAATAAAGGATTCCATCAGCCCGTCAGACAGCCAGGTTCCCTCCTGCCCCTTCCTGCTGATTTCCTGACAGTTTTTAATCACTTCTGTAAAATTCCGGTTTTCCGAAAATGTAAAATCACCCCGGTTAAGGATTTTCCGCATTGACTTCGAAACCTTTAATTCCGCAGGAACCAGGACGAATCTCGGATCAGGGCACCACCAGAGAATTTCCTCCCCGGGATTGTACCAGGGGAAAATACCCAATTGATAAGCAAACCAGATCCGTTCTACCGACAGGTCTCCGCCGAAAGCAATAATCCCTTCATGACCGTCATAAAGTTCAGGATCGGGAAATGAAATCTCGTTGTTGTCCAGCCGAACCATTTTCAGGAAAAAAAATCCCACTTAGAAAGCAGGATTTATATGTAAGTGTTGTTTTAATTAAAAAGGCAAATCATCATCGTCATCACCCGCGAAAGGGTTTTCGTTGGATGCAGAAGATGCAGACTGGGAAGGTGCTGCCTGGGTAGGCTCAGAAGCATTATCGGAAACCTTTTCTACTCTCCACCCGGTAATCGAGTTGAAATATTTTGTTTCACCCTGAGGAGAAACCCATTCTCTTCCTCTGATGTTGATTCCTACTTTTACATTTTCACCTTCTTTCAGATTATCCAATAAACTGATCTTATCAGATAAAAATTCTATGTTTATCGGCTGCGGATACTGCTCCTGCGTAAGGATAACCATTTCTCTTTTTTGGAAACCGCTCGCAAATGTCTGAGCATCAAAAAGTTTCTTTACCGTTCCTTGTAATTCCATATCATATTAATTAACGGTGTAAAAGTAAGAAAATGAAATGTAAAATAAAGGGTCGGAAATAAAAAATGTAACTTTTTTAATTTTTTTTACTGAAAATTTTGGAAGTAAAGGAAAATGTCCTATATTTGCACTCACAAAAACGAAGCAAGCTCTTTAAAATACGACTTCAAAAAAAACAACGCGGATGTGGTGTAATTGGTAGCCACGCCAGACTTAGGATCTGGTGCCGAGAGGCGTGGGGGTTCGAGTCCCTTCATCCGCACTGTATGCGAAAATAGCTCAGCTGGTAGAGCACAACCTTGCCAAGGTTGGGGTCGCGGGTTCGAGTCCCGTTTTTCGCTCCACGCCATGCCCTGGTGGTGGAACTGGTAGACACGCAGGACTTAAAATCCTGTGTCCGTAAGGACGTACGGGTTCAAGTCCCGTCTGGGGTACACAAAAAGACTGTTAATCATTGATTAACAGTCTTTTTTGTTTTAAAAGGTGGTCAAAAGGGTGGCTTTTTTAATTTTCTTATGATATTGTAGCTAACGATATTTTCCAAATTATTAATACTAATTAGCATTTATTACAAAGGTTTTCTTTCCATAAAGAATAAATATTTACCTTAAATTGTATAATATAAATGCAAGTAGAATTTATTTCATTTTTTACGGTAATCCATAATAGGAGAAAATTGAATGTAACTATATTTGTAATGCATATATTAATCTTTAAAATGTATATTTCGAACTATGGATGAAAATTT
>NZ_LMKA01000080.1 GCF_001421435.1 Chryseobacterium sp. Leaf201
ATATTTTTATAAAATTAATAAAAAATAAAGAATTGAAATTATTGAAAATGATGATAACTTATTTAACTTAAGGTCTTATTCTGATGTATTCCATAAATAATTTCCCGCTGCTTATGGCAATTACGCAGATGTTCATGTAGATTTAAAAATCAGAGAAAATAGCGTTAAAATTGATTGGAAAAGTTTTGGATATAAATTCAATGCCTTTAATTCCAGCAAAGATAAATGGATTAATTCCATCAAATTAATGACCTGAATCACGAAACAAAGATCTCCGGTATATCCTTTTTTCCCTATTTTTACTTCACAATTATAAATGAAATATGAGAAAAACAGTTTTTGCAGGGATTATGGCTTTGGGAGGATTTTTAACAGCACAGGCACAGTGTAACACGGTATCAACCATTACTGAAAATTTTGACACCTGGAAAGAGATCAGCAAATGCTGGACTGCGCAGCAGGGAAAAGCAATGCTGTACAGCACTGATAAAAAGATTGTTTTTTATTCTATGACCAATCCGGGAGAAAATATGTTTCTGGTGACCCCGAAAATTAAGGCCGGAACCTACACCCTTACCCTTGACAGTTCAGACAACGGCGGGAAAACCACCCTGGAACTGTTTTCCATAGGCAATACCTCAGATACAAAATCATATACTTCCATCACCAAACCTTCTGAAATAACAGGAGACCGGAAAGTAATTACGGTTACTTTAAAGAAAGATGCCTACCTGGGGCTTAAAGTTTTGCTGAGCGGCATCCATCAGGCTGTTTATGTGGATAATTTTTCCCTGAAACCTAAAAAATAACCGTTTAAAAGAGCATCAGAATTTAAGAAGCCTGCAAATTATTGCATCCGGTAAATATTTCAGCACAGAAACAAACAGTTTTTAATATGAAAAGTAAATCGTCAGAAATTCAATTTTTGACGATTTACTTCACATTTTATGCATTTGAGCCTGGTGAATATTTACGTTCTCCTTAATTATTCTGATCCACACTTGTGCGTGTTGTTAAACATAATAATATTTTTGGAAACCACCAGTTTCTGGGAGGTTTTCGCCTGGTAGATCAATGAACCTTTCTCTGTATTCTTGGTAATAAAACAGTTGCCGCCTATAATATTATGGCTTCCGATCTGAACGCTTTCTTTAACGCCGGAATTGATGCCGAGAAAAGAATTATCACCAATGGTCACATTTCCGGCTAAAGAAGTCCCGGACAGCAGGGCATTGTTCCCGATGCGGCAGTGATGGCCGATACGCGCCCCGATCAGCATACAGTTATCGCCAATGGTTGCATAAGGCTGCAACACACTCGCCTGGTCAATAAAAACATTTCGCCCCGTCACGAGGTCCGGCCATACGCTTGCTTTAGAAGAAATGTAATTGGCAAAGCCATATCCTGCTTCAAGAACTTTTTTAAAAATTATTTCACGGGCATTGTTTCTTCCCACTGCAATATGCATCAGGCAGGAATCGGGAGGGAACTGTTTCAGCACATCTGAAAAACCCAGTACCGGAAGGCCGAAGTGGCTTGTCTCAGAAGCTTCAAGATAAGCTTCATCTACACAAAAAGCAACTACCTCGTAGCCGCTGTCATACTGGAAGGAATAATAGATGAATTCAGCCATATGACCAACACCATATATCACAATTTGTTTCATAATTAAATAGCTTTTTTTTATTTAATATATCCATGATAATGGCGTCCACTTTCATAATGTGAGCCTCAATTCATGAATTATTAGTTTCTTATTGAATTCGTTAACATATAATGTTATCGCTGTAAATATACAATTGTTTAGGGTACTTTTATAAAAAAATGCGAATATAATAAAAAATTGATAACTCTACTTATTTCTTTGGCTTTTCTTAAAAATTAATTCATAAATAACCAACTCATTTACAGTACTTTATTTTAATTTAAAAATTTTTATCTGAATAAAAAACTTTGAAAATTTTCTTTTCTTTCTTCTGAATAAATTAAAATCTGTTTTCCCAGGCTATCTTTGCGAAAGAATTAAAGAATTTCATTCCCATTTATGGCCACCTGAACTGCTGTTTTCTGAGGAACGCTTTTAAAATTTAAGCAAGTTTATTTAAATATAGTATCAATCAATGCAGCAGGTGCCGTGAAGAAATTAAAATCAAAAACCCCGGATTTCAGTTTAACAGAAAGTGATGTTAATGTCTGAGGCTATAAACTGGTTTCTCAAAAAGAGATTACAGGATGCCCTGGAACTGTTCAGGCTGAATGTCTATTTATATCCTGAAAGTGCCAATGCGTTTGACAGCCTGGGTGAAATTTATACCGAACCGGGAAACAAAAAATCAGCAGTGGAACACTACAGACAATCCCTGAAGCTTAACCCTCAGAATAAAAATGCCGGACAACAGATCAAGAACCTACAATAGACCCGTGTTCCGTTACAGGATAAAACCAGCATCAGAAAATTGGAATAAGAACAGAAATGTTCTCTATATCATTAACTACACCGTCGGAATTTCCGGTGGTTTTTTTATGACCTGAAATATGATTTAAAAACAGATTTATCTGTTCAATAAAACTTAAAAAAGATAATTTATACCATAACTGCATTGTTTTTTAACAGGAATTAAATCACTTTATTAAGATATTTGTCTTCGATGCTTAAAAAATTTATGATGCACAGTTCTATTAATACGATACTGGTGACTACTGATTTCTCGGGTAAGTCGGGCAACGCGGTTACCATGGCCTCCCATATGGCTGCCCGCCATGCCGCGCACCTCATTCTGTTCCATACGGTTAATAATTATTTTATGACTGACAGAACAGGGAAACAGGTGATAAGTTCAGAAACAGTCCAGGACCATTATCTGAGAGCTGAACAGTCATTAAAAGATCTTGAAAATTCTTTAAGAGCACAGCATCCTCAATTAAACATTGAAATCCTTATTAAAAATGATACGTTAATCGCGGGTCTCAATGAAATTATTGGGCTCAGGGATGTGGACGTGGTCATCAGCGGTACTTCAGGAACCCAAAAGCTTAAGCAGCTTATATTAGGCTCCATGTCCTATGAAATTCTCACCGGGGCACATTGCTCCGTGATGCTGGTGCCGGAAACCTGGCATAAACATACTTTTGAAAACATTCTGGTCCCGGTAAGAATACTGGATAATTTAACGGAAAAGCTTGATCTCTCCATGGCAATCGCCAAAAAAAACAGAGGCGTCATCAGCCTTCTGGGAATCTGTGCAGAGCATGATATTCCCGAAATAAAAAGTGCCTACCTGGAGCTTCAGAAAACACTTGCTGAAAATACCCGGCAGTATCACGCGGAGTTTATGATAACCCGTGACAAAGCCATCCGGATTTCTGAGTTTTCCAGAGATGACCAGGCAGACCTCATTATCCTCAATGATAAAGATGAAGACAGCTGGAAGTCTTTTTTTTCAGAAAACTTCTTCAAGCAGATGGTAAACAATACAGATGTTCCCTTGTTCTTTTTCAGGAATAAAAATAACAGAAATACCGGTACTTCGGACGGAACCAGTGGTTTTGACATCACCCTTCCCATCCCCGGATAAAAAATAAAATATGATGATAACACTACAGAAATATACAGCAGATAAAAAAGCCGATGAACCTCAGAAACAGGAAATCATCAGGTTCCTTTTTCAGCATCTTGAGCAGTATGGCGATCCGGAAGCGGATATTTCAAATGCCGTAAGCTATGCGATGGGAGAACAGAACAAGCCGGGAGGCCTTATCATTACAGCAACGGAACAGGACAGCAACAGCCTGGCCGGTGCGGTAGTGATTAATAAAACCGGAATGGGCGGATATATACCGGAAAACATCCTGGTCTATATTGCCACCGATAAAGATGTGCGCGGAAAGGGCATCGGAAAAATGTTAATGCAGGCGGCGGTTGATGCTTCGGAAGGAGATATCGCGCTCCACTGTGAGCCTGAAAACCCGGCCATGCATCTGTACAAGAAGCTTGGCTTTACCAGTAAATATCTTGAAATGCGCTTAAAAAAATAAAATGTCACACATTACTCTACACGCTCATAAATTAGCCCATAACTATCAGTATTTAAACCGTCTTTTCAGCGAGAATGGTATTGAATGGGCCGTTGTGGCAAAAGTGCTCTGCGGAAACGAAGAATTCTTAAAATGCCTGCTGGAAATCTGTGATAAAGATTTCTGCGACTCCCGGTTAACCAATTTAAGGCATATAAAAGAACTCTCCCCGGAAACACAGACCGTCTATATCAAGCCGCCTGCCAAAAGGCTGGTTCAAAGCATTGTCAAGTATGCCGATGTAAGCTTCAACAGCGAGATTGACACGATAAAGGCACTTTCCGAAGAAGCGGTGAAGCAGGATAAAATCCATAAAATCATTATTATGGTGGAAATGGGCGAGCTCCGGGAAGGCATTATGGTAAAGGACCTGTCCAGGTTTTACCGTGAAGCCATTAAACTGCCTAATATTGAAATAACCGGACTCGGGACCAACCTGAAATGCCTGAACGGCATCCTTCCTGATGAGCAGAAACTATCTGAGCTTAACCGGTTCAAAGAAATGATCGAAGAATCTTACCACACCCGGATCCCTTATATTTCGGCAGGCTCTTCCGTAACCATTCCGCTTATTTTTAAAAACGAGGTGCCTGAGGGAATCAATCATTTCAGAGTCGGGGAAACCTTATTTTTCGGAACCGACGTGTATAACGATTCTGTTATTGAAGGCATGTACCAGGATGTCTTCAAGCTGACGGCAGAAATTATAGAAATCATTGAAAAACCGATGGTGCCCACAGGAGAAGTGGGAACCAACTTGTCCGGTGAAACGCCCACGCATGATGAAACCGACAGTGAAAAGACCGCTGTAAGGGCTATTGTGGATGTCGGAATCCTGGATATTGACCCCAAACATATATGCCCTATTCCGCCGGGAATAGAAATATTAGGCGCGAGCTCTGATATGATGGTCCTGAACCTGTCTGATAACCATTCCTGTTACCAGGTTGGCGACACGATAGATTTCAGCATGAACTACATGGCCGTCCTGCGCGCCATGAATTCTGTTTATGTTGATAAGATAATTGATCATAAAATTACGGTACCGCACCCCTGAACATGCAGTAAAGTGATGAATTTTTATTATATTTAATGATAAAACCGAAGAGGCTTTGAATCATAAAATTCATGCATTATCCTTAAACAAGTTTAGAGATCATTCTGTATTACGAAATGAATTCCTGATCATGTCTTTTGCTGAGTTTAATGATAAATTACAGTCGGATTCCCATTTTAAAAATAAATTCTATACGGTCCTGATTTTCCATGATGCAGCCGGCTCAATGACCATAGATAACCAGGAATTTGACCTGAAGCCCCGCAAGTTCTTTTTTATCAATTACAATCAGGTATATCATATAAAAAGCAATCATAACATTACCGGTGACGTGATTCTCTTTACCAAATCATTCTATAATTTCGTTTATACAGGCAATAAAGTAATAAAAAGCGACACTGCGCTCAACAGTGTTTCGCCGGCGATTTTACCGGCTCCTGAAAACCAGAAAAACCTTCTGCAGACCTTTAAAGAATTGCAGGACGAGTACTGCTCTAGCAAATTGCTTAAGAAAGAAACCATCTGCCTTTTACTGAAGGTTTTTATGCTGAAATACATCCGGAATTCTAAAAAGAGCCGCATTGACCGGTCCCTTAACCACAAGAAAGAAATAACGGAAGATTTCGGGAACCTGGTCAACCAGCATTACAAAGAATGGAAAACCACTTCAAAGTATGCTGAAAAACTGAGCCTTACCCCTAACTATCTTAATGTTCTGGTAAAAGAGCACCTTGACATCACAGCCGGACAGGTAATTAAAAACCGGGTCATTCTGGAAGCCGAACGGCTGCTGCTCCATACGACCCTTTCCGTAACGGAAATTTCTTATGAACTGGGTTTTAATGATAATTCGCACTTCGGAAAATACTTTAAATCCGTTAAAAACACCTCCCCAAAAACATACAGGCTGCTGAAAATAGCTGATCCCTGATAAACAACCACTATTGTTCAGGTATTTATTGATTCAATTAAATGATTAAATGATTAAATGATTAAATAAAAAAGATACATCTGTACAGAAAAAACTTGTTTAATTGAACACCGTTCATTAGATTTGCAGATTATTAGCTGTTTCTTTTTAAAAAATTAAAACTGATATTTAAAAGCCCGGCATAAATATTATACTGCATATGAGCATCTCGGAAAGAAAAAATAAGGAAAAAATGGAAATGCGTACACGTATTCTGGATGCGGCACGCAAAATATTCCTTCAGAAAGGCTATGAGAATACCAGTATGCGGAATATTGCCAGCGAGATCAGCTACAGTGCGGGTACTATTTATTTTCACTTTAAAGATAAAAGCGAGATCTTCCACGAACTTCATAAAGAAGGCTTCCGGTTACTGCTGACGCAACTGAGGGTTTTAGACAGTGTGGCAGATCCTTTTGAGCGCCTGAAGGCAGTCGGCAGGGTATTTATCCAGTTTGCACAGGAGAATAAAGATTATTATAACCTGATGTTTATGGTAGAAGAGTCAGCTTCAGATTCCCCCGAAAGAGGAGGTTTCCAGATTGCCAAAGAGGCCATCAACCACCTGTTCGTTTTGATTAAGGAATGCCAGGATAAAGGGAGATTTACAGATATGGATACCGAATACTTTACCTTTATGGTGCTGTCATCAATCCATGGCATATGTGCCCTTTTCTGTAAAGACCGTACGGTGAGCTTTGAAAGCAAAACCAATGAAGAGCTGATGCAGAACGGGTACAACTGTTTCGTAAAGCTTCTGGAAAAAGGATAATCCTTTTTTTTACCATATAATTGAACACTGTTTAAAATAAATACAATGATTAATAAACTTAAACGAAAAATGCTCATGTGTTTTTGCCTGATGATCTTTATCTATCTGCCCACAGAAATTTTAAAGGCACAAAACAGACTTGATACGTACATACAGGAAGGTATTGAATCTAACCAGAGTATCAGGCAGCAGTCTTTTATTCTTGAAAAAAGCATTTATGCTCTGGGTGAAGCTAAAAGCATGTTTCTGCCTGCTGTTTCTTTTTCCACCACGTATACCAAAGCAGACGGAGGGAGAACCATAGATTTCCCTACAGGTGATCTGCTGAACGGCGTCTACTCCACTTTAAACCAGCTGACGGGAAGCAGCTCATTTCCACAGCTTCAGAATCAGAGCATCCTGCTGAACCCGGATAATTTCTATGATGCGAAGTTCCGTATTACCCAACCCATTCTGAATGCGGAGCTTGGCTACAACAGAAAGATCAGATCAAAACAGATCGACCTGCAGAAAACGGAAATCCTGCTGTATAAGCGGGAGCTGGTTAAAGAAATTAAAACCGCATATTACAATTATCTTAAGGCTACAAATGCCACAAAGATTTACCAGTCTTACCTCACCCTGGTTAATGAAGGGGAAAGGGTGAACAGGAAACTGTTTGAGAATGGAAAAATCAACAGAACAGCCGTCGTCAGAAGCCAGAATGAAGTTTCAAAGATCAAAGCTTCTATCACCGCATCTGAGAAAACGGAAGAATCTGCAAAGTATTATTTTAATTTTCTCCTCAACCGGCCTTTAACAGACAGCATACCGGCAGATGACATTGATGTTTTACCGGAACAGGGAAAGGTACTGAATGAAGATATCAGCAGCCGCGAAGAACTGTCTAAGCTTCACATTTCGGGAGAAATTAACAATGACCTTACCGGCCTTGCAAAATCTTATTTCATCCCAAAGATCGGGGCAAGCCTTGATTTGGGTTCACAGGCTTTCGACTGGAAGTTCAACCAGAAATCCAGATATTATCTGCTGGGTATTTCACTGGAATGGAACCTTTTCGCATTTGGCAAGAACACCTACAGAATAAAGCAGGCTGTTGCGGAACAGCAGGCTATTTCATCTCAGACTTCGTATGTACAGCAGCAGCTTTTAACCGAGCTGAAAGTACGTCAGGCCAATCTGGAAAGCGCTGTTGCCCAGTATTCCGCCGCACAGTCGCAGCTGAAAACAAGCCAGACGTATTACACTGACATGTCTAAGCTTTACAAAGAAGGGATGACGATCTACATTGAGCTTCTGGATGCCCAAAATCAGTGGATCGACGCAAAACTGAAATCTAACATCGCATTATTTGACACGTGGATCGCTTATGCCGCTATTGAACGTGCCAATGCCAGCTTTACAATACAATAATCACTATGAAAAAAATACAATTAACCGCTATTGCCCTGGCTCTGTTTATGGTTTCCTGCAGTGAAAAGCACCCGGAAAAAAACAGGCACGGAGGCCAGGATATTATACCTGTAAAAATCTCCCCCCTATCATCTGAAGAAGTATCCGGTTCCGTATTGGCTACAGGGTTGGTGAGCACAGAAGATCAGGCCAATTATTCATTTAAGATCGGTGGGGTCATCAGCAGAATATGGGTGAATGAAGGACAGTCCTTCCGGAGAGGCCAGCTGCTGGCCACATTAAACACAACGGAAATAGCAGCAGGACTTGCCCAGGCTGACCTGAATGTTGCTAAAGCCCAGCGTGATTATAACCGCGCACATAATCTCTATAAAGACAGCGTCTTCTCTCTTGAGCAGCTGCAGAACACAAGAACGGCCCTGGAAGTTGCCCAAAAGTCTAAACAGGCTACGGCATTCAACGAACGGTATGCTAAGATCTATGCCGTTTCAGACGGTTTTGTTTCTAAAAAACTGGCCAATGAAGGGGAAATCGTAAGCGGCGGAATGCCTGTTTTCCTCACCAACTCCACCCAGAAGAACAACAGCTATTTACTGAAAGTGGGCGTAACGGACCTTGAGTGGGCCGCCATCAGAACGGGACAGCCTGCAAGCGTCACCCTGGACGGCTATCCTGGACAGAAATTTGAGGCAGCCGTCTTCAGAAAACTGCAGTCGGCTGACCGGGAAATCGGTTCATTCCAGGTAGAACTGAAATTAAAGCTTGACGGGGTGGCTCCCGCCGTCGGGATGTTCGGAAAAGCTGAAATAAAAACAGACCAGTCTGAAAAATCTGTTGTCATCCCTTATAATGCATTGGTAGAAGCAGACGGTGAACAGGGATTCGTCTTCGTTCCTGATAGTAAAAACAGGGTAAAGAAAGTCCCGGTCAATATCCTGAAATTCGACAATACCAAAGTTTACCTCAAAGAAAAGCCTGCCGGGACTGATGCCATTGTTGTTTCCAACAGTGCCTACCTCAACGAGCAATCCATTATTAAAATCATCAGGTAATTATGAAGATTACAAATTTCTCCGTTAAAAATTATCAGTTTACGCTGATCATATTTGTGCTTGTTGCCGTAGTCGGTATCCTGACCCTCTTTACCATGCCGCGGTCTGAAGATCCCACTACCCATCCCCCGCAGTACCTGGTAACAGTAATTTATCCCGGAACCAGCCCCAAGGATATGGAAGAGCAGGTGGTAAAACCGATTGAAAATAAAATTTACGGCCTAGAAAACATCGATAAGATCCTTACCACTGTTGAAGACGGGGTTGCCGCCATCCAGATCAAATTTAAATATGGTGTTGATGTAGACAACAAATACCAGGAAATATCCACCGAGATCAACGCACTTAAAGGCAGCGAGCTTCCAAAAGATATTTATCTCATCAAAACTGAAAAAATATCCTCTTCTGATGTTAAAATCCTGCAGGTTGCTTTAGTCTCAAACACCTCATCAGGCAAGACCCTGAGGGATAAGGCAGACCAGCTGAAAACCCAGCTTGAAAAAATCACCAACCTTCGGGAAGTGAAATATGCAGGGATCCCGGAACAGGAAATAAGGATTGATCTGCAGCTTGATAAGCTGGCCCGGCTGAAAATACCGCTGAACCTTGTGATGGGAAGCATCCAGAGTGAAGCAGCTGATATTCCCGGAGGCAGTATTAATCTCGACAGTAAGGTTTTTAATGTGAAGACCAGCGGGAAATTCAAGAATGTGGGAGATGTTGCCAATACGGTTATTTATAATGCAGGAGGGAAAATCATCTATCTGAAAGATGTTGCCCGTGTTACCTACAAAGACGGTACGGTGAACCACATCACACGTATTAACGGCAACCGCTGCATCCTGGTTACTGCCGCCATGAAAGACAATGTGAACATCACAAATGTCCAGGAAGAATATACGCCCGTTCTTGAAGCATTCAGCAAAACATTGCCGGAAAACATCAAAATGATCAAAAATTTTGACCAGGCAGATATGGTATCCCAACGTCTGGGACATCTGGGCTTTGATTTTGCCCTTGCCATTCTTCTGGTGGTAATTACTTTACTGCCGCTGGGATTCCGGGCTTCTGTTATTGTCATGATTTCCATACCGCTTTCTCTCGCGCTGGGTCTCATTACAATGAATCTTTTGGGGTATTCCCTCAATCAGCTGAGCATCGTTGGTTTGGTGGTTGCACTGGGACTGTTGGTGGATGACAGTATCGTGGTGGTTGAAAATATAGAGCGCTGGCTGAGAGAAGGCCACTCCCGGAAAGATGCCATTTTAAAAGGCACAAAGCAGATCGGTATTGCTGTTGTGGGATGTACAGCTACTTTAGTCATTGCATTTCTTCCCCTCGCATTTCTCCCGGATATTGCCGGTGAATTTATCCGCAGCCTTCCTATGGCTGTTATGACGAGTGTTTTAGCATCAATGATTGTGGCACTCACCCTGGTTCCGTTTTTAGGAAGCAAAATATTGAAGACCCATACCCACGCAGAAGGAAATTTCTTTCTTAAAAATTTACAGAAGTTTTTAAGCCTGTCTTACAAACGGATCATGCCGCTGGCCCTAAAATGGCCGAAATCAACCATCGGAATATCCGTTGTACTGAGTATTCTCGCATTTATGCTTTTCCCGCTCGCAGGCTTTAAGCTGTTCCCCACTTCAGAGAAGCCGATGTTCCTCATCAATATCAAAATGCCCCTGCAGGCAGATCTCCCTGAAAGTAACCGGGTCACAAAGCTAATAGAAAAAGAGCTTAAAAAGGAGAATGAAATCGTTCATTATACCTCAAACGTTGGAAAAGGCAATCCCCAGATTTATTACAACGTACACCAGCAGGACATAAAACCGGATTTTGCCCAGATTTTCGTACAGATGGAAGATGAAGCCGGTCCCGGATCAAAAACGGAGCTGATTAAAAAGCTCAGGTCAAAATTCAGCAGCTTTCCCTATGCAAGGGTGGAAATAAAAGATTTTGAACAGGGCACACCGATTGAAGCCAATATTGTGGTGAGGGTATTCGGGGAAAACCAGGATACGTTGCGTTCCATTTCATTTAAAGTGGAGCAGCTGCTGAGAAAACATCCCGGAACATTTTATATCAACAATGAACTGAATGCTTATAAATCTGATGTTAAAATAAAGATTAACAAAGAAAAAGCACGGACATTGGGAGTGATGACCAGCGATGTGGACAGGGTAATCCGTATGGCCGTTGCAGGATTGAATGTCGGAGATTATATTGATGACCGCGGCGATTCCAGAAATGTAGTCATTACCCTTCCCAGAGAAAAATTTGCTGACCTGAATGCACTTAAAAACCTGTATGTGAATAATATCCAGGGGATCCCGGTTCAGATCGATCAGATTGCTTCGATCAGCTTTGAAAAATCACCCACAGCGATTAACCATTTCAATAAATCCCGTTTTGCAAAAGTAACTTCACTCACCAAAGACGGTGTCCTGGCAAATGATATCCTGAAAGACATTATCCCTGAACTGGACAGAATGAAGTTACCCGCCGGATATTCCTACAAACTTTCCGGTGAAGCGGAATCTGAAGGTGATGCATTGGGAGGAAACTTCCTTTCGGTGATTATTTTAAGTGCCTTTCTTTTTATAGCCGTCCTATTGCTTCAGTTTAAAACTTTTAAAGGAATCATCATCGTTCTGTCCATCATCCCTTTAGGAATATTGGGCGGGGTTGTTTTATTGCTGATGACCGGGAATCCCATGTCACTGGTATCCATCATCGGCTTTATCGGCCTGTCGGGGATCCAGGTTAAAAACTCCCTGCTGCTTGTTGATTTTACGAATCAGCTCCGGCTGGAAGGCCACAGTATTGATGAAGCCATCCATATTGCCGGTGAAACGCGTTTTCTTCCGGTGGTGCTGACTTCCATCACGGCTATCTGCGGGCTGCTTCCTATTGCACTGAACCCTAACCCGTTAATTGCACCGCTGGCAATTGTTTTGATCGGAGGACTGATCAGTTCCACCATATTATCAAGGATCGTTACCCCGGTGATGTATAAATTAATCCCGCCGCAGCTGGAAGATAAAAACTGACCTTTTAACAAATAAAAATTATAAAATGAAAGAATATATTTTAATTACCGGGGCATCCTCAGGAATCGGTTACGAAATGGCATACCAACTGGCAGAAAAAGCCTACAACCTCATCCTGGTGGCCCGCACGGAAAGCAGACTGCAGCAGATGCAAAGCGATTTAACAAAAAAATACGGCGTATTGGTCCGTTATTTCATTGCCGACCTCTCCGGTGTAAATGCAGCCAAGGGACTGTATGAAAAGGTTAAATCAGAAAACCTCTCTGTTTCCCATCTGGTTAATAATGCAGGAACAGGCAATTACGGCCATTTTACAGAAACTTCCCTGGATGAAGAACTGAATATGATCCAGCTGAATATTTCCAGCCTCGTGATCCTGACCAAGCTCTTTTCGCAGGATATGGTAAGCCGGAAATCCGGCCGGATTATGAATATAGGATCGGTGCTCTCATTTTTACCGTTCCCTTATTTTGCCGTGTATTCCGCAACCAAAGCATTTGTGATGGCATTCAGCGAAACCCTTGCGGCGGAACTGGAAGGAACAGGCGTTACCGTTAATTCACTGTATCCGGGAACAACCGATACCGGCTTTACGACAGAAGAAATGCAGGCAACCAATCTGTACAAAAGCAGACCCATGCAGCCCGAAGTGGTTGCTGAGCTGGGAGTAAGGCATCTTTTATCAGGCAGGGGCAAGAAAGTAACAGGGTTTCAGAACTGGTTCAATTCCAATATCCCGCGTTTTGTAACGGATAAAATGATGATGAAGATTAAGAAGAACCTGGCAAGCCGGTCCAAAAATTAAAAAGATCTGTCGGAAAAATAATCTCTCGACAGAAACTTTATCAGAACAAGTTTCTGTCCGGAGATTTTAAACGGTAAATACAGTTTTTATCTGTCAATCTCAGATGTTTTCCGGGTTTTGATTAAAACAACAGAGAACGAGGCGAGTAAAAACAGGATTCCGGCCAGGATTATGGCATTTACCGGATTATTCCCCAGAAAATGTTTATAGATAAATCCGAAGGAAACCGTCTGGATCAGCATCGGAATCACAATCATCATATTGATCACGCCCATATACACGCCCCTTCTGTGCGGAGGTATTGACGGGGAGACCATGGAATAAGGCAGTCCCATCATCGCCGCCCAACCGATCCCGAAGAGAACCATCGGCAGTAAAATCAGATATTCATTATTGATGAAAGGTAAGATCAGCAAAGACATGCCGGTAGCCAGAAGGCAAAAGGCATAGACATTTTTCGTGGAATATTTCAGTGCCAGCGGAATCAGAAGCAGTGCGGAAACCATGGTGATGAAATTATAGAACCCGTTCATCAGTCCGGTCTGCCCTACCGCAGTTTCTACCAGACGGAGGATATTTTTGGCCCATTCCAGATCAGCCGGATTTCCTAATCCTTTCTTTGAAATTTCAAGAATGTGCTGAGCTTTTACCTCATCACCTTCAGAAACATGATATAACGTCTGCTTGATCATCGGGGTTACGAACTGCCAGTAACAGAACAGCGCGTACCACTGGAATAAATACACCAATGCCAGCTGCCAGAGTATTTTCGGCATCCTTATAATGGCTTCGGCAATATCTGCAAAGGGCGTAAAAACCGTATCGTTTTCTTTTTCGGCTTTCAGCCTGATGAGCTCCTCTTCCGTAGGCGGGATCTCCGGTGTCTTATAAACCGACCAGACTACAGAAGCAATTGAACAGAAAGAACCCAAGAAAAATGAATAGTACACCCAGGCAGGAATACCTCCGGATGCTGACGTTCCGCCGAAATATTTCTGAAAAACAAACAGGGAAAGATTCGCCAGGGTAATGCCGCCGCCCACAAAAAGACTCTGCATCTGGAACCCGTAGGTCTGCTGTTCTTCAGGCAACTTATCCCCGATAAAAGCCCTGTAAGGTTCCATCGCCGTATTATTGGCGGCATCTAAAATCCACAAAAGCCCGACTGCCATCCAGATGGATGAGCTGAACGGAAAAACAAACAGTGCCAGGCTGCAAAATATGGCCCCGAGCAGAAAGAACGGTTTCCGGCGGCCCCACTTGACACTCCATGTCTTATCACTGATGGCCCCGATCAGCGGCTGGATCAGTAAACCTGTAACCGGCCCGGCCAGATTGAGGATGGGAAGCTGATCTGCATGCGCACCCAGAAAAGAATACAGCGGATTGACCGCGGTCTGCTGGAGCCCGAAACTGTACTGGATGCCGAAAAATCCGACATTCATGTTCCAAATCTGCCAAAAGCTGAGTCTGGGAATTATTTTTTTATTCATAGCTTACGGCTTTACAATCTGGTAATTTTTTTCAAGGATTAAGTCTGCTTTTTCTTTAAACCGACGAATGATATGATGCTCAATATCCAGCACTTTTTCCACAAAACCGCTTTGTTCGTCCCGGTTTCTTTTCATCCGGTTTTCAAACGTATCCTTATATGTCCGGTCTATGAAGATACTGAAATCAAAGTCATCAAGATCCAAAACATATGTCCCTTCAATAATCAGCATCTGAATATCATGCAATTCAAGGATTTCCTGAGAAACTTTATTTTCTTTATAATGAACCAGCGGTTTTTCAACAGAGATTTTCCCTTCTTTAAACTGTTGTATATTCTGCTGAATGATCTCTAAATGAACTTCATGCATTCCGACATGTTCAAGGCTTTTCTGCCGGTTTTCGTGGTTGCTTTTCGGAGGAAGTCTGAAATAATCATCCATTTGCAATACCAGGCTTCTGATTCCGTGTTCTTCAAAAACTTTCTGCAGTGCAAAGGCCGTCACCGATTTTCCGCTGCCGCTTTCCCCGCAAATTCCAACCGCCCATTTTTCACCGGCTTTATAATTTTCCTTTATGATTTTATAAATATTTCCGGCCGTCTCCAAATGCCTTTTTTCTAAATTGATTACATCTCCAATCATCGTTAACCCGTTTTTTTAATAAATAGTTTTTGTTTGAAATTTATCCGTTTTTACAGTTATGCCTTCATCAAAAGATAACCGGAAGCCGAAAAGCACAACTGATCTGTTCCTGAAGGAATCAACTGATCCGTAGAATAATATTCCCTGAAACCGGAGCCTTTCTCTTTAAGCAGCTGCTCATATTGGTTGAGGATTTTTTCCGGTATTTCATGATATCCCCTTCTCTTCAGTCCCAGGCAGAGCCAGCCAAGATAGATGGGCCACGAACCTCCGTTATGGAAATGATAGGGCTGGTTTTTGAATTCATAGCTGTAATTGTTTTCCAGCAGATTCCAGTCGGAATCCTCCGGAAAAATAACCGGGTAAAAAACCGGGAGCATCCAGTGGCCAAACTCACCGTTCAGCGTTTCCAAAAACGGTGTGAAATCTTTCATGTTCAGATCAAAACCTAAAAAAACGGCCAGCGCATTTCCTGCAAGATCAAAACGTTCATCATAACCGTTGGCATTCAGCGATGCCCATAAATACGGTTTCCCGTTTGCTTTTTTATAGGCTGTCTGATGGTATTTGACGTCAGCCGAATTATTTTTCTGAAAATTAATTTCAATTAAATGTTTCGTTTGTTCTGCCTGGGCATTCCATTCATCATCCTGATATACTCCGGCAGCATTTTTTAAAGCCCAGTAACGAAGTACGTTATCATACAGGACATAGCCGGAAGTTACATATTCATCTGCCCAGTTTCCACCCAATGGGCTGTATAAAAGGCCTCTCTGGTTAAATTCCCATGTTTTTAAACAGGAAAACGCTTTGTCAATTTTCTCTTTTAAGTTTTGCTTTAATTCCTGGTCCTGAGTATGTTTTATATATTCACAGGCCCCGATGATCCACCAGATGGTGGCATCCGTTCTTCCGACCAGTGTTCCGTAGCTTGCTTTATTGCCGTAGACATTGGACGGAATCTGCCCATTCTCTGCCTGATGGACGGAAAGGGTTTTTATTGACTTTTCCAGGCCTTCAACAATTATCGGGTTTTTAATCAGAATCCCCATAATCCCTGTCATCATAGAATCCCTTGACCAGACTCTGGCATAGTTGTCTTTTTTCTCGGACGATGCCAGGATTCCCTGTTCCGATATGGCCTGTTCTATCACCTGTAAGGCTTCTTCTGTAAACATAAATTTTCAATTTGATTACGTAAACTTGTTTAGATTATTCTGATGTATCCACTACTTGTGTGCAGTTAAAAATCAAATTTTACGCTGGCACCGATTGTTCTTCCCGGAAGTGTCCTTGCCCTGATGATTCCGTTGGTTCCCTGCAAAGAACCTTCTTCCGCTTCTGTAATGGCCAGGGCATTGAATACGTTATTGGCATTTATATTAAGTGTTAAATTGCTTAGAAGCCTGTATGAAACATATGGATTTACGATGATGTAGCCCGGCATAATCAGTTTATTGCTGTCCTGGGTAAATGCTTTTGTAGATCCTACGGCAAATAAACCGAAACTCAGTTTTTCAATATTTACATTCGGATTGAAGGAGTACATTACTTTCGGAGTCCTTCTCGGCATATTTCCGATGATGGTTTTGTCGATGGCATTTTTAATTTCAGCATGTGTATACGTTAAACCCGCCTTGATGTCAAAGTTTTTACTGATTTTATAGAATCCGTCGAACTCAACCCCAAACGATTCATATTTATTCTCTGTTCTCAGCTGTGTGGTGGCTTCGTAATTTGCTTCGATGGTTCTTGCCTGGAACAAAGTGGTATTCAGGAAATAACTGGATCCTCTTAATTTGTATCCGACCTCGATCTGGTTCAGCTTGTTTACTTTTACGGCATCCAGAGCGGGGTCATCATTATTCGTGTAGTTGTAACCTGCAAAAAGAATCCTGTCGGCAGAAGCACTTCCACCCTGGCTTACCCTTGCAAAGACTGCATTACGGGAATTCAACGCATAATTAGCACCGAATGAGTAGCCGAAAATACCGTATCTGTAATCAACAGGAACTGTTCCGTCCACCACAGCCACAGCAAGTTCCGAGGTTTCAAAAGTTCCGTTCTGGTTCACATCAATGGTACGCATTGTATTTTTTGTTCCTGCAAAGGTTCCGGATACATTCCCGAAATCATATCTTGCGCCTAAATCCAGCGTCAGGTTCTGAATTGGGTTGATTTCCACCTGAGCGTGGGGAGCAATCACCGAATATTTGGTATTGTAATTCCTGTTTACGCCTCCAAAGTCCGGAACGCCGTAATGAAGGAGCCCGTTATCGGTAATTCTAGTTCCCGTATTGCTGACAATATCCACCAGGCGGGCATTGTTATCGGAAACTTCCATCAGATAGGTATTCCAGTTCCAGGACAGGTTGATATTCTGCGAACTGTTGTACACCCCGGTATTCAGTTTCACTTTATCCCATTTCTTACTGATATTTACATCACTGAAAAAGTTGTTGAGGTTATTGAGTTTGGTATTGAACAACACGGTTTTCATATACTTGGCATTGCTGTCCACAGCAATATTGGTTCCTGCATAAACAGCGCTTCCATAGCCTGCGACAGATTCCAGAATTTCAGATTTACTGCCCACGGAAGCCGGGAATGGCGCGAGAAACTGGCCGTCGTTTGCCGCATATCTTGCCTTGGCATCGACTTTCCAGCCGGAACCCAGGTCATAATTAAATTCCATGCCTACTGTTTTTGAAACCGAATGCATACCGTCGCGGATATCGCTTTTGAGGATCTGTCCGTTTCCGCCGATCGTAAGGTCGTTTTTAAAGTTGGCAGACTGCAAAGCACCTGTTAAGATATCGAAATTGCTGAGCGAACTGTAATCCGGATGAGAATCTGATCCTGCAACCGCTACAGGCATCGGCATATAAGCAGCCGTGCGGTCGTCCAGGTATTTACCATATATCCTGAGGCTTCCTTTTTCAAATTTCTTCAATAATGACAAACGGAACTGCCCGCCGTTATTGGAACTATACCCTGTTTTCCTGGGGCCGTCACCACCTCTGTAGAAACCGCCAACGCCGATGAAAAAGTCTTTACCCAAAGGTGTCCCGTAGTCTATATCCGTCCTGAAGTTTTTATAATTGAGGCCTGCCTGCTGGGTAATGCTGCCACCCTGTTTTTCGCCTGTTTTCGTAATAAAGTTGATGATCCCGGCGGGTGAATTGGAGGCAAAAACAGATGCCGAACCTCCTCTCAGTGCTTCAACGCGGGAAACAAAAGAATCAAACCGGGTAAACTGATCCTGCGTGCCAAAGGCAATATCCCCGAACTGCATCACCGGAAGACCGTCTTCCTGGATCAGTAAATACCGGGAACCGCCCGCAGAAACCGGGACTCCCCTCACCGTAATATTGGAGTTTCCCTCGCCGCCTGAAGATTCGGCACGGATCCCCGGGATCGTCCTGAAAATTTCAGCCGTGGTTCTGGGTGCCGCATTGATGATATCCGCCGGCTTTAAAGATGAAATTGAAGTACTGGTTTTTATTGAAGCTTTAGGATTGGAGCTTCCCGTAATCACCACTTCATCAATGGTCCTGCTTCTGGTAGATAAGGTATCGGTTACCGCAGTCTGGGAAAACATGAATGCCGCCATATTCATTGTCCCGAAAATCAGTAATTTCTTTATTACTTTTGATTCCATAATTTTGTTTAGTTTTTTGCTATGTCTCAAAAGTATTTTTTTTAGGGTATCAAATGATGATTTTAAACGGAACGTTAACGGCAGCGGAATATCAACCGTTTGCGCAACCGTTTGCGGTTAATAACTTTCTGTAATATTAACTTTTATTTAACAGAAAAACTGATTTTATTTAACATATATTAACAAAATTTGAATCAATTATTATTCTTAATTTCTCCGGATATTTGATCCTGCAACGTAAAATGAAAAGAACGACCATAAAAGACCTCGCTGAAATGCTCAATATAAGTACTTCTACGGTTTCGAGAGCACTGAAAGATCATCCTGACATCAGCAGTTCGGTAAAAATCAAGGTGAGAGAAGCGGCTGAGACATTTAATTATGTTCCCAATGATTTTGCGATTAATTTCAGGAAAAAATCATCGAAAGTCATTGGACTGATTGTTCCCGAAATATCAATGTTCTTCCTGCCGTCGGTCATTAAAGGGATTTCTTCCGTTCTTAACAAAGAAGGCTACCGTTTTTTCATTTTATCGTCCGATGATTCTTATGAAACGGAAAAGGAACACCTGGAAACCTGTATTAATTCCAGGGTAGACGGAATCTTAATTTCCCTGACGAAGGAAACAAAGGATTGCGGACATTTGAAAAAGCTGAAGGATATGGAAGTCCCGGCCGTTATTTTCGATAAATCAGTCCCACAGAATATCTTTGAATCGGTAGTCTTCGACAATAAAAAAAATGCTGAGCTGTCTGCTGAAAAATTAATCAGTCACGGCTGCAGGAATATCCTGGCCATCTTCGGGAATGAAAGCCTGGAAATTACCCAGAACCGGAAAGAAGCTTTTTTAGAAAAGATGAAGGAGTTTCCGGACATTCACGTTCATACCATCTTCTGTAAATCCGCAGACATTGTCAAGGAGCAGCTGGATGTATTGCTGGACACGCATTTGTTTGACGGCTTTTTCGCCATGAGCGATGAAACGTTGATGGGGCTCCACAGTTCGCTAATCAAAAGAAACCTCAACAGCACCAACAAAAAAGTGGTTGCCATAAGTGAAGGCACGCTTCCGAAATACCTGGATGAAACCTACGAATACCAGATTAATAACGGCTATGAAATGGGTATTTTTGCGGCTGCGAAATTAATGGCCTCCATCATGACGGCAAACCCTGCTGCTGAAACTTCAAATACCGTTTATTATCTTTAATATTGATATCAGCTCAGCCGGGAGACAGAATCTGAATATTTAAAAATGCAACAACCCTTATTTTCAGGGTTTAAAAAATCCTTACAGGACCTGTAACATCACCTTAAATGAAAGAAAATTAAGCTTTAAATACATGGTATTCAGCATCATTCATAATCTTCCTTAAAATACACAATAATTCCTTTTTCGAGATATAATTTTGATTAAATTTACGTCACTAATGTACGCCGTTCCGGCATACAGGGAGACCTCTGCAAAAAACGTGTATGAATAAAAAAAGTGCCACCATATATGACATCTCGAAGAAGCTAAACGTAAGTGTGGCAACTGTTTCCCGAGCATTGAACGACCATCCGAGGATAAGCTATGCTACGAAAGACCTGGTGAAGAAAACTGCCAAGGAAATGAACTATAAGCAGAATAATCTTGCGAAGGCTCTGAAAAGCGGGGAAACAAAAAACGTGGGAATCATTGTGCCTTATATCAATACCAATTTCTTTTCCTCTGTGATCCGTGGAATTGAGGAAGAGCTTTCTCCGCACGGCTATCATGTGATCATCTGCCAGAGCCACGAAGATGTGAATATTGAGAAAAGACACTTAAACACGCTGCTTAATGCGCAGGTGGACGGGATTTTCATGTCGGTTTCCAAAACAACGGTTGATACGGAACATATCCAGAGTATTCTGGACACCTCAAACACGCCGATTATATTTTTCGACCGTAAAAGGGATATCGGAGGAATCAGCACGATAACCATTGATGATTACCGCGGCGGCTACCTTGCTACTGAACACCTGATTAGTGAGGGATATAAAAACATCTGTCATTTTTCCGGCGACCTGAATCTTGAAATCTACCAGAACCGTCTGAATGGTTATAAACAGGCCCTGATTAACCACCAGTTACCGGTAAAGGAAGAAAATATCATCTCAACGGGAAGTTCTATTGACGCCGGCATTGAAGCCATAAAAACACTCTGGAACAGAAAGTCTATTCCCGATGCTATTTTTTCTTCAAGTGATTTTGCCGCATTGGGTGCCTGCCAGGAATTAAAAAAACGCAACATTAAAATTCCGGAAGAAGTTGCCGTCATCGGTTTTTCCAACGAGCCGTTTACTCAATTTATGGAGCTTGCCATGAGTTCCGTAGACCAGACTCCTGTAACCATGGGGAAAATGGCCGGACAGGTTTTTATAGAAGGTGTAAAAGAAAATGGATCAGGAATTTCTACTGAGAAAAAGGTGGTTCTGGCGCCGCAGCTTTGCGTGAGGAAATCTTCGAAGAGGAGGTAGTTTTTACTTTTTTTTGTCTGAATCAGATATTCGAAGTAGCCAGTCAAAAGAGTATTGCTTATTTTCTTAACGCTTTCATTTCATAGTTCACTTTAAAGTAAATTACACAGAACCTTTGTCATTCTGACGGAGGAAGAAGCTTAGTGTAGAACTGATTTTTATCTCAAAAAAACATCACTTGTTTGTAATCCAAGACATTAAAATTTGAGGAATGTGATTGTTGCTTAATTCGCCAATCTTCTTTTCTTGTAATTCGTAAGGTAAATTCCTTTTTCGGAGCTTTTTGAAAAATTGCTTCCGAATTCCCAAAACAGTCGTGCCTTTGCTCTTGCATTTTCATTGGTGAAATTTTCGTATTCAATTCTGTAAATAGAACTGAACAGTCGTGACCGCCCTACGCCATGGTGACAATGAATAAGAACAGGATAATTTCCGGGATTATCCATGATCTTTAAAAATTTCTGAACCGTACTGTCTTCGGGGATCTGATCAGTAGGCAGATTAACATAATGCACACCGGCAATCTGATCGGCTGCATATTCCTCTGCATTTACCTGCTTTTTGGTCTCAGGATTTAAGGCAGTCTGTACCAGGCCGTCACGCAGATCAACAATTGTTTTTATCCTGTACTCACTAACGACATCCGCTAATTTTTCCGGAGAAACCACCCCTGAGTTATACACCTTATTTTCGGAAATCGTTACCAGGTTATACCGTATTTTTTTCTGATACAATACAAACGCCAGAACCAGGGCTGCTGCTACAACCAACGAAATTAATATCCTTTTTGTTATACTGTTTTTGAAACTCAGGTTCATAAGGTTTTGACGATTACATTTTAATTGCTGCGAATCTACAATCTTTTTTAGAATATTGATAAATCTTTGTATTGATTAATGAAAATATGCGTGTTGTTTGTGTTTGTTGTATTTGCATTTGTAATTGTAAAGTTTCTAAACCACCCCGTCTTTTTCCTTTCGGAAAACTCTATCCCTCCAGGGGAGGGGAATTTTTGACAGGGTGGCTGGTTTCGCTGAAACCGAAAACTGTTTTTGTTTTAATATAAATTAAACTTGCCATTACCTTTTATTTAATTATTTTTGCCAAATGATAGTTTGGGTTGACACATTGCGTACTGCCAAATGATAGCATAAATTTTATGATAATAAATCAAATCACTTTTACCCGATTTTTAGCGGCAATATCAATTGTGATATTTCATTTTGGACACAGTACTTTTTTTTATGAAAATAATTATATAAACTTTATCATTTCTCATGCTAATATTGGTGTAAGCTATTTTTTTATTTTATCTGGTTTTATTATGGTTATAGCCTATAATAATAAAAGTATTAAGGTATTTGATTATTATAAAAATAGATTTGCCCGAATATATCCTATGTACATTTTTGCACTATTATTATTTTTAGTAATTTCTAATAATAATAGTAAGACACTGATTCTTTATCATATTTTAGGAATACAATCATGGATTCCTGGATTTCCTTTAACATTAAATATGCCTGGATGGTCTATTTCTGTTGAAATATTTTTTTACAGCTTATTTCCTCTTATTTTTTACTTTCTTAAAAAGTATACTTTTAAAACGGTTTCAATAGCTATAATTACAATTTGGATTATAAGTCAGCTATTTACACACTTTTTTATTATGAATTTTTATGAAGGATATCCTTCAAAAAGTCATGATTTTATATTTTATTTTCCAATTATACATTTAAACGAATTTCTAATTGGAAATTTATCTGCATTGTTTTTTTTAACAAAAATGAAAATTAAAAACTATGACATTCTAATAATACTATTTGTATTACTAACAATTGCAATTTTTAAATTCACATCATTACAACTGCATAATGGTTTGCTGGCTATAACATTTGCTCCGCTAATAATTTTGATATCTGCAAACACGGGTTATATAACAAAAATATTTGATAATAAAATATTACGCTATTTAGGAGAAGTAAGCTATTCATTATATATACTCCAATATCCTGTTAATGTGATAATGAAAAAAACATTTATATATTATAATATACCAACTAATAATATGCAATTCTTTTCTGTTTTCGTATTGGTTTTATTAGCTTTTTCAATCATTTCATATGAATTAATTGAAAAAAATACTAGACGATTAATAAAAAATTTCCTCTAACAGATTATTGAATAAAGCCAATTTACTACTCACAAATTTTTAAAGGTTGAAGCTGTTCTAATGATAACTAACAGTTTAAAATCTGCTTATATTTTGTTTGGAAATTAATCTAATCTTTAAATAACGTATCTTGAATGTATTCGGGATGTATTGGTTGGGGTTTGGAACGTCAAGTTTGGGGGTGGTGACGTGGAGGGAATATGTTTTGTTTCTGCTGATGCGAGCGTCTCACTCGTATCTTATGAAATCCGATGTCGCAGATTTGCAATCCGTGACTTTATACGTAATGTAACGCTATCAAAATGTTATAGCTATTTATTGTAAGTAAGAAATAAACACGGATTGCAAATCCACGCTATCTACAAAAAGAAAACGCTCCTTACCGAAGCAAGAAGCATTTTCAATCCTAATATTTAATATAATTAACCCATTACAAAGAGACCCCTCGTCTCCATGGAATGAAATCATTCTGGTTAAGCTGGTCGGCCTTGGTTTTTACCTCGCCACTGGCGACCTGAATGATGAACTCCAGCAATTCATCTGCGGCTTCAGGAATTGTTTTTTCCCCGCTGATCACCGTACCGGCATTGAAATCAATGATATCCGACATTTTTTCGGCTAACACAGTATTTGAAGAAATTTTTACGACCGGTGAAATTGGATTTCCCATCGGCGTCCCGAGTCCTGTGGTGAAAAGTACTACTGTCGCACCGGAACCTACCAATGCAGTTGTACATTCGGCATCGTTTCCGGGCGTGCACAGAAGGTTAAGGCCTGGTTTGGTAGCATATTCCGTAAAATCAAGGACTTCCACAATGGGTGCGGATCCTCCTTTTTTTGAGGCACCTGCAGATTTCATGGCATCGGTAATTAAACCGTCCTTGATATTTCCGGGAGACGGATTCATATCGAAGCCTGACCCTGCCGCCACTACCGATTCTTCAAAATCTTTCATCAGTTTCAGGAACTTTACGCCGTCTTCATCGTTGATGCATCGGTTCACCAGCTCCTGCTCCACGCCACACAGTTCAGGGAATTCGGCAAGCATGGTGGTTCCGCCTACGGCTGCTATGATATCGGAAACCTCACCCAAAACAGGGTTGGCAGAAATTCCTGAGAAACCGTCTGAACCGCCACATTCCAAACCAATGTTCAGCCTGGTGATCGGCGCAGGCTTTCGTTCTGTTTCGTTGGCTTTTTTAATGCCTTCATATGAATCTTTAATCACACCGGTCAGCATTTCATCAATGGTACCGGATTTCTGCTGTTCGTATACGACAATCGGTTTTTTATTGTTTGGAGCCAGTGTATGAAGGGCATCCATAAAAACCTGCACCTGCAGATTCTGGCAGCCTAAGCTGAGCACCGTAGCACCGGCAACATTCGGATTGTTGACGTATCCTGCAAACAGCCTTCCCAACGCTTCGGCATCCTGACGGATTCCGCCACAGCCGCCCTGGTGTGTGATGAATCTTACATCAATATTTTTAAACACCCTTGTATCCGGTTCTTCCTCTTCCACCGCAACATCAGGTGTTGTCCCGCCGTTTAATAAAGATCTCAGCAACAATTGATGCTTGCTGGCTTTATCGTGCAGCAATTCTTTTTCAAAAATATCCTTCAGCGTTTCAATATTCTTGTTTTCACAGAATACCAGGGGAAAGAAAAGCCAGATGTTTTCGGTTCCCACCTGTCCGTCTTCACGGTGATAGCCCATAAAAGTACGGTCTTTCCAACGGTCTACATTGGGAGGAGTCCAGCCCAGCGTACCGGTTTTACCGACTACTTTTGCGCTTTGGTGCTTTACGTTTTCGGTGGTAATGACCTCGCCTCTTTTGATGGACTGGTTGGCTTTCCCAACGATGACGCCATACATCATGATGTGGTCGCCATCCTCAAAATCTACGGCAGCGAATTTATGTTTTGCTTTAATATCTTTAAGAACCGTATAATCTGTACCGTCTAAATGCACCGATTCTCCGGCAGGCAAATCCAGCAGCGCTACAATAACGTTGTCTTTGGGATTTACTTTCAGTACTTTCTTCTGCATCATTTCTTAAGAATAAAATTGGATAAAATTTTTGTAGGCCGTTTCCATGTCATTGTGGTCGATTTCATACAGTGCTTTTGCTACTGCAGCTTTCAGGCCTTCCACCTGGGTAAGGTCTGTATCCCAGAAACTTTTTTCGCTTAATGCCTGTTCTGAAACTGCATTATAATCTTCATTCGCCCAGATTTCTCTGAATCTGTTGACAATCGTTTCTTCGTCATTTAAAGGTAAAGATTTCTCACCGAAACTTCCCTGATAAAACCTGATTAAACTTGCCAGAGAAAATGTTAAATTCAATGGAAGCTTATGATTCCTTTCAGCATATTTTAACAGGCTTGGAAGCACCCTTACTTTAAATTTAGAAACAAAATATAATGCAATGCTTGCCTGATAATGCTTGATAAAAGGATTCCTGAAACGGTCGAAAACCTCTTCTGCAAAATCTTTCAGTTCGGTTTCATCCAAACCTAATGTCTGATTGACTTCATTAAAAATAGAATCCCTTAAAAATGTACCGATAAACGGGTCGTCAACAGATTCTTTTACCGTTTCTTTTCCTGCCAACACTGCAGGCGCCAGCATCAAAGTATGGCCGCCATTCAGGATTCTTACTTTTCTCAGACGGTACGGCTGAATATCATCCACCACCAGAATCTGCTCATTGATTTTGTCGAAAGGAATTCTTGCTTTTAAATTTCCGGCTTCCTGAATTACAAAAAGTAAGAACGTCTCAGAAACAACCATCATTTTATCTTCATAATCCAACCGGTCTTCATACGATTCCGCGTCATCTTTCGGATACCCGGGAACAATTCTGTCGACCAATGTATTATGAAAATAATTATTCTGATTAACCCATTCCGTAAAACCTTCCTCCAGGTTCCAGAGTTGTGCATATTTAATGATGATCTCCTTTAACGCAAAAGCATTGTTTTCAATCAGTTCACAGGGAATAATCCTTAATCCTTTATCTGCGGCTCCATTGAAATGCTTAAATCTTTCGTGCAGTAAAACCGTAACTTTCGCAGGGAAATTTTTATGCGGACCTTCGTAAGAAGTTTCCGTTTCATCGTAAGCAATTCCTGTTTCCGTAGTGTTTGAAAATACGAATTCCAAGGCTTCTTCTTTCGCCAGGGCTAGGAATTCACCGTAATTTGTATAAGGGTTGATTGACTTCTGAATTGCAGAAATAACCTGCTTTTCATCGATGGTTTCCCCTTTTCTGATCCCTCTGGTAAAAAGGGTATATAAGTTATCCTGTTCTTCCAGTTTATGAACCGAGCCGTTCGGAGTTGGCTGAACATTTACAATTCCGGCATTGAAACCTGCTTCTTTGTTGAGTTTATCAATTATATAATCTGTAAATCCGCGCATGAAGTTTCCTCCGCCGAACTGTACGATTTTGATGGGTAATTTTGTATTGAGTCCGCTATTCTCGCGGTTTAACTGTTGTTTTGTCTGATTTTCCATTTTTTCTGATTTGAATTAAATTGTGTTTTTAATTCTGTTAAATCTTAGAGCTTTTAAACGCAAAGGGCGCAAAGATTTCTTTAAATGCTTAATGTATATTTTTAAGTTCGCAAAGGCGTTCTACCTAACAAAGCACTCAAAGTTTTATTTGAACCATTAAGATTTATTAAGAAGTTAAGGTTAATTAAGAGAAATAAATTTCTTAAGCTTGCACTTCAATTTGCCTGCAAATTCTTAATCATTCTTAACTTCTTAATTTACCTTAATGGTTTAATTTTATTTACTGATTATTTTATATTTCGGTACCAGAGATTTCATCACCACCCATGCAATCAGGTAAGCAACTGCGCAGATTGAGAAAATAATCATGTATCCTTTATCAATTCCGTCTGAAACTACGGCTCCGGATTTTTCCAGCTGCTCAAAAAAACCTTCCGGCAAACGGTCATTAACGTATTGAGGGTATTTTTCCAGCAACGGAACCCCGTCAACGGTTGACCATGCTTTGTGCGCATGATCGAATAATAACCCTGAAGATTTGTTGATTAAAAATGATCCGATTCCGCCTGCCATTCCGCCGATTCCCGTAATCGTTGCGATAGCTTTTTTCGGGAACATATCGCCGACGGTCGAGAAAATATTGGCAGACCATGCCTGATGCGCTGCGCCTGCCACCCCGATAATCAGTACCGGGATCCAGTAAGTAACGGTTCCCAGCGGCTGGGCCAGTAGTGCCAATAAAGGGAAAAAGGCAAAGATCAGCATCGCTTTCATCCTTCCGGAATAGGCGTTCATCCCTTTCTTTTCCACAAAATATTTAGGAAGCCAGCCTCCGATAATGGAGAACAGCGTAATCATATACAATACGAATAACGGCAATGCACTTTGTGTGGAATCCATCCCATACACCGAACTCAGATAAGCCGGCGTCCAGAATAAAAAGAACCACCAAACGCCGTCGGTCATAAACTTTCCGAAGGCAAAAGCCCACGTCTGTCTGTAGCTGAAACATTCTCTGAACGTAAATACCTTTTCCGGAACGGAAGTATCTTCATTGGGAAGATCATCCTGATCCTGATTGATATACGTCAGTTCATGCTCGTTAACTCTTTTATGCAAATGAGGCTTTTTGTACACAAAGACCCAAAGGCCCATCCATACAAACCCCAGTGCCCCGATAATGATAAATGCCCACTCCCAGCCCATTGATTTGGCAATAAACGGAATGGTAATCGGTGCTGCCAGAGCTCCCACCGTTGCTCCGGCGTTCCAGATACTGGTAGAAAATGCACGGTCTTTTTTAGGAAAATATTCTGCCGTAGTTTTAATGGCTGCAGGGAAATTCCCTGCTTCACCGATCGCCAGTACGAAACGGGCAAAAATAAATAGGGTAACACTCGTGCTGATGATAGCAGATGTATTGGAAACAGTGGCAATTAATTCTTTCGAGCCATGAAAACCGGCCATCCAGTTTCCGGTAAGGACTCCTGACGTTGCCACTCCGCAGAATGCATGTAAAACAGCACCCACAGACCAGACACCGATGGCCCATAGGAACCCCTTTTTGGTATCCATCCAGTCCACAAACTTTCCTGCGAAAAGCATTCCCACGGCATAAAATATAGAAAACAATGCGGTGATGTTTCCGTAATCATTGTTATTCCAGTGAAATTCAGGTGCAATGAAGTCTTTCCACGTCAGTGACAGAACCTGGCGGTCCAGATAATTGATGGTGGTAGCGAGAAATAAAAGTAAACAGATAGTCCACCTGTATTGAGTCGGTTTAAGCGATTTAACTGAACTCATAGTTAATTTAAGAATTTAGTTATTATTTTAAAGCCTGAATGATGTCCAGTACTTTCTTTGTTTCATTTTCGATGGCAGCGTAATCTTTTGTAGCCATCAGGTCTTTGCTTACCAGCTTGCTTCCCATTCCTACGGCAGAAACACCGGCGCTGAACCAGCTTTCAATGCTTTCTTCTGTCGTATCCACCCCACCGGTCGGCATAAATTTCAGATTCGGGAAAACATCTTTTACGGCACTCATAAATCCGGTTCCCAAAACATTCCCGGGAAACAGTTTAATGAACGTTACACCTGCATTTTCAGCTTCAATGATTTCTGTCGGGGTCATACAACCCGGACTGTACAATAAATCTTTCGGAATTAAAAACGCTGCCACTTCCGCCGCAAAACCTGGACTGATAAAGAAATCTGCACCTGCTCTGTAATATTCTTCAGCCTGCTTTACATTCTTAACGGTTCCGATTCCCAGCAGCATGTCCGGCATTTCCGCGTTACGGATTTCTACCATTTTTGTAAAATTCCCCAGCGCAGCTTCGCCGCGGCTTGTGTATTCCACTGCACGGATTCCGGCTTTATAAAGTGCTCTCAGTATATCTGAAGTTACCGTTTCATCAGCATTGTAATAAAGAGGCAAAACCCCCTGATTAATGATGGCATTGGTAACCAATTGAATTTTTGTCATTTTGTTTAATTATTTTGTCTGAAAATAATCTTTGATAGGATTAAATCCATCCTTTAGTATGCTGTACCTTCAGGACTTTTATCTTAATCTTTTGTTTTTAACGAAGATTTACTTTTAAGCCTGATGTATATTTTTAAGTTCAAGGCATTTAACTCAGCTAAATCCACAGTGTTTTAAATTTGAGTGATCAGCCGATGGCTAAAAGCCAAAAGCAGTTATCTTTTAATGCGTCCTCCGGAATTTCCGGCCATTACTTCGAGAATATCTTCTGCGCTGCAGTAATTGATGTCGCCTAAGATGGTATGTTTTATCGCACAGGCTGCATTGGCGAATTTCAATGCTTTTTCGTCATCGAAATGTAACAGTCCGTAAATCAAACCTGCTGCAAAAGCATCTCCTGTCCCGATTCTGTCGACCACAGGATTCACTTCCAGAAGTCCGGTTTCAAAATAATTCCCGTCTACCAAAGCTCTTCCCTGTGTCTGCTGGGAACTTGCCGTAACGCCGATTCTTATTTTGTCGAAAATCTTATGAATGGAAGGAACCTGCTGCTTTAATTCTTCACACGCTTCAAGGAAACCCTGCTGATCTGATGAAAATTGAGTCCCTAAAATTTCATTGATCTCATTTACCCCGCCGATAAATACCGTTGAGTAAGAAACCAGCTCTTTTAAAACCTCGTTTCCGCTTTTTCCATACTTCCAGAGGTTGGAACGGTAAGCCGGATCGGCAGTAACTTCAATCCCCATTTCACGGGCAGTTAATAAACCTTCTTTCAAAGTTTCATAAGCACCTTCCGAAATCCCGGGGCTGATGCCTGTCCAGTGAAAATATTCACAGCCTTCCAGCGCTTTTTTCCAGTCTACCTGTTCAGGTTTGATGTTCGCAAAAGAACCGTTCAGCCTGTTGTATGCAATTCTGCTGGCCCGGACTGATGAACCGACTTCCAGGAAATATAAACCCAGAGGATGTTCATTTTTATTAATGAAAGTGGTATCAATTCCAAAGCTTTTGATGAAAGACAATGCAGATTCTCCCACAAAATCATCGGAAACGCTGCTGACGTGTTTTACGCTGCAGCCCATGGTTGCCAGTGAAGAAGCAACGTTCAGCTCCGTTCCGCCAAAAAAGAATTCCATTTCGTGGCTTTGCCTCATGGTCCGGTTTCCCGGTGGTGAAAGCCTCATGATGACTTCGCCGAAAGTAAGTATTTTGCTTCCCATGTTTTAATAAATGTTCTGTTTACGATCTGCTTTTATTGAAACGCAAAGTGCGCTATTTTTTTTAAATCACTGACTTTCTTTAAGTTAAAAAATAATTTCAGGTTTAAAAATTACAGATATTTGAAGTATTGTTTTTATTTAAACCATTAAGATGTACTAAGGCGTTGAGAATAGTTAAGTTTAGCTTCGCTTTAAGCAATCTGCTGTGAAATCTTCGATTTTTACCTTAACACATCTTATCTCTCAATTCGTCCTAATGGTTTAATTTTTTGTTTAATCCGAAATTTAAAAATCGAAATAATTTTTAGCATTGTGGTAACAGATATCGGAAATGGTTTTCCCGATCAGTTCCATATCATCAGGCAGTTCCCCGTTTTTCATTTCTTCCCCGAAAAGGTTGCACAGCACTCTTCTGAAGTATTCATGCCTTGGGTAAGAAAGAAAGCTTCTGGAATCCGTAAGCATGCCTACGAAACAGCTGATAAGACCCATGTTGGAAAGGGCATTCATCTGTCTGATCATACCGTCTTTCTGATCCAGGAACCACCATCCTGAACCGAACTGCACTTTCCCCTTGATGCTGCCGTCATTGAAATTCCCGATCATTGTGGCGAAAATTTCATTGTCGGCAGGGTTTAAATTATATAGAATTGTTTTGGTCAGTTTGTCTTTTCCGTCTAAAGCATTTAATAATTTAGACAGCGTTTCAGCCTGCACGAAGTCACCGATTGAGTCCCATCCGGTATCAGGACCTAAAATCCTGTGCATTCTTTCGTTGTTGTTCCTCAAGGCTCCCAGGTGGAACTGCTGCACCCAGCCAAATGTATGGTAGGTTTCGCCCAGGAATAATAAAATAGCCGTTTTGAACTGGTTTACCTGCTTTTCAGCGATAACTTTTCCGGATAATTTATCCGTAAAAATGGTATTGACCTCTGCTTCCGAAGCCTCTTCAAAAGAAATATTGTTCAGTCCGTGGTCGCAGAGCCTGCATCCGTTTTCGTGGAAATATTCAATTCTTTTCAATAGAGCATCACATAACGTCTGGTAAGAATTAATTTCAATTCCTGCCGATTCGCCTAATTTAGAAATATAATCTGCGAAGTTGTGGTTTTCAATTAAAATTGCCTTATCCGGACGGAAAGCCGTGCTTACTTTAATATCGAAATCACTTTTCGCCAAATCCTGGTGGTAATTTAAAATATCCGCCGGATCTTCTGTGGTGCATAAAGATTCCACATTCATCATTTTCAGCAATCCTCTGGTTGACTTTTCCGGAGTCTGAAGCTGTGCGGTGATGTTTTCATAGATTTCCGAAGCATTGCTTTCGTTCAGCAATTCGTCAATCCCGAAATATCTTTTCAGTTCCAGATGGGTCCAGTGATATAAAGGGTTCCTAAGGGTGTGGGGAACCGTTCCGGCCCAGGCCTGGAATTTTTCTTTGTCTGAAGCATCTCCGGTAATAAACTTTTCGTTCACGCCCATCGTACGCATGGCTCTCCATTTGTAATGGTCGCCGGCAATCCAGACCTTGGAGATATTTTCGAAAACAGTGTCTTCTGCAATATCTTTAGGGATCAGGTGATTATGGTAATCAATAATCGGCTGCTTTTCTGCATAGTTGAAGTAGAGTTCTTCAGCGTATTTATTCTGTAATAAAAATTGATCTGTTATAAAAGGTTTCATTCTTTTCTTGTTCTGTGGTTATTCATTAGCCGGTTTTCCGATGGTGGCCAGGATTCCTCCGTCAACGTAAATAATCTGTCCGTTAATGAACCTACTGGCATCGGAAGCTAAGAAAATGGCGGTTCCGGCAAGGTCTTCCGGGTTCCCCCATCTTCCTTCCGGTGTCCTGCTGATAATGAAATCATTGAACGGATGCCCGTCTACGCGGATGGGTTCCGTCTGGGAAGTGGCAAAATACCCGGGACCGATTCCGTTTACCTGGATGTTGTGTTTTGCCCATTCCGTCGCCAGGTTTTTGGTCAGCATTTTAAGCCCTCCTTTTGCAGAAGCATACGCCACTACATTATCCCGGCCCAGCTCGCTCATCATGGAGCAGATGTTGATGATTTTTCCGGATCTTCTTTTGATCATGTATTTGCCGACCAGCTTGGACATGATGAAGGGACCGGTAAGGTCTACATCAATTACTTTTCTGAAGTCTTCCACTTCCATATCAATGGCCGGAATACGCTTGATGATTCCTGCATTGTTGACAAGAATGTCTATTTTTCCGTGGGTAGCTTCCATAAGCGCTACTTTCTGGATGGCCTCCAACTCGTCTGTAACATCAAAAAGATAGCCTGTTGCACTGTATCCTTTGCTTCTGTAATACTCAAGTGCAGCCTCTAATTTTGAGGGGGTTGTACTTGTGATGGCCAGTTCTGCACCGGCTGCGGCAAGGCCTTCTGCCATGGCCATTCCCAAACCGTGGGTACCGCCTGTTACAACGGCTGTTTTGCCGGATAAATCAAATAAATTCATTGGGAAAGTTACTTTACTTTAGTTCATTGGTTTTAACACCGTCCATATCTCCATAGTCCATATTTTCTCCGGCCATTCCCCAGATAAAGGTATAGTTTGAGGTTCCGGCTCCTGAGTGGATTGACCATTCCGGAGACAGTACCGCCTGCCTGTTCGTCATAAAAATATGGCGTGTCTCATCCGGTTGGCCCATAAAGTGGCTTACCGTCTGCCCTTCTTCCAGGTCGAAATAGAAATAGGCTTCCATCCTTCTGGCGTGGGTGTGTGCCGGCATCGTGTTCCAGATGCTTCCCGGCTGAAGTTCCGTCATTCCCATCTGAAGCTGGCAGGTTTCCAGTACGCTGTTGACGATCAGTTTATTGATAACGCGTCGGTTGGCGTATTTTTCTTCACCCAGCTCTACAATTTCAGCTTCATTTTTGGTGACTTTCTTTGTAGGATAGGTATGGTGCGCAGGTGCAGAGTTGATGTAAAAATAAGGCTGTTCATTACCTGTTTTTTCAAAAACAACTTCTTTTGTCCCTTTACCGATGTACAAAGCTTCTTTATTACCAAGCTCATATACTTCGCCGTCTACGGTTACTTTTCCGGCACCGCCTACATTAATGATGCCCAGCTCTCTCCTGTCCAGGAAATGTTCTGCTTTCAGATCATCGGTAGGTTCCAGCTTCAACGCTTTTGAGGAAGGCATGATACCGCCAACAATAAGCCTGTCATACATGGAATAGACCAGTTTTACCGTATCTTCATTAAATAAATCATTGATCAGGAACTCCCTTCTGAGATCTTCTGTAGTATACTTTTTAACATCTTCAGGATGATGGGCGTAACGAAATTCCGAATTTGTCATACTTCTTTTTACTTTTCCTATTTGCGGTTTTATCAAAACCTGTTAAACATTGCGTAATCGATTGCATAAAATTACACTAAATTGAGCAGAAATACTTGTGGGATAAATATATAATTAATATTTAACCTGTTAACAAAAATTTAATTTTAATTTATAA
>NZ_LMKA01000081.1 GCF_001421435.1 Chryseobacterium sp. Leaf201
AAAATTATATTAAATTTGTAGAACATCATAAAAAATTTTAGAAATGATAATTCAAAAAACTGAAAACTCCAGAATTTCTACATTCGATCCACATAATTTTTCTTTCGGAAATACTTTCATTGATCATATGATCATCTGTGAGTATGAAGACGGGAAGTGGGGAGATGTAAAATTGGTTCCTTACGGTCCTTTAGCATTTACGCCTGCCATGATGGGTGTAAATTACGGACAGGCTTGTTTTGAAGGTATGAAAGCCTATAAAGACAAAGACGGACAGGTTTTCCTTTTCAGGCCGGAAAAGAATTTTGAACGTATCAATAAATCAGCAAAGCGTCTTGCGATGCCTGAAGTAACTGAAGAAATATTTTTAGGCGGGCTTAAAGCATTGGTGGATATGGACAGAGAATGGATTCCTCAGGGAGAAGGCAATTCTTTATATATCAGACCGCTTATTTTTGCAACGGAAGAAGCATTAAAGGCCAGGGTTGCCAATAAATATATGTTTGCCATTGTGGCGACACCGGCAAAAAGCTATTATACGGAGCCTGTTTCCGTAAAAATTTCAGACCACTATTCCAGAGCGGCAAGCGGCGGGGTAGGTTCTGCAAAAGCTGCGGGTAATTATGCGGCGTCTTTCTACCCGACACAGTTGGCGATTGAAGAAGGCTATGAGCAGATTATCTGGACGGATGATGCTACCCATGAATATTTCGAGGAAAGCGGAACCATGAATGTTTTCGTGAGAATCAACGATACAATTTATACGCCGCCGACTTCAGAGAAAATCCTGGACGGTGTTACCCGGGACAGTTTTATCCAGCTGGCCAATAAGAAAGGAATTGAAGTGAAGATAGAGCCGATTAAAGTAAAAGATGTGGTGGAAGCACAGAGAAACGGTACCCTGAAAGAAGTTTGGGGCGTGGGAACTGCTGTGGTAACTACGGTTTTCCAGGCATTGGGATACAATGGTGAAAAGCTGGAGCTGCCAATCTTGTCAGATGAAGAAAGCTATGCGGCTACTCTGAAAAGTGACCTTGTCAGTCTGCAGACCAATCTTTCTGAAGATCCTTTCGGATGGAGAGTAAAAATTGACCATGTAATGGAAACGGTTTAATGCCGGACCTTAACCAATATACAGCCGGGAGTTTTCCCGGCTTTTTTATTTTAAAAGCGGAGGCTGATTCTGATATTCTGACAATAAGGGAACGGAGTGAAAATCTCTTTCAGTAAAAACATTCTTGCTTCACCAGCATGCCCACCGGTAAATCTTAAATGTTCAAAAATATCCTTCAATAAATCCGTCAAGTTTTGTAATTGATTCCTGAATTGTGTATTTTCGCAACAGTTTATGAAAAAAATATTCTTCATATCGGTATTGGCGATGGCAGGCTGCAGTAAAAACGCGCAGACCCATCCTCCTGTCGGCGGTGTACTGAGCCGGGACGACCTGAATGTTTCCAGGGAACGGATGAAAAACCTGAATGCCCAGGAAAGAATGCAGATCCAGGAATGGATCAGCGGGCAGCCGGTAAAATTCTACCCGACACAGCTAAACTACTGGGTAAACACGGAAGGTTTTGACCAGAGACAGAGAAGGCCGGACAATACGGCGATTTCCTACTCTTACGACCTCTATGATTTTGATGAAACCAAAATCTATGACCAGCCTGTTGAAAGAAGAGATGCCAGGTTCGGGCACTTTAACGAACTGAAGGCAGTGGAAGATGCTTTGCGCTTTATCCATGATGGTGAGGAAGTTACCCTTTTGGTTCCTTCTGCACTGGGATACGGGACCTACGGAGACGAGAAAAAGATAGATAACGACATTCCGTTAATCATAAAATTAAAAGCATTATAATCAATGAAATTGTTTAACAAAAATATAATTCTGGCGGCGGCAAGTATTTCGCTGATGAGTTGTACACCAATTTATAAAAAAATGAACGTAGACAAAGAAACTTACGAAGGTCTTAACGACGGACTGTATGCGAACCTTCAAACGACAAAAGGAAACCTGATTGTAAAATTTGAAGACAAAAAAGCACCCGTAACGGTAGCTAATTTCATCGGTCTTGCAGAAGGGAAAATTGATAACAAGGCAAAAGCGAAAGGAGTTCCTTTTTATGACGGAACTATTTTCCACAGGGTGATCAAAGATTTCATGATCCAGGGGGGAGATCCTCAGGGAACAGGAATGGGAGATCCCGGATATAAATTCGAGGACGAAAAAAACGACCTTAAACATACAGGAAAAGGAATCCTTTCCATGGCAAATTCCGGACCGAACACCAACGGTTCCCAGTTCTTCATTACCGAAGTGGCTACGCCATGGCTGGACGGAAGACACACAATCTTCGGGAAAGTAGTGAAAGGTAATGACGTGATTGATGCAATTGCCAATGTAGAAAAAGGAGCTCAGGACAAGCCGAAAACGGATATCGTACTTGAAAAAGTATCGGTATTCAGCAAAGGTGACGAGTACAAAGGCTATGATGCAGCCAAGACCTTCACGGAAGGAAAAGCTAAAATCGCAGAAAACAACAAAGCGGCTATGGCTAAAGAAGAGGCAGACAAGAAGAAAAAAGAAGAGGAGTTTAAAGCCAACCAGGAGAAAATGGTGGAGGATCTGAAAGCAGGAATGCAGAAAACAGAATCCGGGCTTTACTATAAAATCACAAAAACTGCTGACGGAAAAGCGCCTAAAGCAGGTGACAATGTTTCTGTACACTATGCAGGAAAACTGGTAGACGGAACTGAGTTTGATTCTTCATTCAAGAGAAATGAGCCGATTGATATTCCAATCGGGATGGGAAGAGTAATCAAAGGCTGGGACGAAGGAATCCTTTTGTTAAAAGAAGGGGAAACGGCAACGTTACTGATTCCGCCGGCAATGGGTTACGGTGCTAACGGAGCAGGAGGCGTAATCCCGCCAAATGCATGGTTGGTATTTGATGTTGAGCTTGTGAAAGTTAAATAATTAAATCTTAAAATATTCTTGAAAAGCCGTCCGAAAGGATGGCTTTTTTCATTCAGTTAAACGACACCCTGTAACGATTGGCCTAAGTCCTTCGACAGATTCAAATGACACTGATAAAATATCTGGAGGTTTAAATCTTCATGTCAAAAAGCAATTATAATATTTTAAATACTCATGAGAACCAAATCACTTCTGTTTCTTTTTGTTCTGTTGTCGTACCTGTCTTTTGCCCAGGCCAAAGCAAATCCGGATGATCCGGCGATCAGAAAATCACTTACGTATTTTGTCAACAGCATTAAAACCAAACAGATTGACCGGGCAGTCAGCTGTATCTATCCGAAATTCTTTACGGTTGTCCCGAAAGATCAGATGACACAGATCCTGAACATGACCTACAATAACCCGTTTATGAAGGTTGAAGTACAGAACCTGCAGATTGCCTCTGTGGAGAAATCAGAACTCATCAGCGGTGAATATTTTTCTATTGCGAGCTACTTTTTAAAGCTGAAGTGCAACGTCAGTTCAATGAACGACGATATGAAAAAGAAAATCAGCGCGGTACTTACCAATAAATACGGTAAAAACAATGTAAAATACCTGGCCAGTGAAAGCACCTATCTTATCAATGCCAATATGAAAGCCTGCGCCGTTTCCAAAGACCGTAAATATTGGAAGTTCGTGATCCTTGAAAGGGAATATAAATCACAGTTGGTGAAAGTACTGCCGAAGAAAATTCTTGATAAATTTTAGAATTTAAATTATAATGAAAGCTGTCTGTGAGGATGGCTTTTTGTTTCAGGAATATTAAGCATATTACATGTTGTCAAGAAGGCAGAAAATAAAAAATGAAGAAATACTGAATAACATAACTTCTGATGAAATGCCGGAAAGCGAATTACAAAAAAGCGTTTAAATGCCATAAAAACGTATGATTAGGCAGTTCTTCATTTCTTTATCCCCACAAAAAACCTTATTTTCGCATAAAATACCCAATTGAGAAAAATCTTCTGTTTACTCTTTATATATTCTGCGATTGCTGTTTCCGCACAGGAAAAAAAGTTTTTTGAAAAAGGAGAGGTGGAGCTTCAGCATCCTGTTGAAAAGGTAAACCTGAGGTTTGAAAACAACCTGCCTTTTGTAAAGGTGGATATCAACGGGAAAATATACAGTTTCCTGTTTGATACCGGTGCACCGACGGTCATTTCCCAGGCTATTTATAAAGAACTGAATCTGAAGAAAAAATACAAGAAAGCAATCCGTGATTCTGATCAGAAAGAGCAGCAGCAGATCCTTACGGAACTTCCGGAAATGAAGGTGGACCGGCTTGTTTTCAGAAATGTAGGAGCTATTGTTCTCGATCTCAATTCGGCGGAACTGGGCTGTCTCAAGGTAGACGGCATCATCGGGGCCAACCAGATGGCCAAGCTTTTCTGGAAGGTCAATTATTCTGAAAATTCACTGGAAGCATCAAATGACCTTTCTCTTTTTGATATCCGGGATTACGAAGTCGTTATTCCTTTCGAGGCAAAACCGCAGAAAACCCCGATGGTGAGTGCAACACTGATGAGCAGAGCGGTGAAATTCACTTTTGATACCGGTTTTTCCGGCAGGCTGGAAACTTCCGGCGACCGCCTGGATCCTGAAAAGCTTAAGCATTATGTAAAAACCTTCGGGACCCGTACCACCGGGGCCTTCGGGACTGCGAAGCCTGCGCCGGGATATATTTTCCGGGCAGACTCCATGAAGATCGGAAATACGCTGTTTCAGAACGAGCGGATGTCCACCGGAAAAATGGATCTGGCAGGAAATGAATTTTTTAAGGACTTTATCTTTGTAATCGACTGGAAGTCCAATAAAATTTACATGAAAAGAATCGGGACAAGCCTTCCCACGCTTTCTTCTTTCGGGTTCAGTTACCGCTTTGCGGACGGAAAAACAAGCATTACTTTTGTGTTTGAAGAAGAAAATTTCCCTTTGAAAATCGGGGATTCCATTATCAGCATCAATGGGATTTCACTGGAAAATCTTGATCAGGATAAGGCCTGCCATTATTTTATCAACCGGATCGAAAAAGACCAGAAGTCCATTGATGTCAGGATCAACAGAGACGGAAAGATTCTTGATTTTAAACTCAATAAGAAAGAATATCTGAACTGATTCTTCAAATGCTATCCAATATTTAGAAAATCCATTTCAAAATAATTTATTGCTGATTTTTTTAACTTCAACTGGTTTAAATGCACATGAAAATCTGCGTAGTTAACACATAATCTGGTGAAATTCTTTGGCTCTAGTAAATATATTTTACACTTCATTTTGTTAAGAATGTATTAAAATCTGTCATTTCAAAATTTATTTCAGCTGAAAATTGAAACTTAAGTGTTGTCGTTTTCAGCTGATTTCTAAACATCCTACTAATAGTAATGCTTAGCGAGATATTAATAATCAGCAGTTTAACATTAATCTTATATAAAGCGGAAAACGATATGTTTTTCCCTTATAAATCGCTGTAAAAATAAATTTTTCATTAAATAATCAGGAGCATATTGCATTCTTAAAATACACGTATATTTGCACCCGAAAATTTCAAGACCATATACATTTACTGAAAAGCGTTTTAACAATGAAAAACAAATTTATCTTCGGCACTGCTCTGGCACTGTTATTTTTCTCGCAGAACGGGATGGCCCAGCAGGGAGTGGGAGTCAACACAACAGCGCCCAAAACAACGATGGATGTAGCGGCCAGGCTGGGCAGTACAGATGCAGACGGATTACAGGCACCAAGAATTACCAGGGCCCAGCTTACGGCCAAAGGCAACACGATTTACGGAACAGAGCAGACCGGAGCACTTATTTATATCACTGATATTACAGGTGGGGACACGACTTCCCAGAGAGCAAATATTACGGCAGCGGGATATTATTATTTTGACGGCAACCTATGGCAGAAAGTAAACCCGGGCAGTGACCTGTATAAAGAAAACGGTGTGCTTACTTCTAACCGGACTGTTGCACAGGGCACCAATACCATGGCTTTTACTTCTGCCGCCACTACAGGAACCAGCCATTTCACGGTTGATAATTCAACGCTGAACGTGAATGCCGTTAATCACCGGGTAGGTATCGGAACCACCAATCCGACTACAAAGCTTGACGTTAATAACGGAACTACCCCGGGAGCCTTAAAAATTACGGACGGTACACAGGGAGAGGGAAAAGTACTGACGAGTGATGCCAACGGCGTAGGAACATGGAGAACAATGGCTTTTTCCAGCAATGTGGAAGGAACATGGCTCATTAATAATTCTGAGGCTGCAACTAATAATTCCATTCCGGTGAACACATACAGTTCAGTAGCAAGACTTTCACTTCCGGCTGCCGGAACCTATCTTGTTTTTCTGAATGCGGATTTCGGCTTTAACAATACCGTGTCTGTACCTGCCCAGGTAGAATACCTGATCACCCGCGGAGCTGTAAATAATCAGATTAATCTTGCCAATGCCATCGGCGCCGTACCGGGCACCTGGAACAGCCTGTATAATTCTGTTACTTCAGGAATGGGCGGATTTACCATCAACAATACCTTTTTTATTGTCACCACCGGCCCGCAGGATATCTTTTTAACGATTAAGCCGATTCCTGGACTGCCGGCAAACAACGGGGCTATTGCCACAAAGCTTTCCCGTTGGGGAGGTACGGCAGAAAACCCGGCTTATATGTCGATACCGGGCGGACTGGCCATTGACCGATTTGTTGCGTATAAATTCTAATCAGAACATACCGTAACGGATCTTATCCCAGTTGAGGAATAATTAAATAAGAGGAATGGATTCAACGGAGTCCATTCCTTTTTTATTTTGCCAGATGTTAAAATCAAATCAATGATGAAAATATATTTGAAGGGAATATCTACCAGTTTTTATCAATTATATAGATCAGCTGCGTCATGGCTGCGGCACCGAGCAGCAGTTCTCTGCGGTTGACTTTTTCAAAAGTATCTTCTTCTGTGTGGTGGATGTCGAAATAACGCTGAGAATCAGGAACCAGTTCGGCAGCCGGAATCCCCATGTCATGAAGCGGATAAAGATCTGTCCCGGAATAGGTTCCCGTAAAATCATAAACCCCGTACGGTAAAAACAGGTTTGCCCAGCTTTGTACCTGTGTTCTTTTTTCCTGATCCATGTCCAGGGAAATCCCTCTCGGGGTAAAGCCTCCGGCGTCGCTTTCTATGGCAAAAAGATGCTTTTCATGGGTGTTTTTTGCTGTCTTTCCGTACTGGATGCCGCCTTTTACGCCATTCTCTTCATTGGCAAAACAGACCACCCGGATGGTATTGTTATTTTTAATCCCGAGGTTTCTGAACGTTCTCAGTACTTCGATACTCTGAACAATTCCGGCACCGTCATCATGTGCACCTTCGCCCACATCCCAGGAATCCAGATGTCCGCCGACAACAATAACGCTCCGGTCTTTTTTACCGGTAATTTCACCGATGACAGAATGGGAAAGTTTTTCACCCTTCATCCCGCAATGGGAGTTGAGTTTTGCCTTTATTTTCTGTGACTTTAAAAGCCTGGCCAGCTCATCTGCAGATGTATTGCCGATGGCCACGGCAGGAACTTTAGGGATATCTTTCTCATAACGCATGCCGCCCGTATGCGGAACATCATCAAAAGCCGAAGAAAGCGAACGGATGACTGCAAATTTCCCTCCTTTTTTAGCCGTTAAGGAAGCCGCGTTCACGCGGTATTTAGCCGCATCACCATAGCCTCGGGAGGTTTCTACAAAAGACTGGCTGAAAGGGTAGTTGAAGAAAGCAATTTTATCTTTTACCTGTTCCGGTGAAAGTTTTTCATATTCCTCTATCGACTGAACCATAATAATCTCTCCGGAAATATCTTTTCCGCCGGTACCTTCAGAATTTCCCAGGGAAAGCATTTTTAGGCCTGTCCATTTTCCGTTGGAGGTTTTAATCTGTAATGATTCTTTTCCCCTTTCCCAGACCGGGACCGTTACTTCCTGAAGCCATACTTTGTCGGCGCCGGCATCACGAAGTTTCTGTGCAGCCCACTGCACTGCTTTTTCGTAGGATTCTGAACCGCTTAACCGGTGGCCGATATTCTTTGTTAAATCCCTTAATTCAGTATAGCTTTTTCCGTTGTTTAATATTTCTGTGGAAATCTCCGCAAACTGTACGGAGTCTTCTTTTGCCTGCCCGAAAACCGTCATGCTGAGAAGTAATAATAATGTTCCTGCTGTCTTTTTCATTTTTCAGGATCTGGTTTTTATAATCAGATCAATATGTGGTTCTTTTTTAATTTAAAATTCAGTATAATTCAGTTTTGTATCCTTTATATAAAACAAAATATCTTTTTTTATTTTATAAGGAGCGCTTTGGTCAATGGATATGCTTCTTAAAAGACTTATATCAGATCTCTTATAAATTTCTATTTTTTCATCGTAAAGCAACAGAAATTGGTGATCGTCAAAAAATATGAACTCTGCATTTTTATCAATTATAAAATTTTCTGAGTTTTTAAAGTTTTCTCCGGACAGTTTTCTAATATATACATTATCATCATCCGTAAAATATTTTTGATAGGCAAGTTCCGACAGACTTTCACTGATCACATAATACTGCCCTAAATCATCAATTTTATCAACAAACAAAACGTTAATTTTTTCTGGTGATTCTATTTCTAAAATGCAGTGAAAACATTTAGGATGATCACGGTCTTTGCAATAAAGGATTACCGTAAGTATATTGTTGTCAGGAGAAGAAAATATTGAATATCTATCGTCAAAATAAAAATAGGTGAAATCATATTCATCAAAATTATCATCAAAAAAATCCGATAAATTGTGTTCTTTGAAATCTGTAAAATCTATTAATACTAAATCTTCCCGAAAAATATAATTTTTTAAAACATGTTTCTTATTCAGGGAACTTATTGTGCCGTCAAGCTGGTCTTTCAAAACAATTTCTCCACTGGTATTTATTTTTAAATGAGAAGAATCAACACTCAGATAAAAATTTTCTTTATTAACTGCATGGAAATTTATTCGGCCGTATGGCCTGGCATAAACTTTTTCGTCCAAAAGAATTTCCTTTATTTCATTATTTCTTAAGTCTAAGATCTCGATAAATAATTCCAAATCCTGCTTTGCCTTGAGTAAAAAAATCTGCTGTATTTCCGGGTTATAGTCCAGTGCTATGACCTTCAAATTATTGGTATTGCTTTTAGAGATTAAATGGTCTATATTATTCATGGTACAGAATAACTACCAGTTTTTATCAATCATAAAGACCATCTGGGTCATGGCAACCGCGCCTAAAAGAAGTTCTCTCTTATTTACTTTATCAAACGTGTCTTCTACGGAATGGTGATAATCAAAATACCTTTGGGTATCCACCACCAGTTCTGCCAGCGGAATATCCAGTTTTTTTAACGGGGAGATATCCTGAATGGCATCGGTCTGTTCAAAATCATAAACACCGTAAGGAAGAAAATATTGCTTCCACGGAAAAATAAGCCGTCTCCTCTGCGGGGACATATCCAGTGAAAATCCTCTCGGGGAATATCCGCCGGCATCCGTACCCAACGCAAAAATATGTTTTTCCTGTTTCTTTTTTACATAAGCGGCATATACATCGCGTCCCTGTCCGCCGTTTTCGCTGTTGGCGTATAAAACGACCCGGATGGTATGGTTGTTTTCTATGCCCAAAGCTTTCAGCGTCCTCAGCACTTCAATGCACTGAACCACTCCGGTGCCGTCATCAATAGCACCTTCCCCGAAATCCCAGGAATCCAGCTGTGCTCCTAAAACAATAACTTTGGAATCTTTTTTGCCGGGAATTTCAGCAATGATATTCGGGTTGTTGGTCTGCCCTTTGGATTCGGCATTCATATTGATCTTTGCCGTGACTTTCTGTTTTTTCAGTAGTTTTTCCAGCTCATCCGCAGACCGTACGCCAATGGACAGTGCGGGGATCTTCACCTTGTCATCTGCCTCATAGTAAATCATTTTGGCATGCGGTGTATCATCACTGGCGGTGGTCAGCGATCTGATGATTAAAGCTTTCGCTCCGGTTTTGGCAATTACGGACGCGGAGATCAGTTTAGATTTTGCCGTTGCCAGGTAAGAATCGCTCGTATTGATGATGGTGGGATCCATAGGAAGGTTGACGAAAACAATTTTGTCCTTAAGCTGCCCGATTGAAAGGGCATTAAGTTCAGATGTGCTGCCGATCATCACAATCTCAGCCGTCAGGTCTTTTCCGCCCGTTCCTTCAGAGTTCCCGAAAGACAGCATCCTGATATTTTTCCAGTCTCCGTTTCCGGCTTTTATGAACAGAGATTCTTTGCCTCTTATCCAGACCGGGGCTTTTGCTTCCTGCCTCCAGATCATTTCGATCCCGATTTCCTTCAGCTGCCTTTCTGCCCAATCTGCCGCTTTCATATAACCGCCGGTCGCACTGAACCGCGGGCCAATGCCTTTTGTCAGTTCTCCGAGATTGTCATACGCCGTACCGTGAGCCATAATTTCATCCGAAATCTTTTTAAATTCCTCGTGATAGTTCATTTTTACCATCACAGGCTTTCTGACAGGGCTTTTCTGAGGCTTTTTTTGAGAAAATAAAAATCCACTCAAAAAGAGTGGAAGGATAATGAATATTTTTTTCATTTTTTATTTACCTTTCTTTTCTGTTGTTAAAAGTAAGGAAAAATTGATTATTTTTTACTGTTTCATATCGTACATTAACAGGGCCGTGATTAATTTCGGTTCTATGAATGTACATTTCGGAGGCATGCTGAGCTTTAAGTCTGAGATTTTAATCATGTCGTTAAAACTTACAGGATAGATCCCGAATCCTGCCTGACCTTCGCCTTTGTCTATTTTTTCCTTTATCAGCGCTATGCCTTCAAGGTTGGATGTTCCTTTTACGTAATCGATTTTTTCTGAGCTGTCCGGGTCTTCAATTTTCAGGATGTTCTTAAAGATGAACTTATCCAGAAGATGGTGGTCCAGGTTATCCAGGGACATTTCCTGGGAACGCAGGTCGTGTTTTACGTGAAGGGAGTAAAATTTACCGTCCAGATACATGGAAATGTGGAATTTCTGTGAAGGGAAATATGCCGTTTCCCCTTTCTCGTGAATCAGGAAATATTTTTCCAGCTCTTTTAAAAATACTTCATTGGACAGGCCGTTAAGATCCGTTACAATCCTGTTGTAATCATGGATTTTAATAGACTGGTTGGACACGATGAAGCTGTACACAAAATTGTAAAGCTCCGTGCCGTTATGCCTTTTGTTTTTCTCTTTGTGATATTTGGCATTAAGTGCCGTTGAGCCGATCCTGTGGTGGCCGTCTGCAATATAAAACGCATCAATCTGGTCAATGACTTCTTTAAACTGCTGGAGCTTAAGGCGGTTGTCTATCCTCCAGATTTTATGCCTAATCCCTTTTGTATCCACATGGTTGAAAATAGGAACATTTTTTTCCTCGTGGTTCATCAGCAGCTCGATCTTGGAATTGGAAGGGTAGGTAAGCAGTACAGGTTCCGCCTGCAGGTTTACTTTTTCCAGGTAATGGGCCAGTTTTTCCTTCTTCTGCGGAATGGTGCTTTCATGCCTTTTGATCTTCCCGCTCCAGAAATCTTCAATGCTCGCTAAGCCCAGAAGCCCTCTGAAAACCTGTTTGGTGGGGTAGATCTGCTCATAAAGGTAGTAGGAAGAATTGTCCTGGACCAGTTTTTTCTCCTCCATCAGTTCTTCAAATGTGGATCGGATCTTTCTTAAATTCCTGTCGATATCCTTGGATTTACTTACAACGTACGGTTTGATCATATTGATGTAAGTGTCTTCAACTTGAGCTTTTTCCGCTATCTCTTCCTGCGTGAAGTTGTCAAGAGGATGGGTAGGGAAGGTGCTCTCATGGTCTTTATGAGGTCTTATTCCACGAAAAGGTTTAAAAATAGGCATATTTTATAGTATAGTTTCTTTTATCTTAATAATTTGTTCCGCTAATTCAGCTCCGATCTTTTCCTGTGCATCCACCGTATTTCCACCGATATGCGGGGAAAGCGAAAGCGCAGGATTCATGAGCAGCGGCAGCTCCGGGTTAGGTTCGTTTTCAAAAACATCCAGTGCGGCACCGGCTACTTTTTCAGATTCAATAAAATCAATCAGTGCCACTTCATTGATGACGCCGCCTCTTGCGGTATTTACAATATACACGCCGTCCTTCATTTTTTCAAACTGAGGCGTATCGATGATATATTCTGTGGTTTTCGGCGTATTGATGCTGATGAAATCAGATTCTCTCAGGAAGGCATCCATATCGTTGTCTGAAGTAATTTCAAATTTTACGGACTGCCCGTCAAAAAAATCCAGGGTAAGGGTTTCCGTTTTGGGCTTCCGGGTGAGAACCTTAATTTTCATTCCCAGGGAAATTCCCATTTTAACAACTTCCTGGCCGATGCTTCCAAAGCCGATGACCCCTAACGTTTTGCCCGAAAGCTCATAAGCCTTGCTGAATGATTTCTTCATGGCATCAAAATGCGTTTCCCCTTCCAGCGGCATCAGCCTGTTGGATTCATGAAGGAACCTCGCCAGAGAAAAGAAATGGGCAAACACCAGTTCCGCTACGGATTTTGAAGAGGCAGTTGGTGTATTGATGATGTAGATGCCCTTGTCAATCGCATAATTTACATCAATATTATCCATGCCGATGCCTCCTCTTCCGATGATTTTAAGGCCCGGGCAGGCATCAATAAGCTCCTGTCTTACTTTGGTGGCACTCCTAACCAGAAGGACATCCACATTATTTTCGTTAATGAAACCGATCAGATGGTTTTGTGCCACCCTGTTGTCCAGTATTTCAATTCCTGCGTTCTTCAGTGCCTGTTCTCCTGCTGCAGAAATCCCGTCGTTAGCTAAAACTTTCATGGTTCGTATATTTTGATTTGAAGATTAAAAAATGAGGTATTCAAAAATTCTAAATCATTCCTGCAAATTAAGAAAATTTAAAATAATGTTCATACCCCTTTAATCCGCATTTTTTAATCTTTACATTACCTTAAAGACCTCATGGCATCTACCAGGATCTGCACACTTTCAATCGGCATCGCATTGTAAAGGCTGGCTCTGTATCCGCCGAGGCTTCTGTGGCCGTTCAGCCCGCTGATTCCTGGGTTTTTCCACGCGGCATCAAATTCCTCTTTTCTGCTGTCATCCGTTAATTTAAATGATACATTCATTAACGAACGGTCTTCTTTCACGCAGAAGGTTTCAAATAAAGGATTGCTGTCGATTTCGTCGTATAAAAGTTTTGCTTTTGCTTCGTTTCTTGCTTCGGCTGCTGCAATTCCTCCGTTGTTTTCCAGGTACTGTAAAGTAAGTAACGATGCATAGACAGGGAAAACCGGCGGTGTATTGTACATGGATTCCTTAGCAATATGCTGGGAATAATCAAGAATGGAGAACATATTCTCTCTTCCTGTTTTACCCAGGATTTCTTTTTTAATCACCACCAAGGTAACACCTGCAGGCCCCATGTTTTTCTGGGCACCGGCATAGATCAGGTCAAATTTTGAAAAATCAAGCTGTCTTGAAAAAATATCAGAGCTCATGTCACAGACCATCAGGGTATCCACGTCCGGGAAAGATTTCATCTGGGTCCCGTAAATGGTGTTGTTTGAGGTACAGTGGAAATAATCATATTCTGAACCTACGGTATAATCTTTCGGGATGAAACTGTAGTTTTCTTCTTTTGAAGAACCTACCACGTCTACCGTCCCTACTTTTTTAGCTTCTTTAATGGCACCTGAAGCCCAGGTTCCGGTATCGGTATATGCAGCTTTTCCACCTACTTTCATCAGGTTGTAAGGCACCATGGCAAACTGCAGGCTCGCGCCGCCTCCCAGGTACAGTACTTCGTAATCATCCCCCAGGTTCATCAGTCTTTTCACAATGGCGCGGGCTTCGTCCATAACGGCTACGAAATCCTTGCTTCTATGTGAAATTTCAAGAAGAGAAAGCCCCATTCCGTTGAAATCCAGAATCGCCTGTGCCGATTTTTCAAATACTTCCTGAGGTAAGATGCATGGTCCTGCGCTGAAGTTGTGCTTTTTGCTCATATTTTTATTTTTTGGTTTGCTGTAAACTTTTGTTTTACAGTTTCATTTATCGTTTCTTATTAATGAATTCTGATTTTTATCTACAAAAAACCGTCTCATGGTGATTGAGACGGCAGTTTTTATTCTCCGTGTAAAAATGCTTTTTTATTCAGCAGTGTTTCTTCAGATTCCACATGGTCTTCATCCGGTACACAGCAATCGACAGGGCAGACCGCGGCACACTGAGGTTCCTCATGGAAGCCTTTGCACTCTGTACATTTATCGGTAACAATGAAATAGACATCATCGCTTACAGGTTCCTGCGGAGCATCTGCGTTGATGGTAAGTCCGGACGGCATGGTTACCGTACCTTTAAGTTCAGTGCCTTCTGAAGCTTTCCAGTCTACCGCTCCTTCATAAATCGCATTATTCGGGCATTCCGGCTCACAGGCCCCGCAATTAATGCATTCATCAGTTATTTTAATAGCCATCGCTAATTTTTTTTAAATTTGCACAAAATTACAAAATATTCCCCAATTTTGCAGTAATTATGAATATTGAAAATCAAGTTTTAGGACTTACGCGGCTTAGCAGCTATATCAAAGACTTTTTAGCGGAAAATCAGGAGGATAATAACGGATCTGATTCTGATCTTGGGCTCTTAATGAGCAAAACAGCCATTGAAAATCCGTGGTTTACCATTGAAAACCAGAAATTTGCTTTTCAGCAGTGGGCAGACCTGCTTACCGGGGAAAATATAAACAGCTGGCTCAGCGAATACTCCATTTCAAAGATTTCCAAAAGGGTAGGGCTGATCCTGGCCGGAAATATCCCTTTGGTTGGTTTCCATGATGTGATTTCCGTTGTGCTGAGCAATCACATTCCGGTGATCAAGCTGTCGTCAAAAGACAGGTACATGATTCCCTTCTTACTGAAGAAATGGAATGAATTCTCAGAGGGGAACGTTCAGTTTGAATTTGTGGAGCGGCTGGAGAATTTTGATGCCGTTATTGCCACCGGAAGCAACAATACCGCAAGGTACCTGGAATATTATTTCAAAAACAGCATGCATATCATCAGAAAGAACAGAACGTCCGTGGCTGTTCTGAAAGGGGATGAAACGGAAGAGGAGCTGAAGCTTCTGGCAACCGATATTTTCCGGTACTTCGGATTGGGATGCAGGAACGTGACCCGACTTTTTATTCCGGAGGACTTTTTAATTGACCGTCTGTTTGAGAGCTTTGTGGATTTTCAGGATATCATCAACCACCATAAGTACGCCAATAATTATGATTACAACAGGGCGGTTTATCTTCTGAACCGGGATTTGTTCTGGGACAATAATTTTGTCATGCTGAAAGAAGATGACCAGATTTTCAGTCCGCTGTCGGTGATTAATTTCAGCAGGTATTCTTCCCTTGAAGAGGTAAACAGTTTTATTGCTGAAAATGAAGAACATATCCAGTGCATTGTGGCAAAGGATGAACTCGGACTGGATTCCGTAGCGTTGGGGGAAGCGCAGAACCCGGGACTGGATACGTATGCGGATAATGTGGACACGATGAAATTTTTATCGGTAATATAATTCTTCGTATCTTGCTGTCAACCCATCATGAATTCTGATATGAAAAAAATAGTTCTGGCAGCCGCCGTTTTAGCTTTTCAGCTGGCCTTTTCCCAACAGAAAGGCAGGATAAAAATTGTTGAAAGCAAGAAAATTGAACTCACTTCCGAGCTGAGCAGGGATAAAATCGACGTATATAACCGGTCTTTTCTGAACTTTGTCGCGGCTTTGAAGGCTTCCGATAAAAATGCAGTCAACAACCTGCTTTCTGATAAAGTGAAAGATATTGTGAACGACGATATCATCCGGAAGCTTTCAGGAGGCATCAGCTTTGAAAGAAAGACGGAAGTATATAAATCCGGCTATCAGAAAGTGCTGGATAACGAAACCTATCCTGCCATCCAGTACAAGTATGCTGATGATACACTGGATCCGCCACGGGATATTATCACGGTGATTTTTGAAAATGACGGGAAAATTCTCGGCGTAAAACCGGAGTACAGTAAGTGATTTTAGAGGTTAGGGGTTAGATGCTAGAGGTTAGTATTTAGTTGAATTACTGCTTGTTGATTAAAAATAAATTTAAAATAAATTAAAATAACTATGATGACAGATGTTTTAGTCGCACATTCTTCAGATGTGGACAAAGCGGGCTTTTACAGGAAAACGTATCTGCACGTTGCTTTATCAATCTTAGCCTTTATCGGGGTAGAAACTGTTTTGTTACAGATGGTTCCGGATCAGCTGATCTTTGCCATGTTTGCCCAGCGGTATCTCTGGCTGCTGATTATCGGGGTATTCTGGCTGGCTTCGGTGCTGGCTACCAAATGGTCGCTTTCGTTAAGCAAATCCACACAGTATTTCGGCCTTGGATTTTATGTTATCCTGGAAGCTGTTATTTTTCTTCCGCTGATTAAAATAGCCACGCTTTACGCCGGCCCGCAGGTGATCTTTCAGGCTGCCATGTTAACGATCGCGATGTTTGCAGGGATTTCAGCCGTCGCCTTTACTTCAAAAAGAGATTTTTCATTCCTCAGAAATATCATTGTTATCGGAGGGTTTATTTCCATCGGATTAATCGCAGGCGGAATGCTTTTCGGTTTTAACCTTGGACTTTGGTTTTCAGTAGGAATGGTAATTCTTGCTTCTGCCACCATTCTGTACCAGACGAGCAAGCTGAAAGATTCTTACAGCACCAATCAGTATGTAGGGGCATCGCTGCAGCTTTTTGCTTCGATTATGCTTTTGTTCTGGTATATCTTAAGTATTCTGATGAGCAGGAGAAGTTGATTAGAGTTATGAATTATGAGTTTTGAGTTATGAATTCGTATGAATTTATGATTTACATATAACCGAAAATCCTGATGTTAATTCATCGGGATTTTATTTTGCCATAAATAGAATCAGAATACATTCGTGTGATTTGTGAAGACCTGCAGTGTTTTTTAACGCAAAGTTTAATTTTGGGGAATGTTATATTAAGGGAGCAAAGGTGAATCAACAGGTTGATTTGATGAAACTGTGTTTTGAGGGATAATATAAGAGTTATGAATTATGAGTTTTAAGTTTTGAGTTTTTGCCGGAAATTGGTGCCGGACTTAATAAACCCAAAAAATCCTGATGTTAATTCATCGGGATTTTTTTTTCCAGGAATGCTGGTTCCCGGAAATTTTTAAATATTAAAATCTTTCAATATTTAAATTTAAAACTATTTATCAATGGATCCCAATACCTTCTGGGCAAAAGAATTTAAGGCATCCTTTTCGCTCATTCCGTTCTGTACGGCAGCGTGAACTTCAAGGGCTCCGCAGATATTGGTAATCAATTCTCCGGCTACATTCAGGTCCTCTTCACTGGTTCCTCTGAACTCAGAGAAACTTTCTAAAACCTCCAGTGTTTTCTCCAGGTTTTCCGGAGTCTGGTTCTGGTAAAACTGTCTGATTACAGGTAGCTTCATAATTACAATTCATTAAATAATTCAGTTAAACTTTCTGCTTTGTTGCTCTGAACCTGGTTTACAAGCTCTCCGTTTCTGAAAATCGCGAACGTTGGCAAGTTGTCAACCTTGGCTAATTTTCTGCTTTCCGGTAACTTTTCCGCATCAACATACAGGAAAGGGATGCTTTCGTTCTCAGAAGCTAACTTTTTGAATTTCGGCTTCATGATCCTGCAGTTTCCGCACCATGTAGCTCCGTACTGCACCACTACTTTTTCATTTTCGCTGACAATAGACTGCAGCGTATCTTCTGTTAATTCTGTATACATAAGTTTATTTTTTAAGAATAAAATAAACAATGCAGCAATTTAATAATACCGGTTTACCAAATAATTCATCCGGAATCAAGCGGCAGCCTTTACTGTTAAATTGCTACACTGTTATTTTGTTACATTATTTGATTAGTTTTTAGATAAATAATCAGCGGTAGAATTTCTGTCGGCTTTCATTGCTTCTTTTCCTTCTTCCCAGTTTGCAGGGCAAACTTCACCGTGCTTCTGAACGTGCGTATAAGCATCAATCAGTCTAAGGTATTCTTTAACGTTTCTTCCCAAAGGCATATCGTTTACAGACTCGTGGAAAATTTTTCCGGTTTCGTCAATAAGATACGTTGCTCTGTAGGTAACGTTGGATCCTGTGAACACTTCTTCACCTTCTTCATTGTATTCGAAATCCTGGTCAACAATCCCTAAAAGATTGGCAAGCTGTCTGTGCGTATCAGCAAGGATCGGGTAAGTTACCCCTTCAATTCCTCCGTTATCTTTTGATACATTAAGCCATGCAAAATGTACTTCGTTGGTATCACAAGATGCACCGATTACCTTGGTGTTTCTTTTTTCGAATTCACCTAAAGCTTCCTGGAATGCGTGAAGCTCAGTCGGGCAAACGAAAGTGAAATCTTTCGGGTACCAGAATAAAAGAACTTTTTGCTGATTAGCAGTTGCTTCTTCAAAGATATTGATTCTAAGATCATCACCCATTTCTGACATAGCATCAACTGCTACATTCGGGAATTTTTTTCCTACTAAAGACATAATTTCTTGTTTTTTATTTAAATTTCTGTTGCAAATATATAGCTATTTTATCTATCGAACAATTTGATATTGATAAATAAAATCTATCGACGTTTTTGGATTTTCTGCTGAAAAAAGCCCTGCATGCAGAGCTTTATGGTATTGTTATTGATCTTCGAACCTGCTTTTTAGTTCTTCAATAATCTTTTCATTGATCTGGTTCTTTTCAACCAGTTTTTTAAATTCTTCGAGAAAGTTATCCGGGAAATTATTTACTGTACCTATTTGGCCAACCTGACCATGATTTTCATTTACATTGTTCACCATTTTAGCATCTAAAAAGTATTCAAAATCCTTATCAAAAAACCGGCAGATTTTATCCATCAAGAGGAAATCGATCTTTCTGGAGTTTCCGCTTTCTATGTTGTGCAGAGTTCCCTGGGAAACGCCTAATTCAAAAGCAAGATCGCTTTGTGACAAATGTTTTTCTTCTCTTAAATTTTTGATTTTAGTGCCGATATCCATCTTAGATGTAATTAGTTTTCTGGTTGAAATAATCAATTTACTGATTGGTAAAGGTATAAAGAATTTTCAAATTCGTAAAACAATTGATCCGGAAAAAATTGTAGTGTAAAAAATGAATTTTTAATTTTTAAAACAGTTGAATTATGAAAAATCTAAAAAAAATTTCGAGAAATGATTTGAAATCTTTAGTGGGAGGAAAACGTCTGCCTGGGAATACCGGAGGAAGTAATTGTCCAGATATGTGTATGCCAAATGGTGGAAATGGAGGTGATGGATGTTCACAATATGGCCTTACTTGCGGATGGTTCCAATGCAGTCCTGGTGGAGAATGGGGAAACAGATGCCAGTAAAATAAATCAGGAGGCATGAAATTTTGCCTCCGATTTTTCTAATTATTTTTTATTATTGCATCATGAGAAATGTAAACCAAATTCTAAAAACAGGAGCATTCATTTTTGTTACTTTATTTTATAGTAATGTTTATGGACAAAAACAAGTTCTTAAATATGATCTTACTTATAAGCCTAATTCTTTGAAGGATAATGCCATTACGGAAAAAATGGTATTGGATATTGAAAATGAAAAGATATCTGTTTTCAGAACAGAACGAGACCGTGAATCTGATTCTCTGATAGCAGCAACAGGTCTTGGGTTAGGCAGGGGTACAACATTAGAAAACCAATTTTATATTATAAAGAATTTTCCTGAAAATGAAATGTATAAAAGTATCTTAACAATTTACAGAGATATTTATTCTATAAAAATTGATGAAAAACTGGACTGGCAAATTTTACCCGAAAAAGATAAAATGGCAACTTTTAATGTCAAGAAAGCAAAAGTAAATTATGGAGGCAGAAACTGGACAGCCTGGTTTAGCACTGATATTCCAATTCCGGAAGGCCCATATGTCTTCAAAGGCTTACCCGGAATAATTATTAAAATTTCAGATGAGCAGAACTACTTTATTTTCAATTTAACTGAAATTAAAAATTCAAATGGAGAAATTTTTCATAGAAATAAAGGGAAAGTGTTCACCTGGGAGCAGTTCAATACAGTAGCTCTGAATTATTATTCTGACCCATTTGCCCGTATGAAATCTTCAGGTCTTCCTATTAAGGTGGACGATGGAGCAGGAGGTGCTGTCACTCCTGATATGAAAGTTCAGACTGATAAAACAAAAAAACAGATTAAAGAAAATAATAACCCCATTGAACTTAATCAAAGAATAGATTACCAATAAATATTTTGAGGACATGTGTAATTATCAGAGATGTGTTATTGCATCTCTTTTTTGTATTTTAGTCATTAAAATATTATGCTATGAAAAAATTGTTTATTCTTTTTGCTTTAGTACTGTTAAATATTTTATCCATGTAGAATATTACATTCATTCGTTTATGAAAATATTTTAAATAAAATCAATCTGCATATTATAATCTGTAGAGGTCCAAGAACCATTTAACATTTGAATTAATGCATTTAAAATTTCGATAAGATCTGAAGTTGGAAAAGGGTTTGAAAAATATAACTTAAATTCGACATCTTCAGTTGAAATATTTTGAAGCTCTTCTACAGAAATATATTCTCCCTTACTATTCAACGTCATCTTAGTATTTTCTAGGACTTGTGTCATAGTTTGGATCTCCGAATTAGTTTCTATAAAGTTTCTCCAACCTAATGACATTGATCCAATAAAATAGCCGTTTATACGATCTCTGATAGATTTTAACAGTATATGTTTATCTTTAACCAAATATTGGGGTTTTACTAATTCTTCGTGTATGTAATGATACATTAATTGCATAAAGGTTTCTTCTACCCAAAAACCTATATTTTGCTTATATGTAATTTTACTAACAGGCATAATTAAAGTTTTGAAAAACTACTCATTTGAGTAGTCAGTTGTTCGGTAATCAGTTTATTATTACTATTCAAAAATTTATTGTAGTACTCATTATCTTTAAAATTTTCATTAAAATCTTTTTTTAATTGAGTAATGTATTGTCCAACTGATAAATTAAAATCATTGGCTTCCAATACCAGAGTAATTGTTATATTATTCAAAGTAATTAAATAATGTAAATCGTAAGTTGCCCATCTTTTATATTGGGAAGGATCAGCCTTGACTGCTGTAAATGACTCGCCAATGATGGTTTTGTAATAGTCTCCAGCCTGACACTGTTCTTTGAAATTTTTCAGTTCTATTAAAAAATTTCTTAAGCTTATAGTAGACACTTGGGTTTTTTCTACTTTATCGTATCGTACGTACTGAGATAGAGCAGCTTCAGAAGATACATACAACAAATCTGTACCCCAATCTAAATAATCTAACTGTCCTGGAATAACGGCATTCAATTCAGTTAATGTATCTGTTATCTCACGTAAATTCATATCTGATAAATATGTTGTCTGCTCCATCTCTGATGTACCCACTGCAACAGAAACGCCTCTGTTTGATTTATAAGCTGTTACTAATAAATAATGATTGTATAACATATTTGTTGTTATTGCTAAGCCGGAGAATTTGAACAAAGTAACGGAAATTAAGTAGAAATTAGTAGGATTTCCATGGATATAAAACCCTGACGAAAAATGTGCAGAAGCAGATTAAAGAAAACAATAATTCTATTGAACCCGACCGTAAATAGACTGCCGGTAAAAAAAAGCAGCTGCCCGGGCAGCTGCTTTTCGTTTTAATAACCGAAAATCTCAGTCAGATTAAGTTTTTTCACTTCACCAAGTTTCTGCATATCGGCTTCGCTGACTTTATCCTGCGATGCCACCAGACAGTAGGTGTAATTTTTACTTTTCATTTCCTTATTGTGGAAATTATTGATATCAGTAAACGTCAGCTTCGGCGCCTGCTCATAGGTATTCCTCCTGATATCCGTTGTATTGCCGAGCTTTTGCGCTCTTAAATACGTAAAAATAATGCCGTCCTGGGTAATCCTTTCGGCTGCAATGGATTTCTTCAGTCCGCTTTTTGCCGTTTCAAACAGCTGGTCGGATTTCGGAAGGGTGGTCAGCAGCTCATTCATCGCAATGGTAGATTCATTGAATTTATCAGCCTGGGTTCCTACATAGGCCGTAATCATATCCTTATCTTCTTTCTTGCCCGGAAGCGAAAAATAAGAGTAGGTGGAATACGCCAGTGCTTTGGACTCCCGGATCGTCTGGAAAACCACAGATCCCATTCCGCCGCCGAAATAGTTGTTAAATAAACTTACGGTAGGAGTGATGGCTGCGTTATAAGGATCACTGTTCCTCACCCAGAACACTTCTGCCTGTACCATATCATAATGCGCGAACAGCACTTTGTTTTTATCCGTAGGAACCTGTACAAAAGTTTTCGACTTAGGCATTTCTTTCAGTGAACCGGATACTTTATGAACCGGTTTTAAAGAAGCGGTAAGTTCATTGCCGGATTTCGGACCGTAGTATAACACTTTATGCTTAAAATTAAAAAGGTCATGAAGCATATTCACCAGGTCTTCCGCTTTCAGGGCATCCAGTTCCACATCGCTCAGCACATTGTTGAACGGGTTCTGAGGGCCGTACTGTGCGTAGCTTCTCAGTCCGTTCATGATGGATCCTTTGTTCTGCTTGGCATTGGCTCTTGATTTTTTCACCCTCGCTTTGTAAGCTTCCAGAGCTTTCTGGTCCGGCTGGCAGTTTTTGATAAGGTCTTCAAATAAAGCTGCGGTCTGGTCAAAGTTTTCATTCAGGCCTTCTACGGTAACATACGTTTCTTCATTCCCTGCATTTACATTAAAGCTGGAAGCCAGTTTATAAAATTCTTTGCTAATGGCCTCGGAAGATTTATTTTTCGTGCCCAGGTACTGAAGGTATTCTGCCGCTAAAGGAAGGATTTTATTATTCCATCTTCCCGAATCAAAATAGTAATACAGCCTGAACAAAGCATTGTCTGTATTTTTTACCGAAAGTACATCTACGCTGCCCAGTGTATTTTTAGCAATGTCCCGGTCAAAATTTACCCATACCGGAGCAATCGGGGCTTCCGGCATCTCATCGATCTTTTTAAGGAACGGGGATTGGTTTTCCCTGTTTACGGATACCGGCGTGATAGAAGGCTTGTCTACTTTTACAATATTTTTATCTTCACCTTTCCTTTTGTATACCGCTACATAATTATTATTCTGAAGGTATTTCGAAGCAAAGTCCATGATGTCCTTTTTGGTGATCTTTGAAATCTCCTCCACATACTGCAGCTGGGTCTTGTGGTCTACATCAGAAGTAAACTCATCCATCAGGGATTCTGCCCTTGAAGTATATTTTTCATATTTCTGGATGGTATTTTTCTTTTCATTATTAACAATCGACTGGATGAGGTCATCCGAAAATTCACCTTTTTTAAGCTTGTCGATTTCCTGGAGCAGCAACGTCTTTACTTCATCCAGCGACTGGCCTTCGATAGGATTTCCCTGCAGCAGCAGAACCGAATAGTCTTTTAAAACATACGGCGAGGCATAGGCTGCCAATAGCTTCTGCTTCTTGATAAGATCCAGATCAATCAGTCCGGCCTGGCCGTTGGTCAGCATGCTTCCGATAAAATTCAGCATCCTTGCCTCTTTTGTCGTTGCACCCGGAAACCTGAACCCGATGGTAATGTTTTCAGGATTCGGCCCGTAGACTTCTCTGGTGACAGGAGCATTAATCGGCTGTTCCGTCCCGATTTTATATTCAGGAACCGTTTTCGGTTTCATGTAGGAGAATGCCTTATCAATTTTTGAGATCATTTCATCAGGATTAAAATCTCCCGACATAATTACGCCCATGTTGTTCGGAACATAATAACTGTTGAAATAATCCCGGATTGCCTTCAGGGATGGGTTTTTCAAATGTTCAACGGTCCCGATCGTCGTCTGCTTCCCGTAGTTGTTATTCGGGAAAATGGCAGCAAACATCGCTTCATAAACTTTTCTCGGATCATTGTCCAGGCCCCGGTTTTTTTCTTCATACACGGCTTCCAGCTCCGTATGGAAAAGCCTCAGGACCGGCTCCCTGAATCTTTCTGCCTGCACGGCAAGGAACTTATCAGCAACATTGGCAGGAATATCTTCGGTGTACACCGTCTGTTCAAAAGAAGTAAATGCATTGGTTCCGTCTGCACCCATTCCCGCCAGCATTTTATCATATTCATTGGCAATGGCATATTGTGATGCTTCACCGGAAACCTTATCAATTTCCCTGTAAATTTCTTTTCTCCTGGCCTCATCTGTAGTCTGGTTGTACTTTTCATACAGCGCATCAATTTTGTCCAGGAGCGGTTTCTCTTTTGCCCAGTCTTTCGAACCGAACCGGCTGGTCCCTTTAAAAAGCATGTGCTCAAGATAATGGGCGAGTCCGGTATGGTCTGCAGGGTCAGTTTTGCTTCCTGCTTTGGTTGCGATATAGGTCTGGATTCTCGGGTCTTTTTTGGTCGGGCTTAAAATAACGGTCAGCCCGTTTTTCAAGGTGTAATATCTTGCAGAAGTAGGATCGTTCGTTACATATCTGTACGTATATCCGTTAGACTGTGCTTCTTTCCACTGGAAATCCTGTCCATAGGCATAACCGCAGTAACTGGCTGCAGCAATGCTTGTTGCAATGGTAATCCTTTTTAAAAAATTCATTATGGGTAACTTTGTTGAGTGTTTTTTTGATTCTTGAGATTTGCTTAACTGAATTTCGCCAATAGTTTTTTTATCCTGCCCATTGCTTCCCTTAAATCTTCTTCTGAAGCTGCATACGAAAACCTGATGCATTCCGGGCTTCCGAAAGATACGCCGCCGACACATCCTACATGGGCATTTTCTAAAATAAACATCGCAAAATCATCGGCATCCTTAATTTCCGTCCCGTCAAGTGTTTTCCCGATGTAATAGGAGATATCCGGAAAGAAGTAAAATGCCGCTTTAGGCAGTACCACCTTGAATCCCGGGATTTCTGTGATTAAATCATACACCAGGTCCCTTCTTTTACGGAAAGCATCAATCATATATTTATACTCCGAAGGATCGGTTTTCAAAGCAACAATGGAAGCTCTCTGTGCCACCGTATTTGCCCCGCTGGTCATCTGGCCCTGGATTTTCTCGCAGGCCTTCGCAAGCCATTCCGGACACGCAGAATACCCGATTCTCCAGCCTGTCATGGCAAATGCCTTGGACATTCCGTTGATTACGGCAGTCTGCTCATAGACTTCCGGAAACTGGGCGATGGAAGTGGTTTTTGTTTCGTAGTTGATGTATTCGTAAATTTCGTCTGAAATTACCGTTACATGGGGATACTTGGCAATGACTCTGGCCAGGGATTTCAGTTCGTCATAGGTATAATATCCCCCGGAAGGGTTACACGGCGAACTGAACAGCACGGCTTTGGTTTTATCGGTAATGGCTTCTTCAAGCTGCTCGGCTGTGATTTTGAAATCCGTAACATAAGAAGTGGGTAGCATGACGGAGGTTCCGCCCATCATTTTTACCATTTCATCATAGCTTACCCAGTACGGATTGGGGAGGATGACCTCGTCACCATCGTTAAGAAGTGCTGCCAGAACATTTAAAATAGCCTGTTTTGCACCGTTTGACACACAGATCTGTGAAGGTTTATATTCTAAATGATTGTCTCTTTTCAGTTTATGGGAAATGGCTTCCCGGAGCTCTAAAAATCCCGGAACAGGAGAGTAGTGGCTGTAGTTTTGGTTGATGGCATCAAAAGCGGCCTGTTTTATATTGTCGGGCACATCAAAATCCGGCTCGCCCAGGGTCAGGCTGATAACATCTATTCCGCTGGCTTTCATTTCTCTGGCCTTATTTGACATGACAAAGGTTTGAGAATATCCTAATCTCTCGACCCTTTCTGAAAGTTTATTCATAAAGTTTTGCATTTGAACAAATATATAATAAAAACTTAGAGCCGGTTTAAATTTTAGTATTGAAACTTTAGAAAAAACTTTTGACATCGATTTTAAATATCTTCCCTGTGAGGTTAAATAAAATCTGCCTGATTGCTGTAACCTGAGATAAATTATGTTTTGAAATCCATTTAAACAGACTCTTAATTTGAATACAATGTGAATAAAAACTTATTTTTGCTTTTTATAATATTTCACATGTCTACAACGTTACTATTAAAATACTTCCCTGAACTTACAGAAACACAGATCCAACAGTTTGATAAACTGGAAGAACTGTACCATGAATGGAATGAAAAAATCAATGTGATTTCAAGAAAGGATATGGAATCCCTGTACGAAAAGCATATTTTACATTCATTGGGCGTCGCAAAAGTGATGGAATTTGCACCCGGAACAAAGGTGCTGGATATCGGGACCGGCGGCGGCTTTCCCGGAATCCCTTTGGCAATTTTATTTCCGGAAACCCAATTTACCCTCATTGATTCCATCGGTAAAAAAATCAGTGTGGTGCAGGCAGTGGCAGAAGGGACCGGACTGAAAAACGTGACGGCCATTCACGGAAGGGCTGAGAAAGTAAAGGAAAAATTCCATTTTGTCGTGAGCCGTGCCGTAACGCAGATGCCGGAATTTTTAAAGTGGCTGAAAGGCAAATTTGAAAAAGAGCAGTTCAATTCCAGGCACAACGGGATTTTATATCTGAAAGGCGGTGACCTTGCCGAAGAGCTTGCCGGCCTGAGATGTGAAATTTTTTCGCTTAAAAATTATTTTGACGAAGAATTTTTTGATACCAAAAAAGTAGTCTACGTATCAAAAGGTAATTTTAATTCTTAAATATACGCTGCCGGGGAACACTATTTGATGGAATAATACTGATAATCAAAAATTTGTAGTTATGAAAAATCTTTTCTCTCCTGGATTTTCTGCATTGGTTTTAGGGTTATTTTTAACATCGTGTCATGACGATGACGACTATCAGACGATAGAATCTGCAGATAAGATTAAAATTGACAGTGTAAAAATTGTTAATGATACCATGAATGTTTACGGAATCCAGAGCATCAGGACATACTCTACGTACCCGTCCCAATGTGAAGGGTTTTACGGATATGATTATGTTCAGAGCGATAACCTGACAAGAACGGTTACCGCTTATAAATACAGTACAAACGGGCCCTGTACACAAAACAGTTATACAGCAGCCAGCCAGATTAATTTCAGTCCGCGCCAGACAGGGACCTATACTTTTAAATTCTGGAACGGCGGCAACAGCTGGATCACCAAAACAATTGTAGTTGAATAAATAATGAAATGGATTTTTGCAGCCTGTTTTCTGCTTTCCGGTGTTTTATACGGACAGAAAATATATTGGGAAGAAGGACGGAAACTCACCTGGGATAATTTTAAAAGCAGGACCAACAACCAGCTTGGCTCCAATGTAGTGGCCTATACCAACTGCGGCTGGTCTTACTCCTACGTGAAATCTTCAAACCCGAAAGCCCCTATCAAAATAAAAGTCGAGACTGTTTTTAATGAAAACCAATCCTGGAAAGATGTAAAACGCATCAATAATTATGTCCTTCTGCATGAGCAGAAACATTTTGACGCGGCAGAAGTCTATGCGCGCAAGCTGCGGAAAGAAATTGCGGAGAAGATCAGAACATCCTCGGATTTTGACAAGTATTTTAAAACCATCTACAACCGCATCCTCAAAGAATACCAGACGTTCCAGAAGACCTATGATGCAGAAACCAAAAACGGGATGGTGGAAGAAAAACAGTCGGAATATAATCGTATTATTGCTGAAGAATTAGAAAACTACAAAAGCTATAAAACGTCTTGAAATTCCTAAATAAAGTCATCACAGAATTACTGGCACAGAACCGTGATCTCTCAGATTTCAATATGGTGCTGCCCGGTAAAAGGCCGGTTGTATTTATCCGCCGGATCCTGGAAGAAAACAATTATTCCGGTTTCCTGCCTCACTTTTATACAATTGAGGAACTCGTAAGTACCATTGCCGACAAGCAGGAAATTCACGGGATTTCCCTGTGGCTGTTTGCCTTTGATGTGTACAAAAGCCTGAACCTGATTCCCAATGATGAATTTTCCGAATTCCTGAAGTGGTTCCCCACGTTACAGAAGGACTGGGATGATATCCTGAAGTTTTCAGGAAATGATGAAGCGGTTCTTGAGTATATGTTTGATGAAGAAAGGATCAAGGAATGGGCGCAGGATTTAGGGGAAGATGATGATGTACCGAGAAAGAAATTCCTTACTTTCTGGAAAAACATGAATATTTACCTGCCTGTACTCAAGAAAAGGTTACAGGAAAGAAACTGGGCTACCTCCGGAATGATCCACGAGACGGCAGATAAAAAGGTAGTTGATTTTGCTAAAAATATACAGCAGCAGTTTATTTTCTGTGGCTTCAATGCTTTTACGCCGGTAGAGGAGAAGCTGGTACGCAGCCTTTTGCAGTGGAACAAAGCACAGTGCTTTTTCCAGGCAGACCGTTATTATTTTGATGACGAAAGGCAGGAAGCCGGAAAATTCCTGAGGAACCATAAAATATGGAAAGAATTTACCGATGAACGTCCTTTTGGATGGATTGAAGAAGATTTTAACCAGCCGAAAAATATCAAAGTTTACGAAGTATCCGGAAATATTACCCAGACCAAGATCCTTCCGGAAATCCTGAACGAAATAGAGAACAAGACCTACTCCAATACGGCGGTTGTGTTATTGGATGAAAACCTGCTTCCGGCCAGCCTGGATGCGATGCATGGCGTTCAGAACCTGAATATTACCATGGGTTTCCCTCTGAAGAACCTTTCCTTTTCCAATGCAGTCAAGCAACTGTTCTATCTCCAGAAGCAGCTGGAAAAAAACAGGTCTTCCTATTATTACCGTGATGTTTACCCGATTCTGGAAGAGCTTCCGAAATCCGCGGAGGATGACCAGATCATCAATAATTTTAAAGCCAGTATAGAACAGAGGAATATTGTTTATATTTCAAAAAAGCTCATGCAGGAACTGCTGGGAGCGCTTTCATATTATAATCTCCTTCAGAAAGCTGAGTCAACCAACATTTATCTTGATTCATTAATCGCCTTCTGCCAGCAGATAAAATGGCTGGAAATTGATGATATTCAGTATGAAAACGTTTCCCATTTCGAGAATGCGTTCAGGATGATCAGGAACCAGCTTTCCCAGTACAGCTTCGAGATCAGAATGGAAACACTGGAAATCCTGATCAACCAGCATATCAATTCGGAGAGTATTGATTTTCAGGGAGAGCCTTTGCAGGGGCTGCAGGTCATGGGGCTTCTGGAAACCCGTCTTCTGAATTTTGAAAATGTTATCCTGCTTTCTGTAAATGAAGGCAAATTACCGCTGGGGAATTCCCAGAACACCTATATTCCTTTTGACATCAGGAAGTTTTTTGATCTGCATACTTTTCTGGAGAATGACAGTATTTATGCCTATCATTTTTACCGCCTGATCCAGGATGCCCAGAATGTACACCTGTTATTCAATGCATTAAGCTCGGGAGTCAATACCGGTGAAAAAAGCAGGTTTATTACGCAGATTGAAATGGAAAGCTCGCACCATATCGAGCATCTGATTATTGAAAATTCATCTGAACCGATCATTACCCAGCCTATTGAAGTTTCAAAAACACCGGTTGTACTGGCGAGGCTTGAGCAGTGGAAAAAGAAAGTTTCGGCTTCCCATCTGACCAGCTATTTGTATAATCCCATCGATTTTTACCTTTCCAAAATTCTGAATACTTCGGAAAGTGACGAAATAGAAGAAGAATTATCGGTGAGGAATTACGGTAATCTTGTGCATTATACCCTTCAAGATGTTTATGAAGTATTAAAAGGTAAAGTCTTAAAAGAAAATGATTTAAAGCAGTCAATTGCAGTAATAGATCAATATATAGAAAGTGCGATCAATAAGCTGAAGCACCAGCCGGAATTTTATGAAAAGGGAATGAACTTTATTCATAAGGCAATTGCTAAAAAAGTAATTACAAATATTCTGGACTACGATCTGGATCTGGTGAAAACCGGAAATACGCTGGAAATTCTTGATATCGAAAAAAGATTTGAAGGGGTTGATTTCAGTCTTGATGAACAGAATAAAATTTCTTTTTTCGGGTTTATAGACAGAATCGACAGGCTGAACGGAACTTTAAGGATTATTGATTATAAGACGGCAAAGATCAAAAATCTGGTCGTTAAAATAGATGAAGACAAAGCAGATGAATATTTCCATAACAATGACCGGAAGCAGGCCCTGCAGCTGTGTATTTATCAGTATGTGGTCCAGAACCTCCCTGAATTCTGGGGATTCCCGATAGAGACCGGGATCTGGAGTTTTGCCGAAGCTAAAAAAGGGGTAATTTCTCTTCAGTTTGAAAAAGGAGATATTGATGTGGCCATGAAATCGGTAAAAAGCCTGATTGAAGAAATCCTGAATCCGGATATTAATTTTATTGAAAGGCTGAAACCATATTCCGGTTAATACAAGTCTTTTTACTGCAATACAAAAGAGCCTGATAAAATATCGGGCTCTTCATTTATTTACTTGTTTGTTATATTTATCAATATTTAGAAAGCATTAATTCCGGTAATATCCATGCCTGTAATCAGCAAATGAACATCGTGGGTGCCTTCATAAGTAATAACCGATTCCAGGTTGGCCGCATGCCTCATCATCGGGAATTCGCCCATAATTCCCATTCCGCCAAGGATCTGTCGGGATTCCCTTGCGATATCAATAGCCATTTTCACATTGTTTCTTTTCGCCATTGAAATCTGCGCCGGTGTGGCTTTATGGTCATTTTTAAGGTTTCCCAACTGTAAGCAGAGCAATTGTGCCTTGGTGATTTCAGTTAAGAATTCAGCCAGTTTTTTCTGCTGCAGCTGATAGGAGCCGATCGGTTTCCCGAACTGCCTTCTTTCTTTGGAGTACTGAACGGCAGTACAGTAGCAGTCAATCGCCGCCCCGATAACCCCCCATGAGATTCCGTATCTTGCAGAATTCAGGCAGGATAGAGGCCCTTTCAGTCCGGTAACACCCGGAAGCAGGTTTTCTTTCGGTACTTTTACATTATTGAATACCAGTTCCCCTGTTTTTGAAGCCCTTAAGCTCCACTTGTTATGGGTTTCCGGAGTGGTAAAGCCTTCCATTCCTCTTTCAACAATTAGTCCCTGCACTTTTCCTTCTTCGTTTTTACCCCAGACTACCGCAATATCGCAAATCGGCGAATTGGTGATCCACATTTTGGCACCGTTCAGAAGGTAATGGCCGCCCATATCTTTAAAATTGGTTTCCATAGAGCCCGGGTCTGAACCGTGATTAGGTTCGGTTAATCCAAAAGAACCGATCATTTCCCCGGCAGCCAGCTGAGGCAGGTATTTCTTTTTCTGCTCTTCAGAACCGAATTCATTAATCGGAAACATCACCAGTGAACTCTGCACGGAAGCCGCTGAACGTACGGCAGAATCTCCTCTTTCCAGTTCCTGCATGATAAGTCCGTAAGAAATCTGATCAAGCCCGGAACCTCCGTACTCAACCGGAATATAAGGGCCCAAAGCCCCGATTTGCCCCAATTCCTTCATCAGTCCCGGAATATCCGTATGATCCTGGGCTGCCTGGTCAATCCGCGGCATTACAGAACTCTCTACCCAGTCTCTGACCGATTGGCGGATCAGCTTATGTTCTTCGGTAAGTAAAGCATCAATCCCGTAATAGTCAGGAATGCTTGTAAGGGGATAATATGACATTGTAATTTAATTTTCCTAAAAATAGCACTTTTCATGAGTTCATGGAAACTTTTTTTACATGCATTTTATCAGCTGGTACTGAGCGGCTTAAATTGAAAGGACAGCAGTAAGCAATATTGTATCAGTTTTCTTCTTTGTTGGAAATAGGGTACTGATTGGCAGGATGGTAAATTCTGTTTTTAAACTTGTATAAATACGGCGCTTTGTTGGCAGAGCCGTCATATAGCTTTTCCAGTCTTTCTAAAATGTTAAGGCTTAATATCTTGCGTTGGAAATTGTTTCTTCTGAATGATTCCCCAAGAATAGTTTCATAAAGCGACTGCAGGTCTTTCATCGTAAATTTTTCCGGTAAAAGGTTGCTCGCGGCCACTTCGGTATTGATGTTCATCCTCAGGTATTCCAGTCCGGTTTCGATAATGCGGTCATGGTCGAAAGCCATCTGCGGAAGCTTGTTCACTTCAAACCACTCACAGCTTTCGTTAAAAGCATCAGGAAATGTATTGGCCATTGAAAAGTCGATCAGGCTGCAGTAGCCTACCGTAATAAACCGCTGGAAGATCCAGTGGTCTTTCGGGACTTCGATGCCTTTGTTATTGAGGAGAATCTGATGAACGTTGTTCTCTGTCCGGTCGATTCTTCCGAAGGTATGGAACTGTTTAAGGAAAATATCCTTAAGGTGTGTCCTTTCGTGTAAAACCCGTGCGGCAGCTTCGCGGAGATCTTCGTCATTAAAGACAAAACCTCCCGGCAGGGACCACAGATTCAGGTCGTGGTACTTCAGAAGTAGCACTTTGAGGATATTGTTATGAAAACCAAATATGGTGCAGTCTACCGATACATGTGCTACAAAGTCTTTTGTATCAATAAGTTCCTGTAGGGTTTCTTTATTTTTTTCGTTTTTGGCTTTCATGACAGTAAAAATAAAATTATTTTTCAAAAGTCCGGTCTGCAAGTTTAAAATAAATTAAACTTATGATCAGCAGTACAATAACAGCCGACAGAATATACAGCGAATAATACCCCAGCATCTGGTTTCCGAACAGAACAGACATCATAATAGAGCTCACAGAACTTCCCAGGGATGAAAAAATAACAATCAGTGAGGTAAAAAGATTGGTTCTGCTTTTATCAACCCGTGCAATCATTTTTGAGCTGATGACAGGATAGAGCGGCGAAAGGAAAAGGCCGGTAACAGGAAACAGAAACAGCAGTATTCCGGCATCGTTGGTCCCGAAGAACTGGATACCGCTAATGGTAGCCAGGACCAGAATAATGAGCGAGATGCAGGCGATGTAATATTTCGACAGAGCAAACCTTTGGATCAGATGGGCTGTAATGATTCTTCCGAGATAGGAGAAAACAGCCATTAACGATGTAGCCTGGAGTGAAAAAAAAGAATTTACCTTCAGGTGGTTTTTATAAAATGAAGGAAGCCATGAGTTGAAGCTCTGTTCTATAAATACAATGGAAAAAATAATCGCTAAAAATATGACCATCAAAGGGTTAATGAGCTTTAAAAGCTCCTTGCGCATATTCTCTTTTTCGATTCGGACAGATTCTGAAACTGGAAGCCTTGAAAAAAGGAAGATGGTGATGGCCGACAGCAATGAAATGGACAAAAACCCGAATTTCCAGAATTCGGAAAAGCGACTGGAAATCAGTGATCCGAAACCGATATTCACGACGAAAATACCGATCATAAAAGAAGCTTCAACACTGTTCATGGTCTTGGCCAAAGATTTTTCATCTGAAATATTATGCCTGATAATTCCGTATACACAGATTTTCCCGATGGCAAAACAGGTCCCGACGATGGCAAACCATACTTTATAAAACCAGAATACTTCCACAAACGGCAGGATTAATGAGCAGATCCCGACAATAGACAGGGCAAGGATGAGTGATTTTTTAGTCCCGAACCTGCTGATAAAATTTACGGCAAAAAGGGAAATAAAAGCAATCGGCAGATCTTTAAAAGATTCCAGGAAACCGAGTTTTTCAAAGGTGATTTTTGCCTCGGAAAGCTGGAGGATAACAAGGCCCATACAGTTCAGCACCATTGAAAAAATAAGAAAAGTAAGTTTCAGCGGAAGGGAGATTCGGGCAGTGCTGGTCATCATTTTGGGGATTAATTTTGTTCTTTTTTATGATTTTTTATGAAAAGTACGATAAAAAATAGGCCTTTGAAGTCCCAAAAATAAAGGAAAAATTAAAATATTTATTAAGATAATGTTA
>NZ_LMKA01000082.1 GCF_001421435.1 Chryseobacterium sp. Leaf201
TGATAATTCTCCACCCAGTAAATTTTAAAATATATAATTATTATTGATAATTCTCCACCCAGTAAATTTTAAAATATATAATTATTATAGTTGATTCATTTCCTGAAACCATAAAGAGCATTGTAGTCCAGTACTTTCGTTTAAAGGATATTGTATAATATACGCATAATTGCATTTTTTTTATCATAATATACAGGCTTAAACCGATTTATTAACATTTTGGCAAATAAATTGTTACAGGTACGGTGAGCAACAAAATGTATTGCCGTTATTTTTTAACCACTTTAAATTATATTATGAAAAATTCAATTTTAGCCATTTTAGCCGTTGCTTCTATGGTAGCATGTAAAAAAAACGAAACAACATCAACTGACCAGGCCGGAGACAGTACTGCAATGACTGCACCTGCCGCTGATTCAGGTATGATGAATAATACCGATTCTACTGCGGTAACCGGGACTACCGATACAAAAGCTAATTTAAGCGATCAGGACAAAAAATTTGCAGACGCAGCAGCAAAAGGAGGAATGATGGAAGTGATGATGGGCCAGCTGGCAGCGACCAATGCTAACAGCGCAACAGTAAAATCACTGGGACAGATGATGGTAAAAGACCATGGCAAAGCCAATGACGAGCTTAAAAAATGGGCAACAGCAACAGGGTACACTTTGCCGACTTCTTTAGATGCAGACCAGCAGAAACAGTATGATGATCTGAAAGCGAAAAAAGGAGCGGAATTTGACCGTATGTATACTGACCTTATGGTAACTGACCATCAGAAAGACATCGCAGAATTTAAAAAAGAAGCCTCAGGAGGTTCTGAAGCCTCATTGAAATCTTTTGCAAGCACTACGCTTCCTACATTGGAGCACCATTTAATGGAGTCTGAAAAAGCAAAAGCTTCCGTAAAATAATTAAGTAAAATAAAAAACTTAAACGAACTGCAGTTAATATCCATTAGCTGTAAGACATAAAAAGTTATTCTGAAAAGCTGTCCCCTTAAAAGTTCAGTGTTTCGGAATAACTTTTTGTCATTTATAAATTGCTTTATAAGGATTATTCAATCATACTGCATTGATAGATTGTTGTGGCGGAAATAGTCCAACCAGAGAGAGCTCATCATATTTAGTATCCGAGAATGATTTGCTTAAGTTTTTTATAGTTTGGGAAAATAAAAATTTTGAAGGATGTATTTTAGGTCAAACGGTTGGTATTCAATGCTTTTACCCATTCTTTCTTTTTGCATTGAGGGCATTCTGTTGTTCCGGGTTCCAGTTCTTCGGTCTTGCCGCAGTAGGTGCAGGCATAGATCCCTTTTTCTTTTATCTCTTCAGATTTTTTTTCATACACCTTAGGCTGGATGGGAAGCCCGTATTTCACTTCATCATCAGGAAAATAATAAAAACTGATGTTTCCGTTGGTTTCTAAAATAGCGGTTTTGATCTGTCCGAGGTGTTCAATGCTCACCTGTCTCATTTCAGCAAAAAATTCATCTTTCGCAAAAGTATGGCTGAGGTCGTCCAGCAGTACAAATTCTCCGTCTTCAATCACATACAGGGGATCGCCTTCAATAATTCTTTCAAACTTTTCACTTTTGCTTGCCAGCAGGGTAATCAGCCGGTAAAGGGCGATAATGGCAGCAAACACAACCACAGAGGTTAAAATAGAAGCATCTTTGTTAAACATCGGATCTCCGGCCGCCGAGCCCAGCGCAATGATAATGGCTACCTCAAACAGAGACAGCTGGCGGACTCCCTTTTTTCCTGCCATCCGTAAAATAAAAAGCACCATGCTGAACATAATCAGTGTTCTGATGATAATTTCAAAAGCAAAGGTAAAATCAAGGTCACCGATAAATATTTTTTCAAGATTCAGATTCATAACAGTAATTTTAAAAGAAGGTTATGCTATACAAAACCTTAGCCAATATACAAGGCACAGAGCAAAATATCCTTGATGGATCATCTTTAAATTTTTATTAATTATTGAAATAAAACGGAATATTGATCACAAATTACTATATTTAAATAAAAAAATAACGCCGGTTATTTATAAATCGTAAATGTGTTTTTCATAGGCTGGTTTCCTATACATCAGGAAAAAAGTTTGAAATTCTTAATAACCGGTTTGAAAAGGATAACAAAATACCCGGCAGGAACAATATATTTGCTTAATAACAAAAATTTAAAACGTTAAACAATTGGATATGGTCTCATTAAATATTAACGGAAAAAATCACGAGCTTGATATCAGTGAAGATATGCCCATCTTATGGGTGGTCAGGGATATTCTCGGCCTTACGGGAACTAAGTTCGGATGCGGTGTTGCCCAGTGCGGCGCATGCATGGTTCACCTGGATGGCGATGCGGTAAGGTCCTGTATTACCAAAGCAAAAAGAGCGGTAGGCAAAAAGATTGTTACCATTGAAGGGCTGTCACAAAATAATAACCATCCCGTACAGAAGGCATGGCAGGATATTGATGTCCCGCAGTGCGGCTACTGCCATTCCGGACAGATCATGGCAGCGGTGGTTCTATTAAAGGAAAACCCTTCCCCGACTGATGAGGATATTGATCTCGCCATGGCAGGAAACCTTTGCCGGTGCGGAACCTATCCAAGGATCAGGAAAGCGATTAAAATTGCTGCGGATATTCAGAAAAAAGAAATGCTTAACCCGGTAAACAGGAAAAGATAAAGAAAATGGATATGAAAACATTTTTCAGTAAAAAAAATATAAAGCTGAGGACCTTTTTTGAAGGCACGCTCGTTATCCTGGCATCGGTGAGCGCATTCGGAATGGTTGCGCAAAATAATAAAGGAATGTATTCTACCGTGCCCGTTGTTAAAAAAGACAGCATAGCTTCCGTGAAAGCTTTCGGAGACGTATATAAAGTATTGATGAGCCCGCGGTGCCTCAACTGTCACCCCGCAGGTGATATTCCTTTGCAGGGTGATGACAGCCACGTTCATCAGATGTTCCCGAAACGCGGCCCGGACGGTAAAGGGCTGTATGCCATGAAGTGCGCCAACTGCCATCAGGATGAAAATACGCCCGGGCTTCACATGCCGCCGGGCAATCCCAAATGGCACCTGCCGCCTGCCGATATGAAAATGGTTTTTGAAGGGAAAAGCCCGTATCAGCTGGCTAAGCAGCTCATGAATAAAAAGGAAAACGGGAATAAAAGTATGGAAGATCTCATCAAACATGCTGATGACGAACTCGTACTTGCCGGATTTAATCCTGCAGACGGCCTTAAAAAACCGCCATTGACCCATAAAGAATTTAAAAAAGCCTGGATTACCTGGTTAACCACCGGCGCCTATGCCCCGGCAAAATAATGCTGAAAAATTATGTCTAAAGAATCAGAACTTTCAAGAAGAAAATTTTTGCAGCTGGCCGGCCTGGGAGGTGCTGCACTGTGCCTCGGAATATTTCCTTCCCTTTCGGCAGCAAAAGTCATCCTGCCGGAAACGGCGTTTGCAGGAAGTGTAGAAATGAATTCATGGATCATCATTAACACCTCCGGTAAGATTACTCTGGTAGATCACCGTGCAGAAATGGGGCAGGGGTCTTACCACTCCGTTCCACAGATTATTGCAGAAGAGCTTGAGGTAGACCTCAGCCAGATCGAAGTGATATTCGCACAGGGAAGCACCAAATATGGAAGCCAGATTACCGGCGGAAGTTCCACGATAAGGGCTTCCTATAAAAACCTGTTGAAATTAAGTGCCACGGCAAGGGAAATGCTCCGGCAGGCAGCAGCCAATAGCTGGAAAGTCCCGGTAAATGAATGTGTGGCCAGAAGCGGAAATATCGTTCATGAAAAATCCGGGCGTAAAATGCATTACGGAGAACTGGTACTTGCCGCCTCACAGCTTCCTGCACCGGAAAAAGTAACCTTAAAACAGCGTTCGGAATATAAAATTATCGGCAAGCCGCTGAAGAGAATTGACACCCCTTTAAAAACCAACGGAGCCGCCGTATTCGGTCTGGACAAAAGACTTCCGGGCATGATGTTCGCATCTGTGGAAAGGAACCCGAGGCTGAGAGGGAAAGTTACGAGTTTTGATGATACGGCTGCCAGAAAAATAAAAGGGGTCAGGGATGTTATCAAAATCAGTATGAAAGTCTATGATACCCAGCGCGAAGGAGTCGCTGTCATTGCAGACAACAGCTGGGCGGCACTTCAGGGCCGTAAAGCCCTGAAGGTAGTGTGGGACGATTCCGGTTTCGAGCATATCAGTACGAAAAAAGTATACGAAAAGCATCATGAGCTTTTAATGAGTGAAGAAGGACTGCCTGCCAAAGAACAGGGAGCCGTGAATGTAGAGGCCGGAGCCAACAGGAAAAAAATAGATTCCGTATACCATACCCCGTACCAGTCGCATCTGGCAATGGAACCCATAAATTGTATTGCCCATTATAAGAAAGACAAAATTGAAATCTGGGGACCGATTCAGGCACCGGACTGGATCCAGAAAGATATTGCAAAGGAGTTCAGCATGGACCCCAAGAATGTGGTTGTTAACATGACCTTTTTAGGCGGTGGATTCGGGCGTAAAGCTTTTACCGATTATCCCAATGAAGCCGTAGCCATTTCCAAAAAGATCAATGCACCGGTGCAGGTCATCTGGTCAAGAGAAGATGATGCAGTCCAGGGACCGTTCAGGCCGGGTGTTTCCTACAGAGGGGAAAGTATCATTGAAAACGGGAAACTTACAGACCTGAAATTCCGTATGGTCGGGCAGAACATCAAGCACTGGTCAGACAAGAAGCGCGGAATCGCTAATGAAAATACCACGGAAGGTTTCATGGAGCCTTATTTTAAATCGATAAAAAATATTAAATTCTCTGATATCCCTTTTGAAACGCCGGTGCCGGTATTGTGGTGGAGATCTGTATATGCATCCACCAACGGTTTTGCCTATGAAAGTTTTATGGATGAAATTGCCCATCAGATGAATATGGATCCTTTGGAATTCAGAAGAATACATATGGATAACGAAAGGACCCGAAAGCTGATCGACAGGCTTAAAGAAGTCAGTGGTTGGAAAAATAACGCTCAGGATAAAGGATACGGAATTGCCATCACGGAGTGTTTTGACAGTACCGTAGGCCAGGTGGTCAAGGTTTCAAAACGGAAAGAAGGAGGCGTGAAGATTGATAAAGTCTGGGCCGTAATCGACTGCGGATGGTATGTCAACCCGGATATTATCGAAGCACAGGTAGAAGGTTCTATTTTAATGGCACTGGGCGCAGCAACCATGGATGCACAGACTTTTACAGACGGTATCGCAGATAAAGCCAATTTCCATTCCTATAAGCTTCCGCGGATTTATGATATTCCGCCTCTTGAAGTGCATATTATGGAAAATAAAGAAGATGCCGGAGGCGTTGGAGAACCGGGATTGCCACCGTTTGCACCCGCACTGGCGAATGCTGTTTTTGACCTGACCGGAAAAAGAATACGAACCCTGCCATTTGATCTTTTAAAGGTATAATGCAGATGCCAGCAGCTAAAATACCAATGTTTATAAGCTGAAACAGGCAGAATTTATTGATGGACTTTAGATAATTAAAGTTTTTTATAAGGGCGGGCTGAACATTTGCTTAATTTTTGATAAGTATAGGAGACAATCAATACCGGTAACTGATCAGTTACACTTCAGACAAATGATCAGGCCGGCACCCCAAAAGGTTTTATGAAAGAGATTAATGATATCATCAGGGCTTACCGCAAGGCAGAAGCAGAAGGCATAAAAACGGCCCTCGCTACTGTGGTAAAAGTTACGGGATCTTCCTACAGGCAGCCCGGAGCCCGCATGCTGGTTACGGAAGACGGACAGCTGACCGGAGCCATAAGCGGAGGGTGCCTGGAAGGCGATGCCCTGAAAAAGGCATTGCTTGCTATTCAACAGCAGCAGAATAAGCTCGTTACCTATGATACCAGTAATGATGAAGATGCAGATTTCGGAGTACAGTTAGGATGCAACGGAATTGTCCATATCCTTTTTGAACCGATAAACTCAGCCGATGAACATAACCCGGTTAAAATACTGGAAAAGGTTGTGGACAGAAGGGAAGATGCCGTATTGGTCTGTCTTTTTTCGCTGACCAGAGGAAGTGCACAGCCGGGAACGGTACTGCTGTACAGAAAAGACGGGCAGAATGCATTACGGGCTGGGCTTGATTTTTTATCAAATGATCTTTATAAAACGCTTGAAAATAAGGCAACATATATTAAAAATATAATCTATGAAGGAGAAAATAGTGAGGCATTGATTGAATATATAGTTCCGGCGGTGTCACTCATCATTGCCGGTGCCGGAAATGATGTAAAGCCGTTAACGGAAATAGCATCGGTACTGGGCTGGGAAGTAACAGTGGGAGAAGGAAGGCCTGCACACGCGACAGCAAAAAGGTTTCCGTTGGCAAAGACGATAAAGGTTTCTGCAGCAGAAGAGTTCCTGAATGACACGGTTATAGATGAATATACTTTTTTCGTACTGATGACCCACAATTACCGCTATGACCTGACGGTGCTGAAAGATTTACTTATACACAGCAACAGCTGTTACATCGGGATCCTGGGGCCGAAAACAAAGCTGAACCGAATGATCGATGACCTTGCAGCTGAAGGTTTTAACGTAACACCTCAGCACCTGGAAAGAATCCACGGCCCGGTAGGGCTTGATATAGGAGCGGAAACCTCAGAAGAAATTGCCCTTTCCATAGTTTCTGAAATAAAAGCCGTGCTTGAAGGCAGAAAAGGAAGCTCCCTGAAATATAAAACAGATAAAATTCATAATGCCGTTCATGGTGATGGTGACAAATAAAATAGAATGATAACGGATACCTTCGGACGCGTACACAACTACCTTCGGATCTCACTGACCGACAACTGCAACCTGCGGTGCTTCTACTGTATGCCGGATGAGAAATATGCTTTTGCGCCCGCCGCGAAACTGATGCAGCCGGATGAAATAGAAACCATTGCAAAGCTTTTTGTAGCGCACGGCGTAAAGAAAATAAGACTCACAGGCGGTGAGCCTCTGGTAAGGAAAGACGCCCCCGCAATCATTGATAAATTAGGGAAACTGGGCATTGAGCTGGCCATCACAACCAATGGCGTACGGATTAATGAAATGATGGACAACCTTATGTCCGCTCAGGTGAAAACCATTAACATAAGCCTGGATACCCTGGATGCCGAAAAATTTAAAAAAATCACCAGAAGGGACCTTTTTCAGAAAGTCAGGGACAATATCAATCTCCTGATTCAGAATAATTTCCGTGTTAAGATTAATGTTGTGCTGATGAAAGGATTGAATGATGATGAAATTCTGGATTTCATAGAAATGACCCGGGATTCTCAGATAGAAGTCCGCTTCATTGAATTTATGCCGTTCAGCGGCAACCGCTGGACCAGCAATCAGGTATTTACACTCGAAGAAATAGTAACCGAAGTCCAGAGCCGGTATGATATTCTGACCATTGAGCCGGAAGCCCATGATACAGCCAAGAAATTTAAGATACCCGGTTTTGCCGGAAACTTTGCCGTAATCAGCACCATGACCGCTCCTTTCTGCTCTTCCTGCAACAGGATCCGGCTTACGGCAGACGGCAAGCTTAAAAACTGCCTGTTTTCCAAAGGAGAAACAGATCTTTTAAGTGCTTTGCGGAGAGGGGAAGAAATAATGCCGTTGATAGAAGGCACCATCAAAGCAAAACACAAGGCACTGGGCGGACAGTTTTCAGGTGTTTTTCAGGATATCGATACCAGTACACTGGACAACCGCAGCATGATAACCATCGGAGGATGACAAAAGAGAACACCGGAATCATTATCCTGGCAGCAGGAAATTCATCAAGATTAGGCCAGCCAAAACAACTCCTTGATTATCAGGGTAAAACACTGCTGCGCCATACCGTGGAAAAGGCCTTGGCTGTAAGTTCCAGAGTTATTGTGATTACAGGCAGTGAAAATTCAGGAATTGAGAAAGAAACCGGATCTGCCCTAACGGTACAGAATGAAAACTGGCAGGAAGGCATGGCCTCATCCATTCACAAAGGGCTGAATGAAATGCTGGTAATATATCCTGAAACAGAAAATATTTTGATCACCGTCTGCGACCAGCCGCATATTAATGCCTCGGTTTTTTCAGAGCTGATCGAAAAAAGGCATTCATCAGGAAAAGGGATCATGGCTTCGCACTATTCCGGCACATTGGGAACTCCTGTATTGTTCAGCCGTTCTTATTTCAATGATTTGCTTCAGCTGAGCGGTCAGGAAGGTGCCAAAAAACTGCTTGTAAAATACAGGGATGATGTCGGTCAGGTGATGTTTGAAAAAGGATCCGTGGATATCGATACCCTGGAAGATTATCAAAAACTTATTAACAATCAATGATTTCAGTACACGAAGCACAACAGATTATTTTACAGAATATACCGGCGAAAAAAACGGCTTTAATCCCGCTTTCGGAAGCTGCAGGCCTGGTTGTTTCTTCAGATATTAGTGCACGCACCGATATTCCTGCGTTTCCGCAATCATCAATGGACGGTTATGCCCTGAAATTTCAGGACCGGAGCAAGCCCCTTATGATAAAAGGCGAAATGGCAGCAGGAACTTCACAGTCACTGACTATTGAAACCGGCGAAGCCACAAGGATTTTCACCGGCGCACCCTTACCGGAAGGTGCCGATACCGTTGTGATGCAGGAAAAAATAAAAACTGAAAACGGGCAGCTGATGATTTTGGATGATGCCCTGAACTTAGGCCTGAATGTTCGTCCAAAAGGTTCAGAGGTAAGAAAAGGAGAAACCGCAATGGCTTCAGGTACTTATCTCTCACCCGCAGCGGTTGGTTTTCTGGCGGGGATCGGGCATGACCGTGTTGAGGTTTATGTACCGCCTGCTGTAGCCATCATTATCACAGGAAACGAATTGCAGAACCCGGGCCAGGACCTGGCATTCGGGCAGGTGTATGAAGCCAATTCATTTCAGCTCAAAGCCGCATTGCGGATAACCGGGATTAAGGATATCCATGTATTTACGGCCGGGGACCATCCTGAAGAACTGATGAATGTCCTGCAACAGGCATTAAGCGTGAGCGATGTGGTCCTGTTAAACGGCGGGGTGAGTGTCGGCGACTATGATTTTGTGACGGAAGCTGCAGAACAGTGCGGAGTCGTTCAGCAGTTTCATAAAATAAAACAGAAGCCCGGCAAACCCCTGTTTTTCGGGACGAAAGACGAGAAACTGATATTCGGGCTTCCCGGGAATCCGTCCTCATCATTGACATGCTTCTACGAATATGTTTTACCGGCCCTTGAACAGTTAACGGATCTGAAAAATTCAGTAAAGAAAAAAGAAGCGGTGGCTGCTTACAATTATAAAAAACCTGCCGGGCTTACACATTTCCTGAAAGCGTATTACGACGAAGAGCAGGGAGAAGTCAGTCCGCTGCACGCACAGGAATCATACCGGCTCCATTCATTTGCCCAGGCCAACTGTTTCATCATGCTTCCGGAAGACTCTACAGGATGCCTGAAGGGAGACCGGGTAGAAGTCCATTTGTTACCGATATAATGTATTATTTTTGATCAGATTAAAGAAGTGAAAAATTAATGAGTATAGAATTATTTTATGGTGTCCTGTTCGCCGTTGCTTTTTTTTATGCTGCTGTAGGGCATGGTGGGGCCAGCGGATATCTTGCGTTGATGGCTCTTTACGGAGTAGCCCCTGAGGAAATGAAGCCGACTGCTTTGGTACTGAACCTTTTTGTGTCGCTCACTTCCTTCATCCAATACTACCGCGGCGGATATTTCATCAGGAAACTGTTTATTCCTATTGCAGCGGCATCCGTTCCGCTGGCATTTATAGGCGGCATGATTACGGTGGAAGAAAATATTTACAAAAGAATCCTGGGCATCCTGCTGCTGTTCCCGATTATCCGGTTTTTCTTTTTCAGGAATGCGGAAGACCATGAACTTAAAGAACAGAATATTGCGGTTGCCGTAATCACCGGCGGAATCGTCGGGTTGCTCTCCGGAATGATTGGTATCGGAGGCGGAATCATCCTTTCTCCCATTCTGCTTCTTCTGAAATGGACCAACCAGAAACAGACTGCGGCCATCAGTGCGGCATTCATATTTGTGAATTCTCTTTCCGGTCTGGGAGGGATGCTTACGCAGGGGATTCATTTTACCGATGATATGATGATGTATGTAATAGTAGCGTTTAGCGGCGGATTGTTAGGTGCTTATTTCGGATCGAAAAAATTCAATCAGAATGTTTTAAAATACGTGCTGGCAACAGTTTTGCTCATGGCTTCCTACAAACTCTTATTCACAAAAGCATAATACATGAAATACATTGTAACAATTCTGCTGTTCCTGACGGCAACCCTAAAAGCACAGCATGCGTCATCCCTTCAGATCAAAGGGGACATCGCGCAGCCTGTTACCATTTCTTTTACAGATTTAAATACCTATACCGTCCATGAAATCAAAAGCCTGGATATCCTGAATCATAAAATGGAATTTAAAAAGACGCTGAAAAACCTGAAAGGCGTATGGCTTAAAGATCTTTTAAATCAGGTAAAGTTCAATGTTTCATCCCCGAAGGAGCTCAGCACGTTTTATCTGGTCTGTATAGCGGATGACGGCTATAAAGTGGTGTATTCCTGGAATGAACTGTTTAATTCCACCACAGAGAAAAATCCAATGATCATAACGGAATCTGACGGCGTTTCCGCTTTAAAAAAAGAAGACGGGATCAGTCTGGTAACGCCGGGCGATCAGGCAACAGGACGGCGATATGTTAAAAATATTTCTCAGATCATCATTCATAAGGCAGATTAATATGGAAATAAAGATTATTGCATTCGGGCGGATCGCTGAAATTACCGGTAAGGAATTGATGCTTACCGCATCTGATACCGACACTTTAAAACAACAGCTTGCCGGGAAGTTTCCGCAGCTTTCCGATATGAAATATGCCGTAGCCGTCAACAAAAAGATGACGGAAGGAAATACGGAACTGAATACTAATGACACGGTGGCCCTCATGCCTCCTTATTCCGGCGGATAATATGGAACAAAGCAATGAAAGATATGCCCGGCATTATACCCTGGCTGGTTTCGGGCAAGCCGGACAGGAAAAACTCCTGAACGCCAAAGTGCTGGTCATCGGTGCCGGCGGATTGGGATGTCCGGTTCTGCAGTATCTTGCCGCAGCGGGTGTGGGAACCATTGGTATTGCAGACCATGACCGCGTTGCCTTAAGCAACCTCCAGCGGCAGATTTTGTTCACCACCGGAGATGTAGGCAGTTTAAAAGCAGTAAAGGCAGCAGAAAGTCTCAGAAAACTGAATCCGGAGATCAGCATTGAAACACATACTGATGAAGTTACTGCAAAAAATGCCTGGGAATTAATAGAAGGATACGACATTGTAGCCGACTGCACGGATAATTTTGCCTCAAGATACCTGATCAGTGATGCCTGTTTCCTCCTGCGGAAGCATTTGGTTTTCGGAGCGGTATTTCAGTATGAAGGCCAGGTAGCGGTATTTGACAGCGGAAACAAGGAAGAAGACAGAATCAGTTACCGGGATCTCTTTCCGGAACCGCCGGCTCCTGACGAAGTGATGGATTGCAACGAGGCCGGTGTGCTGGGCGTACTGCCCGGAATGATCGGGACCTTGCAGGCGAATGAAGTCATCAAGCTGATTACAGGTATCGGCGAAGTACTCAGAGGCCGCCTTCTCACGTTTAATATGCTGACGTATGAGAATATGGTGATGGATCTGACCATGAGAAGCGATACGTTAAATCTTATTCCTGAAAACAGGGGCCATTTTGAAAAAACCGATTACCGGTGGCTTTGCGGATTGCCTTCTTCTGATATTGAAGAAATTGGGGCTGATGATTTTCTGGAAGCCGTAACACAGCCGGATATCCTTGCCGTTGATGTCCGCGAAAGAGACGAACTTCCTGAAGCCGGTTTCCCCCACATCCGGATTCCTTTATCTCAATTAAAAACTGAAACATCAGGTATTAATCATCTTAAAGGACGGAAGATTATCTTGTTCTGCCAAAGCGGAAAACGGAGCCTGAACGCCGCGGAGCTATTAACTGCAGCCTATGGAAACGCAATAAAAATCAGTCATCTGAAAGGCGGAATTACAGCATTACAAAACAAAAAACATGAAAAAAGAGTTTAAAAATATATTTGTTCAGGGGGCAATAGATCCTGCATTTATCTCAGACAGCATTGCTAAGCATTCTACAAAGAAAAACATCGGGGCACACAGTATTTTCCTGGGCCAGATCCGGGAAGATCTGGTGGAAAGCAAAACAGTACAGGCCATTGAATACACAGCCTATGAAGAAATGGCCCTTGAAAAGATGCATGAAATAAGAGAAGAAATTTTTGCGAAATACGATCTCACCTGCATGCACATCCACCACAGCCTGGGTGCCATAAAAACAGGGGAGATCTGCCTGTTTGTCTTTACCTCATCAAAACACAGGAAAGCAGCCATGGAAAGCTGTGATGAAGTAGTGGAGAGAATAAAAAAAGAACTTCCGGTCTGGGGAAGAGAAGTATTTGAGGACGACTCACATCAATGGAAAATCAATAATTAACATGGTAGATATCACACACAAATCATCCACCTTACGCAAGGCGGTGGCCACAGCTACGGTAAAAACTTCATCCATAGCCACCATTGAAGCCATACAGCAGCGGAAAGTCCCGAAAGGGGATATTTTTGAGTTTTCAAGGGCCGCTGCATTATTTGCCGTAAAAAAAACAAGCGATGTAATCCCGGACTGCCATCCACTGCCCGTGGAATATACTTCCGTTACCTATGCAATTGAAGACTTGTCTGTGGTGATTTCAGTGGAGGTGCATACCGTTTATAAGACCGGCGTAGAGGTGGAAGCCATGCACGGTGCTTCCGTAGCAGCTCTGGTGATGTATGACATGCTGAAACCGATTGACAAACAGGTGGAAATACACAACATAAAGCTTCTGGAAAAAACAGGAGGGAAATCAGACCGTAAATATGCTGCGGAAGACATTAAAGCTGCCGTTGTGGTCTGTTCAGACAGCATTCATCAGGGAAAAAATGAAGACCGTTCAGGAAAGGTCATCCTTGCAAAATTAGAAGAATCTGGATGCAGAGATATTGAATATACAGTAGTGCCGGATGAGTTTGATATCATTCAGAATACACTTGTGGAATATAAAAACCAGAACATAGACCTGGTCATTTTTACCGGCGGAACCGGAGCTTCAGCAAGAGATGTGACCCCGGATGCCATATCACCGATGATCGGCCGCCCCATGCCCGGAATTATGGAAACTGCCCGGAATTACGGACAGAAACGCATTAAAACCTCCATGCTGTCAAGAAGTGTGGCCGGCTTCAGCGGACAGACCCTGGTCCTCACTTTCCCCGGTTCGGTAAAAGGGGCAGAAGAATACATGCAGGCCCTTTTTCCACAGGTGCTTCATATATTTGAGCTTAAAGACAAATACAGGCATTAATTTTAAATCTTCCTAAAAGATAAATTTCTAATCGGTGTACCCTGTCAGATTTAAAACTCTGACAGGGTTTGCCTGTTAAACATTCCAATAAAAAATCTGCGTAATCATCATCATATTCGTGAATGGAATTTAGACAACTTTACCTTTCTTTCCTTCTAAATATTTGATCTGTTGTTGAATCTTAAATTGTTGAAGAACCTTATTTATAAGTATTAAAAAAAATATTTAAATTACTTAAGATTAGATTTTATTACACTCACTTCAAAGCTCATTTAAACAGGTGTTAAATGCTAAATCTTTCTTGTTAACCATAAGGATCCATATTTATTAATGTACCACAGTTTTCTGCATCACCGGATTGCGGTTCTTTTTTTGCATAGATTCCCCGAACACCAAATTAAATAAAATATGCCTGATCAGAACAACCAATCCATTAAGCTCAGGGTGAATGGACAAGACCATGAGCTTGAGCTCAGACCATGGGTATCTCTACTGGACGCGCTTCGGCACACCATGCATCTTACCGGAACCAAAAAAGGCTGTGACCACGGACAGTGTGGGGCATGTACCGTTCTGGTAGACGGAAAAAGAGTTTTAAGCTGCCTTACGCTTGCCGTTATGAGAGACGGAGCAGAAATTACGACCATAGAAGGGATCGGAACCGAAGAAAACCTTCATCCCGTTCAAAAGGCTTTTATTGAGCACGATGCTTTCCAGTGCGGCTACTGTACGCCGGGCCAGATCTGCAGTGCCGTTGGCCTTCTCAGTGAAGGAAAAGCAGACAGCCGTGAGGAAGTGCAGGACCTGATGAGCGGAAACCTTTGCCGCTGCGGTGCCAACAGAGGAATTATTAATGCCATCATGGCGGTAAAACAGGATATGCGATGAATAATTTTTCCTATACAAAAGCAACGGACCTTCAGCACGCCGTTTCACTGCTAAGCGAAAATAATGACCATAAAGCCGTGGCAGGCGGTACCAATATCATCGACCTGATGAAATACTTTGTTACCGAAGCTGATACCCTCGTAGACATCAACCGCATCTCCGGCCTCAGTGATATTAATGATACTGAAAATGGCGGAATCATGCTCGGCGCCCTGATGACCAATGCAGATACAGCCTATCATCCTGTAGTAGAAAATAGGTATCCGTTGCTTTCAAAAGCAATTCTGGCAGGTGCTTCGGCACAGATCCGGAATATGGCTACCAACGGTGGAAACCTGATGCAGCGTACCCGTTGCTATTATTTTTATGATCCTGCCGTTCCCTGCAACAAAAGGGAACCGGGAAGCGGATGTTCAGCAACCAAAGGATACAACCGTATTCACGCAATTTTGGGTCATAACGACAATTGTATTGCCGTTTTTCCTTCGGATATGTGTGTAGGCTTAGCCGCACTGGACGCAAAAGTGCATATTTCAGGGCCACAGGGGGAACGTGTACTTCCGTTTGCTGATTTTCACAGGCTGCCCGGTGACACTCCGCATCTGGATAATAACCTGCAGGCCGGCGAACTCATTACAGGGCTTGAACTTCCCGAAGAAGGCTTTTCCGAATATTATTCATATCTGAAACTCAGGGACCGGAATTCCTATGCCTTTGCACTGGTTTCCGTAGCTGCCGGATTTGATATTGAAGGAGGGCTGATCAAAGAAGCAAAGATCGCTTTGGGCGGCGTTGCCCATAAACCATGGCGCAGTGCGGAAGCGGAAAATTACCTTAAAGGCAAAACACCGTCAGAAGAACACTTCGCTGAAGCAGCAGAGATCATGCTGGACGGGGCGCAGGGCTTTGAACATAACCATTTTAAAATTGCCCTGGCAAAAAGGGCCATTGTACGGAACAGCATCATGGCCATGAATCCCGGATCCCAGAGACCGGGTGCAAAACCGTCTTTATAATCCGAAGCAACACCAACCAACACAGAAACTATGAACAATATACCCTCTATAGGAACTCCGCAAAACCGCCTTGAAGGCCATCTGAAAGTAACCGGAAGCGCTAAGTATGCCGGGGATTATAATGCAGATGATCTTTTATACGGCTATGTGGTCAACAGTACCGTAACCAAAGGCAAAATTAAATCGATCAATACCGAAGAAGCCAAAAAACTCGAAGGCGTAGTTGAGGTTTTTACCCATGATAACCGGCCTTCAACAGCCTGGTTTGACCTTCAGTACGCCGATATGGATGCGCCGCCGGGACTGGTTTTTAAACCGTTGAAAGATAATGAGATCCGGTACAACGGGCAGCCGATTGCCCTGGTGGTAGCCGATACTTTTGAAATGGCACGCCTGGCAGCAAAGAAACTTCATATTGAATATGAGGAAGAAACGTTTGAGACCGATCTTACGGCCAACCTTAAAAAATCCCGTGATCCTAAAAAAGGACTGGCTTCATTGCTGAAACCACCGCCGCCGCCGCCAAAAGGTGACTTTGAAAAGGCCTATAAAAATTCATTCATCAAAACAGACAGCACCTTCAGCCACGGTACCGAACATCATAACCCGATGGAACTGTTTGCTTCCACGGTTATTTACGAAGGAAAAGGGAAATTAAAGATTTATGACAAAACACAGGGGACCATCAATTCCCAGATGTATGTAGCCAATGTGTTCGGCCTGAAGATGAAAAACGTACAGATCATTTCCCCATTTGTGGGCGGAGGATTCGGATCCGGACTGCGGCCTCAGCACCAGCTTTTTATGGCAGTGATGGCTTCCCTGCAGCTTAAAAGAAATGTAAGGGTAACGCTGGACAGGGCTCAGATGTATATGATCGGGCACCGTCCGCCTACTTTGCAGCATACGAAATTCGGGGCTGATGAAAACGGAAAAGTGAATGCCATCTTCCATGAAGCTACAGGGGAAACATCCCGGTTTGAAGATTACGTGGAAATCGTTGTCAACTGGGCCAATATGCTGTATCCGGCAGAACACACCTTATTGGAGCATAAGATTGTACCATTGGATGTCTACAGTCCGCTTGATATGAGAGCACCGGGAGGAAGTACCGGAATGCACGCGATTGAAGTAACCATGGATGAGATTGCCTATCAGCTTAACATCGATCCCGTGGAACTCAGGCTGATTAATTATTCGGAAATAGATCATACCAGTGAAAAAGAATATTCCAGCAAAGAACTCAGGGAATGCTACCTGCGTGGAGCCAGTCAGTTCGGCTGGGATGAAAGAAATCCTGTTCCCCGGAGCATGAAGCGCGGAAACAAACTGGTCGGATACGGAATGGCTACCGGAATGTGGGATGCCAACAGGCTTTTAGGCCGCGCCGAGGCGATTATGAGTACAGACGGCAAAGTAGAAGTTAAAAGTGCAGTGACGGATATTGGAACCGGAACTTTCACAGTTATGACCCAGATTGCCGCTGATGAACTCGGACTGCCACTTGAGGATGTTACGTTTTCCTATGCCGACAGTGCCATGCCTTTCGCCCCGATTCAGGGAGGTTCTTTTACAACAGCAACCGTAGGCCCTGCAGTTCAGGCAGCATGTCAGGCCCTAAATAAAAAGCTGTACAAAAAAGCAAAATCACTGAAAGATTCTGTATTGGGCGATACCAAACTGAAAGAGGTGATCTTCCAAGGAGGATACATTATCCATAAAGATAATCCGGAAATCAGGATCAGCTATAAAGAAATCATGGAAGCCAATGACGGAAAGGACATCAGGACGACCAACTCGGCGATGCCCAATCCGCTGACCTACGGTAAAAAAGCCCGTGCCGTTCACAGTGCGGTATTTGTGGAAGTTGAAGTAGATGAGCAGCTGGGCGTAATTGAAGTTACAAGAGCACTGACTGCAGTAGCTGCCGGAAAAATAATCAATCCCAAGACCGCTGAAAGCCAACTGCTGGGCGGGATGATCTGGGGAATCAGCAAGGCACTTCATGAAGAAACCATCTTGGATCACCGTCTTGGAAAATACATGAATGATGACCTTGCGGAATACCATATTCCGGTACATGCCGACATCCATGACCTGCAGGTACTTTTTATAGAGGAAAATGATCAATTTGTGAATGATTTAGGTGTAAAAGGCGTAGGTGAAATCGGTGGAGTAGGGATGCCGCCGGCCATTACCAATGCCGTTTACCATGCCACGGGAAAAAGGATTTATGATCTTCCGATACATTTTGATAAGCTTCTTTAAGCCGGTATCAGAAAATTTTACAACAATAACATCATACAGCAGTTTCGGGATTTACCGGAGCTGCTGTATTAATGTATGCATCCTGCTTACCGTGTAATCAATCTGTTCCATGGTGTTGAACCTGCCCAGGCTGAACCTGATCGAGCTTAAGGCTTCTTCGTCAGATAATCCCATGGCTTTTAATACATGAGATGGTTTTGTAGTAACCGAAGAACAGGCAGATCCGCTGGAAACCGAAATATTCTGCAGGGAAACAATCAGCTGTTCTGAAAGCACACCCGGAAAACAGAGGTTGGCAGTGGTATGGATCCTTTGCTCTGATGAACCGTTAACAAAAGTTCCTTCGATTTTTAATAATTCATGTTCCAGATGATCGCGGAGGCTTTTTATCTGAAGGTAATCCTGTTGCATATGACGTCCGGCAATTTCGCAGGCTTTTCCGAATCCGATGATACCCGGAACATTCAGGGTACCGCTTCTGCGGTTATTCTGTTGTCCGCCGCCTGTAATCTGCGGCTGAAGGCATGATTTTAATTTTCTGGAAAGATAAAGTGCGCCTGTTCCTTTGGGACCATAGAATTTATGGGCAGAAAAAGGCATCAGGTCAATATCCAGATCACGGACGTCAACCGGTATTTTTCCTATGGCCTGCGTAGCATCACAGAGAAGGAAGGCTCCTTTCGCATGAACTATTTCACTGATTTTTTTTATGTCCTGAATTATGCCGGTCTCGTTGTTAACCAGCATTACATTTACCATCAGGGTATTTTCAGACAGGGCAGCATCCAGGGTATCCGGATCGACCCGCCCGTCTTTTCCGACCTGAAGAAGCGTATTTGTATAATTTCCGTTTTCTGTATAATGTTCTACCGTATCCAGTACGGCTTTGTGCTCCGTACTTACCGTTACAAAATGATTCCTTGTCCCTTTTGAGATGCCGCGGATGGCCAGGTTGATGGCTTCAGTAGCTCCCGAAGTAAAGATCAGTTCTTCAGGCCTGCACCCGATCAGATCCGAGACCTGCCAGGCTGCATTGTCCACATGTTCATTAACAGTAAGCCCGGCCAGATGGCTGCTTCCGGCATTTTCATAGTATTCCGTAAAAAAAGGGAGCATGGCCTGAAGAACCCGGTCATCCAGACGGGTTGTGGCATTGTTGTCAAGATAGATTTTTTCAGCGGAATTCATTTGGTGATGGGGAGTTGTAGAGTAAACATATATTTAAAAATACGAAAAAGATTTCTGAAAATCCTATTCTAACAGTATAAACCCGTTAATATAGTTTAGAGACTTTTAATACGAATAATTACTTTTGTAAAATAAACATTACAGACGTTATGAGAAGGTTAACATTGCTTTTTTTATTAATTTTAATTTTTGGAACATTAAATACACAGGGAATTAAGATAATGAATGCACTTGTTGCCAATTCATAAAAGATTTAACAAGTCATATTAATCAATTTTCCGAAGCTTAAATTTTATATCTGGCTATAGAATCTTCTTCCGGAGCTTCAATTATACTTTCTTATACCATCCCGTTTCAGTGTTTACCATTTTTTTTCTACATTAGGAGCCGGATAATCACAAACTATGAAAGACCTTATACTTCCCAAGCTGGAAGCTGCAAGAAAAGAGCTGTTGGATCTTGGGATGCGCAATACCTTATTAAATTACAAAATTCCGAAAGCCCGCGGGCTGCATATGGTACAGGAACAGTCACGTTCCGTATATCAGATCCTGGTAAAACAGAATAAAGCCATGACTTTTCTGGGCCGGGCCGGGAAAGAAGACAATGAAGAACTCTTTGAGCTACCGCCGCTTTCAGATGCCGAACTGCAGGATGCCTATAATGATACCCGTTTGCAGACCAATGAATATGAACAGAAGCTGCAGACCAAAATCCTCAATACCTATTATGCCGCAAGGACAAGCATTGAAGAACAGGGTGTAAATACACTGTTCCTGTCGCTGGGCATGCTCAACTGGTTTGAAAAAGGCAATACCGAAGAAATAAGAATGGCTCCCCTGGTGCTGGTCCCCGTTTCTTTGGAGCGTTCCAGTGCCAGCGAAAGGTTCAGGCTGCGCTACACCGGCGGTGAAATAGGCGCAAATTTATCGCTCCAGGCCAAGATGATGGCAGATTTTAATCTTACCGTTCCCAACCTTCCGGAAGAAGAAGATCTGGATCTGACAGCATATTTCAATGAAATCCAGCAGCATATCAGCCATCTTGAAAACTGGAAGGTAGACCATGACGCCATTGAACTGGGATTCTTTTCCTTCGGTAAATTTATGATCTACCATGACCTTGACAGTACCGGATGGCCGGAAAGCAAGAAGCCCTTCGATCATCCGGTCCTCCAGTCTTTATTCGGCAGCGGTTTCAATGAGCCGCAGCCTACTTTCGGAGAAGAGCATAAACTGGATGAAGAAACCGGTGCAGACCAGCTGCTCCAGGTTGTGGATGCCGACAGCTCACAGGTGATTGCCATGCTGGCCGTTCATGAAGGCCGGAATATGGTGATCCAGGGGCCGCCGGGAACCGGAAAATCCCAAACTATCACCAATCTGATCGCCAATGCCGTAGGCAACGGCAAAAAAGTGCTGTTTGTTGCAGAAAAAATGGCGGCGCTTGAAGTGGTAAAAAGAAGGCTCGACAGTATTAATTTAGGGGAAGCCTGCCTTGAACTCCACAGCCACAAAGCCAATAAACGCGAACTGCATTCGGAGCTTAAACGCATTCTGGAGCTCGGTAAACCTACGGTAGCCCATCTTGAGGAAGAAGTGCGCCTGCTGGATCCGCTGATTCAGGAACTCAATGCCTACGTTAATGAAGTTAACCGCCCCGTCGGGAAAAGTGGACTCTCGGCTCATGAAGTAATGGGCAGCCTGTTAAAGATCAGTGCCGGAAATGAAGGGTATAAATTCCCCAAAATCAATATTGATGATCTGACTTCCCTGGATTCAAGGCAGGTTCAGGATCTTGAATTGATGGCCGGACAGATTGAGGCAAGACTCAATAAAATCGGGCAGCCTGAAAAACTGGTTTTTTACGGAAGTAATTTAAACGTTTTCCTGCCTAAGGATGAAGAACTGGCTAAAGATCTTCTGGTGAACTCCATCAGTCTGACCGAAAGCCTGGCTGATACATCGAAAGCCCTTGCTGAACTGATGGGATTTCAGCCACCCGCAGATCTTGCAGAAACTAAAAAGCTGCTGGCCACTGCAGAATGGGCGGCAAAAAATCCGGGTACAGCTTCAATGGCCGTTACGGATGCTGCATGGCTGAACCATCAGAAAGACATTACCGATATCCTGGAAACCGGCATCAGGCTGAATGAGCTTCACCGTAAATATGATGCGGTCTTTATTCCCGAAGCCTGGAACCAGGACGTACTGGAAATCAGGCAGCATATTATGGCCCACGGCAACAAATGGTATAAATTCATCATCGGGGATTATAAGCGAAGTGTTAAAAAGCTGGCAGCACTGCTCAATACCGCGGTGCCTGATGATGCGGACAAGAAACTGGACCTGGTAAATGCTTTGATGGAAGGAAAAAGGCTGGCTTCTGCCCTGGATTCCGGTGATGTACTGGCAGGCAGGCTGTTCGGAGCACGGTGGCAGAAACAGAAATCCGACTGGGAAGCCCTGCAGAAAGCAACGGATTATTTAAACAGCCTGCATACCCGGATTCAGCAGGCACAGGTCCGGCCGGAGGTCCTGCAGTTTATTGAAAAGAACAGCGATACAAACGCGGTCACTTCTTATACAGGCCGGTTAGGAAATTTGATTGATGAACAGAAAAAAGCCTTTGATGCCTTATTTAAACACTTGGATTTCAGTGGAAACGGTATTGAAAACTTTAAGCTGTCTGCACAGGTTTCGGTACTGAACCGATGGATACAGATGCTGCCGGAAATCCATAAAACTGTGTTATGGAATGTTTTAAAAGAAGACGTAATAAAACAGGGAGCAGGATTTCTTATAAAAGCTGTTGAGAACTGGCCGGATGCCGCCATACACTTAAAAACAGCACTTCAGAAAACCTGGTACGACTTTCTCCTTGAGCAGGCCATGCTGAACAGTCCTGAACTGAGGAAATTTGAACGTTCTACCCATGAAGAAACCATTGCGAGATTCAGGAAGATTGATGTCTTGAAACAGTATTACAACAGGGCGAAAGTAGCATTGAAACACTGGGAAGGCGTTCCGAAGCAGGACGGCGGAGGCCAGATCAATATCCTGAAAAGCGAATTCAACAGGAAAGCCAGGCATATGCCGATCCGTAAACTCATCCAGGAAGCCGGGATGGCGATTCAGGCCATAAAGCCGGTGATGATGATGAGCCCGATGTCTATTGCCGGGTTTTTGCCGCCGGAAAGTATTGATTTTGATCTCGTGATTTTTGATGAGGCGAGCCAGGTAAGACCGGTTGATGCGCTGGGTGCCATATTAAGAGGAAAGCAGATCGTTGTGGTAGGCGATACCAGGCAGATGCCTCCGACAAGTTTTTTCGATAAGCTGAATACCGATACCGAAGATGAGGAAAACGTAACTGCCGATATGCAGAGCATCCTGGGAATGTGTGATGCGCAGGGAGCTCCGCAACGGATGCTGCGCTGGCATTACCGGAGCAGGCATGAATCCTTGATCAGCCTTTCCAACCAGGAATTTTATGAAAACAGGCTGGTTATATTTCCGAGTCCTGGATCCAGACACCGGATGGGACTGGCTTTTAACCACCTGCCGGATACCTTTTATGATAAAGGAAAAACAAGGACCAACCCCGGAGAAGCTGAAAAAGTGGCGGATGCTGTTATAGCACATGCCCTTAAAAACCCGAAGCTGAGCTTGGGTGTCGTAGCTTTCAGTACGGCGCAGATGCAGGCGATACAGAATGCCATCGAACTAAGAAGGAGAAAAAACCCGGAGGTTGAAAATTATTTCAGGGCACACGCCGATGAACCGTTTTTTGTCAAAAACCTTGAAAATGTACAGGGAGATGAAAGAGATGTCATATTTATCAGTATAGGTTACGGCCGGACTGAAGATGGAAAGGTACCGATGAGCTTCGGGCCGCTTAACAATGAAGGAGGAGAAAGAAGGCTGAACGTACTGATCACCAGGGCGAAAAGCCGCTGTGAAGTATTTACCAACATTACGGCAGCCGATATGTCAATCGGGCCTAATGCGAAATTCGGGATCAGGGCACTGAAAAGCTTCCTGTATTTTGCCCAGCACGGGAAATTTGAAAGCGACAGGGACGAAATGCCGTACCAGCCGAAGCCGTTTGAAAGCATTATTGCAGATACCCTCAGCAATGCCGGGTATATTGTGCGCGAAAAAGTTGGGTCTGCCGGTTTTTATATTGATCTGGCCATTGCAGACCCGGACCATCCGGGAAGATACCTGTTGGGAATCAGCTGTGACGGCACATCTTACCAGGCTGCCCAGTCGGCCCGCGACAGGGACAGGCTGAGAAATACTGTACTGGAAGGAATGGGGTGGAATCTGATGCATGTCTGGAGCCTGGACTGGTTCCGGGATCCTGCAGGAGAGTTAAGACTTATCATGGAAGCTGTAGAAAAAGCGAAAGCACAGGCAGCACATAATGATACTGTTGAAGAAGAGGCTGTGGAAGAACTTAAGAACATCATCCGCGAAGCACCTATAGAAGAATTGTCAGCGGTTTATCCTTTGTATGAAATAGCGGTGCTGCCTCCGGAAGTTGCCGGGCAGGAGCTGCACCTGTATCCTGTGGGAAGGCTGGGTGCCTGGATTCATCAGGTGGTCATGACGGAAAGCCCTGTCCATTTTGATGAAATGACCAGAAGGATCGCTGATGCCAACGGAATTTCGAAAATAGGCAGCAGGATCCGTGCAGCGGTTGCCAATGCGGCGGATTATGCCGTTACCAATAGCCTTATCACCAGAAAAGGCGACTTTTTATGGCATCCGCAAAAAGAACTGCTGACCATCCGGGACAGGAGTATACTTCCTTCCAATTCAAAGAAAATAGCACTGATTGCACCGGAAGAGATCAGTCTTGCCATTATAAAAGTGGTGGCAGATTCGGTGGCTATACAGCCGGACCATGCTGTTCCGCTTACAGCCCGGCTTCTGGGCTTTTCAAGGGTAACGGAAGATATTAAGAAATATATCCTTGAAACAATGGAATATACTAAAGAAAACGGAAGTATAGTTCAGGACGGGCCATTTTTGAAAATTAAACAGGAACTGCCCGCAGATAAAAATACGCAATAAATAGTAAATACTCACAGTAAAAAGCTATAAAAGCTAAAGAACTCAACGGCGCTATGATCATTCTGGCGCCGTTTTAAGTATGCTGATGATCTGGTTTTCTTATCATTTCATCCACTGCAAGAATCTTTTTTACATGTCAAAAATCATGTTTTCAGAAAAAAACTGTAGAATTAATTCTATGGTTTTTAATCAGGGGAAATATCATTTTAAAGCTGAAAATAAAATACCACACTTTGCCGGATTACAGGAACTGCCCAACTGAAAGCACATTACGAAGAAAAACGGCAATTGGAAATGGAGTTAATATCAAATAACAGTGAAATAAATTACGGTAAAGCGTTAAAAGCTAGCTGTTTGGATGTTTTGGAAAAAGCCCATATATTTGCTGTCAGAAAAATATAAGTAAAGAAAACTTTATGATAAAAAAAAGATTATCCGTACTTTCAGCTTCCTTCTTTTTTGCATTTTCATATGCTCAAGTAGGGAATGTTGGGATTAATACCGTAACACCCCGTGTTAAGCTTGATGTTAATGGAACTTACAAATCCAGTAAAATTATCAGCGGTACAACACCTGCCGTTAGTGCTGTACAGAAAGACCGTTATCTTCTTCTCAGCCACAGTGCAACCGATAATATGGTGAAAAGAATTGAGCCAGGCCAGGGAAACGCTCCTGGAATTGCCAGTATAATTACTTTCAGGCTGACCAATGTTAACCGTGACTGGGTAGAAGGTTTCAACACCAGGATAAATTCCAACAATTACTCCTTAATGGTACTGTCTGCTTATTTTGACCGTGACCTGATCGGATCTGCTATTGCAATTCCTACCTATGGCGTAAGAAATAATCCTGCTACCAACGAATGGATCGTTTATGCCGATTATTCTGATTTGAATACCACGACTAATGGGACATGGAACATTGTATGTGCAGTGTACCCGAAAACTTATGTAAAGATATTTCCGGAGCACGGACCATTTGATCTGAATAATGCTGCATCGGGCGCTGATACCTCACCAATCCTTCAATAAACATAAAATATGACAAAATATATTCTTATTCTTGCTTTGCTATCTGCAGCAAGGTATCAAGCTCAGGTCGGCATTGGCGTCACTTCCCCTGTCGAAAAACTTGAAGTTGCCGGAAGTGTGGCGATTGGCCAATTGGTTACTATCGATCCTACCAACTATGTAAATAATCCGGCGGGATTCACCATCCTAGGGACGGATCCTTTGTCTTCTGTGGTTGGCGGAGAGGTCTTGTCTGTTGAAAATCTATATACCCCTCTGACCGTACAGCCGTATTCTATTACCAATATATACCGTGACGATCTCAACGATCTCAATCTTAATATTCCTACCGATAAATATTTCGTTACCATTGCCAATTTTGAGGCTATCCCAAGTTCAGGAAACAATGGAATCTATTCTCCTGTTGCTAATCCTGTTACCACTACGAATAGGGGACATTTTATATTAAGGGTTTTCGAATCCGGACCAAACTGGCATCTGAATATCGCATATCCTACCCTTAATACGCAGAACACCACCGACCGTTATAATTACAATTTCGATATTATTATTTATTCCAAAAGATTTTATAAAAACCTGGGAATCGTTACATATGACCTTCAGGGCTCAAATTCAGGGACTGCTCCTGCTGCCCCAAGCGGAATCTAAAAACATAAATTATGAAAAATATTTTAATCCTATTAGGAACTATATTCAACTGCTCTTTTATCATTGCCCAGATCAATGGGGTAGGTATCGGTACCCAAACCCCTACACATACACTGGAAGTTAACGGAAACCTTAAGTTAAGCGAAAACCTTTATATGGAAAATCCTGGTACTTATACAGGCAATGCTTCTGATGCTTATCTGCTGGTTAGAGACAATAATGATAAAGTCATTAAAAGATATGTACCGGCAACTTCTGCCTTCAGTGCCATCAACAGTGCCGTATATTATCTGAGAAATGTCAATCCGGCTGGGCTTAATGATTTTAATACAGGCGTATCTGCAACTGATTACTATCTGGTGATAGGAGGGTTTATTGTAAGGGGAGAGAATGATAACCCAGTAGTGAGCCTGACCCAGCAGGGGACTTCAAATCAATATGTTCCCCAATATTCTGCAAGGTCTTACATTCAGAATGGTTTATGGCATATAAAATTTACGCCGAATAATGGCAGGGTATTCAATCTTAAGCTTGATATAAGATTAAGTGTAAGTGTTTACAGAAGGGATATGCTTACCACGATAAATACACCGATCACCTATAACATGAACGGCGATACTTCAGGTACAGGATCTGCACCGGTACCCGTTCTGCCTTAATTATTACGTTTAAAATAAAATAAAAAGCATCGGGCCTTTGGGTCTGATGCTTTTTGTATGAAGAGGGTAAGCCTGTCTGAATTTCTACCCGGCCCGTTGACTGAAATCATAAAAATCAGCTTTTATATTTATTAAATTCGGTAATGCTGAATAACAGGATGGATGGCCTGCAAAATTCAGGATACCCGGATCATCCGGGCCATTACAGGGAAATGAAAGGCCGGCAGGTATTTCTGAACAAGTACATTTCATTCCGCTTCATTTACTTCAGCGTATAAAAAATAAAAGCAAATCAATGATTTTAAAACATTCAGGGATCAGCATGAGTACTGATCCTACTTCCGTCAGATCCCTCATTAATTTTATACTGGAACTGGAAAACCTGTTCGAATATATCGGCAGCCGCCTGCAGTCTTCCGGCGAAACCGTTTCGGTAGCTGAAAGTGTAACCTCCGGGTTCCTGCAGTTTTCCTTTTCGCAGATGAAAGATGCTTCTCAGTTTTATAAAGGCGGCATGACAGCCTATACCCAGGAAGGGAAAGTAGACCTGCTGCAGGTGGATGATGAGGAAGCCTCGGCCTGCAACTGCGTATCCGCGAATATTGCAGAAACCATGGCTTTAAATGTTGCCAGACTGTTTAAATCAGACTGGTCCATAGGCGTAACGGGATATGCCACACCGGTAGATGAGTCAGACGGGAAGCTCTATGCTTACTTTGCCATCTCCCGTAAAGGAACAATCATTGTCTCCGAAAGGCTGGACCTGCATACAGGAACCAAATCGCCCAATGCCCAGCTTTATTACAGCGAATTTATCCTGGGATGCCTGAAATTGGAACTGGATAAGCAGCATAAAGAGATTGCTGAGGAATAATATGCTGTTCAGATAAGCAAACACACTATTCAAAAATAAATATGGAAAATCTACAGTTAGAAAACAAGTCCGTGCTGATAACGGGCGCGGCTACCGGTATTGGCAAAGCGGTAGCCCTTCTTTTTGCCGGGGAGGGAGCGGATATCGCTTTCATCCATTACCATGATGACGAAGAGGCCGCGCAGACCCGGAAGGAAATCAGCGCGCTGGGGAGAAAATCACTGGCCTTCAGCGGGGATGTTGCCGACAGCAGCTTTTGTGAGGAATGCGTAAAAAAAACCGTTTCCGAATTTGGCGGGATTGATATCCTGATCAACAATGCCGGGACCCAGGTGCCGTGCGGCAGCATAGAAAACCTGAAAGAAGAAGACATCAGGAAAACATTTGATTCCAATATTATCGGGATGATCTTACTGACGAAGATCGTTTTCCCTCATCTCAAGCAGGGAAGCAGCATTATCAACACCACATCCGCTACGGCTTATCTGGGGCATGAGGAACTGATTGATTATTCTGCCACCAAAGGAGCCATTGTTTCTTTCATCCGGTCATTATCACTCCAGGCAAAACCGAAAGGCATCCGGGTAAATGCCGTTGCGCCGGGTCCGGTAGCCACGCCGCTTACCGAAAAAACATTCGGGGATGAAGAAGATGACCGGAACAAGCCGCCTTTTGAAAGAAATGCCTGTACAGAGGAAGTCGCGACAAGTTTCCTGTTCCTGGCTACGGATGCCTCTGCGCAGATGACGGGGCAGGTTCTGCATCCTAACGGAGGCCTGATTGTCAGCGGTTAACGGTTAAACTATGCCATATTATATTGTTACGGCAGGTACCGTCAGTTCCGTTGAGGCTTACTCACGTACCTGCTGTTTTTAAGATAAAACCGCAATGGCAGAAGTGCATGTTCCCGGGCATACGCGACCCCAACGCGCGGAACGGCAGCTATTTCATCCGGCCTGTAGATTATTCCCGCATCTTCTATCCAGATTTCATCTCCTGTCAGGTCTTTCCGGTTGAATGAGAGGTCAATTCCCAATGCTTTCGCCACAGAAGCAGGGCCTGAAGTTATGGTGATTTTACTGATGGGCATGTGCCTTCTGGATTCAATGATTTCCTGTCCGGCAAATGGCTCAACTGCCCTGATCAGCACACAGGAAGGCTCATCTTCACCGGAAGCAACGATATTAAAAAGATAGTGGATGCCGTAACAGAGATAAACATAAGCAATTCCGCCCTGCCGGTACATAGGTTCCGTACGTGGTGTGCGCCGGCCCCCGAAAGCATGGGAAGCCTGATCTGCAATACCGAAATAGGCTTCGGTTTCCACAATGACACCTGCCGTTATCTCACCGTCTTTTTGCGTAAAAAGTATTTTCCCCAGAAGATCCCGGGCGAGGAATTCCACATCCGGATTCTGATAATAGGAAGCTTCCAGTTTTTTCATTGTTTTAATATAATAAAGAACCGCTTCGATTTCTTAAAGTGAAAAAGTATGATCAGATATAAATCTGTTTAATAGGTTAACTGCAATCTTTATCAGACATATATTTTCCGGTCGATAATTTTAAGGTAATTTTCCTGTTCCAGTTTTTTTACGGTCCTGACAACGGTTTCCACCCTGAGGCCTGTGATGGAAGCCAGCTGCTGCCGGGTAAAAGGGACTTCAAAAGAAAATGGGTCCGGATTATGGCTGAAGCTCTTATGGTAATCCAGTGCGCCTTTGATCCTCACTTCCGGGCGCAACGAGGTATTGTTCTGCAGCATAATGAATTTAAAGTACAGCCTTTCTGATAAAAACCGGTTGATATCCCTGGAAATATCCGGATTTTCGTCCAGCAGCCTGTTAAAATTACCGGTAGGAAGCTTTATGATTTCGGTGGGTTTCATGGCTACGGCATTCACCGGGTAGGTTTTATCAATGAACAGCATCAATTCGCATACACTCAGCCCGGCATGGAGTACAGCCAGGATCAGTTCTCTGCCGTCATCATCAAAATGATTCAGTTTTATCCTGCCATCTTTAATCTGATAGTACTGTCTGGGGGTATCTCCTTCATTAAAAATGACATCTCCTGGATGTAAAGTCTCGGTTTCTGAACCGTATGACTGTAAAAGTTCTTCTGAAATCAGCATAGATAATAATTTAAATATTTATAAGGATGATTATTATAACGGCATTTAAAATTATCGATATTAAAAGCAGGCTCTTATGATCCGTGTCATAGTCTGCTGTCTGTTTTATGAAGTATAATGATTAATTAAGACTTCGATAAAGTAATATTGTATGGCAGAAATTAAGTTTCTTTTTTTGATTGTGATTGATTTGCCTCAACTTTATTGTTGATTTTCTTTATTATTTTTGAGTGAGAGAAGGGGATAATAGCCCATTAACACCAGTATTAACATCACTAAATAAAATAGTATATGAATCCGAAAGGTAAATTATTAATCATTGGAGGTAAGGAAGACCGGGATGATACCGATGTAGAAATGAAGGACAAGAACAGTGATTTTACATCTCTTGAGATCCTTAAACTTCTGACTTCTGATGAAAACAGGCGCATTGAAGTGATTACAACAGCAAGTTCCGAACCCGAAGGCATGCGCGATACCTACCAGAAAACATTTGATGAGATCGGGTATACCGATTTTGGTTTTATGCATATTTCACGGGAGCAGTCTGATGAAGATCTCGACAGGCTGAAAAAAGCCGGTGTGATATTCTTTACCGGCGGCGATCAGAGCAGGATCTGCAAAGAGCTGAAGGATACACCGGCCAATAAGTTGCTGATTGAAAAGTATCAGGATGAAGAGGATTTCCTTATTGCCGGGACCAGTGCGGGAGCCATGTGTATGCCTGAAATTATTATTAATGAAGCAGAAGATGGCGAAGCAATGCTGAAAGGCGATATCAAGCTAGGATCCGGCCTTAACCTGCTGCCCGGCTGTATTGTAGATACCCATTTCATACACCGCGGACGGTTCGGAAGACTGTCCCATGCGGTAATCATCCGTCAGGACTGCCTGGGAATCGGACTTGGGGAAGATACGGCTCTCCTTATCGAAGACGGATACCGGGCTACCTGCAAAGGTTCCGGGATGACGGTTGTTATAGACCCGAAAAACATCAGCCGGACAAACATTGACAGGGTGGAAAAAGGCGATCCTGTATTTGCAGAAAACCTGATCGTCCATCTCTATACCGATGGCTGCAGCTTTGATCTTAGACAGGATGAAGAAGGTGCACCGGACGGCGGTTATCATTAAAAAAGTGTACCCTGGATTTTCAGGGTATACTTTTTAGGTTTATATGAGTTTATATTTTGAATTCTAAACCATCAATTATTTCGCACAGATTATCTGATCACGCAGATTTATCTGAACTTTATTTATAACTGCTGAATTAAAAAAAATCAGCCTTAAAAGTTTAACAAAGTTTAAATATATTAATCAGGCTTAAAATAAGCAGCAATTAATCTGATGCATCTTCTTTAATTACGATCATCCATTTTTGAGCTTATCCTGCATCTTTTACCTGTCTGAGATCAGTTAAAGTTTCGGCGATCCGTTTTGCTGCCGTGTCACAGAAATCAAGTCCTGAATAATCCGGGTTGAGGCCTGCAATATACGGCACGGCCATAATAAACAGGTCCGGAATAGTTTTCCCGTATATATCAAGTGCCTGGAAATGGTCATTGATATTCAGCCCTTTCACCCTCAGGTAATACTGGTCCGTATCCGTCTTCAGAATATTTTTACGGTCTTCTTCATAGGCTGCTTCCGCACTGCCGAGGTCTTTGAATTTCAGGTATCCCGAACTGATCTGGCCGTTCTGCTTAAGCCCTTCAAAAGGGACATCGTTAAACTGAACCGGCTGCTGGCCGATGGCATCAATGTACATTTGGTAGTGTTCAGATTGCTGCTGCCCTTTGCTGTCCGCATAATTGTAAACGGCACCCAGCTCTTGATGGGTCTCGATATGGCTGTCTTCACCCACACTCACCAGACGGATCAGTCCGGCCTCATACAGCGCAATCACTTCCCGGTAAGAGGACTGCGGCAGCGAGGCAATGATCACAGAAATCAATGGAAGAAGGCTTTTGCGTAACCTCAGCATATCTTCTGCAGAAAAATGCTTGGCCGGATAATTAACCGCATAACTGAATGCCGATAATGTTTCTTTCCATGTCACCGACTGGTGTCTGCGGATTGATTTTTCAGCTTCCGCATATTCTGCCCTGAAAAGCTCAAAGCTATCCAGTTCATCCCGGATCTTCAGCATCTTATCCACAAAATCCTCAATGCTCAAATCCTTGATTTCCTCATAAAATCCCGGGTTTTTATTTTTTAACGGCTGCTTGAAATGCAGGTCGTACACGTAATTCAAATCTACAAAACCGTCGTGGGACTTTTTATATTCGTAAATATCCTCCAGGGACATGATCCAGTCTTCCGAATACGCATCATCCTCAGAATGAAACCTGAGTGCCGGCAGAAAGCCCCGCAATGAAAACAGGCTGATGGAAAATTCCGGACTGTCATCATTAAGAATGTATTTCAGGCATTTACCTTCCGGGATAAAACTTCCGTTCCTGCGGGCCAGCGTTTTCACGGCATCAATAGCCGTCAGCGAAGTTCCCCGTATTGCCACCGGATAATTGGTGATTCCGCTGAATTTAGAAGGCGGGTAGGGGGAATCATACCATCCGGGCTGTTTCTGTTCATGCGTTACCGGCCAGATGTGTCCTGTGCAGATGACAGTAACAGAAACTGTATAAGGCTGCTGTTCCGTAACCACCGTAAAAGATTCTTCATTGTCTTTCTTAACAATATCCAGTACAGGGGTTTCCGTATGGATCTTTACATCAATACCAGATTTACGGGCAGCATGAATATAATTTTTAAACTGGGCTTCCATATAATTTCCCAACAGCAGCCTTGGGATTACTTCATATTCATTCACCGCCCCGTTTTTTACAAATTCCGGGAAATCGCCGCTGTTGTGCCTGCTGATGTAAGTGACAAAATCTTCATAAAGTTCAGGCAGTTCATTCGCAGAAACGTTTGCCACATGTTCATGGCCTGCACCGGATCTGCTGTACGGCATGCCGGCACCGAGCCGGTCGCTTTTTTCAAATATATGGATGGTTTCCGGCTTAATGTCCTGTGTCACCATATGCTTAAAAGCAAAAAGCGCAGCGGGACCTCCGCCTATAAGGGCAATACTTTCGTAATTATTTTCCATGTGATAGGGATATGTAGTTTCTGCTATTCAAAATACATTCCCTTTGTGATTATGGTCATAAATAAATATGTGAAATTTTGATAATGATTGAATTATTATATTGGAATTAATTGGTTATGAAGATTTTTAATTAGAAATATTTAATATAATTTTATTATGGTTTACCGTTTTTTA
>NZ_LMKA01000083.1 GCF_001421435.1 Chryseobacterium sp. Leaf201
ATATGTCTTTATTTTTTTATCTTAAATAATCATTTCTGTTTATTTGATAGAATTTTCTGCCTTTGGTTAAATGGTCTTTTAAAATTTATTAAGCTAAAGTTAGCAATAATAATTTTTCAGGAAACGTAATTTTCATTAAAATATTATTAAAAATATTTAAACAATTCAGAATTTAGATACAGATCAGACATGTAATGAAGTTAAAAGAGTTAAATCGATTTTCACTTTTATTCCGGTAAATTGTGGTAATCATGCACATTTTACTTGAAAGCCTGTTTAAACTTATTTAAAAACACTTAAGTTATTTTAAGTTTTTGCTGAATCCAGTTATTAAGTTTACTTTAGACGAAAATCAAAGATTTTCAAAACTTAAGTGCCCTTTTTATAAACCCTTAAAATTTACTTTAATGAAACTTAAGTGTATATAATTTTTTTAACAGGCTGGATTTTCAATTTAAAAATTATATCAAAAGTTTAAACAGTTTTTGAATTTATTTTATCCGATCTAAAAAATCAGCAGTAAATTATTCCTGAAATGGATTTAAACAGGTCTTCAGTGAACTTTAATATTGATTTTGAATCTTAAATTAAAATTAAATCAGCTTCGGTCATGATGCGCTGTATTTTTATTTTTTTTCTTGTAAAAATAATAGCCGATCCCTGCGATTAAAAACAAGGGCCAGAGCGGGAGGATGAAAAGGAAAACAGAAGTAATCACGTTCCATCCCGAAGAAACGGCCGCAAAAGATCTTTCACCGAATGTTTCAGTCTTTTCATTATTTTCGGCATAGCTTCCTTCATTTCCGTAAAGGGTAACGTCCACTTCACACATCGTATTCTGCATAAAGTCCTGTCCGGAAATCTCAACACTTTTATTCTCGACTTTTCCGAGGTTTTGGCTGAGGTCGTCCATCAGATAATCAAATTTCTGAATCGGGATCCTGATTTTTAAATAGGCTATTTTCTTATCACCGTTGTTCAGCGAAATATTTTCACTCCTGATCATTCCGTCATATTTGGCAACCTCTTCCTTTACGGTTTCTTTTGCTGTTTCAGCATCATCTACGGTCAGTTCCAGAATGCCGGTCTTTACCAGTTTGTTTTTAACAACCGTCAGTTCATAATTTTCTTTCCGGGGTTTATCCTTGTAAACAATTTTGGTTTCCCTGATCACTTTCGGAGCCGGAACGTTCACCACAATTTTTTCATCCTTTTTTGCCGAATCTTTTTTCTCCGCCTTGGTTTCCAGTTTTACCGATGAAATTTTTTCGGATAGGGAATCTACCATTTTTGAGGTACTTTCAATCCTGTCTTTAACACCATTCTTTGTATCTTCAAACTCTTTGATCCTTACATTGGCAGAATCAAGTGCCGCATTGGCCCGGTCACTCACACGGCTGATTTTTTCAGAGGTTGCAGAAACGGTGCTGTCTGCAGATTTCAGCGTATTTTCCATTTGGGATGCAGCGGCTTCTCCTTTTTTACACATGATAAATGAGCCTGATACCGCTACAAGTAATATGAACTTTTTCATAATGTTGATTTTTTGATGAAGTAAAATTAGGAGGGAAGCCTTTGTAAAGGTTGTAAATGGCATGTATTCTCGCCGTAAAATATTAATATGTTTAAAATCAGAAGATTGTATCTGTTTTACAAAAGTTTTACAAGCTTTTTTCAGGCCGTTTATGTAATTGATCCTTACGATTGATGAAGATTTATATCAATATGACAGTATTTTTTGATGTCTATTGTAAAATTTGGAATTTATGCAAAAAAAAATCCGCTGAAAAAATTTCAGCGGATTGTATGTAAGGTCTGTTTTATTGCTTTTAATTAGGCATTCTGGAATTCACTGATGAAATGCAGCTTGATATTCGGGAATTTTTCCTGAGTCATGTGAATCGTAAAAGATGAATCTGCCAGGAAAACCAGTTGGTTATACTTGTCTCTGGCCAGGAACCGCTGCTTTAACCGTGCAAACTCCTTAAACTCTTCTGATTTCTCATCCGCTTCAACCCAGCAGGCCTTATGCATGGAAAGAGGCTCATACGTACATTTTGCGCCGTATTCATGTTCCAGACGGTACTGGATTACCTCATACTGAAGGGCACCCACGGTACCGATAATTTTCCTGTTGTTCATTTCAAGCGTAAACAACTGTGCAACCCCTTCGTCCATCAATTGGTCAATACCTTTAGCCAGCTGTTTTGCTTTCAATGGATCGTTGTTGTTGATATACCTGAAATGTTCAGGAGAGAAATTCGGGATTCCTTTAAAGCTCAGTTTTTCACCGCCTGTTAGCGTATCACCGATCCTGAAATTTCCCGTATCATGAAGGCCCACAATGTCTCCGGGGAAACTTTCGTCCACCACTTCCTTTTTATCTGCAAAGAATGCATTCGGGGAAGAGAACTTCATTTTCTTTCCTTCCCTTACCAGCAGGTAATTTTCGTTTCTTTTAAAAGTTCCGGAAACAATTTTTACGAAAGCAAGGCGGTCCCGGTGTTTCGGATCCATGTTCGCGTGGATTTTAAAAACAAATCCGGTGAATGTATCCTCCTCAGGTTTTACCAGGCGGGTATCGCTTTCTTTCGGCTGCGGCATCGGGGCAATGTCAATAAACGCATCCAACAGTTCCCGCACTCCGAAATTATTTAAAGCAGAACCGAAGAATACCGGCTGCAGTTCGCCTTTCATATAATCTTCACGGTTGAATTCCGGGTAAACGGACTGTACCAGATCCAGCTCTTCCCTCAGGGTACCGGCAGCTTTCTCACCGATCACTTCATCAATTGAAGCATCATTGATATCATCAAATTTAATCGCTTCTCCTACTTTCTGTTTTTTCTCCTCTAAGAATAACTGGATGTTGTTTTCCCAGATATTGTAAATCCCCTGGAAATCACTTCCCATCCCGATGGGCAGGGAAAGCGGACAAACGGTTAACCCTAATTTCTGTTCCACCTCATCCAGGAGATCAAAGGCGTCTTTACCTTCACGGTCCAGCTTATTGATGAAAACCAGCATCGGGATATTTCTCATCCTGCATACCTGAACCAGTTTTTCCGTCTGTTCCTCAACCCCTTTTGCCACGTCAATAACTACGATTACCGAATCAACCGCAGTTAACGTACGGTAGGTATCTTCTGCAAAATCTTTGTGGCCCGGGGTATCCAGAATATTGATTTTGTGGCCCCTGTATTCAAAAGCCAAAACGGAAGTTGCTACCGAGATCCCTCTCTGTCTTTCAATTTCCATGAAATCGGAAGTAGCCCCTTTTTTTATTTTGTTGGATTTTACCGCACCCGCTTCCTGAATTGCACCCCCGAACAGCAGAAGCTTTTCCGTAAGGGTGGTCTTCCCGGCATCGGGGTGAGAGATAATCCCGAAAGTTTTTCTTTTCTCTATTTCTTTGATTAAGTCTGACATATCCTGTTTTGAAGTTGCAAAAATCGTGATTTTTAATGGAAATTAAAAATCAAATTATCAGGGATGGGATTTTGGACTGGACATAAAGCGTTAAATCCCGTATTCATTAAAAAGTTTCAGGATTCACCCATGACTTATTTACGGTCAGTCACACAAAATACTTATCTTTGTTAGCATAATTTTAACTGGAAATAATGGAAAACAGCAGATATCCAAAGTTTACGTTTACCTGGATCGGAGGTCTTGTTTTATTGGCAGGCCTGTTTGCCGGAACAATGATTACTTCATTCTTTAATGTTTTCTGGATGTTCACTTTTAAAGAAAACCTTCAGTACAGAGACTGGTTTTTTATGCTTTCCAATGCTGCCGGATTTCTTACGGCCATTGCTTTCTTTGATTTTTTCGTGGTAAGGAGAACGACAGGGAAAAAGCTTAATTTCAATTTCTCTCCAACCAACTTTTACACCTATCTGCTGATCTTTCCCATGATGACCGGGATGATGTTCATCGCCGAATTTATTGCAGCACAGATCCCTACAACAGGACCTTTTTTCGGGAAATACTATGAATTTTTCACACAGCTGATGGAGCAACTGACTGATGATCCCATCGTTATGGTTATTACAGCCGTAATCTGTGCCCCGATTTTCGAGGAAATTATTTTCAGGGGAATCATTCAGAAAGGGCTGATCAATAAAGGTGTTGAGCCGTGGAAAGCCATCGTTATAGCATCTGTGATCTTCGGGCTCGTTCATGCGAATCCTTGGCAGTTCGTCGGGGCGGTTTTACTGGGCTGTGTTTTAGGGCTGGTATATCACAAAACCCAATCCCTGCTGTTGCCTATGCTGCTTCACGGTTTTAATAACTTATGCTCTACCTTACTAATTACCTATACCAAAAATGAAAGTTTTGCAGACGCATTTAAAGTATCGGAATGGGTTATACTGGCAGTCGGCATAGTGCTTTTTTCACTGTTTTACTACCTGTTTGCGGTGAAGAATAAGGTACATTATAAAGAGATCTGAAGTAAGGGCTTTCAGACTCAGTCAAAATAAATTTAAAAATGAAAAAGCATATGGAATTACTGGTAGCTACCCACAACCTGCATAAAAAAGAAGAAATCCAGCAGATCCTGGGAGATGATTTTGTGGTGAAAAGCCTTACGGATTATAATATCTATGAAGAAATTGTGGAGGACGGAGATTCTTTCAACGCCAATGCTCTGATCAAAGCGAAATACTGTTTTGAGAAAACAGGCATTCCTAGCCTTGGGGATGACAGTGGCCTGGTGGTGGAAGCCTTAGACGGAAGACCCGGTATTTTTTCCGCACGGTATGCCGGTGACCATGATTTTGCGAAGAATATTGAAAAGGTATTGGGCGAAATGGAAGGTATGGAAAACCGCAAAGCTTATTTCATCACTGTTTTATGCTACTATGATGAAAACGGGCCTAAATATTTCGACGGAAGGGCTCACGGAAATTTACTGGCTGAAAATAAAGGATTCAAAGGGTTTGGTTATGATCCTGTTTTTGTTCCTGAAGGATATGAAATGACGTTTGCAGAAATGGATCCCGAAGATAAAAATAAAATCAGCCACAGAAAACAGGCGCTGGATCTTTTCCTGGATTTTTTGAAAGTGAAAGATTAGTCCGTTAACCGGAAAGTGGCCGGAGATTTGGATTAACTTAGTTCCAAACCGGATAAAAGTATAAAAAGGCCCTGCCTTCAGATTCAGATTTCTGTCGTACATTTGTCTTTATAATAAACCATTGATTTGAGTACTTACTTAACGATATTAGGCTTTAATTCAGCGATTCCCACTATCAATTCTTCCCCTACCGCACAGTTTCTGGAAATGGAGGAAAGATCCTTTCTGATTGATTGCGGAGAAGGCACGCAGGTTCAGCTGAGAAAAGCAAAAGCGAAATTTTCCAGGATCAACCATATTTTTATTTCGCACCTTCACGGGGACCACTGTTTCGGCCTGCCGGGGCTGATTGCCTCCTTCAGACTGCTCGGAAGGGATAACCCGCTTCATGTGTACGGCCCGAAAGGCATTAAAAAAATGCTGGAAACAATTTTCACCATTACCGAAACCCACCGTGGCTTTGAAGTGGTGTATCATGAGCTGGACCAAAAAGAGTCTGAAAAAATTTATGAAGACAACAGGGTAGAGGTCTATACAATTCCGCTGGACCACAGGATTTACTGCAACGGGTACTTGTTTAAGGAAAAAGTAAAAGACAGGCACCTGAATATGAAGGAGATTGCCAAATATGACGAAATCGAAACCTGTGATTACCATAATATCAAAGCAGGAAAAGACTTTGTTTTGAGTGACGGTTATGTTCTGAAAAATGAAATCCTTACCACCGAGCCGGCTGCTCCCATTTCTTATGCGTTCTGCAGTGATACGAGATATCTGGAAAGTTTGATTCCCATTATTAAAAATGCAACCGTCCTTTATCATGAGTCCACGTTCTTACATGATCTCAAAGAAATGGCGGATTATACCGGGCATACAACTGCTTTGGAAGCGGCAACCATTGCTCAGAAAGCGCAGGTGGGGAAATTGATCCTGGGGCATTTTTCTAACCGGTATGCAGATTTAACCGTATTTACGGATGAAGCAAGGACTATTTTCCCGAATACGTTTTTACCGAAGGCCTTGGAGCCTGTGAAAATTTAGAAAAATGATGTTGAAGCTTGAGGAATTAAAAATATTCTTGGATGAAAAGGCAGATCAGTATAACCGTCCTGATTTTATAGAACATGACCCGATACAGATTCCGCACCGTTTTTCTCTGAAGCAGGATATTGAAATCGCGGGTTTCCTGGCAGCTACCATTTCTTGGGGAAACCGCAAAGCAATCATAAAATCAGCAGAAAAAATGCTGGAGATTATGGGGAATTCGCCTTATGATTTTGTCATGAATTATTCTGAAAAAGACCTGCAGGAAATTCAGGGGAAAAGCATCCACAGAACTTTTAACGGTGAAGATTTTGCATATTTTATCCGGCAGTTCAACAGGATATATAAGGAAAATGAAAACCTGGAAGATTTATTTACGGTAAATGATCCTGAAACCAATTTCCTTCACGCCATTGAGCGGTTCAGGAGCCGGTTTTTGGGCGTTGAAAAACACCGGAGTCATAAGCATGTAAGTTCGCCGTATAAAAATTCCTCTACCAAAAGAATCATCATGTTCCTTCGGTGGATGGTTCGTAAAGACAGGCGCGGCGTAGATTTCGGTATCTGGGAAAACATAGACCAGAAACATCTTTCCATCCCGTTGGATGTGCATACCGGAAATATCTCAAGGAAGCTGGGCCTGATTTCAAGGACACAGAATGACTGGAAAACGGTAGAAGAACTGGATCTGATAATCAGGAAACTGGATGAGACCGATCCCGCAAAATATGATTTTGCCCTGTTCGGATTAGGAGTAACCAAAGAAATAATATAAAAACAAAACAAAACACAAATGAAAAACCAGGAAGACAAATCAGAAATTTTAGAAAAAATAGCCAACGGGATTACCTGGTGGATCGGTTCCATTCCGTCATTAATTGCCCACACCCTGTTTTTTATTGTTTCGTTCTTACTGCCCCTGCTTCACCTTGTGGAGTTTGATAAAATGCTGCTGATCCTTACCACGGTTGTTTCCCTGGAGGCCATTTACCTCGCCATTTTTATCCAGATGTCCGTAAACAAAAGCCATGAGAAAATTGAAGATATCCAGGAGGATATTGAAGATATTCAGGAAGACATCGAAGAGATCAGCGAAGACATCGAGGAAATCAGTGAAGATATTGAAGAGATTACCGAGGATATTGAAGACATTCAGGAAGATATCGAAGAGATCAATGAAGAGGAAGATGATGAAGTCCACAGCGAGAGGGCAAAGAATGTAATGCTTAAAAGCAATGTGAGTTCAAACAAAAATGAAATAAAAGCTTTAAAAGATAAAATCGAAGAGCTCCAGAATAAAATTGAGCAGCTTAAAGATGAATAAGGATGAAATTATCTTCTTATTCAGTTTAAATTAACAGATAATTCACAATTGAGGCTAATTTTTTTACCGGTCTTTTATTTTAAACAGATATATTATCTGTTATTCTTAAATATTCAGAATAAATTAAATTTCTCATACAATTAACGTTTAATTTTATACAATTCTAATCTAAAATTTAGTATTTTTGAACAAACAATAAAAAAATGTTAAATTATAGACTAAAAAACTACTTCTTTTTTTTAGTATTACTTCTAATTTCAGGATCAGCATTGGCACAGAATGCATCCCGGAAAAACGGTAAAGTAAAACTGACATCTGAAAGCATGAAGGCAGGAGCATTTATTGATGTAAATGCCGCATCCTATCCGGAAACCGCCTTTACAATGCAGCAGCTTGTACAGCAGGTCCTTATTAACGGACAGTCCGGCTGCGGAACACCGAATGTAACGAATGTAGTGGTAACTCCTAACCACCTTCCAACAGATAACAACAGGTTCTGGGGCTATTTCAATAAAGCAACCACAAGTTTTCCTTTTGATAACGGTATTGTTTTATCCACCGGTTATGCAAGAGAAACCGGAAATGCAGCCATCGCAGGAAGCCTGCAGGGCACCATTTCACAGAGCGGGGATGCTGATCTTGCAGCCGCCACCAGTACCAACATCGGCAATCAGCGTGATGCCGTAGCACTGGAGTTTGATTTTGTACCGAATTCCAATCAGATAAAATTTAATTATATATTCGCTTCAGAAGAATATACGGGCAGTTTCCCGTGCAGTTATTCGGATGCATTTGCCCTGTTAATCAGACCTGTAGCCGGAGGCCCGTACACCAATGTGGCCATACTTCCGGGAACGGCAGGCCCGGTAAGTGTTACGAATATACGTCCGGCCACACAGTTTGGCGGAGGTACACTTTCATGTGGCGCTTTGAACCCGACTTATTTTGCAGGATATAATACAACGAGTATAGAAACCAATTTTAACGGACGGGTAATCCCTTTAACGGCAATTGCGGATGTAACACCTGGTGTTGCCTACCATTTTAAAATGGTTCTGGCCGATTATAATGACCAGACATTGGATTCTGCCGTGTTTTTAGAAGGAGGATCTTTTGATATCGGAATTAAAATTGTAGATGCCAACGGCGTAGTTTTGCCGGATACGGTAAATATGTGTGACAATACCCCTCAGATTTTAACAGCATTGCTTACGGCTGCTCCGGGAATGACTTTCCAGTGGTTCAAAGACGGTGTGGCAATCAATGGAGCAACAAATATTTCCTATACAGCAACCTCTCCGGGGGCTTATGAAGTGAAAGTTTCCGTTCCGGGGAACCAGTGTCCGGCATCAGCGGTAATTACGATTGTGGGAGGAACAACGCCTCCTGCACAGAATGCTACCCTGAAGCTGTGTACAACGCCTTCTGTCTCTACCTTTAACCTGAATAGTGCAACGCCTTTGATCACGACTTCTACAACTGCAGTTGTACGTTATTATGTTAATCAGGCCGATGCAGTGGCACAAAATGCAAACTTTATTGCTCCGGCACTATTAGGAAACTATAACGGTACAGACGGACAGGTACTGCATGTTGTTGTTTCCAACGGTGCTTTCTGCAGCAAAACGGTTACCTTAACGTTAAGAAAAGAAGCTACCCCGGTAGCACAGCTTACGGCAACAAAAGTAAAGATCTGCGTTGGCGAATCCACTACTTTAACTGCTGCCAACGGAACAACATATGAGTGGGTAGGAATGCCTTTAACCGGTGCTACACAGACGGTATCCCCGACACAGACCACTACCTATTCGGTATTTGCAATCGGGGCACAGGGATGTAAGTCTTTACAGCCTGCCACTTTAACGGTAGAAGTAGTGCCTGCCATTACCTCATCGCTTTCCGGAGGAATGATCTGCCAGGGCGATGTGATTACTTTGGACGCCGGAGCAGGACCTAACTATAATTATTTGTGGAGTACTGGAGATACCTCCCAGACTATTTCCGTAGCAACACCGGGAACCTATACTGTAACGATTAACAACGGGGTTTGTCAGAAAGATTTTACCACACAGGTTGTTCAGGCGGTTATCCCTGAAATTATTAACGTGAACTACAACGAAAACGGAACCATGATTATCACGGCAAGCAATCCAAGCAACGGGCCGCTGGAATATTCAATTGATAACGGCGTAACATGGCAGAATTCAAATACATTCTCAAACATACCGAGAAATATCGTGGTATCCATCAGGGTGCGGGTGAAAAAGACCAGCTGTGTAGGATTCCTGGAATATTTTACATTTATTATGCAGAATGTCATTACACCGAATGGAGATAACATCAATGATCTGATTGATTTCAGGGGAATTATCAAGAATAAAGATTTCAAAGCTTCTGTTTTTGACCGTTACGGAAAAGAGGTATACACGGCCACTAGCCTGCAGCCATACTGGGACGGATACTTCCAGGGGAAAAAACTGCAGACAGCATCTTACTGGTATCAGATAACTTTTGAAGATCCGGCCAGTAAAAAGCCTACCATAAAAACAGGCTGGATACTGCTGAAAAATATAGAATAAGAAAATTTAAATACCCTTAGGAAAGGCCGACAGCATGTCGGTCTTTTTTATTTTTAATACAACTGAATCCCATATTTTTATAATGGAATGGATTGTATAAGTGATAATGTAATAATTCAATCAAAAAAAATAGTATTTTTGTTTAAAATAATATAAAATGTTAAACACGAGGACAAAAAGTTTATTTTTGGCTTTATTCTTATTTTTTGCGGGATGCCTTGTTTTTGCTCAGGACAGACAGAGCAAGGGCGTTGTAAGGAAGCCTTCAGCTGAAAGTATGAAAGCTGGTGCTTTTATTGACGTCAATGCAGCGGGGTACCCAGAATCAAACTTCAGTATTACGCAGTTGGTTAAAGATGTACTCATCAGCGGCGGGTCTACCTGTTCCGCAGCCAATGTAACCAATGTTGTTGTTTCTCCTAATTTAGCAGTTACCGATCAGAACAGAAGCTGGGGGTATTTTAATAAAGCCACGACCAATTTTCCTTTTGCCAAAGGGATTGTCCTTACTACCGGATATGCCCGCAAAACCGGGAATACCTTGCAGGGAACTTTGAGCGATGCGCTTCCTACCACCGGAGATGTTGATCTGGCGGCCGCCCTGGGTGTTAACAATTCAGGCTTAAGGGATGCTACCTATATTGAATTTGATTTCGTACCGGCTTCTACCAAAGTTTCATTCCGGTATTTATTTGCCTCCAAAGAATACCAGAGTAATTTCACCTGTAATATTTCCGACGGTTTCGCATTATTATTAAAAAAAGTAGGCGATCCTACCTACACCAACCTTGCCCTTCTTCCGGGAGGAGCAGGGCCTGTAAGTGTTACCAATATTATTCCGGGCAACCTGCCGTGCGGACCGAAAAACGTACAGTATTTTGCAGGAATCAATAACCCTCAGATAGAGACTAATTTTGACGGACGTACAATTCCTCTTACGGCAACGGCAACCGTAATTCCGGGACAGACCTATCATTTTAAAATGGTACTGGCAGATTACCAGGATTCAAACTTTGACTCTGCGGTTTTCCTTGAAGCCGGGTCTTTTGATATTGGCGTTCAGCTTTTAGATCCTGCCGGAGTGACGCTTCCGTCATCCATTAATGTATGTGACAATACCCCTCAGACCTTTTCTGCCTCTGTGCAGGGTGTGGGAGCTACTTATCAGTGGTTGCTGGGAACTACGCCTATTCCTGGAGCTACCAGTGCTTCTTATACGGCAACCCAGCCGGGTGTTTATACCGTTCAGGTATTTTTACCGGGGAATACATGTCCGGGAACGGCTTCAGTGACCGTTGTGGGCGGAACTTCACCTACAGTGCAGAACGCAACACTCACGGCCTGTTATACCGCGGGAAATGCTACTTTTAACCTGACCTCGGCACAGGCTTCCATCAGTACGACTCCGGGAGCTACTTTTGCCTATTATATCAACCAGGCAGATGCCCTGGCCGGAAACACGAGTACTATTGCTGCTCCTACCGCTTTTCAGAGTGCCGGACAAACAATTTATGTCCTGGTTAAAACCGGATTCTGTTCAAAAGTTGCTGAATTACAACTGATAAAAGCGCCTCAGATCACGGCAATGGTTGCACCACCTGCTATACTTACCTGTACGAATTCACAGATCACCTTAGACGGTACGGCATCCGTTTATCCTGCAGGCGCTACGTTTGCTTGGACTACAACAAACGGAAATATCGTATCAGGAGCCAACACATTAAACCCTGTAATCAATACGGCAGGAACCTATACTTTAACGATTTCAAATATTTATCAGCCCGGAAACTTAACCTGTACGGCAACCACAAATGTTACGGTTACAGGAAACAGTGCGCCGCCAACCACCACTTTAACAGCATCAAAAATACTGATCTGTTCAGGAGAATCGGTGACGCTGACTGCGTCCGGTGGTGCCACATACAATTGGGTCGGCTTAACGGGAACCGGAAATACCCAGACTGTTTCACCTACCGCTACCACAACCTATACGGTAAGCGCAGTAGGAGCGAACGGATGTGTTTCGCAGACACCGGCAACCATTACCATTGAAGTTTCCCAGCCGATTACGGTACAGAATGCCACTTTATTTAAATGTTACCAGACGGGAGGCATCAATTATAACTTAACAGAAGCACAGCCGCAGATAACTTCTGCACCGGGGGTGACTTTTGCGTATTATGTAAATTTAGCTGATGCCAATGCCGGGAATGCCAATACCATTGCTGCACCTGTATCATTCAACAGTGCGGGCGGGCAGACCATTTATGTCCTGGTTTCTAACGGTGGATGTAAATATGTGGTCAACTTACAGTTACTGTCAACACCGGTGACTACACTAACCATTGCTCCGCCACAGCAGATTACCTGTAATACGGCCAACGTGACTTTAAATGCTTCTGCATCGGTAATTCCTGCAGGATCTACGATTGCATGGACCACCACCGGCGGAACCATTGTATCCGGAGCCAATACACTGACGCCTGTTGTGAATGCGGGAGGTGTCTATACACTGACTGTAACCAATGTCAACCAGCCAGGAAACTTAAACTGTTCATATATAGCAAACGTTACGGTAACCCAGAATACCACACTTCCGGTAGCAGGACTGACGGCTACTGTTTTACAGATCTGTCCGGGGGAATCCGTTACCTTAACCGCTTCAGGCGGTGTAAGCTATAACTGGGGCGGCGGCCTTCCGGGAAATGGAAATACGCAGGTTGTTTCTCCAATACAGAATACAACATATTCAGTGTACGCAGTAGGAGCAAATGGATGTGTTTCGGCTAACCAGGCTACTGTTACCATTGTTGTAGGGCCTCCGGTAGCCGTTCTGGCAGCATCAAAATCTAAAATCTGTGCGGGAGAATCTGTAACGCTGACTGCATCCGGCGGCGTGACTTATGAATGGATCGGTTTACCCGGAAATGGAAATACACAAGTTGTGACTCCACCCGTTGGCATGACGACTTATTCTGTTTTTGCTTTAGGCGGAAACGGCTGTAAAGTACTTAACCCGACTTCTATCACAATCGAAGTCGTGCCTGCAATTGAATCTACCTTACAGGATGTGTATGCCTGTGCAGGAGATTCCGGGATCTTAGATGCCGGTGCAGGACCGAATTATACTTATGTATGGAGTACAGGGGCGACTACCCAGACCATTTCTGTAAATACACCGGGAATCTATTCCGTAACCATCAGTAACGGGACCTGTTCCAAAGTATTTTCTGCCCAGCTGATCAATCCTGCGCTTCCGCAGTTCACCAACGTAGTGTATGACAATCATGTCCTTACCATATCTGCAACAAACCCAACCAGCGGAACATTGGAATACTCCATAAACGGAGGTGTTGCATGGCAGTCTTCCAATATATTCTATAATATTCTGGATAACACGAACTATAATCTTCTGGTGAGGGTGAAAGATGCAAACTGCAACAATTCATTATCATTCTTTACCTTCATTGTGATCAATGCCATTACACCAAATTCAGACGGTAAAAATGATACGGTAGACTTCACGGGAATCAGCAAGTATAATAATTTTGCAGCTTCTATTTACGACAGATACGGACAGGAGGTATTCAAGGGAAGCAAGAATGAAACGTCCTGGAACGGCCTGCTCAGGGGAGGTATCACACTTCCGACGGCCACTTACTGGTACAGGGTACAGTGGGAAAACCCGGCAAGCAAAAAGCTTGAGCTCAGAAACGGCTGGATTTTATTAAAAAACATAAATTAAGTATATCTTATTAAAACCTCTCAATTTGAGAGGTTTTTTACTTTTCTACACAAAAAGTCTAAATATTTATATGGTATTTGCAAAAAACAATTAAATTTGTTGAAACAAAAATATTATGAAGAGATATCTACTATTGTTTTCCTTATTAATGGCCTCCTCGCCGAGTCTCTTTTACGCACAGAAAATCACTCCCCGAAAACTTCAGAAAGAAAAACCCTCATCTTTAACGATGAAAGCGGGTGCTTTTATTGATGTAAATGCAGTAGGGTATGCACCGTCTACCTATGATCCCTTACAGCTGGTAAAGGATGTATTGATTTCATCGGGAACCAATTCATGTGTTACACCCAATGTATCAAACGTTCAGGTAAGCCCGAATCTTCCGGTAACCAATGCCAACAGATCATGGGGATACTTCCATAAAGGAACTTCCAATTTCCCGTTTACAGATGGGATTGTACTTTCAACGGGATATGTAAATAAAGCAGGAAACAATTATATCAGTACCACGCTGGGTGATGATTTGCCTACAGGAAGTGATCCTGACCTGGTAGCTGCTACCAGCCCTGCAGGAACGCTTAATGATGCCGTTATCCTGGAATTTGATTTTATACCGACGTCATCCCAGGTTAAATTTAATTATCTTTTTGCCTCAGAAGAATATACAGGTTCTTTCCCATGCAGCTTTTCCGATGCATTTGCATTGTTGTTAAAGCCTACAGCCGGAGGGCCTTATGTGAATATGGCTGTTTTGCCGGCACCGGGGACAGGCCCTGTAAGTGTAACCAATATCCACCCTCAGAACAGTGATTCCGGATTTGATATGGGATGCGGGGCGCCTAACGTAGCCTTTTTCGGAGGATACAATGCAGCAGCTATCGAAACCAACTTCAACGGGCGGACAATTCCTTTACAGGCTACCGCTACGGTTGTACCGGGGCAGTCTTATCATTTTAAAATGGTTCTTGCAGATGCATTAGACAGCAGTTTTGATTCTGCCGTATTCCTTGAAGGCGGATCTTTCAATATCGGTGTAGAATTATTAGACCCAGCAGGAGGAACTCTTCCGGAGGAAATCAATGTCTGCGATAATGTGCCTCAGGTGATTACCGCTTCCGTAAGCGACCCTAATATGAATTACCAGTGGTACTTCAACGGAGTGGCTGTTCCGGGAGCTACAACGCCTACCATTACAGCTACACAACCCGGTAATTATGAAATCCAGGTTATGTTTCCGGGGAATCCTTGTCCGGGAAAAGCAAATATAAAAATCAACGGAGGAACAACGCCTGCGGCTGTGGATGCTACATTGCTGTTATGTACCACGACGGATGTTACATGGTTTGACCTGACAGACGCAATGCCGTCAATCAGTACCACGCCGGGAGCTGTTTTCCATTTTTATGAAGATCAGGCAGATGCCGTTGCTCAGAACAATGATTTTATCCAGGATATTCTGCATTATAACGGAAATGACGGTCAGACCCTGTATGTTGTTGTTTCAAACGGAGGCTTCTGCAGCAAGATGATCGAACTTGATTTATTGAAAGAAGCTACTCCTGTAGCAAGTCTTGTGGCTTCAGAAATAAAAGTATGTCCGGGAGAAACGGTGAATTTTACCGCTACCGGAGGTACAACGTATGAATGGGCTAATTTCTCAGGTACGGGAGGCACACAGTCTGCCACTGTTTATAATACCACTACTTTCACTGTATATGCTTTGGGACCTAAAGGATGCAGATCATTACAGCCTGCTAAAATCACAGTGGAAGTTGTTCCTGAACTTACTTCTCCTTTAAGAGATATTGAAGTATGCGCAGGAGACCGCGTAACCCTTGATGCAGGAGCAGGACCTAATTATACCTATTTATGGAGTACCGGTGCGATTACCCAGACCATCAATGCAGACCAATGGGGAATTTATACGGTAACGATAAACAACGGATATTGTGAAAGGACGTTCACGGCTCAGGTAATGGCTGCTGCATCGCCTTTTGTTACCAATGTAGATTACAGCAATAACACATTGACGATTACGGCAGAAGTGCCTATGATCAACAACATTCCGCAGACTGTAGAATATTCTGTTGACGGCGGTATCTCCTGGCAGCAGTCGAATGTATTCCCCGGGCTTCTGAATAACGCTACTTACCAGATTCAGGTAAGAACAGTAGGAACAAGTTGTGTGGGAGCACTGGAATTCTTTACTTTACATTTAGCCAATATCATCACTCCAAATCAGGATGGTATTAATGATACTTTGGATCTTACGTCTCTAGGAGCATTCAATAATTTTACAGGATCAGTGTATGACCGGTATGGTTCTGAAATCTTCAGATTCTCAAAGGACAAGCCTATCTGGGACGGAACTTTGGTAGGGAAGAGATTGCCAACAGCTACGTACTGGTATAAATTCAATTTCCAGTATCCTAAATCAAAAGCGAATATGAGCCAGTCCGGATGGATCATGCTTAAGAACAGAGAATAAATGAAGAATTACAATAGATAATGCAAGTTAAAAGCCCTTCAGGAAACTGAAGGGCTTTTATTTTTAAATAAGAACTGTAGAATTTATTGGAAATATCAGTTTTGAATTTAACGCTCAGTGCTTTTTAATTTTACCCAATAACACTGATGTTTCTCTAAATATTTCAGTCAATTACTGATGTTCTTTCCAAAGCCGGGTAAAAGAAATAAAGTCTGCAACACTCAGTTCTTCCGCTCTTTTATCCATGAATTCATGATCTTTCAATGCTTCCGGAATCTGCAGAATCTTTAAGGCGTTGGACAGTTTCTTTCTCCTCTGATTAAACCCTGCCTTCACAATCTGTTTGAATAACACTTCATTGCCTGCCAGTCCTTCTTTCGGATTCCTTGTCAGCCTGATCACCCCGGACTTTACTTTCGGAGGAGGGTTAAATACATTTTCATGAACGGTAAATAAATAGGAAGTATCGTAATACGCCTGGATCAGAACCGTCAGGATGCCATAATCTTTGGTCCTAGGAACCGCAGCCGTCCTTTCGGCAACTTCCTTCTGAAACATACCAACCATTTCAGGGATAAGCTCATAATAATCTATGATCTTGAACAGGATCTGTGAAGAAATATTATACGGGAAATTCCCGATAATAGCGATCTGTTCTCCCTGGGTAAACTGAAAATCCTGTTTAAGGAAATCTCCCGAAAAACTTTCTGCCGTTATTTTAGGATAGTTGTTTTTCAGGTATTCAATAGACTCGTTGTCAATTTCTGCGAGGTAGATGTGCTGGTCTTTTTCCAGCAGGTATTTGGTGAGGACACCCATTCCGGGGCCTACTTCCATGGTATTGCGGTAGCCTTCGAAACTCAGGCCTTCTACAATATTTCTTGCGATGTTTTCATCTGTCAGAAAGTGCTGACCCAGATGCTTTTTTGCTTTTACACTCAATATCTTTATGATTTTATTAACAGTGATTTTCTCTTTTTCGTTCCCAAATTTCGGAAGTTTTTTTCTATTTTAGCCAAAAATTTTAATATTAATGGCTAAATCTGTAGATGAGTTCAATAAGAAAAGGCTTAGGTCTAGCAATATTACAGTAGTGATAAGTATTGCCTTAGTGTTATTTTTGCTAGGATTAATGGGACTTATCCTGATTAATGCCCAGAAATATTCCGATTATATCAAGGAACAGCTGGTGGTAAATGCATATTTTGATGAAAACTATGATGCAAAGGATTCTGTAAAAATTGCGAAGATGGAAGCTGAGGTATACAAGGAAATCCAGACTTTGGCCCCGGTAAAAAAAGCAACCTATATCACCAGGGAAATGGCCTCGCAGGAAGCCAAAAAAAGCATGGGGATTGACACGGATGCACTTTTCGAAGAAAATATCTTCCCTTCATCTATAGAAATTGCCCTGAAACCCGAATATGTAGACCCTGCAAAAATTGATTCTGCCTTAAAGGTGATCAAAGCTGTTCCGGGAATCATTGATGTAAAGAATGACAGTACCTTAATGGTGGATGTCTACAATAACCTGAGCAGAATCCTGAAGTGGATCTTAGGTTTTTCCGTATTGTTTTTAATTTTGGCGGTGGTACTGATCAACAATTCCATCCGTCTGAAAATATTCTCCAAAAGATTTATCATTAAAACCATGCAGCTGGTGGGCGCAAAAAGGAGGTTTATCCTTAAGCCGTTCATCATAGAAGCGGTAATTCTGGGAGCTATCGGTTCATTGATAGGACTTCTGGCCTTATTTGGCGTATGGTATTATTTTACAAGCCAGATCGGGTCTGCCTTCGTACAGGATACCAACCAGTATTTCTGGCTGGTGCTGCTGATCATCGGAGTAGGTGTTCTTATTACCGTCCTGAGTACCATCGTGGCTACCTGGAGGTTCCTGAGATCAAATGTTGACGACTTATACTATTCTTAACAATGAGCAAAAAAACAAATAAATTTTCGGCTGACAGCTTCGGGAAGCAAACCGCTGAAGCTCCGAAGGAAAACACTTTCTATTTTGGGAAACAAAACTTTAAGTGGATGCTGATCGGTTTTGCATGTATTGTGGTAGGTTTCCTTCTTATGATGGGGCCCGATGCCAATACCGTAGACGGGAAATACGACCCGAATTCCTGGAATGACGGTATTTTTTCCATCCGCAGAATCAGAATTGCACCGATGTTCGTGGTGGTAGGTTTTGCGATTGAAGTATATGCGATTTTAAAAAGAAAATAATAATTAATACAATTTTTTAGAGATTAAAAAATTCGGGAATTTAGAACGTAAGGTCTGGATTTCTCAATTTCTTAATCTCTATTTTTATACATCATTATGGATTTATTCAAAGCAATACTCATTGCCATTATCGAAGGTCTTACAGAATATCTTCCTATTTCTTCCACTGCACACATGGGTTTTACGGCCAGTCTTTTAGGGTTGCCGGAAGATGAATTTCTGAAGATGTTTCAGGTTTCCATTCAGTTTGGGGCCATACTTTCCGTAGTGGTGGCATACTGGAAAAAGTTCTTTGATTTGAAAAATCTGCAGTTTTATTTGAAGTTGGCTTTCGCCGTTATTCCTGCACTGGTATTGGGATATTTGTTTGATGATACCATTGAAGCCGTTCTGGGAAACCAGATTGCCATTTCTGCCGTTCTGGTTCTTGGCGGGGTCGTGTTATTATTTGCAGACGAATGGTTTAAAAATCCTAAGATTGATGATGAAAAAGGCGTTACCATAAAAAAAGCAGTGATCATCGGCTTCTGGCAGTGCCTTGCCATGATGCCGGGAACGAGCAGGAGTGCCGCATCCATTATCGGCGGAATGTCTCAGGGACTTACCAGAAAAGCGGCCGCAGAGTTCTCATTTTTCCTGGCGGTTCCCACAATGCTGGCGGTTACCGTTTATTCAGTTTTTGTAAAAACGTGGGGCAGAGAGACCGGAAATCCACAGAAAGGATATGAAATGATCATGGCATCACAGGAACACATTACGGTTTTTATTGTAGGCAATGTAGTGGCGTTTATTGTCGCATTAATTGCGATCAAAGCATTTATCGGAGTCCTGAATAAATATGGTTTCAAACCATGGGGATGGTACCGTATTTTCGTAGGGATTGCTTTACTGATCTATTTTCAATTTTTTAAATAGGAAGCAAGAAGTTTAAAATCACCCTTATCCATTACCTATTACCCATTACTTATAAATTAATGACAGCTGAAGATCTACAATCAGGACATATATTTTTACTGGACAAGCCTTTGGATTGGACCTCTTTTCAGGCGGTCAATAAAATGAAATACAAGCTCAGGCGGGAATTTAACCTTCCTAAGAAATTCAAAATCGGGCATGCCGGAACCCTTGATCCCAGGGCAACCGGACTTTTAATTGTCTGCTGCGGGAAATTCACCAAAAAGATCCCTGAAATCCAGGATGCTCCCAAAGAATACTGGACAGAAATTAAGATAGGGGTACAGACTGAATCTTACGATACTGAAAAACCGGAAATCCTCCATCAGGACATCTCGCATATCACAGAAGACCAGATTAAAGCAGCTCTTGAAAAGTTTATCGGAGAAATTGATCAGACGCCGCCTGTTTTTTCTGCGATTAAAATTGACGGTAAAAGAGCCTATGATTTAGCAAGAGCCGGAACTGAAGTGGAAATGAAATCCCGTAAAACAACGATTTTATATATTCAGGATATAAACATACACCTGCCGTTGATAAGTTTTACGGTAGGCTGCTCAAAAGGAACCTATATCCGAAGCCTGGCGCATGATATCGGACAGGAACTGGGCGTAGGCGCTTACCTTACCCAGTTAAGAAGGACAAAAATAGGGGATTATGCCATTGAAAATGCAACAGCTGATTTCCTGGACAATGATTTCAGGTTTGAAAATGATAAAAATTAATATATGAAAAATATATTTCTACTGATTTCTTTCTGCAGTTCCCTGCTGTTTTTCTCTCAGGAAACAGCATCGAAGCCGGTAATGGGATTTTACTTCAATCCTTCAGCGCATGTAGGATTCAACTTGGCAAGAGAAAAAGAAGTTCCCAACACAACCCAATATATCGAGTCCCAACCCCCGAGAAAGCTCACCTATGGAGTCACTGCCATCGGCGGATATCATTTTTTTCCGAATTTTGCTTTGGGAACCGGCCTCAGATACAGTTTTATAGAAGATAATTACCATTTGGTTTATTTTGTTATTCAGCCTAAAATTATTTTTAGCCCGGGAGACCGTCCGTTTTTCATTGAGCTGAATTACGGTAAACAGCTTAATAATGCGGTTGTTTCCGATTCTGAATTCTGGGGAGCCAGACTGGGGATCCAGGTTTCTTATTCTAAAAGGCTGAGCCAGGAAGGCGGTGTGGTTTTGGAAGGTCATAAATTAGGGGGTGTCAATCCTTTTTTTATCGGGTTGAGCTACGGAATTACTATTTTCAGCAATAAAAATTATACCGGTTACGGAGAAGATTAATGGAAAAAACACGGATTAATAAATATTTGTCGGAAGCAGGATACTGCTCAAGAAGAGCAGCTGATAAACTGCTGGAAGAAGGAAGAATTACAGTGAACGGAACAGTTCCTGAAATGGGGACGAAAGTTTCTGACGAAGATGTGATAGAGGTGGACGGAAAACCCATCCGCGACCCGGAAGAAAAACATGTGTACATTGCTTTCAATAAACCTGTAGGCATTGTGTGTACTACCGATACCAAGCGTGAACAGAACAATATCATCGAATATATTAACCATCCCAAAAGGATCTTTCCGATCGGAAGACTGGATAAGCCGAGTGAAGGTTTGATTCTTCTGACCAGCGACGGTGATATCGTCAATAAGATTCTGCGTTCAAGGAATAACCACGGAAAAGAATACATCGTGAGAGTAGATAGACCGCTTACGCCGAAGTTTCTGGATAAGATGCGCAACGGCGTTCCGATCCTGGATACAGTGACCAAAAAATGTGAAGTGGAAAAAATCGATGAGATGAATTTCCGGATTGTACTGACCCAGGGGCTGAACCGCCAGATCCGAAGGATGTGCGAATATCTCGGCTACGAAGTAAAAAAACTGAAACGCATCCGTGTTCTGAACATTAAACTTGATCTTCCTGTAGGGAAGTGGAGAGACCTTACCGAAGAAGAGCTCGCCACGTTAAATAAAATGCTGGAAGGGTCCAGTAAGACCTTTGACTGACAGGAATAACCTTGTCAGGATTTGGAACCCTGACAAGGTTATTTTCATTTTAAATACAGTTTCATTCTCATTTCATATTCCGGCTTCACTTTTAGAAGCTTCCAGATTTTTCTTTCATCCTTTTCGCTGATGCGGTAAAAAATAATCTTATCGGCAGAATATTTAAAATACGGATGGTTTTTCAGCCAATCTTCCGGAGCTTCTGTTAAAGTGTATCTTGGGACATCGGCGGTATTCAGCGGTGCTGTGGAAAGAAGTTTTTTTACCAGTTCCGTATCAATATTGTAAGTCGTCAGGATTTGCTCTTTGTTTATAAATCCGCCCAGCTTTCTCCTGAACCCGATAATGGACCCGGCACTTCTTTCATCCAGCCCGAATTCCAGAAGCTGCTTAAACGTAATGGTATTAAGATCTGTTTTTGAGAAATCTGTCTTTTCCTGCTGTACTGGAGTTTTCTGAACAGGACTATTAGTAATTGTTGACGGATTCAGCTGTATAAACGGTTTAAGCTCCACAAACTTTTCAGCAGAAATCACAAAACATCTTTCGATATCTTCCAGGCTTTTAAAGCTGCCTCTCAGGTTCCGGTCCCTGTAATTGATGATCGTCTGGGCCTGCTTATCAGAGAAACCGAAAGATTTCCATCCTTCAAGATCTGTGGTGTTGGGGTCAAAGGGATGATACTGAGCTTTTGTCTTATGGGAACCGAACGTTTTCGGATAGCGGCTGAAGCTGTCAGGTGTTTTTTCCGGGAGCATCAGGTAAGGCGAAAGCATGTTATAATTTTCTTCATTGATGATAAAACATTCCTTAAACTTTTCTTTGCTTACAAAACTTCCGCCCAGGAAACTTTTATATTTCAGGATCGCGGCGGCCTGCCTTTCACTGAAGCCCATTTTCACCCAGTCATTTGCTGTATAATGATCAGGATTGAATTTTCCGGAAATGCTGATCGATGTTTTTCCGAAGGCGGTAAAGTTCTTTGATTTAGCGTCCTTATTGCTTTCCGGAAGAAGAATATAATCATTCAGTTCACCGAATTTTTCTTCTGAAACTGCAAAACATTTTTTAAACTGTTCTTTGGAAAGGAACTTTCCGCCCACTATTTTTTTATAATTGAGGATGGTTGCCGTTTGCTTTTCGGTAAATCCCAGGTTCTGCCATTGTTTTTCATCCAGTTCATTGGGATCAAATTCCGTAAGATGCAGCAGCGTCGAAGCAGGATCGGATGTTATAAATTTTACTTCGGGGAAATCTTCTTTTTCCGTACCGGTATAATTCTGAAAGGCAAAGAGAATAATCAGGATCATTCCCATGAAGGCCAGCTTTTGGTAATATGTTTTTTTCATGCCTAAACTTAACCATTATAGCAGGCATTAACAATAAGTCCATAGCAATTGAATTATTTCAGTCTATATATTCAGTTTAAATGATTTAAAATATAAACTGCTGAAATAAAACGGATTAAAATTTTTAACTATTCGCTGTCTTTCTCTACCAGGGAATCTTTCAGTTTCAGAAGCTCGGCCTTTACAAATTCAAGCCTGTCGATAAGCGTAATGGTTTCAGAGATCCTGCTGTTGGTGGTAAGGGCAACTTTAGCGCCATCCAGCGTGTAGCCTTTTTCTTTAACCAGATGGTAGATCATCTGGAGGTTTTTAATATCTTCCGGAGTAAAATACCGGTTGCCTTTCTTATTTTTCTTAGGCTTTATGATCGGAAATTCCTGCTCCCAATACCGTATCAGCGAAGCGTTGACATCAAATGCCTTGGCCACTTCTCCTATGGAATAATACAGTTTATCGGGTAAATTGATCTTCATTGTCAGAATCTAATCTTCAAAGATAAATATTTTTTAAATTTCAGGATCAATACAATATAGAAAAAGTGAGTTTTAGCTGATCATTAGGTTAACTTACAGACAGACCAAGAGCAATATTCAGCATTATTAAAGAATCAACAGCTCAGGATTTTTTAATTGGATTGCGGTTCCAAAACGGGAAATAGTCGTAAATTGTATGCTTTAAAATAGAATGAAGTATGAAAAATATCCTGCGTACGGGCTATATTGGTTTGGTTTTCGTATTGGTTAACTGCCAATCATTAAATACCAGAAATATGTTTTATGAAGATCGTAAACCGGAAAGAGTTTCGGATAAGTTCAGTTTTGTAGAAGGTCCGTCTTCGGATAAAGAAGGAAATGTATACTTTACAGACCAGCCCAACGACAAGATTTACTATTGGGACTGGAAAACCAATACCGTGAATGAGTTTATGAGCCAGACAGGCCGGGCCAACGGGATGCATTTTGATAAAGACGGTTATCTTATTACCTGTTCCGACCATAAAGGGGAAATCTGGAAAATTTCAAAAGATAAAAAAACCGAGGTCCTGCTGAATCATTTTGAGGGCAAAAGACTGAACGGCCCCAATGATATCTGGAATGATGCCCACGGCGGCATGTATTTTACGGATCCCTTGTATGAAAGAGACTACTGGGTAGATTTCAAGCAGGAAACGCCGCATAAAAGCCTTTATTACAGAAGTAAAGAAGGTGAAGTAAAAAAAATAGAAACGTTTACACAGCCTAACGGGATTATAGGAAGCGAAAAGTTTAAAAAGCTCTATGTTTCCGATATTGATGCCGGCAAAACCTACGAATATGATATTTTGGAAGAAGGAAAATTATCCGAAAAGAAGCTGTTCTGTGAAATGGGTTCAGACGGGATGACACTGGACAAGCACGGAAACCTTTACCTGACAGGCGACGGTGTGCATGTTTTTAACCGTGAAGGGCAGAAGATCCACCATATTCCAATCAATGAAGACTGGACTTCCAATGTAACGTTCGGCGGGGAGAACCATGATATACTCTTTATTACGGCATCAAAATCAGTATATACCTTGCCTACAAAAGTAAAAGGCGTAAAATAAAGGTTCAATATTAAAGAGATACTACAAAATAAGCGGGCTGATGCCCGCTTTTATCGTTAAGTCCAATTAATCATCAGACAAAATTTAAAGATTGCAATTAATACGCAACTTCCATTTTTATTTTTTTACCTTTCAGTTTTTCACTGCTCAGCTTTCTCAAAAGAGCATTAACCTTGCTTCTGGAAACCGCAACATAGGACGTTGTATCTTTCACTTCAATCAGGCCTATATCTTCTTTCTGGAGTTCGCCTTTTTTAATCAGATAGCCTACAATATCCACCTTATTCACTTTATCTTTCTTTCCGGCACTGATGTAAACCGTCTGAAACGGCGTTTTCTCCGGAACTTTGGTAAATCCTTCAACACTTTCCTCCGGCGTATTGCTTTTGATAAACGGGAAATTCTCTTCTGCCGTCATGATTAAATAGGCAAAACCTTTCGCGTTCATTCTCGCCGTACGCCCGTTCCTGTGGATAAAAGCATCTTCTTTCGGAGGCAGCTGGTAATGGACAATCGATTCAACTTCGGGAACATCCAGGCCTCTTGAAGCCAGATCAGTGGTAATTAAAATCCTGGCAGAATCATTTCTGAATTTCAGTAAAGCCCGCTCTCTTTCATCCTGTTCCATCCCGCCGTGGAAGGTTTCCCTGTCGATTCCTTTTTCACGTAACAGCTCAGAAATACGGTCAACAGCTTCACGGTGGTTACAGAAAATCAGTGTTCTTTTATTCCCGATTTTGCAGATCAGATTAAATAAAGTATCCAATTTCTCCTCAGAGATTGTCATCACTTTTCTTAACTGAATATCCGGTTTTACCTCACTTAATTTTAAAAAATCAATAATTTTTTCATTTTTTAAGCCTGTAAACTTTGGAATTTCATCCATTGCCGTTGCCGACGTTAAAATTCTTCGTGAAAGACCTTTCATAGAGTTGGAAATAAATTCCATATCTTCATGGAAACCCAGTTCCAGTGCCTTATCAAACTCATCCAGTACCAGGGTCTGAATGGTTGTCGGGTCAAAATTATTATTTCTTAGATGATAAACCACTCTTCCCGGCGTTCCGATCAAAACCGCCGGAGCTTCAATTAAATTATTGACTTCAATCTTTTTATCATGGCCTCCATAAGCTACAGAAACTTTAAAATCTGTCCCCATCGATTTAAAAACCTGCTCAATCTGCAAAGCCAGCTCTCTTGCCGGAACCAGAATCAGAGTCTGAATTCCGGAAGCCTCTTTTTTAAGGTTTCGGAGAACAGGAAACAAAAAGGCAAGTGTTTTCCCCGAACCCGTAGGCGAAAGCAAAACAACATCCTGATTATTCTCAGTGGTTTTATAGGTAGATTTCTGCATCTGGTTCATATCCTGAATCTGCAGTTTCTGATAAATTGATTGTAGTTCCATGGTGCAAAGATACTTGATTTTGTTTTTTGTGAAAATTACATTCACTATTTATTTGATTTACGGTAACCCGTAATAACCGGCCGTCTACTAATGGTACATTTGGTATTATTAATTTCTAATAACCGTAAAAAATGAAACTCTACCAAACCCTGGAATCCCAGCTCAAAAAAGAACCCAACTATGTTACAGACAACAGCGAAATCAAAAAATGGGTGGTGCTTAACAAAGCGCAGAATTTTGACGAAGAACTGATCAGCTTATTATTGGATGATCCTGATCTGAACGAAAAGTTTTTCATCAGGCTGAAAGATACTCTCGTTTTCAAACAGAACCTTTTCATCCAGTTTCTTGAGCAGAAAAATTATCTCAATGACAGTTATACGCAATTTAAAAATAAGGTAGGATTCGCCATTGACGGCAAATATCTGAAGCAGCGAAATGAAGTTGCATTGGTCTGGCCGTTTAAAGACTGTGTTTTGGAAGGCGGACAAAGCCGGGAAGAGGATAAAAGAGAAGAAATCTTCTTTAACGAAACCCTGGCACAGGATGAAATCACTGAATTGCTGGACCCAAAAGTTTTTACCAATGCCAGGAAATTTGATAAAGACGGTGAAAAGAGTTTTGATCAATTGAACAGAAATGAAAACGGAACCATCACGGATAATCTGATTATTAAAGGAAACAATCTTTTGGCACTGCATTCCCTAAAGAAAGAATTTGCCGGAAAAGTAAAGCTGATTTATATTGATCCGCCGTATAATACGGGAAATGATGGGTTTCAATATAATGATAATTTCAATGAAAGTTCGTGGCTTACGTTTATGAAGAATCGTTTAGAAATTGCTAAAGATTTACTTTCTAAAGATGGAAAAATATTTGTTCAATGTGATGATAATGAACAAGCTACTTTAAAGATGCTTTTAGACGAAGTTTTTAAAAAACAAAATTTTGTAGAAACATTTATTTGGAAAAATACAGATAACGCACCAGCTCTGTCAAAAAAATCGAGAAAGAATATAGAGTTTATTCATTGCTATGAAAAATTTTTAGATACTAAAAGTTATGTTGGGCGAAAAAGTGATAATGATGATGCACCGTTATTAAATAGTAGCAATCCAGTTACTATTTTGGAATTCAAACCTAATATGATTGAATTTAAAATACCAGATAATATATATATAAAAGGGAATTATGATAAGATTGAATTAGTTAATGATCTAATCATAAAAAATGGTAAAAATGAAAATGCAATTCAGCTTAAGGGACGTTTTAAATGGCAACAGTCATTTTTAGATGTTGAGATAGAAAATGGAACTTATTTCATTATTAAGTCTGATAGATTTTCCATTAGATATCAAAGGAAATATTCTTCCAATCTCGCTCCGGATAAATTTATAGATAATATATATTTATCTAAAGCACTTGGGATTGAAACAAATGAAGATTCAAAGAAACATATTAATTCTCTAGGCTTAAATTTTAATTCCTATCCAAAACCTGAATCTTTAATTAGTTTTTTAATTAAAGCTGTAACACAAGAAAATGACATAGTTTTAGATTACCATCTTGGAAGTGGAACAACAGCTACAACAGCCCATAAAATGAATCGTCAGTATATTGGAATAGAACAGATGGATTATATTGAAGATATTGCTGTTGAGCGTTTGAAAAAAGTTGTTGAAGGAGAACAAGGCGGCATTTCAAAATCCGTAAACTGGCAGGGCGGCGGTTCATTTGTTTACCTCGAACTCAAAAAATACAATCAAACCTTTATTGAAAAAATCGAAGAAGCCCGGGATTCTGAAAGCCTTCTGAAAATCTGGGAAGAGATGAAAGAAAAATCATTTCTGAATTATAATGTTGATATCAAAAGACAGGAGCAGCATTTGGAAGAGTTTAAAACATTAAGCCTGGAAAACCAAAAACAGCATCTTTGCGAACTGCTCGATAAAAACCAGCTGTATGTTAATTTGTCGTCCCTCAATGATGAAAATTTTGAGTGTACTGCGGAAGAAAAGAAAGTAACAAAGGATTTTTACCGGATAAAAGCGTAGCAGATGACATTTTTATACGATCAACTTATACACGAGTTCGGGAAAAGAGCCATTTCTCAGATTCCGATTCCGGCGCACATTTCCGATAATTTAAAATTCAGCCAGCGGCCTTATCAGCAGGAAGCGTTTCAGCGTTTCATTCTTTGCCATTCAGAAAATTTTACCGGGAAGCCTTCTTTACCGCTCCATTTATTGTACAATATGGCGACCGGAAGCGGGAAAACACTGGTTATGGCAGGCCTGATGCTTCATTTATATGAAAAAGGATACCGAAATTTTCTGTTTTTTGTGAACAGCAATAACATCATACAGAAAACCAAAGACAATTTTCTCAATCCGCAAACGTCTAAATATCTTTTCAATAATAAAATTATAGTCAGCGGAAAAGAAGTTATGATAAAGCAGGTTGATAATTTTGACGAAGCAGATCACGAGAATATCAACATCAAATTTACGACGATCCAACAGCTGCATACCGATCTTAATAATACCAGAGAAAACGGCATCACCTATGAAGATTTTCAAAACAGGGAAATCGTTTTGATTGCTGACGAGGCCCATCATCTAAGCAGCGGGACAAAATCCGGAAACCTTTTCGGAAGCTGGGAAGATACGGTCTTGCAGGTTCTCCGGCAGAATTTTAAAAACATCCTGTTGGAATTTACGGCCACCCTGGATTATGAAAGTCAGGAAATTGTTGCTAAATACAAAGATAAAGTCATTTATAAATATGACCTGTCACAGTTCAGGAAAGATAAATTTTCCAAGGAAATCAATCTTGTACGCTCATTGTATGATGAGCAGGAACGCATTATTCAGGCATTGATTTTAAATTTATACCGTCAGGAGCTGGCTTCCTTCAACAATATTAATCTGAAACCTGTCATTCTCTTCAAGGCAAAGAAAACGATTAAAGAATCTGAACAGAACAAAGAGAATTTCCATCAGCTGATTGATGATTTGTCTGAAACGATGATACAGAAGATCAAAAACACTTCTTCAGTTCCGGTTGTTCAGAAGGCCTTCCGGTTCTTTGAGGCTAAAAATATCCCGATGAGTGAAATAGCCAAACGGATCCGCATTAATTTCCGGGAAGAAAACTGTCTGAGTGCCAACAATGATTCTGAAGCGGAGAAAAATCAGATTCTGCTTAATACCCTGGAAGAAGAGAATAACCCCGTGCGGGCGGTTTTTGCGGTTCAGAAACTGAATGAAGGCTGGGATGTTCTCAATTTATTTGATATTGTAAGGTTGTATGAAGACCGTGACGGCAAAGACGGGAAACCCGGTAAAACCACACTTTCGGAAGCGCAGCTGATTGGTCGCGGAGCACGGTATTTTCCGTTTGCCCTGGAAGCAGGTGAAGATAAGTTTGTCCGGAAATTTGATGATGATATTTCCAATGATTTAAAAATCCTGGAAGAATTGTATTACCATACCAAAGAAGACAGCCGCTATATTTCCGAGCTGAAAAGGGCTTTGGTAGATTCCGGGATTTACGAAGACGAGGCTAATCTTGAAACTAAACAGCTAAAATTAAAACCTGCATTTAAGGATTCTGAGCTTTATAAAAAAGGACATGTCTTTTCCAATAGAAAATTGCCGAAAAATTTTGGAAAGATAACTTCTGTTAAGGATTTGGGTGTTAAAAAAACCAACTACCGACATCAGCTTTCATCGGGTGGAGGAAGGATTTCCAATGTCTTTTTTGAATGGGAAAGTCCGGTTTCCTCTGATGAAATAATGAAAACCAAAGATATTAAAATCACAGATATTCAGAAGCATGTTGTATTATGTGCCCTGAGCCGGAACCCGTTTTATTATTTTAATCATCTGTCTCATTATTTTCCTAATATACATTCGATTTCAGATTTTATTGAACATCCGGACTATCTCGGCAGTCTGGAAATAACATTTGTCGGAAGTCAAAACCGTTTACAGGAAATTTCGCATTTTGATTACCTTCAGGCATTAACCGGCTTACTGCAAAATATAGAAGCGGACATTAAAAACAATTCTACTGAATATGAAGGCTCCGCATTTTATCCGCAGCCTATCCGGCAGGTGTTCAAAGACAAGGAAATCCGGGTTGCCAAAGATAATGAGCGGGCGAAAGGGCAGGAAGACCTGATTTCCAATGAATCTTGGTACGTCTATAATGCAAACTATGGAACCAATGAAGAAAAGAAGTTTGTGGAATTATTTTCCAGGCGTTTTGAAGGCTTCAGTCAAAAGTTTGAAAATATCCATGTGATTCGTAATGAAAGAGAAATTAAAATTTTTGATAAGCTTGGACGTGCTTTTGAACCGGATTTTTTACTATTCTGTAATAGGAAAGATGATGAAAAGTTAACATTTCAGGTTTTTATAGAGCCTAAGGGGACACATCTGATAGGGCACGACAAATGGAAAGAAGATTTTCTGAAAGAAATAGGAAACGAGAAAAAATCAATTAAAATAATTACCGATACGTATAAGATTACAGCAGTACCATTTTATAATTATGGAAATGAAAATGAGTTTAAAAATATTTTAGAAAGTACGTTTGAAAAATAAAACGATTTGTTGTAATTTTTCATATCTTTGCACCACTTTTTGCGGGTAAGGTTTGAAAAGGTAAATTATTATAAATTAATTACTTCCGTATTTTTTAAATCCGCATTGATTCAGACCGTTAAAAAAGAAGGAATACAAATTTTATTAGAAAATGTCAAAAGAGACAAATTCAGCAGAGGTTTTATTAAACCAAAACGTAGCACCGGAACAATTTGATTGGGATTCTTTCGAATCCGGTCTTGATGCAGATGCGAGAAAAGAAAAAAGCGATTTAGAAGAAATCTACAACGGATCTCTTAACAACCTTAGCGACAATGACGTTTTGGTTGGAAGAGTAGTTAGATTAACGGACAAAGAAGCAATCGTAGACATCAACTTCAAATCTGAAGGTGTTATCTCTCTTAACGAATTCCGTTACAACCAGGGCCTTAGCGTAGGTGACGAGGTAGAAGTAATGGTTGACAGAAGAGAAGACAAAACCGGACAATTACAGTTATCTCACAGAAAAGCTAGAACGCTTAAAGCTTGGGATAGAGTAAACGAACTTCACGAAACTGGAGAAATCGTTAACGGTTTTGTAAAATCAAGAACTAAAGGAGGTATGATCGTTGACGTACACGGAATCGAAGCATTCTTACCTGGTTCTCAGATTGATGTTAAGCCAATTAAAGATTACGATCAGTTTGTAGGTAAAACGATGGAGTTCAAAGTTGTGAAAATCAACCCTGAGTTCAAAAACGTAGTAGTATCTCACAAAGCATTGATCGAAGCAGATATCGAAGGTCAGAAAAAAGAAATCATCGCTCAGCTTGAAAAAGGTCAGGTTCTTGAAGGTACTGTTAAGAATATTACTTCTTACGGTGTATTCGTAGATCTTGGTGGTGTAGACGGATTGATCCACATTACAGACCTTTCTTGGTCTAGAGTGAACCATCCATCTGAAATCCTTGAGGACGGACAGACTGTGAAAGTGGTTATCCTTGATTTTGATGATGAGAAAACAAGAATCCAGTTGGGTATGAAGCAATTAGAGGCTCATCCTTGGGATGCTCTTTCTGCTGATATGAAAGTTGGAGATAAAGTAAAAGGAAAAGTAGTGGTTCTTGCTGACTATGGTGCATTTGTAGAAATTGCTCCGGGTGTAGAAGGATTGATCCACGTTTCTGAAATGTCTTGGTCTACGCACTTAAGATCTGCAGGTGACTTTGTAAAAGTAGGTGATGAAGTAGAAGCTGAAGTATTGACTTTAGACAGAGAAGACAGAAAAATTTCTCTTGGTATCAAGCAGTTGAACAAAGATCCATGGGAAAATATCGAAGCTAAATATCCGGTAGGATCCAAGCATGTAGGAACGGTAAGAAACTTCACAAACTTCGGTGTATTCGTAGAATTGGAAGAAGGTATTGACGGTTTAATCTACATCTCTGATCTTTCCTGGACTAAGAAAATCAAGCACCCTTCTGAGTTCTGTGCAGTTGGTGATAAATTAGATGTTATCGTTCTTGAACTGGATATTCAGGCAAGAAGATTATCTTTAGGTCACAAGCAATTGACGGATAACCCTTGGGATGCATTTGAAACTAAATATGCTGAAGGAACAATCCACGCCGGTAAAGCGGTAGAAGTACACGATAAAGGTGCTTCTGTACAGTTTGAGGATGTTGAGGTTGAAGCTTTCTGCCCATCAAGATTATTAGAGAAAGAAGACGGATCCAAAATCAAAAAAGGTGAAGAGGCTGATTTCAAAGTAATCGAATTCAACAAAGAATTCAAGAGAGTAGTAGTTTCTCACACAGGAATCTTCAGAGACGAAGAAAAGAAAAATTCCAGAGAATCTTCTCACAACAACAGATCTAACAACAATAACATGTCGTCTTCTTCAAACAATGAAGAAAGATCAACTCTTGGAGATATCGATGCATTAGCAGAATTGAAAAGAAAAATGGAAGAAGGTAAATAATCCTTTAATCATTTGATAATATTAAGCCACTCAAACGAGTGGCTTTTTTTGTTTTAACATTATATTCTTCAATGTTTTAGGGTTTACAATACGATAAGATTTAATCCTTAAAATGATATGATTATCCTGATGTGTGATAAAGTAGAGTTATTTTTAAATAGACATAAATAATTTGTTATTTTATTA
>NZ_LMKA01000084.1 GCF_001421435.1 Chryseobacterium sp. Leaf201
CTTTTTTTCTACTAAATTAAAATATAATAGATTTATATTCCTATAATTACGATTTGTGTTGTAAAGAATAAGCAGTTCATTGAAATTTACCCCGTAAAAATCTAAAGCTTATGAGAGAATTTAATGCAGCCAATGAAATTCAGGATTTACAGTACTTCGGTGAATTCGGCGGGGTGAACCCTTCCATTTCAGACAGTTCCACGTATACGTTCCTTTCTGCAAAAACCATGTTTGATACCTTTGAAGGCAATGCGGAAGGATGTTATCTGTATTCAAGACACTCATCACCCATGAACCTGTACCTTTCCGAAGCTTTGGCAAAATTAGAAAATACAGAAGCGGCAAATGTTACCGCATCGGGAATGGGTGCCATTACTTCTGTGCTGATGCAGGTCTGCAAAAGCGGAGACCACATCATTTCCAGCAGAACCATCTACGGCGGAACCTATGCTTTTATGAAGAACTTCCTTCCGTCTTTTCAGATCAATACCACTTTTTTGGATATCAATAATTTTGAATCGGTAGAAAAAGCGATACAGCCCAATACCAAAGTGATCTACTGCGAAAGCGTGAGCAATCCGCTTCTTGAAGTAGCCGACCTGAGAACCCTGTCTGCCCTGTGTAAAAAGCATAACATCAAACTGATTATAGACAATACTTTTTCACCGTTATCCATTTCGCCGGCGTTGCTGGGAGCAGATATTGTAATCCATTCCCTAACCAAATTCATTAACGGAAGCAGCGATACCGTCGGCGGCGTATACTGCGGAACCCAGGAATTCATCAACGACACCAAAAATGTAAATACCGGAGCCTGTATGCTCTTAGGCCCTACCATGGACAGCCTCCGTTCTTCAAGCATTCTGAAGAACCTGAGAACGCTTCACATCAGGATGAAACAGCACAGCCATAATGCGATGTATCTGGCAGAGAGATTTGAAAATGACGGCTTAAAAGTTTCTTATCCCGGATTATCTTCCCACAAAAACCATGAGCTGATGAAAAGCATGATGCATGAAGAATATGGCTTTGGCGGACTGCTGACTTTAGATGCCGGGACTACGGATAAAGCCAATGAGCTGATGGAGCTGATGCAGCAGGAAAACCTGGGTTATCTTGCGGTAAGCCTGGGCTTTTATAAAACACTGTTCTCCTGTTCGGGAAGTTCTACCTCTTCTGAGATCCCTGAAGAAGAACGCGCCGCGATGGGAATTTCAGACGGGCTGATCCGGTTTTCCATCGGCCTGGACCATGATATCCGGCGAACCTACGAAAAGATGAAAGAATGCATGCTGAAAACAGGCATTCTCAACCATGAGACCATCTCTATATCGTGATTATTCAGGAGCTGTTGTAAATTCAACAGCTTTTTATTTTTTATGGAAATGGGTCGGGAAAGCTTCTTCAGGTTTCATTCTGAAGACATTCAGTAAAATCCAGGATTTCAAGAAACCGTACCCGTAAGAAAACATCTGGATATAGGTGGAAATAACAGCCATCCCTGCAATACTGACGTTCTTGGTAACCCATAAAGCATGAAACAGCACCATGAAAGTATACAGTCCGTAAAAAGCAAGGATCAGCCCTCTCCCCATGATAAAATACTCCAGAAAGCCCATAAGATAGCCTAGTAAAAACAGCGTGGGAAAAGCAAATGAAATTTTTACATATTCGGGATGCCTTTGGTTAAGGATCGGCCTTGCGCAGCCGAACTGGTAGATCTGTTTTGAAAACTTCCCGAAATCTACCCTCCGTTTATGATAGACGGCAATATCATCAAAAAAAGCAGTGGTATAGCCGTTTTCCCAAAGGGTCATGGACAGGTCCGGATCTTCTCCGATCCTCATTTCCAAAAAGCCGCCTACTGCATTAAAGACTTCTTTCTTCACACCCATGTTGAAACTCCGCGGCTGAAATTTTGATACTGCCTTTTTATTACCACGGATTCCGCCTGTGGTAAATACCGAAGTCATGGAATAGGAAATCGCCTTCTGCATCAGGTTAAACCCTTTATGGGCCTTATCTGCTCCGCCGAAAGCATCGCATGGAATCTGAAGGATGTCTTTCCTGATATTTCCGATATAATCTGTTTCTACAATTACATCACTGTCTACAAAAACCAGCCATTCGTTCTTTGCCCTTCTGGCTCCGTAATTCCTCGACAGCCCCGGCCCGGAATTATCTTTCCTGAAATATTGGATCTCCAATACTTCTTCAAAGTTCCGGATGGTCGGTTTTAAATCAATCAGCGAACCGTCATCTACTATAAGGATTTCAAACTCTTTGTCTGTCTGGGCCGTAAGTGAATTCAGGAGTTCAAAAAGTTCGTCTTTACGGTTAAATATAGCAACGATAATGGAGATGGTAGGATTCAAATCTGAAAATTTTTCAAAATTAATTATTCGCGGAGGATTGCGCAAACATGTTTTGTATTAATTGAACGGAAAGCGCAACAAAATAGTACATCCATTTAATTACAGGAGTTACTTATTGATGGTCCCACGTTCGGGAAATTGATAATCAGACAAATATTCCCGATTTAAAATAAACACACAAAACAACGGAAATAAAAAATAAAACCGCCGAACCACTGAACAGCAGCCATTGAAAAACACTTTTAAAATAATATTTTTCCAGGGTATATAAAATAAAGAACAATACCAGTGAAATTGCGAGTCCGATTAAAGAAGTGACGGTAAGCGTCTGAGCATAATTTTCAGGAGGCAACGGGTTTTTAAAAACAAAAAACAGCAATACGGCAGAAACCAGAAGCAATACTGAACTTAATTTTTCAGTAAAATATTTCGATTTCTTTTTGATTTTAACTTTTTTATCATCGCTTACGTCTGATGAGAAACTGCCGACAAAACTCAGGACATCAGCAACCGATTCAAAAATCTCAAAAAAATTCCAGGACATAATTTTAATTTTGGATCAAAATAAAAACCTTCCGTTAAAGGAAGGCTGTTATTGATTCATTACTGATTCTCCAGTTTATGTACTTTCTTGGTCCCTTCATACATCTCATACTGTAAAAACCTCGTTTCCAGCTTTCCGTTGAACAGCTTGATTTTTCTTGACGGGCGGAGACCGATTTTTTTCACGGCTTCCAGGTCAGAAGAAATGAGCCAAGCCAGTGTATTCGGGTAATGGGTTTTAAACGTGTCTCCTATCTTTTTATAAAAATCATCGTCATTGATAGAGATTCTTTCGTCATAAGGCGGATTGAAAACCATCAGCAAAGGGAAAAGCTCTTTTTTGGATTCAAAGAAATCCTGTTTTTTCAGCTCAATCACATCTTCCATTTCGGCTGCTTCAATGTTGGTTCTTGCGGCATTCAGCATTCTGGCATCAATATCATACCCTACAATTTTACCGGCAAATTCTTTAATCCTGCCGATTCTTACTTCCTTGATTTTCGTAAACAGTTCAGCATCGTAATTTTTCCAGTTCTGGAAAGCAAATCTTTTCCTGAAAATCTGTGCCGGAAGATCCAGCGCAATCATGGCCGCTTCAATCAGAAGTGTCCCCGAACCGCACATCGGATCCAGGAAATTCCCTTTTCCGTCCCAGCCTGCCAGATGAAGCATTCCGCTTGCCAACACTTCATTAATCGGTGCTTCGCCCTGCTCTTTCCTGTAGCCTCTTTTAAACAGCGCATCACCGGAAGAATCCAGAGAGATCGTCACCAGTTCCCTGTCGATATGCAGGTGAAATTTAATATCCGGGCTTTTAGGTTCTACGTTAGGGCGTCTTTTAAACTTTTCCTGGAAATAATCTACAATGGCATCCTTCATTTTAAGCGTAACAAACTGCGAATGCTTGAAAGTCTCGGAATTCACCGTAGAATCAATCGCAAAAGACTGCTCAACATCCATAAACTGCTCCCATTCCACTTTAAAAAGCTTGTCGTAAAACTGGTGCTGGTTGAATGCTTTAAATTCCATAACCGGAATTAAGATTTTCAGGGCAAGCCGTGAAGAATAATTAATTTTATATAAAAAGCCGAGATCGCCCTCGCAATTAACCGCACGGTTCTTCATTTCTACGTTGCGTCCGCCTAATTTTTTTATTTCTTCTGCCAAAATCTGCTCAAGGCCGAAAAATGTCTTTATCTGAATCTGTAAGTTTTCTGTATTCATAAGTATGTATGCAAAGATATAAATATTTAAAAATTAAAAGATTAGGTATTCTGTTTTTCATTTAATTGAATGTTTCAATCTTCCAATGTTAAATACTTTTTCCTTTTACCGCACAAATTTAGTTATTTTTGCATTATGGAATGGTTTGAATCTTGGTTTGATACCCCTTATTATCATCTGCTTTACAGCAACAGAGACTATACGGAAGCAGAAAGCTTCATCACAAAACTCACTGCAGACCTGCAGCTTCCGCCGGATTCCAGAATTATTGATCTGGCCTGTGGAAAAGGAAGGCACTCTGTTTTTCTCAATCAATCAGGATACAATGTATTAGGTCTGGACCTTTCCAGGCAGAGCATAGAATTTGACAGGCAATTTGAAAACCAGACACTTAAATTTGATGTCCACGACATGAGAAACCCGATTGAGGCAGATCCTGTGGATGCGGTTTTCAATCTTTTTACCAGTTTCGGGTATTTTGATCATGCAGATGACGATAAAAAAGTATTCCAGTCGGTATACAACGTCTTGAAGCCCGGAGGATTCTTTGTCCTGGATTATCTTAATGAGGAATATGTAAGAAAAAATATCATTCCGGAATCTTTTATTGAAAGAGGCGGAATTGAATTTAAAATCTGCAAAAAAATAGAAGGCAGGCATATTGTAAAGGATATTTACTTTGAAGCCGACGGAAAATCCCATCATTTCTTTGAAAAGGTAAAGCTTCATACCTTGGAAACCATCAATTCCTATGCAGCAGACTGTGGATTTGAAAGAATGAAAATCTGGGGCGATTACCAGCTGAATGAGTTTAAAAAAGAAACTTCCCCCCGTTGTATTAATTTATTTAAGAAAAAATGATAACTGTACTTTTACTGATTGCAAGTGTCATTGCCGGCGTATTTCTCGGAAAACATTTCGGAAAAAAAGAAAAGCTCGCAAAAAATTTACTGATCCTCAGTGCAGGATTCCTGATTACCATCTGTTTAAATGAAGTATTTCCACAGGTTTATACCGCTGAGGCGGGCAGCAGCCTGGGTATCTTTGTTATTGCCGGTGTATTGCTGCAGATGGTCCTGGAAGCTCTGACAAAAGGTTTCGAGCATGGCCATGTCCATCATCACAGTGAACATAATATCCTTCCCGTTGCTTTAATGGTCGGGCTTTTCGTGCATGCTTTTATTGAGGGAATTCCTCTGGCGAATGAAGCGCATGAGTTTTCACCATATCTTCTGGGTATTGTATTCCACAATCTCCCGATTTCATTTATTTTAGGTGCCTTTTTATTCAACAGAAAGGGTGAATCCAAATCCGGATCCTCTTATCCTTCATTGCTGATTGTGGTCTTATTCGCACTGGCTTCACCGATGGGAATGCTTCTGGGGAATTATTTCAACCCGGATCTGCAGCCTTATTTCCTTGCCATTGTTGGCGGAATTTTCCTGCACATTTCTTCTGTGATCATTTTTGAAAGCAACAAGAACCATAATATCGACTGGGTAAAAATAGGATTGGTTATCCTTGGGGTTTCTTTGGCTTTAATCCTCCATCTGTTTCATAATCATTCAGCAGTGGGGCATCAACATTAATAATATCATCAGTTTAAAACGTAAAAAAGCTCCGGAAAATTCCGGAGCTTTCTATTTGTAAACTTACTGAGTGTCTGAAATTAAAATTTCCACCCGAATGTAAGAAAGAAATTATTCCTGATATTCTTCACATCTGAAACGGCATAGCCTTCGCTTGCGATCAGACGGTTAGGAGAATAATATCCGTCTTCAAAATCGCTGTTAACCAATCCTCTCAAGAAAGGGTTGCTGTATTTTGAAGTCATGTTCTGATATGCTGCATCAATATAGAATGATCTGAAATCATATCCGATACCAAATGACAACATATTCCTGTCATTAAGAATAAGATTGCTGTAAGAACTTGGATTATCAGATAAGCTTCCGTCATTGTTGAAAGAGTTTACAGAAAGCGCATCGAAAGGACTTGAGGCGTAAGAATAACCTCCTCTCAGCCTGAACTGTTTTATCCTGTATTCTGCACCCAGTTTTAATTCCGACAGATTTTTAGCATCTTCTCTAAAGAAATCATTCAAATCAGTTTCCGCTGCTCCGTATACCTTATATTTCGGCTTGGTTAAACCTAAAGTATAATCAACATTCAAGGAGAAACTTTTATTTGCAATAAACGCAGCACTTACGGTTGCTTTTAACGGTGAAGTCAGTTTTCTGTTCTCAATCCCGTAATCATCACCATAAATAGCATCATTATAAAAATTGTAGCTCCTGTCGATCGTCCAGAACGTAGGTGTTTCCAATGCCGCACCGATCCTGAAGTTCGGGTTCAGCTTCCCGATTACCCCTAATGAAGCGGAAAAACCATTCCCTTTTTCATAGAAAGGCGTATTCTGCTTGCTGAAGTATTCTGAATTACCTGAAGATAAATCATTGAAAATGGTTGTATCCGACTGATCCATTGAAGAGTTAAGGAAATTTAACCCTGCACCGATGTATAAGTTATTGTTATAATTCGCTCCTACACCAAAGCTTGTTTTTGATAAATATCCATACCTGTCATAAGCATGCCTTCCGAGTGAAGAACTTCCGCCATCAGCAAAATCATAAACCAGATTGCTGTTCCCCGGAGTCTCAATATAATTTTCAATAGACTGGTTAGAGTAATTGACCCCGACATTGATAAACTTCCAGGCGCTTTCACTCATCAGCTGAAACGTCATTACCGCACCGATATTCCCGATATCTCCTTTATTGATATTGTATGAATAAGAAGATCCTGCATATGAAGATGTATTTTTATTGCCCATAAGAGACAAAGTTCCCGAGATCTCCCCGGAAATTGCAACCCCCAATCCTGCAGGGTTGGTTAACAGGGCATTGGCATCACCTCCCAATGCTCCGTTAGATCCTGCCATCGCATTAAACTTGGCAGAACCTATGTTTGGAGAAGCTGAATATACATCTACCGTATTCCTTATCACAGAAACATCCTGAGCCTGCGCAAAAAATGCGGCAGAAATACTCATTATTGCTAAAGTTTTTTTTAACATTATTTTTTTGAATAGTTATTAATTTCTAATTATCTGCCACCTCTGAAGCCGCCGCCTCCACCGCCGCCGGATCTGAATCCACCGCCGCCGCTTCCGCCGCCAAAGCCTCCGCCACCGGATCTGAAGCCGCCACCGCTGTTGGAATTATTAAAGCTTCCGTTATTTCTGAATCCGCCGCTGTTGTCATTTCTGAATCCGCTGTCGCTTCTTCTCGGTTGGGATTGATTGTTATAGTTGGGTCTTGTCTGGGTCTGGTTACGGAATCCTCCCTGATTTCTGAAACCACCATTGGTTGTTCCCTGTCTGAAGCCTCCGTTAGATCCTCTGAATCCGCCGTTGGTCCCGTTTCGGAATCCGCCGTTTGTTGTATTACCGTTTCTGAAACCGCCTGTATTGGTATTGCTTCTTCTGAAACCGCTTCCTGAAGCTACCCCGTATTTGTTGGCAAAGCTTCCGTTGTATGAATTAAATCCTCTTCCGCCGGATGCACTTCTTCTGTAGATAGAGTTGTAGTTGCCACCCCAGTATCCGCCGCCGTAACCCCAGCCGCCGTATGGATATCCATAACCGTAAAAGCCGCCCCAGTATGGGTTATAGCTACCCCAATAAGGTGAGTATCCCCAACCCATGTTCCAGCCGCTGCCCCAACCCCAGGAGCCGCCCCAGCCCCATGAAAGTCCGAGACCCCAGCCGCCGCCCCAGCCCCAAGGGCTGTAGCCGCCATACATTCCCCACGGAGATCCCCATGAGCTGTCATAATAATTCGTCTGGCTTCCTGCAAAATTTCCCCAATCGGAGTCCGTTGCAGTAGAGTTCCAGTTATAATTGTTCCAGTCTTCATATCTTCCTTCCCTGGAATTCATTTCTGCGTTCTGTACAACATTTGTATCATCCTGATAGTAATTGTAATCATCCCCTACTCGGTTGCCTCTTTCATTGATGATCACCCCTTCCGGAAGTGTGTCTTTATTCGGGTCGTAGTAAACGCCGTCTGTCTCGCTGTAGCCGCCCATCTGAGCGCCGCAGGATACTAGCAGCAATCCACCGGAGATAGCCAGAATCCCTTTGGATTTCAGCATACCCAGCAAATTTTTATGTATATTTCTTTTCATGATAACGTAAAAATTTTTAAATTAAATTATATTTGCAGTCTGTACCAAAAATGTACCATTCAAGGTTACAAAAAATCTATCAAAAATAGATTTTTATTTTTAGATAACAATAATAGTAAAAAGTTAAAAAAATTTTAAAAGATAATGGCAAAATTAACCTCAAGAAGCGAAGATTACAGCAAGTGGTATAATGAGTTGGTGGTAAAAGCCGACTTAGCTGAAAACTCAGGTGTACGCGGATGCATGGTAATCAAACCTTACGGCTATGCAATCTGGGAGAAAATGCGTGACGAAATGGATAAAAAATTCAAGGAGACCGGTCACGTAAACGCTTATTTCCCGCTGTTCGTGCCCAAAAGCTTATTTGAGGCTGAGGAGAAAAATGCAGAAGGCTTTGCTAAAGAATGTGCCGTTGTTACGCATTACAGGCTGAAAACAGATCCTGACAACCCGTCAAAACTGATTGTGGACCCGGATGCCAAACTGGAAGAGGAGCTGATTGTACGCCCTACGTCCGAAGCAATTATCTGGAATACCTATAAAAACTGGATTCAGTCTTACAGAGACCTGCCGATACTGATCAACCAATGGGCCAACGTTGTGCGTTGGGAAATGAGAACCCGTTTATTCCTGAGGACCGCAGAATTCTTATGGCAGGAAGGCCATACGGCACACGCAACAAAAGACGAGGCTATTGAAGAAGCTGAAAAAATGAATAAGGTATATGCTGATTTTGCAGAGAACTTTATGTCTATGCCTGTAATCCAGGGGCTGAAAACACCTTCTGAAAGATTTGCCGGAGCTGATGAAACCTATTGTATTGAAGCTCTGATGCAGGACGGGAAGGCTCTTCAGGCCGGGACTTCGCACTTTTTAGGACAAAATTTCGCTAAGGCATTTGATGTAAAGTTCACCAATAAGGAAGGGAAAATAGAACATGCGTGGGCAACTTCGTGGGGAACTTCAACACGTCTGATGGGTGCTTTGATTATGACGCATTCTGATGACTTCGGTCTGGTGCTGCCTCCTACCCTGGCTCCGATCCAGGTGGTAATTGTACCGATCTTCAAAGGTGAAGAACAGCTGGCACAGATCAGTGAAGTGGCTCTGGATATCCAGGCTAAGCTGAAAGCGAAAGGCATTTCTGTGAAGTTTGATGATGACACCCATAACAAACCGGGCTGGAAATTTGCAGAATATGAACTGAAAGGGGTTCCTTTAAGAATTGCAATGGGACCAAGGGATCTTGAAAACAAATCTGTGGAAATTGCAAGAAGGGACAACCTGACAAAAGAAGTACGTTCTATCGAAGGGCTTGATTCTTATATCGAAGACCTGTTGAAAACCATCCAGAAAGATCTTTATACCAAAGCTGCCGATTTCAGAAAAAACAACATTACCAAAGTTGACAGCTATGAAGAATTCAAAAAAGTACTGGAGGAAAAAGGAGGTTTTATCTATGCACACTGGGACGGAACCGCTGAAGAAGAAGAGCAGATCAAGGAAGAAACCAAAGCTACCATACGATGTATTCCTTTAGATGATGACATCGAACCGGGTACATCCATGATTTCCGGAAAAGCATCACAAAGAAGGGTTTTATTTGCGAAAGCATATTAAATCTTTATAAATACTATTGAAAAATCTTTAAAAACCCATGTGGTTTTTAAAGATTTTTTGTTTAAAGACGATATTGGACAAGTTTTTGATTCAATGTAAACAACATTAATCTCAAAATAATTTATTATGTCTTTAAACATCATTGATTTAATTAAAGGACAACTGGGGCCCGCCCTGGTATCTCAGGCTGCAGCACAGTTCGGAGAAAGCGAATCGGGTATTTCCAAAGCAATTGGCGGGCTATTGCCGGCTGTTGTAGGAGGACTGGCCAACGATGCTGATAATCCGCGTGTTCTGGATGCCATTACCCGTTCTTCTTCAGACGGAGTTTTGGGAAATCTGCTGGGAGGAACTACCAACAGTTCTGATATTTCCGGTATTGTGTCTTCTATTTTCGGAGATAAATTAAACGGGCTGATCAGTGCTGTGGCAACGTATGCAGGCATCAGCAACAATTCTTCAGGTGCTTTACTGAATGTGGTTACGGCAGCTGCTGTAGGAACTTTGGGAAAATATGCTTCTGACAATAACCTGGACAAGGCAGGAATTTCAAACCTTCTGAAAGAACAGCAGGGAACTGTGGCAGGACTTCTGCCTGCAGGGCTTTCTTTTGCTTCCCTGAGTATGGGCGACTGGGATGCCCGGTATAAATTCGACAATGACCGTGATAAGATCAATATTCCGGCTCATGAAGAGCCTAAGGTAGAGGTAACGAGAAGCACAACGCCTGAGGGAACCTTCCCTGACAGAAAAACCGATGACGGAGGTTCTATCTGGAAATGGCTCCTTCCTCTTCTGCTTTTAATTGCAGCCGCTTATTTTATCTGGCAGCAGTGTGAAAAGAAAGAAACCACCATTACCACCACTCCTACAGATTCCGGGACTGTGAATACCGATACTGCGACAGTAGTTACTCCGGCAAATGCAACAGGAGCAACAGTGGTTGCCTCAAGAACGGATGAAGATATTGATCTGAACGGAACCGCACTGAAAGGCTACCGCGGAGGAATGGAAGACCAGATGATCACTTTCCTGAAATCTGACGGCTATACAAATGCGCAGGGCGATGATGCTTTGAAAACCTGGTATAACTTTGATCACGTAAACTTTAAAATGGGAAGCGCCAATGAACTGGAAGCCGGTTCTGAAGGCCAGCTGCAGAATTTAGTGGCTATCCTTAAAGCATATCCTGATGTTAAGGTTAAAATCGGAGGTTACACGGATAAAACAGGAGATGAAGCCCAGAATATGAAATTATCTGATGACCGGGCGAATTTCATTAAATCATGGTTAGATAAACAGGGTGTGGGATCACAGGTAATAGATGCGGACGGATACGGAAGCGAGTTTGCTACCGTGGACGTATCCGCTACAGATGCAGAAAGAGCTACCGACAGAAGAATGGCGGTAAGATTTGCAAAATAACCTTTCAACATATATCATGAATCCCGGAGATATTTATTTTTCCGGGATTCCCTTTTATAATTTTGTGATTTTTATTTATTTAACTACATTTGTTAGTCATTCCTAACATTATGAATCTGAATTTAAAAAGTGCCTGGCGAAAAGAGAAAACCTCAAATTCTCTTGCAGAAGTTTATTCTTCGGTAAAGATCCCTAAAAACGGCAGCTTTTGGAGAAAGTACCTTGCCTTTGCAGGTCCGGGCCTCATGGTTGCGGTAGGATATATGGACCCCGGAAACTGGGCAACCGATATTGCCGGAGGTGCACAGTTTGGGTATACCTTGCTTTCGGTAATTTTAATTTCCAATATTTTTGCGATGGTACTGCAGCATTTATCCGTAAAACTGGGTGTTGTTGCGGAAAGGGACCTCGCGCAGGCCTGCCGGGACCATTTCGGGCCGAAAACTAATTTTATGCTTTGGGTATTTTGTGAGATTGCCATTGCCGCCTGCGACCTCGCAGAAGTGATCGGTTCTGCCATTGCGCTTAATTTATTATTCCAGATTCCGCTTACCTGGGGAATTGTTATCACGACGGTCGATGTACTGATTATCCTTCTGCTCCAGGCCAAAGGGTTCCGCTGGATCGAAAGTATTGTCGGCGGACTGATCTTCATTATCCTTGCCTGCTTTATTTACGAGCTGGTTATTTCAAAACCGGCAATTAATGAACTGCTTGGAGGGCTGGTTCCTAAAACAGAGATCATCCAAAACCCAGCCATGCTTTATATTGCAATCGGGATCCTGGGGGCTACAGTTATGCCCCACAACCTGTATCTTCACAGCAGTATCGTTCAGACGAGGGATTATACGCGTGACCGGGAAGGAAAAAAAGAAGCGATAAAATTCGCGACACTGGACAGTACGGTTTCCCTTATGCTGGCCTTTTTCATTAACGGTGCCATTTTAATTCTAGCGGCGGCCACTTTCCATATTTCGGGCAATAAGGATGTTGCCGACATTCATGATGCCTATAAGATGCTGACTCCTATCCTGGGAGCTTCCATGGCAAGTATTGTTTTTGCCGTTGCATTACTGGCTTCGGGACAGAATTCTACGCTTACAGGAACGCTTGCCGGACAAATTGTAATGGAAGGATTCCTGAACATTAGGCTGAAACCGTGGCTAAGGCGTTTAATTACCCGGTTGATCGCCGTAATTCCTGCTTTGATCGTCGCGATATTGTACGGTGAGCAGGGCACGACGGAACTTTTGGTTTTAAGCCAGGTTATCCTGTCGATGCAGCTGAGTTTCGCAGTTGTTCCTTTGGTGATGTTTACCAATGACAAAGCCAAGATGGGCGAATTTGTCAACAAGCCTTTTCTTAAAATCTCTGTCTGGGTAATCTCCGTAATCATTATTATTTTAAATCTCTATCTTCTGTACCAGACGTTTTTCGGTGAATAACTAAGTAGATATGAAACTGTACGTAAGTACCTGAGAGCTACTAAAAGGACAGCTACCCTAGCCGTGATAGCAACGGTTACCCCACAGCACGCGATGGAAAAGCATCTGCGCGAGGCGTATGAGTGGATAGCGCGAAACAGCTCCTGATTTCCTTAATTTATCTGTTGATTCATCATCAGTTTTCCTGTCTGGTGTTCATGAAATAGGCCTACAGTACCCTTTTATGCCGAAATGTCCTGATTTTTTATTTGGCAGAATGTTTGTGAATACTAAGGAAAATAAATATTGAATTATGGAAAACCAGGATATCAACGAAGAAAGCATCAATAATCAGGAAGAAACGAATATTCAGAACGAAGCGATATCAGAGGACAAAGTGACAGAAAAACCTTCTGCGGAGGAACTTTTGGCAGAAGAGAAAGACCGTTACATCAGGCTATACGCTGAATTTGAAAACTACAAGAAAAGAACATCAAAAGAGAAGATGGAGTTCTTCCAGTATGCCAATCAGGACATGATGGTTTCTATGCTTGGGGTTTTGGATGATTTTGAAAGGGCTCTGAAAGAAATTGCCAAAAACGGAAACCCTGCCGATCTACAGGGGGTTGAGCTGATCTACAATAAATTCAAAAGCAAACTGACTGAGAAAGGTTTAAAAATCATGGAAGTAAGAGCCGGAGACAGCTTTAACGTAGATTTCCATGAAGCCATTACGCAGATCCCTGCGCCGTCTGAAGATCTGAAAGGTAAGATTGTGGATGTTATTGAAACAGGGTATACCTTAGGTGATAAAGTAATCCGTTTTGCTAAAGTAGTAACAGGAAATTAAAAACATAAGCAATGGATCATCCGTAATAAAAAGTTTCTGAATATTACGGATCGCCCATTACCAATTACTCATACAACAACATGTCAAAAAGAGATTATTACGAGGTTCTTGAGATCAGCAAATCTGCATCGGCCGACGAAATAAAGAAAGCATACCGTAAAATGGCCATTAAATTCCACCCTGATAAGAATCCGGGTGATAAGGAGGCGGAAGATAAGTTCAAGGAAGCGGCAGAAGCTTATGAAGTGCTGAGCGACGAACAGAAGCGTGCACGATACGACCAGTTCGGCCATGCAGGGGTTGGCGGAAACGGCGGCTTCGGTGGCGGCGGTTTCGGCGGTGGCGGAATGAATATGGAGGATATCTTCAGTCAGTTCGGCGACATCTTCGGAGGCGGCGGTTTCGGAGGATTTGGCGGTGGCGGTGGCGGCCGTCAGCAGGTGAAAGGTTCTAATTTAAGAATCCGCATCAAGCTGAATCTTGAAGAAATGGTAAACGGAACCCAGAAAACCATTAAGGTCAGAAAAATGAAGATGGCAGAAGGCGCCACTTCAAAAACCTGTCCTACCTGCGGCGGTTCGGGAGTCCAGTTAAAGGTGATGAATACGATGTTCGGGCAGATGCAGACACAGACAACCTGCGGAACCTGCCAGGGAATCGGTAAAGTAGCAGATAAAATTCCGGCGGGTGCCAATGCACAGGGTCTTATAAAAGATGAAGAGGAAATCTCAATCAACATTCCTGCAGGGGCAAGAGACGGCATCCAGCTTAATGTAAGGGGGAAAGGAAATGACGCGCCTTTCGGAGGCATTCCGGGAGACCTGTTGGTGATTATTGAAGAGGAAATTGACAGAACCATCAAAAGAGAAGGTGATAATCTTCACCAGGAACTGTACATATCATTTGCCGAAGCCGCATTGGGTACCAAAAAAGAAGTACCAACGGTAGGAGGAAAAGTAAAAATCACCATTGATCCGGGAACACAGTCCGGAAAGATTTTAAGACTGGCCGGGAAAGGGCTTCCAAGCATCGACAGCTACGGAAAAGGCGATATGTTCATCCATATTAATGTATGGACCCCGCAGCAGCTTACGAAAGAGCAGAAAGACTTCTTCGAAAAGCAGATGAGCAGCGGAGAAATGGTTGCAGAACCTTCCGGAAAAGAAAAAACATTCTTTGATAAAGTGAAAGATTTATTCAATTAAAAATATAAAGGATTCTTACGGGAATCCTTTTTTATGGAGTGTTTTTCGGTTTAGCTTTGACAGAAATAATCAAGCCATGAAGAAAACCGCATCTGCATTTCTCCTGCTATCATTGATTTGCTGTCAGAATGAAAAGACAACATCACCAGTTGACAAAAATATTGTTGAAAAAGAAAAATACATTTTACCGAACGATCAGTTCCGTAAGGAAATTTTACCGCAGTTGAAATATGAGAATGATCGGGAAAAACTGGCTGTCCTTTGGATTCACTTGATAAGAGGGCGTTGAGTTACTGCGATTTCATGAAACGAGAGGTCGAAATTGATGATTCCTGTTACGCTGTTGCAGACGCAAAATATCCTGAGCCCGGTATGCAGTCTGAATTTATAAAATTATATGATGCCGCCTTTGATGCTGCCCATGCAAAATTCTCAAAACAGACCAACCTTACCGAAAAACAGCTGAATTATCTGGTCATATTTCACGCGTTTGATAAAAATGTTAGAAATCTCTGCGGAGTATTGTAAGTAATAACTTTTCCGGATTGGCTTTTATGTATCCATAAATATTAATTTATATTTGCCCAAACACCGGAATACGGACTGAATTAATGGATACAAAAGAAATATTTTTAAATGCCTGCCATGCAGTAGCAGATCAGCTTGAAGGTTTTGAAAGGTACAAAAACGGGCAGAGGCTTAAAAAAAGCGCATCAGATAAAGACATTTTCTTTGAGATTACTTTTCAGAGCAGCTCCATGAATCATTCTTCCCATATTATGATGATTCCGGATATGGCTGTTTATTCCAAAGCTTTAAAGAAATGGCAGATTAAGCATACCGGCAATGAGTTCAGCAACGGGTTAATTTACGGAAATCATCTCGGATATATTACCCCTCATCACACCTGGAAAAAATGGAATGTTGCCGGATTGAGTTTTGAAAAGTCAGTGAATGAGATTGCAGACCATATTAAAAAATATGTACTTCCTATATTTGATCTGTTCAATTCTAAGGAAAATGCCATTGGATTTCTTAAAAATAACGGGACAAGATTCAATACTTATACTGAAGATTCTTTAGGCCCGATTGATTTTTTATTATGCTGTTCTGATAAAGAAACGTCTGAACTGTTTTTCAACAATTATATCAGAAACAGCAGTCTTAAAAAGAAAATCCTGAGTTTTTATGAGAAATTAAAAACTGAAGAACATATTGGTCTTAACCATTCGGAGTTTGTGGATGCGAGACCTGTTAAATTGGCGTATCTCAATAATCTTTCGATAGATGAATCCATCAAGTGATAGATTTTAAAATACCATAAAGCTGTTCAATAAGTTAATAAAGACAGGAACAGTAAAATCTCTCTTTACAACTTTATACAAAAAATAAAGCTTATGAATGCAGGACTATCCGGATGCATTCATAAGCTCTGTTATTTTAATCTAAAGGAATTAATTGACTAATTATCCCCGTAACAAACTGTAGATTTTCTTTCCGATGGTAAAAAGAGCAACGGCAAGCAATCCTCCAGCAAGTCCAAGAATGATTTCTTTTAAAATCGTAAGAATTTCACTGGAAGACCAAGATGGTAAAAAGTGGTGAAAATAATCTATTCTGTGGGCAAAAATACCGCCGGCCACCATAATTAAAGCAATCGTACCGATTACTCCCAACGCTTTGATCACAATCGGTAAAGCCTTTACCAGTAAATGCCCCAGTTGCCCGAAGAACCCTTTATCATTGCTTTTTTTAATCAGTTTAAATCCGGCATCATCCATTCTCACAATCAGAGCAACAATTCCGTATACTCCCACGGTAGCAATAAATGCCACTAAGCTCGTTACTAAGATCTGGGTAATGAAAGGATGGCTTTCTTCCAGCACCGTTCCCAGAGCAATAATTACAATCTCAATTGACAGGATAAAATCTGTGGTTACCGCTGATTTGATCTTTGCTTTTTCTACTTCTTCAGAGTTTTTGTCTTCTTCCTTAATTTCTTCCACCACTTCATGGCCTTCCTTTTCACGGTGAAAAAGGAATTCTATAATTTTTTCAACTCCCTCGAAAGCCAGGTACAGGCCTCCCAGAATCAGTACATAATTAATGGCGGGAGCATAGAGCCAGTTGAGCAGGAATACAACAGGCAGAATAATTAATTTGTTAATAAAAGAACCTTTTGTAATGGCCCATAATACCGGAATCTCTCTCGATGCGAGGAAACCTGTTGCTTTTTCAGCATTTACTGCAAGGTCATCACCGAGGATTCCTGCTGTTTTTTGTGTTGCTATCTTACTGGTAACCGCTACATCGTCCATCAAAGCAGCGATATCATCCAAAATTGCAAAAAAACCAGATGCCATACGTTTTTAATATTTTTTTTAATAGTTGTTAAAGGCAAAAATAATTATTTAATTCGACTTATTGTATGATTATATCAGGTTTTAAGAGAAATCAAAATAAGTTCCCGGTTAAATATGAGTTCAGAATTTCTTTCACTGATGAATTGATCTCAATGACAATGAAATACTGTTCTGTGAAACGATCACAATCAAAGTATCTATTTAACATTCAATATTCTTTGTTATCAAAAAAGAGACCTAAATAAATCTCATGAGAATTTTTATCCTGTTTCTGTTACTGATGTCCTGTTCTTCTTTCTCACAGACCCGATATTTTGGGTTTATCAAAAACCAACAAAACAATGGTTGTTTCAGATTACAATTCATTAGAAGTTATTGCTAATCCCTGTTAGTGAAGATCGACATGAAATGGTGACTTTCGGTGACGGCTCGGCAGCATCTATTGCCAATATGGTAAACAGAACGGCTCATGAAATTAATGTTATTGATCTTAAAATTTAAAACCGGAAAAATTAGGCTTTTATGTCCTGTACTCCCAATTATGTTTCGGTGATTGACCTGACCACCATGGAAGTTGTAAAAAAACCGGATAACGGCGGAGGGCCAATGGGATTACGATGGCTGTTTTAAGATAATTCAGTCATCCCGGGCTTCATTTCCAATGAATTCAGACTGCTTTCCTGAACGAAGAATGATGCTAAAAATCATCTGGTGAAATTTAATTGTAAGCTCAATTTTCGATACCTTTATTCTATGAAAAAGCTGATTCTCAAATACCATTTTTTTGTTTTAGGCTTAATTGGCTTTGTCCTCAATTCATGCAATACCAGATTCCGGGTCTGGGTGGGAACCGATAATGAACAGAAAATTTACAACTTAACATACGGCGACCATAAAAAACAGAAGATGGACGTTTTTCTTCCGTCTGATTATGCCAAAGATGCTCCGGTCGTCTTGATTGTCCATGGCGGTGCCTGGACGCTGGGAAAGAAAGAACACATGATCCAGGTTCAGAAAATGCTTTTCAAAAATAACATCCCGAGCATTAATATGAATTACAGGCTGGTTTCAAAATCAAAAAAAATCACCTACAGGCAGCAGCTGGAAGATATCCAGTCTGTGATTGCGAAATTCAATGAACTGGCCGGGAAAGCTGAGCTGCAGCCTGACAATTATATTATTCTGGGAGAAAGTTCCGGCGGGCACCTGGCTTTGTTATACGGATACCAGCATCCGGATCAGATTAAAAAAATTATTTCGTTGAGCGGCCCGACTGATTTTTATTCCCCGGACTACCTGAGTTCTTTTTATTCCAAATATTCTTCTCCTACGATCCAGAAAATGATCGGCGAAAAATTTCACCGTCAGGATCTGTCTGAAGAATTCAGAAAAGCAAGTCCGATTTACAATGTTTCCCCGGTCCCGACCTTATTTTTCCAGGGCACCACCGATTTTCTCGTAAACCGGAAACAGGGATTGGCTTTGGATTCGGTATTGACTGCACAAAACATTCCCCACAGATTTATCTATATGAAGAGAACCGGGCATGTACCTAGGTTTTTCAGTAAAAAGAAACGGGACAGCATTATTTATCCCAATATTTTAGAGTGGATTATACGTTGAGAGGTTAGAAATCAGAAATTAGATGTTAGAGGCTGGTTTTTCAGGCCTGTTTCATTCTGACGAAGAAAAGATATGTTTATTATTTGAAGTCGTATGTCTATTATCAAAAAAATAACCCGCTTCTGAAAGCAGGTTATCTGTATTGTTATGTAGTAATTCTTATTTGTTATCCTCGTCGAAATTGTGGTTTTCATACTTGGAAAAGTCTTCCTTTTTCCCGAACAGGAACTTGATGATTACCGGCACCGTGGTTATCAAAACGATCACGATGATAATTAATTCCAGTTTCTTTTTGAGGTCAATCTGAAACTGGTCCATGAACAGTTTATCCAGGTAATGTCCCGCAAAGATCAGTAAAAACGACCACAGCACCCCGCCGATGACATTGTCTCTGAGAAACTCTTTTTTATCCATCCTTACAATCCCTGCAACAATGGGCGTGAACGTTCTCACTACCGGTAAAAACCTTGCCATGATAATGGCCAATGCACCGTTTTTCTCAAAGAAATCATGCGCCTGGTACAGGTACTTTTTCTTGAACAGCATGGTATCTCTCTTTCTGTAAAGGGCGGGGCCGGCTTTACGTCCGAAATAATAGCCTACTTCATTACCGATGATTGCAGCAACGGACACACATGAAGCCAGGATCGTGGTATCTAAAAAATCGCTGCCTGTAGACCCGAAAGTCTCGGCAATAATTTTAACCGCATAAATCCCCGATACGAAAAGCAAAGAGTCTCCAGGAAGAAAGAACCCTATAAACAGGCCGGTTTCAGCAAAAACAATAAATAAAATCAACCAAAAACCACCGTTGTTTATATAAAATTCCGGGTTTAATAAATCTTTCCAGTTATTGAAATCTTCCATACACTTTGATAAGCAACAAAAATAAGCTTAATAAAGATCAAAAGGAAATTTATTATAAGATTTTAACTAAATTTAAATATGGCTTTTATAACTCCATGTCATCATCGGAAACCGCCGTCCCGTCAGCCATCAGAAACGCTTTGAGGAATGGCGTAAGATTTCCGTTCATCACAGAATCAACATCCGAAGTCTCAAATCCGGACCGGACATCTTTTACCAGTTTGTAAGGGTGCATAACGTAGTTTCTGATCTGGCTTCCCCACTCTATTTTCATCTTGCTGGCTTCAATTTCATTACGGGCTTTCAGGCGCTCTTCCAGTTCCATTTCATATAATCTGGAACGGAGCAACTGCATGGCTTTTTCTTTATTCTGAAGCTGGGAACGCGATTCTGAGTTTTCGATGATAATCCCTGTCGGAGCGTGGCGTAGACGCACGGCCGTTTCCACCTTGTTTACATTCTGCCCTCCTGCTCCGGAAGACCTCATGGTTTCAAATGAAATATCAGCCGGATTGATGTTGATTTCAATTGTATCATCCACCAGCGGATATACGTACACCGAAACAAAGCTCGTATGGCGCTTGGCATTGGAATCGAAAGGCGAGATCCTTACCAGCCTGTGTACCCCGTTTTCCCCTCTCAGGTATCCGAAGGCAAACTCGCCTTCAATTTCAAGGGTTACGGTTTTCACCCCGGCCACATCCCCTTCCTGGAAGTTCAGTTCACGGATTTTATAGCCCTGCTTTTCTGCCCACATGGTGTACATCCTCATCAGCATGGAAGCCCAGTCGCAACTTTCCGTGCCTCCCGCTCCGGCTGTGATCTGAAGAACGGCAGAAAGTTCGTCGCCTTCATTGGAAAGCATATTTTTAAATTCCAGGTCTTCAATCTTCTCCACGAGCTTCGGGAAATTTTCGTCCAGCTCTTTTTCGGAATCCGGGTCTTCTCTGGCAAATTCCACCAGAACCTGTAGGTCTTCAAACTGGGTTTTGATTTCGTCATAGGCTTCCACCCATTTTTTCTTTGAACGGAGCTGCTTCAGAAATACCTCCGCGGTTTTAGGATTGTCCCAAAATTCCGGTGCGGCAGTTTTTTCATCGTCATTGGCAATTTCTATCTTCTTTTTTTCAATCTGAAGATATTTATGCAGGTCATCAATTCTGGATTGAACTTCTTTTATATGGTCGTTGTTAATCACGAATGTTTATTTTTACAAAAATAAGAAAATTTTATTCCAATATTCTTTCTTGCGGACCCGGTTATTGGTCAATCATACCTTCTGCTTCAAAAATTTTACTGAGATCTTTTTTTGATCTTCCGCTTTCTACTTTAAAACCCACCAATACCATCAGATAGCCAAAAAACAACATGAATAAAGGAAGGAATGTTTCAAAAGACCATTCTGCATTAGAAGAAATCTGGACAATAAAAAAAAGAAATGCCATGGAGCACCAGAATATTGTAAATAAAATCACAAAAAGATTAAGCCCCATCTTAACTTCAATCCGCACCGTATTGTTGCTCTGTTGAAATTTTCCTTCAATTTCGGGCTGAAAGGAATTTCTGTATTTTAAAATCCTGCTGATCTCAAATGTATTATCATTACGAACATGTCCTTTATATTGCTTTATGGAATGCGTACGGATTATTCGAAACTTCTTTGTTTCAACGCGTTCGGAAAGCCTTGTGAATATTTCCTGCTCAGACAGATCTGTTATATAGATCAGGTGTTCAAAGGGTATAAATTTCATAAATATACAGGCGCACTAATCATACTAAACCTTTTTTGCTCCTGTATTTTTGTCTTCTTCGTCATTATGATGGAACCCGATGCCCCTTCTCGGTTCTTCTACGGCTTTATAGGAATCCAGCTCGGTTTTAAGGCTGTGCATCCTGTATTGGAACTGGTCTGCATTATGGGCGGCTGCATTTCTTAAGAAAACGGCAATCTGGTCCAGGTATTCACTTGTCAGTTTTCCGGCGGCATCTCTCAGGGCGGCGTCCAGAAGAGGCTGATCAATCTTCAGGCTTTCGTTCCTGGTTTTATAATACTGATGCTTGATGCGTTTTTTAAGGCTTTGTGTAAAATCAATCAGCATGGTGTTGCTGAATACTTTCATTTTGGATGACACATCATGCCAGAAAGGGATGTGGTCCGCTTTGTTGTTTTTTAAAATTTTATATAACAGGGAATCTTTCTCCAGGTTTTTGGTCATTGCATACAGGATAATCTCAGAACGCTCCGCAAGATTGGGAGGGAATACGGGAATCATGACATCAAATCTTCCGGGCGCCATTATTTCTTCATCAATATCTGAGACAGAAGTGGCGGAACCTACCATCAGGACATCTTCCTGTTCAAATTTTGAAATATAATGCAGGATGACTTCCTGGGTTTCCAGGTTGCATGAAGCGATGTTTTTATCAGCTTTTCTGGCCATCATAATCTCATCGAAATCCGTAAGAAACAGCAATACTTTGTCTTCTTCCATCATGTTCACCAGAAAATCATTAAAATCTGTTTGGTTTCCGTCTACGAAAGAGGTTCCCAGGTAATGTTTTTTCACCTCCTTAAACTGATAACCGATGATTTCCGCGATCTTCTTCGCCCAGAAAATCTTTCCGCTTCCCGGAGGCCCGTACAAAATGATCCCTGCCGGCCTGTTGATTCCCCAATCCCTGATCTGCTGCGGATTGATAAAGGGTTCCAGAACACCGGAAATGTAGAAAAACAAATCCCGGTACCCGATAAAATCCCTTTTGTGCAGGCTGGTGGTATGCCCGAAATAATTGTAGACAAACTGATAATTCCCGCCCAGCTTGTTATCAATTCCATAGCTTGAAACCGAGGATTTGAAAAACCCGTTATCAAAAATATTCGGGGCTGTTTCCTTAATGGCTTCTTCAACTTTCTCTTTCGGCTGGTTGATCTTATCCGCAATCTGTCCGGCTGTTTTTTCTTTACCGAGATCTTTTTCATAACGCCTTAAAAAATCTATGTTTTCGCGGGCGAATTTTTCAAAATCTTTTTTTACTTCAAAATTTGTACTGATGCATTCACCCAGCTCAAGATCAAAATCCTGGATAAACTGTTTTATAGCTTCGGCGGAAACATGAAGTTCTTCAGCCAGTTTAATCAATTTCATAATAACCTGTTAATATTATAAATATAATGATTTTTGAGAAATCTGAAGAAGGTTTCTGCTGTCCGGATACAATAAATTTAGACGGGCACCTTATGGATATGGTTTTCAAGGCTTAAAATTACAGACAATGGAGCTGGCTTAAAAACATTCATATTCAAAAACACATAATGTTCTGAAAAGTATTATCAGTCAGTTTTGTAACAATTCACCACCCGCAGAGACTATTATAGGGTAAAACAAATTACATGGAAAAAATTTTATCTGTCAAGAATCTGACTAAAAAATTCAAGAGAACCGTAGTCAACAACATCTCTTTTGATGTGGAGCGGGGCAATGTTTACGGACTCCTGGGTCCGAACGGAAGCGGGAAATCCACCACGTTCGGCATGCTGCTTTCTACCATTAACCCTACAAGCGGCGAATGGTACTGGTTCGGGAAAAAAGGAACGGATCCTGATACTTTGAAAAAAATCGGGGCCATTATTGAACAGCCGAATTTCTACCCTTACCTGAGCGCGGAAACCAACCTTAAAATTGTAGCGGAAATCAAGGAAACCCCTCAGCATAGGATTGATGAAGTTCTGCAGACCGTAGGTTTACTGGAGCGTAAAAAAGATGCTTTCAAAACTTTTTCCCTGGGAATGAAACAGCGTCTTGCGATTGCTTCTGCCATGCTTAATAACCCCGAAGTGATGATTCTGGACGAACCTACAAACGGGCTTGATCCGGAAGGGATCATCCAGATCCGTGAGATCATCAGCAATATTGCAAAACAGGGCATTACGATTATCATTGCGAGCCACCTGCTGGATGAAATTGAAAAAATATGCAGCCATGTGATTGTTCTGAAAGAAGGAAATTCCCTTTATTGCGGCCGTGTTGATGAAATGACGGCCAACAATGGTTTCTTTGAATTAAAAGCAGATAATAATGTCTTATTGATGAGTGCACTGGAAGAGCTTCAGTGGTTTACGGCCGTAAAACAGGACGGCGATATCCTGAAAGCCCAGATCCGTGATGATGCTTCTATTTCAGCTTCCAACCTGAATCAGAAACTGGCTGAAAAAGGGATCTTCCTGTCCCATTTAACCAAGAAAAAAATGTCCTTAGAATCCCAATTCCTTGAACTTGTAAAAAACACAAAATAATCATGACGAAACTATTAAAACTGGAATACTATAAAAATCTGAATTACAGGCCATTCAAGATTTTTACAGCGCTTTACTTTGCGATTCTTATTGCACTGCTTTTCATCGGACTGGTGGATTTTGACCTTTTCGGGGGAACCATCAACCTGAAAGAACAGGGCATTTATAATTTCCCGGAGATATGGAATTTCACGACCTGGATTGTTGCGCTGTTAAAAATATTCCTGGGGCTGATCATTGTTTTTTCCATTTGTCAGGAATTCAGCAACCGGATGTTCAAGCAGAATACGATTGACGGACTGAGCAGAAAAGAATTCATCAGCTCCAAACTGCTGACCATCGCTATTTTCACCATTGTTTCTACGGTAGTGGTATTTGCGATCACCATGTTTCTGGGATACCAATATTCCAAAACAACCGACTCCGAAACGGTTTTCAGTGAAATTTTCTTCATCGGAAATTATTTTGTAAAACTGTTTACGTTTTTCTGCTTCCTGATGTTCCTTTCCATTCTCCTGAGAAAATCGGTATTTGTTTTTCTTGCGCTGTTCGTGTTCTGGATTGTTGAAGGGATTTTAACGGCGGTGGAAGTATTTACCAAAGTGAAAGGAATGCAGGGCCCTCAGAGAAATGATGTGCTGCAGAATGACTTTTTTATTACCCATATTTTACCGCTGGAAAGTATGTCAAGCCTGATCCCCAATCCGTTGATGAGGCTGAATATGGCCAAGATGATGGGCATGAAATATGAATTCCACTACCCTACGGAAAGCATGATCGCGTGTCTGGTATGGTGTGCAATCTTTATCTTCGGATCATACTGGATTTTAAGAAAAAGAGACTGGTAGTTTTGAATAAAAATTAAGAATTAAATATTACCTTCATATCGAAGATTGTTTTTGAAAGTGGTCCGGTTTCCGGATCGCTTTTTTTGTGCAGAAAAATGAACGGATTGAATTTTTCAGTATTTTTATGAAAACAATATCCATGAGAAAAATATTTGATGTTGCGGGACTGATCAGAGCTTTGCTGATCCCTGTTTTATTCTGGTATTATGGAAGTCAAGGGTTCATACGCCATATACAGTGATAGATTTAGGAATTTATGCAAAAATCAGAAAAGGAATGAAAAACTCCATTGCCAGCTTTGAACCATTTAGAAACTGGAATTACAAAAAGATTATTGTTCAACCCAATAGTGCTCTGCGAAATCAGCAATATTATGTTTCTGAATTAAAAAAGCTTCAGGCAAGAAATGAAAAAGAAACAGGAATTGAATTTGTGATCGGGGATAAAAATAATTATCAGGATTTTATTGCTTTAATTGATGCCATGAAGTTGGCAAATCAGGAAACTTATGGAGTTGATGCGGAAAAAACCCATCATTTTTTTGCTGTTCATATGTGTAAAAATCCGAATGAAAAAACAACCCCTGATACTGTCTGCGGTAGAGTTATAGAAGGCGAATATTATAAAGAAAAAGCATCTTTAAATTTATTTAAACCAGAAGCTTTTATTAATCACATTCCAAAGCAATCTTATTATGTCATTTTCGGATTCCTTTTATTTTTAAATATCTCCATGTTAATTAAAGAAAGATTTCAGCTGCAATAATCTGAAATAAAAAACCTTCATTCTACCACATTTTCCCGTACTGAATGATCAACAGTAGTTATAAAAAAGACTGCCCCTAAGGCAGTCCTGCAATCACTCACACTTTCACTTAAACACTATAATATTATTTTTTATCCAACAGAGCAATATATTCTCCATATCCTTTTGCTTTCATTTCTGCTTTCGGGACAAACTTCAGCGAAGCACTGTTGATGCAGTATCTGAGTCCGCCTTTCTCTTCCGGCCCGTCATTAAAAACGTGTCCCAAATGGGCATCCCCGGTTTTGCTTCTTACCTCAACCCTCGTCATTCCGGCAGTCTTGTCTAATTTTTCTTCCACCAGTTTTTTGGTAATCGGCTTGGAAAAGCTTGGCCATCCGCAGCCGGATTCAAACTTGTCTGTAGAAATAAATAACGGTTCTCCCGTGGTAATATCCACATAGATCCCTTCACGGGTTTCATCCCAGTATTCATTTTTAAAAGGCATCTCAGTACCGTTTTCCTGGGTTACATTATACTGTTCTGAAGTCAGTTTATCTTTTAAAACCTTTTTATCCGGCTTCTGGTATGTTGTTTCCTTTTTCGGAAGCGGGTTCGCATTTCTTGCCATTTCAAAAAGTCCCGGTTCAATATGGCAGTATCCACCCGGATTTTTATCCAGGTAATCCTGGTGATAATCTTCCGCTTTGTAGAAATTTTTTAAAGCAACCGTTTCCACAACAACCGGCTTACTGTAATTCCTGGCTAATTTTTCAACTTCCGACTTAACAATCGCCTGGGTTTCTTTATCCGTAGTATAAATCCCTGTCCTGTACTGGTTTCCCCTGTCATTTCCCTGCTTGTCGATGCTGGTAGGGTCAATTGTCTTAAAATACAGATCGATCAGCAGTTTTACATCAACCTGTTCGGGATCATATTTTACTTTTACCGTTTCCGCAAAACCTGTTGTATGGCTTACCACCTCTTCATAAGTCGGGTTTTTGGTATTTCCATTGGCATATCCCACCTCGGTTCCCGTTACCCCGCGAACCTGCTGGAAAAAGTGTTCAGTTCCCCAGAAACATCCTCCTGCAAAATAAATTTCCTTCACATTTTTATTGTCCATAACGTTCTCATTTTCTCTTGTATTTTCAGCTGTCTTCATTCTTTTTGAATCTCCGCAACCTGCGGCAAAAACAGCTATTCCCAGAATAACTCCGAAAAATACCAATATGTTCTTCATTTTTATTTTTTTATTCATTTTCATTTATAATCTTAAAGGATAACAGTAATCCCGTTGTCTGTCCTCAGCATTTATTAGATGCAGATTTGCCCTGAATGTTAAGAACTTTACAATGATGCTATCTATCATAACGATAGGTTACCCATTACGGTCGTGCTTAATAATATATACGGAAAACAAAGGAAAACGGTTTTACATAATCCTTTTTTTAATGGAATTAAGAACCTGCCTGAGTTTATCTGAAAAAATAATTTTCCACTGATTTTTTAAATTCATCAGATTCAAAATCATAAATCTTCGGGAATAGCTTTTTATCAATTTCAGAACTGAGTCTTAAAAGAATTTTACAAGGTTCTTTTAAAAGATAAATTCAAAACTGATCAACGGCTTGGAAACCCGGCAGTATCAAATTGCAAATGCTGACTAATTCAATTTTTGAAAAATATATGTTTGAATTGTGCATCTGTGAGACTGAAAATAAAAACCTCACAGGATTGAAACCTGTGAGGTGAAAATTTCCGGTATTAATTATTGTTTTTAACCAATATCCAGCCTGTAAATGATCTTCCGTCCGGAAGGGTGATCACGTACCAGTAACTTGAAGTCGGGATTGCCCTGCCTTTCATGGTTCCGTCCCAGAAAAACTGTGTACCCGAGCTCTGTTCAAAAACAACCATCTGGTAACGGTCGAATATTTTAACATTGGACATCTTCCCGCCGAAAACATGAAGGTTCTTCACAATCCAGTGGTCATTCATGCCGTCTCCGTTCGGGGTAATGGCATTTTTAATATCCAATACAACGCCCTGCTGCTTTACAATACAGTCACTGTCTGCATATTTCACATAGAACGTGGTAATTCCCGTCGGCAGATTATAGAATGTATTGGTTGCCTGCCAGGTAATACCGTCGATAGAATACAGGATCGTCTGTAGACCGGTTGCGTGCACCACAGCATTATTCCCGTTAAATTCAAGGTTCTTGATGACAGGAACATCATAATGCTTGATCTCGAAAGTATCCGTATAAGAACATCCGTTGCTTGCGGTTACCGTAAGCGTGTAAGTCCCGACAGCCGTAATTCCGGTAATCGTATCGGTTGTGGAAACCACCTGCCCTGAAGGATTGGTCCAGACATAATTTGTAATCGTGTAGCCTTCGATATTTACCGTATAATCCAGTGAACCTTCCGGACAGAAATACAGCGTCGGGATATCGAATACAGGCGTCGGCTTCAGTGATAACTTAATTTCCGCTACATTCGGACATAAGCCGGGAACACTTATTTTCACATACACGGTGTTTGAGCCTGTGGTTTGATTATACGTAAAATTTGAAGGGGCAGCAATCGCATTGGTTCCTGCATTCAGATCTGCCAAAGACGGATAATAGGTGAATGTGGCATTGGTCCCGGAATAGATCTGGGTCTGGAACTGGGTTAAATTCACGATTTCAATTCCGTCATTTGCCGTATCACATACCGCAAGCTGCAAAGGCCCGCCATTCTGCAGTGTCACTTTATTTCCCAATATGAAACTGACCTCGGCAATGTCATCACAGCCCGGAATATTCTGGACTTTCACCCAAATCTGAGCCGGAAACGGATTGGCTGTAAAATTCGCCGGATTGGCAATAGGATTAACTCCGTTCTGGGCATCCTGCTGAGACAGATAGAAGGTAAATGTATTGGCAGGATTCGGGATATCCACCATGAGATTGGTAAAATTCAAAAGGTTCACCTCATAGCTTCCGTCCAGGTTTTCATCGCATACCGTAATGGTGGAATTGATGGCCTTCGGCGGGAAATAGGTATTCAGCTGGATGGGTGCTACCGAGTAACATCCCGTTGTATTCGACTGGAACCTTGCCCATACCTGAACAGAAGAAATATTTGTCGTCACCGTGGTCCCGATCTGATTGGCCGGGTTCCCTGCATTGGCTTCTGCTGCCGTATTGTAGTATGAAACCGTCATATTTGACAGCGGATAGGTATTCTGGGAAGCTATAAACAGTTGGGAAACCGCATTATTCAGCTGAAAAGTTTCACTTAAATTAAAATCTTCATCACAGGTACTGAGCGTAGCGCTGTTCAGAACCACCGGCGGCAAAAACGTCATCTGGATGTTGAGCTGTGCTGCGGAAAAACATTCGCTGTTGTTAAATTTAACCCTTACATACACGGTGGCACTTCCTGCTGAAACCACAAACTGGGTAGGGTCCGTAATCTGATCAGAAAAAGTATGGGTAGCCGCATTGTAATTAAGATAATACGTAAAACTTACATTTGAACCTGTGTAAATCTGAGGCTGCGCCTGGGTCAGGTTATATATTTCAGTATTGTCATTGTTATTGTCGCAGATATTGTTCAGCGTAATTGTCACCGGGGAATTTACTGCCGGCGTTGAGGTTAAACCCAGCGTAACCGGATAAACCTGCTGACAGTTGTAAGAATTGATCTTTACGAAAATCTGCTGCGTTCCGGTTAAAATTATGGTGGTTACCGGGTTACTTCCGTTTGCCGCATCCGCGGATGTCAGGTAATACGTTATGCCGGCATTCTGGTTTCCTGCAATAGATGATGAAAACTGAGACAGCGTTACGTTCTCGGAATTGTCATTATTAAAATCACAAACCGTAAAATTATTCTGAACGGCTACCGGATGTACCAGATTAACGGTAATCGGACGGATCGTATAACAGTCATCTGCAATTTCAAACCGTACAAAATAAGTCTGGGTCACAAAATTACCGTTGGTTGTGATCGTCTGGTTCGGGCTGATGGGGCTTAAACCCAAGCCGGCAGCCGGATAAGTGGCATAAAATTCTGTAACCGGAACGGTAGCCGGAGCAACCAGCATTCCGGCGGAAAGCGTATTTAAATTAATGCTGATATCGTCTGTCCCGTTAAAACAGATGTACTCGTTTTTTTCATTGGCCAGAATTTTATTGAACGTCACATTCATATTCACGATTGCTACAGCAAAACAGCCGTTCGGAATCTGAACCCTGACATAAATGGTATAAATTCCTTCTTTAATAGTATTTAAACCGGAACCTAAGCCGGAAAATGCTTCATCATAGGTATTGTAAGCCGCAAAAACAGCTCCCGGCTGCGAGGAAATAAGCGGACCTATGGTTAAAGGATAATCAAACGGTTCCTGGTTATCTGCATTGATGTCACAAATGGAATACGTAAAAGTGATCGGTGAATTCATATTCACCCCCGGCCTGAACTGGAACTGTACAGGTCCTAAAATATAGGTACAGTTCGCCTCCTGAAGCCTTACCCAAAGCTGTGTTCCCGTGGTAATATTGGCAGCAGTAATGGCATTGACATTATTCTGTGCATTGGACTGGCTTGCATAATAGGAAATCCCGGCCGTTCCCGGTGCAAAAAGCTCTGTATTCAGGAGATTCAGATTATAATTCTGTTCTACACCGTCATTATTGGTATCACATAATTCTACGGTATTTTTAAGCAGACTTTTACTCAGAAGATTTAAAGTCAGTACTGCCACCCGGTAACATGCAGGAACACTGGGATTCTGGATTCTCGCATACAGCACGGCATTCGCTGTTAGCGTAAAATTATTCGGTAATGGATTGACATTGTTCTGTGCATCCTGCAGGCTGATATGAAAACTGAAGGTAAAATTAGCCGGATTCTGGGTCGTCAGATTAGCTTGAAAACTGTTCAGCGTAAGGTTTACCGCTGCATTGCCACAGAAATTCTGCGTATAATTTTTTGCTGCCGGATAGGTAGGATCAAAAGTCACCGGAAAATCATCCGTGAATGTCAGATCGCTGTTTCCGCAGATATTGAATTTCACATTGGCCGTATACACCTCATTCTGGGTTGGGCATACCGTAGTCTGGATCCCGGCAGCGACAGTCTGTCCTGCAGAATTCGTCCAGGTCACCTGCGGCTGGATTACATTTCCAACCGGGTTGAATCTCCATCCCTCCTGTAAAGCCTGCCATACGCCTGTATTTCTATTGGCAGGAGAAACGCCCTGTGTTCCGTTGCTGTTGATTACTCCGATCAGTGCATTTTCAAACTTTCTGGTCGGGCACGGTGTGAGTTTTTTATCCACAAAAACGTCGATAACATTTGTGGTTTCATGCAGTACAATCTGCGAGGAAGAGCGGTCTGTACATCCCGCTACTCTTCCGTCATAAAAACTGATCACAAATTTCCGGTAAGGTGCCGTTCCGACGGTTGAATAATAAATTTCCGAAGAATCCGCTGAAGAAAAAACCAGATCATGATATACTCCGAAGATAGAGTTTTTCGGAAGATTGGCACTTGGGTTCGGCCACTGGATATTCGGGTAATTGATATTCCCTAGCTGGCTAAGATCAAAAGTAACCATTCCGTTTGACCCTACGACAAGCGCTTCAAAATACTGGTTGTAGAAACAGAATTTAAAAGGCAGATCAAGCTTTACAGCAAAAAGGTCATCGTAATTTGCATTCAGGGAAGTTCCCTGATTCATCGCCACGGGAGGGTTGTAGGTTTCCTGTGTTACCTCATAATTGAGGGTCTGTTTCAGCACGGGATATTCAGCATGCAGGGTAATACATCCGTTTGCATCTAAACCGTTGTTACAGGTAACATTAATACTTTCGTTTCCTGCTGTATCTTTCACTTTAATATCTAAAGGAGTCTGGGAAAGGCCGTAAAACCCGATAAATATACCTATAAATTGTAAAAATTTCTCCATAAAATTAGTCACTATCTGTTGATAAATTTAGTAATTTTAATTGTATAATTCTCAAATATAAATA
>NZ_LMKA01000085.1 GCF_001421435.1 Chryseobacterium sp. Leaf201
TTAACCACAACACAGGTAAGCGCCCTGGTATCTCCTCAGGAAGGAATGATGGTGTATGACACCACGGCCAAGTGCCTGAAAGTTTACACCGGTACGATATGGAGTTGTTTCAGCATACCGAGCTGCCCATAATTAAAGGGTGGGTGAATAAGACTCATTTACAAAGGCTTTGCAGATTTATTTTGCAGAGTTTTTTTATTTTTATTTCTTTGGGGTGAAATAAATTAAGTTCAGACGATGGGAATGTTTTATAACAATGCAGTATGTGATATTTATATAGGGAAAAGTGCCGGTGCAAAGCTTTTGCAGGATATCAGGAATGCAAAAAGGAACGTGAAGATCGTATCGCCTTATCTTTCTCCTTCTTTAATTAAAGAACTTATTTTCCTGCATTCCAAGGGAATTGATGTGCAGCTTATTACAAGCGATGAAATAGAAGACTTTTACGGAAATGATAAGAATATCAATAAATTAATCGTTCAGAAAAGGCATGTTGATGAAAAAGCAAAGCAGTCAAGAGACGGGTTGGTCAATCTTTCAGGAACATTGCTTTTTGCGGTAATCGGGCTGGCTGTCATTTTATTTCCGTTAATTTTCCTGTTGGAAAACTGGAATTTTGCGTATGGTTTTATCGCTGTTGTGCTGCTGTTTTTTATCAGGGATTCTCTTGTGAGACAGATTAAAAATAAAAAAATCTATTACTATACCTACAAACAGCTGTTTCCTTTTAAGGTTTTCATTTCGTCCAATAATGGGAATTCTTTAAACAAAACTTTCGTTCACAGCAAAATTTATGTAATTGATGATGAAATTGCCTATCTGGGTTCCCTTAACTTCACGGGAAAAGGGATCAAAAGTAATCATGAAACAAGAATAAGAACCGCCGACCCGAATGCCGTGGGCAGAATTGTGGAAGAAGTGAATCACTTATTTTCAGAATCGAATTTAGCAGAACGGGATCTTCAGTTTTGGGGAAGCCAGCTGTATACGGAACCGATTAACTGATGAATGTAGTCCGATATTTTCCACACCATGCATTTAAGAATCCTTTTTTATTTCAGATAATCAAAACAATTTATTAAAATACCACAGAATTGAGTTTAAGAGAATCCATCTGTAACTTTTAAGCGAAAACAGATGTCTATACTGTACTATAATTAAATTTAATTACCCGGATACTGAGCTTAATATATTAATTTTTTTAGATTTACACCTTTAAACACCAACATTACAGAATGAAATACATTGTCTTTTTCTCAGTCTTTTTAACAACAGCCCTTTCTGCTCAGCTGACTAAATTTTCCGACTGCGATTTATACGAATTGGGTAAAGTCTGGGGACTGGTTAAATATTATCACCCCGCAGTTTCTCAGGGAAAAACAGACTGGGATGCTGTTTTGCTGCAGTCATTGAGAGATGGATCAAAGTCAGATACCGGTAAAATGATAAATCAGTGGCTGGTCACAGCAGATCAGAGCAAATTTGATAATCTGGATAAAAAGGATAATGATTGTGACAGCATTACCCTTCGTAATTTTGATATTTCATGGGTCAAAAAACTAAAGAAAGTCACTTCGGAAAGCAAAACACGTCTGTTAAATATGGTTGCTGAGCCGAAAAATGTAGGCTCATTCTATTCCAATCCAGTCGAAAACAGCATCCGTTTCAGCAGCAGCAATGAAAAAGTATACGATAAATTTTCAGTGGAAATTAAAATGCTGGAGCTTTTCAGGATCTGGAATGTCATTGAATATTTTTCCCCGTACAAATATCTTTTGGATCATCAGTGGGATGATGTGTTGAAAAAATACATTCCGGTATTCAGAAGCATCAAAAATGAACAGGATTACAGGTCTGCCGTAATGCGGCTTGCTGCTGAACTGCAGGATACGCATGTCGGGATAGAAAAGACATTACAGTATGATGTAGTCGGAAAACTGACCTCACCCTTTATTTTCCAGATCGTTGACGGCAAAGTGGTCATCACCGGGATTAAAGATGAGGCTAAAATGAAGAAAGCCAATCTTGAAGTCGGGGATCTTATTACAAAAATTAACGGCAGGAGCATTCTCAAAAGTATAGATGATAAATCCGGATATTTTGCCTATTCCAATGAATCGGTTAAACTGCGTGAGGCGTACAGCTATCTTTTCAGCAGTGATGAACCGACCATGGTATTGGAAGGTGTAAAACAAAACGGAAAGACCTTTAAGACAACTGTGGAAAGGAAAGGGCGCATCTTTAACAGTGAGTGGGACAAAGACGGGATTCCCAGCTATCATCTGGTTTACAATGGAAAAACCTATACGTATTTAACGTATAATGAAAAAGAAAGCCGTCTCAATCCGAGTTTTCATGTTGACGATAAAGTGTACTTTGAATTTTCTTCATTAAAGGCATCAGAGATTCCTGCATTGATGGATACCTATAAAAATGCAAAAGGAATGGTATTCGATCTTCGGGGCTATAACGATGACGGTTCATTGCTGAAGGTTTTTGATTATCTGTTGGGTAAGCCGGAGCATTTCGGAATTAAGACGCAGGCGGATTTCAGCCAGCCGGGTAAATTCTGCTTTGTGGATAATATTATTGATAAGGCGTATAAATTTGCCGGTAAGAATAACCCCGATTCTTACAAAGGACAGGTGGTTGTTCTCATTAATGAATATACGCAGAGCTCGGAAGAATTGTGGGCAATGATTTTTAAGAAAGTCCCGGGTGTTATCTTTGTCGGAAGCCAGACTGCAGGTGCAGACGGAAATAAAACCGCTATCAAACTCACAGATGGCAACAAGCTTATTTTTTCAGGATTGGGAATTTATTATCCGGACGGCGGAGAAACCCAGCGGATCGGAATCAAACCTGATGTGATCGTACGCCCGACTGTTGAAAGCATCAGAAATAATGAAGATCTTCTGTTGCTGAAGGCTTTTGAGCTGATTGATCAGAAAAAGTAATCTTAAAAATATACAGTAATTCATATTGAAAAAAGGGATTCTGAAATTTGTGTTTTGCAATACAGATTTCAGAATCCCTTTTATTTAAAATAGTAAAGACAGCTGTTATGGTTGGATGTTGGCTTGCTATTAACTGCAGGCAAAGTCATCGTTCCATGTAACTATCTTTCTACAAGTTCTTTTACAGATTCGCCATAAAAATCAATTTCAGATTTATTGATTTTCAGGAGCTGGTACCATTTTCGGAAAGCGCCGATAAAAACAATCAGCATTAGAGCCATCGCCACAACAGCCAGTGTAGCCAGCAGGTATTGTCCTTTAGGAATGTAAATAGATGTTACCTGAATATAGCCTGCCCAAAATGTAATGATTGCCATAAAAACTCCCGGAATCGCTGAGCACAGCGCATATTTCCCGCGGTTTAAACGGATCAGCATGGTGGTGCAGACAATCAGTCCGCAGGCTGCCAGAAGCTGGTTGCTGATCCCGAACAAAGGCCAGATGCTGCTTACATTTCCTGTGAAAACCAGATATCCCCAGGCAAAAGTGAAGAGAAGGCTGCTGATAATAATTCCGGGCATCCAGTTTTTATCATTGAATTTCGGAATGACAGAACCGAGCATTTCCTGTAAGAAAAACCGTCCGACTCTTGTTCCGGCATCAATTGCAGTAAGGATAAACACGGCTTCAAACATGATGGCGAAATTATACCAGTAGGCCATCAGCTGATCCATATAAGGGATTTTATTGAAAATATGAGCCATCCCTACAGCGAGAGAAACGGCACCTCCGGTTCTTCCGTGAAGATCAATCCCGATTTTCTGTGAAAAATAATCAATATCAACACTGTGTAGGGAAGGATGGGCTGCAATAAAAGCATCATAGGATTCTTTAGGCGTATTAATGGCGAAATAATCTCCCGGCATCAGTGTACACGCTGCAATTAACGCCATTAAAGCGACAAAACCTTCCACAAGCATGGCTCCGTAACCTACAAAAAGAATTTCTCTTTCTCTGTTTAGCATTTTCGGCGTTGTACCCGTTGCAATTACCGCATGGAATCCTGAAATAGCACCGCACGCAATAACAATAAATATGAATGGAAGCACCGGTCCGCCGATAACAGGCCCGCCGCCGTTTACAAACTCCGTAAGTGCAGGCATCTGTACCGTAGGGTGGATCACAATGACACCGATGGCCAGCATAATAATCGTTCCGATTTTAAGGTAGGTTGAAAGATAATCCCTGGGAACCAGAAGCAGCCATACCGGCAATACGGAAGCCAGGAATCCGTACAGTGGAATAGCTATGGAAATCGTGGTAATATCCCATGAAAAAAGATTGTTCATGGTTTCATTCTGCATTAGATTATGTCCGCCGATAATGCCTGCGATCAGAAGGACGCCTCCCAGAATACTCGCAAAAGTCACCGAATTTTTTCTGTAACGCATAATTAACCCCATGATGATGGCAATAGGCATGGTAATCAGAACCGTAAATAATGACCAGGAAGCTTCGTGCATTGCATTGATACAGGCCAGCGATAATCCTGCAAGCGTTAGAATCAGGATAAATAATATCGCAAATCCGGCTACCGTTCCTGTTGTTTTCCCGATTTCCTTTGAGGCTATCGTTGCCAGACTCTGCCCTTTATGACGCACGGAAGCAAATAAAACCACCATATCATGAACGCCGCCGCCCAACACACAGCCGATTAAAATCCATAAAGCACCGGGAAGATACCCGAACTGGGCTGCCAGAACGGGCCCTACCAATGGACCAGCTGCCGCGATTGCTGCAAAATGATGCCCGAAAAGTACATTTTTATTGGTGGCTACATAATCTTTGCCGTCTGCAAATTCCAGAGCCGGTGTGGTATTGTTATCATTAAGCTTCAGCACTTTATTGGCCATGAAAATTCCGTAGAAACGGTAGGCAATAGCAAAAATAAGCACAGAAACGAAAACAAGCGTTAATGCATTGATTTTATTTAGGAAATCCATATCATTGAAGTTTTTTATAAGAAAATAATATAATTTTTTGGTTGATTTAATTTATTATGATTAAACAATGGCCAAGATAATTAATTTTAGTATAAAAAATCAGATATGTATATTAATCTAGCAAATTTAGCGGAATTATTGTGTTTAATGAATTGAATATTAATAGTTAAGAGGATTGTATGTACTGAACAGCTATATACTGATTAATTTTAAGGTTTTATGAATTTTCGAGATGAAAAAACAAGAATCTGCACCTATTTTTTATGCAGGACAATAAAATTGACCATTTCATCTGTCAGCTGATTCAGGTACGTTTTATCAGTTGTGCCGAATCCGTGGACACCGTCTTCCACAACAACCAATGTCGTTTCAGCACCTGCTTTTTTAAGTTTCCGGTTCAGTCTTTTGGAATGGTTTAAAGGCGCTACTTTGTCTTTGTTTCCGTGGAGGATAAAGGTAGGCACTCCGTTTTCGGCATAATTGATCGGTGAAACGGTTTTTAAATAATCAACAGCCTTTCTCTTGTCCTTATTGATATCATATCCTGAAATTCCGAATACAAGTTTTTCGCGGATCTCAACAACAAGTTCAAAAATCAGCCCGACAATCGCTACCGGAACCTTGCCTAATCTTGTATGCAGAAGCCTGTTTAAATCTGTAGGCCCGAAATTACTTACCACATAATTCACTTTTCCGGAATATTGTGAAAGTTCAGGGCTTCCGATATAATCATTATCCCCGGAATAGGCAGCAAGCAACGACAGATGTGCTCCTGATGAAACCCCGAAATACCCAATGTTATTAACGTCAAAATTATATCTTTCCGCATTTTTCCTTACCCATCGCACAACATCCTTGGTATCCTCAACAGGCATCGGGAAATGAACCGTTTCACTTACCAGGGTGTAATCAATGCTGATCACAGCGTAATTTTTTCCGGTGAGCTTTAAAATGGTGCTTTCTATGTAGGTATCGGCCCTGACGGTTTTATCACCTTTTGCCCAGGCTCCGCCGTGAACATAAATCACCACCGGAAGTTTCTCTGATGCTGAATTTTTCGGACTGTAAAGGTCTAACAGGACCGGATTTCCATTTTTATTGTTCTTATAAGAAATATTTTCGTTAAACGATGTTTTTGCAGGAAGGGCGGTGCTTGGCGGAATTTTATTTTCATTAACGGGAAACTGGCAGTAGCCTAAGCTGAACAGGTTTAAGCATAAAAGAAAAAACAGGTTTATGGAAAACCTGTATACTGTATTGTGTCCGGATAATTTCATAGAATATGTATTGAGGAATTATTATTTCACTAACTCCTCAAAAAGTTTACCAAAAGTCTTTTCCAGGTCCTTTGATTTTCCCGGATGGGGCCTTGACGTCTGTACAACCGAACTTCGTACGGCCGTAAGCCAGCGGAAACGGTCAGGAATTTCCATCATGGCAATCGGGCCTCCGTCTCTGCTTCCCTCGGCTATTTTCTTAAAGCTTTCCAGGTTCTTGATGATGTCCTCATAATCCAGTTTGCTGTGCATCAGCCGGAACTTATCCGGGCAGAGGTAAAACGAGGTCTTGATGAATTTCATTTTCTTTGAAAACATCACCAGGCCTATATTGAAAAATTCTTCTCTCTCCACCTTCGGAACCAGACGGATCACGGCGTATTCGTAAATGTTATCCTCTTGCATTCTTGGCTTCGTTTAAAAAGATTTGAGAATTTTCCAGCCTTGTCTTCAGGAAATTAAAATACACTTCTCTTATTTCATCCGGGCTTTCTTCTGCATCGTTCCAGTGCAGCCAGTCCTGGGGAATTAAATTCACGATTTCCCTGAAAATGGTGTCATTCAGTACTTCATGGGCAAAGCGGTCGGCTTCATCAAGAAGTGTAGCCTGCGGAAGGAGAACGTGATCTTTTACATATTTGAACGGCGTCTTTGCTGCCGTATCGAAATGCTGCCAGGAATGATGGAAGTAAAAAGAGGCACCGTTATCAATAATCCATAATTCTTTATGCCACATCAGGAGATTGGTATTCTTGAAAGTACGGTCGATATTTGTAATAAAAGCATCCAGCCAGACAATTTTGGAAGCCAGGAGCGGGTCAACCTGAACGCTTGAATCAAAGGCGATTGCTTCAGAAAGATAATGCAGGCCTAAGTTCAGGCCTTCAGAAAATTTCAGCAGGTCCTGGATTTCCTCATCTGCCTCGGTTCTCCCGAAATCCACATCAAGGTTGGCAAAAACCAGTTCGGGAATCGGTAAGCTCAGTGCTTCGGTAATTTTACCGCCTAACAGTTCGGAGATTAACATTTTAACGCCATGGCCCGCGCCACGGAATTTCAAAACATACTTAAAATCGTCATCAGCTTCTGCCAGCGCAGGAAGCGAACCACCTTCCCGAAGCGGCAGAATGTAACGCACGACCGTTACGGTTCTTAGATCCAACATACCGCAAAAATAAGGTTTTCCTTTGTGTTTAGGCCTATTTTTAATATTTTTAGAAAGCAGAATTCTTATAAGGTATAAGATTGATTTTTTTCACAGGTATTAATAATCCTTTGCATCAGAATCCGGCTTAAAATAAATCCTTACATTAAATAAATAATCTGATCATCATTAAAAAGCAAAATATGGGACTTACAAAAAAGCAGAATATCATTATTTCCAATCCTCAAACCAGGGATTTCCTGGCCGATGCCTGTTATCCTGAAAACGGGGAACGCTTACCGCTGGTTATTTTTGTTCACGGCTATAAAGGCTATAAAGACTGGGGCGCTTGGAACCTGATGGCAGAAAAATTTGCGGAAGCCGGCTTTTTCTTTGTTAAATTCAATTTTTCACACAATGGGACAACAGTAGAAGATCCACATAATTTTGCTGACCTTGAAGCCTTTGGCAATAACAATTACTCCAAAGAACTTTCTGATTTAGGAGCTGTTATTGATTATTTTGTTCAGGATGAAAAAGTGGATAACCACAAAATAGTCCTGATAGGGCACAGCAGGGGAGGAGGGATTTCAATCATCAAAACATATGAAGATGAAAGGATCCACGGGTTGATTACCCTGGCCAGCGTTGATACTCTGGACCGGTTCCCGAAAAACGAAGCTTTTGACAACTGGAAGAAAGCAGGTGTGTATTACGTAACCAACGGAAGGACAAAACAGGATATGCCCCACTATTATCAGTTCTATGAAGATTATGAACAGCAGGAGCACCGTTTTGATGTGGAACGGGCTACTGAAATGGCAAAGGCCCATGTCCTGATTATTCACGGGACACATGATGAAACTGTAAACGTAAAGAATGCGGAGCATCTCCATATTTTACATCCCAATTCGAAGTTATTTTTAATTGAAAATGCAGATCATACTTTCGGTGCAAAGGAACCCTGGGAAAGCAGCGAACTACCGTCCGATCTTAATACAGCGACTGAGAAATGTATTGAATTTATAAGAGAAAAAATGTAAAATAAGCTGTACTTTATTGAATGTCAATGTTTTTTTGTTGAATATTTAATTTTTCATATATTAGTGACAAATATTAATACCATTAAATTAAAATTATCATGAAAAATTCAAATTTAAAAAATGCTCAGAAATTGAGCAGAGAAGCCCAAAAACACATTGCAGGAGGAGATAAAGTTTTACAATGTGTAACCGGATGTGTGAATCATTATTTAAGTGACGGAGAGGGAAGGTGTATCGTTCCGCCCTGTAATACAAATTACGGCAGCGAAGTTCAGATAGACGGACGTTGGCAGTGTTGTTTTTAACAGTATGAAATAAACAAAGGAGTGAAAATTTTCATTCCTTTTTTTTATATGGTTTTTACGGAATTTACTCCAAACTATGTTATTACATCAATTAACAAAAACTTCCCAGGCCTTGTTCAATTTTACCTGACAGTTTCTGCAGATCAAGTGATATGTTGGTTAACATTCTCAGATCGCTTTTATGAATGCACCGTTAAACTTTATTTTTTCAAGCGTTTGATCTCAATGCAGCCTCCGAAAAATGTATTGAATTTATCAGAGAGAAATTTGATTTTCAGAGTGAATAAGAGGATTTTATAAATTATATTGAATCATTTATGTAAAATTCATATATTAGTGAAAAATATAATACCTTAAAATCCAGATTATTATGAAACAATTAATCCAAGCTCAGAAATTAAGCAGGCAGGCTCAGAAAACGGTTATGGGGCAGGCTCTTCCTTCATGCCCTCCGACCGGATGTTATGTATATTCCGTAAAGGATGGCAATAACCGGTGTTTTGTTCTTCCATGTCATACGGTATACGGTACTGTCCAGCTGGTAGAAGGCAAATACCAGTGCTGTTTTTAAACACAAAAAGGAGTGAAAATTTTTCACTCCTTTTATATTATACTTCCTGATCCGTTTTTTGCGAAACCTGTTCAAAGTAACATCAGTTCAAATTATTTAATCAAAACCTTCCACGCTTCGTCAATCTTGCTTTCCAGCAATAACTGTTGTGCGTTTTTATGAACAGCTTCATCGGAATGATATTCTCCTTCAGGTAAAGTTTCCACATTGGCCAGCATTCCCAGGTCGTTTCCGGTGAATATGCGGCTGAACTTTATTTTTTCAGGCAGCAGGTCAAAGCCGATTCCTTTGGTTACCAAAGGTTTGGGTACTTCAAAAAGGTTATGTTCATTGTTTCTGGAATACCAGTTTCCGCCAAGCCGGGCAACCATATCCAGTTTTGCCTGGTCCAGATTGCCTTCGGCATTCAGGTATTCTTCGCGGATGTGGATTTTAATGATTTCACAGATGACAAGATTGCCTGCTCCTCCCTGATCGCCCAGGGATTTTATTTCAAGGACTTTACATTCAAAGTTGACAGGGCATTCTTCAATCAGTTTAGGCTTAACCAGGTCAGCATCTTTCATGGTCAAGCCTGATTTGATAAATTCATTCACGCCGTCACCATACTCTGTGGAAGCCAGCGAAATCTGCTGTACAATCGGGAAATTTACCGTCCCGATCACTACTTCAGGAACTTCCAGTACATTTTCCAGAGTATGTTTCGTCGTATTGTCACGCACCCTTCTGGACGGTGAAAAGATCAGGACCGGCGGAACCGTACTGAACATATTGAAAAAACTGAACGGTGATAAATTACTGTTTCCTTCTGTATCCACTGTTGATGCCAGCGCAATTGGGCGTGGTGAAACGGCGGTCTGGATGATGGTTTGCAGCTGTACGGAAGTTATTTCTGATGGGATTACTGTCTTCATATATTATTTTAACACTTAAGTTTTTTTAAGTATTCAGAACAAAGATGCCCCGACTTTACCCAACTGACCGTTATAATACTGTACGGATTAATTCCGATAGTAAAATATAACAATATCATGCTGAATATAGCCGGAGCATTTAAATAAGTTTATTTAAAAGTATTAAAATTATCTGGTCGGAATGATTTTTCCGGAAACTTCACCGAAGCCCACTCGTACCCCTTCTTTTTCAGCCCAGGCCTTCATGGTTACGGTATCATTGTCATTAATGAACTTTCTTTCCTCACCGTTATTTAAGGTGATCGGGTTCTGACCTCTCCACGTCAGTTCAAGCATGGAACCGAAAGATTTCGGGTCATTCCCTGAAATGGTTCCGCTAGCATACATGTCGCCAACTTCCACATTGCATCCGTTTACCGTATGATGAGCCAGCTGCTGGGCCATGTTCCAGTACATGTGTTTGTAGTTGCTTTCAGAAATCAGGTTGTGCTCACCGTTTTCCGGCTGCAGGTATACTTCAAGATTGATATCGTAATTTTTATCGCCTTCAAATTTCAGGTACTCCAATACTTCCGGATCCTGTGTCGGTGAAGCAGTCCTGAACGGCTCCAAAGCTTCCAGTGTAACAACCCACGGAGAAACGGATGAACCGAAATTTTTCGCCAGAAATGGTCCTAACGGAACATATTCCCACGACTGGATGTCTCTTGCAGACCAGTCATTGAATACCACCATTCCGAAAATTGCATTTTCAGCCTCCTGTGTTGAAATGCTTTCTCCCATCTCCGTATTCTGGTTGATGATGAAAGCCATTTCCAGTTCAAAATCCAGCTGGTTACAAGGTCCGAAAACCGGCTGATCTGCATCGGCAGGCTTCATCTGTCCTTTAGGACGGTTGATTTCCGTACCTGACACCACAATGGAAGATGCTCTTCCGTGATATCCTACCGGCAGGTGTTTCCAGTTCGGCAGCAGAGCATTGGCAGGATCCCTGAACATTTTTCCTACGTTGGTAGCGTGTTCGATGCTGCTGTAAAAATCCGTATAGTTCGGAATATGAACCGGCATCATCATTTTAACCTGGTCCAGCTCATAAAAAGCGGCTTCAATCGTTTTCTGATCTTTAGACAGTGTGGAGCCTTCCAGCAGTAATTCCTGGATTTTTAAACGCACTGCATTGGTTATGGGTTTTCCGAGTTCAATAAATTCATTCAGGGTATAGGCTTCAAAAACATTGTCTTCAAGGCCTTCGATCTCGTCAAAATAACTCAGGTCATGCAGGGTGGCAAGATCAACGATCTGATCGCCTATTCTGGTACAGCATGCAATGTACTCTTTATTAAAAACCGCTACTCCGAACGGAATATTGTGGATAGAAAAATCCGAATCTGAGGTATACTCTACAAATGATTTCATATTTTATAATTTAGGTTGGATTTATGTATCCGTTATACTTTGTCTGTAATATTCTTAAGCATTTATAATGTGAAAATGCCTTTTGCTGATGCTTCAGCAGAGACCCGGAGGTAATATCTATGATCATCAACTCCGATAACGGTCAGCTGTTTATTTTTTAAATTTCGCTTTAGAGAAAGATGATTCATCAATCCATCGGTCTTTTGTATTGATGTCGATAAGGTAAAGGATATTGTCCTGACTGGTTAACAGCAAAGTTTTGGTCACGGGAATCGGGACTTTTTTATTCTCAAGCATATCTGCTCTCAGGGAAATGATATTTTTTCTGTTCCGTATAATATCGCCTGAAAAAACATTGGAACTGCTTTCCCCTGTGGCTTTATCATCAAAGACTTCTACGTAAGTGGCTTTATTTCCTTTGATAACAATGAAGTCTCTCTCCGTGTGATCCGCTTCATCTTTGATAAAAACAAATTTTTTATTATCAATATTTACGGATTCCAGGTGCTGATTGACTCCTTTCCTTTCTTCAAGCCTGGTAAGAATGTCATTTAATGAACCGTACTGTGCTTTTACACCGGATATTGTTCCGACAAATAAAATTCCGATGAATAATTTTCTCATATAAATGTGCTTATAAAAAAGTTTTGTCAAGACTTTTCATCCTGACAAAACCTGATATTGTTGTTAAAATTAAAGATTTCCTCTTTTTTCCTGCTCTCTTTCCAGTGCTTCAAACAATGCTTTGAAGTTACCTGCACCGAAACTCTGTGCCCCGTGTCTCTCAATAATTTCAAAGAACAGGGTAGGGCGGTCTTCTACAGGCTTGGTAAAGATCTGTAACAAATATCCTTCCTCATCATGGTCAATTAAGATACCAAGATCCTGAAGTCTTTTAAGATCTTCGTCAATATGGCCTACTCTTTCCGGAACCATGTCATAATAAGCTTCAGGAGGGGCAGAAAGGAATTCCACGCCACGTTTTTTAAGCTCCGTTACCGTGTGGATAATGTCTTTTGTTGCTACGGCAATATGCTGTACACCTTCCCCTTCGTAGAAATCAAGATATTCTTCTACCTGAGATTTCTTTTTGCCTTCTGCAGGTTCATTGATCGGGAATTTGGCAAATCCGTTTCCGTTAGACATTACTTTAGACATCAAAGCAGAATATTCTGTGTTGATCTGTTTGTCATCAAAAGAAAGGATGTTTACAAACCCCATTACTTTTTCATACCATTCTACGGTAGGTACCATTCTGTCCCAGTCTACATTTCCCACACAGTGGTCAACATACAGTAAACCTGCTTCTTCAGGCTTGTACGCGCTTTCCCATTTCTCATATCCGGGCATAAACGGTCCGCTGTAATTTTTTCTTTCCACAAACATGTGAACAGTTTCCCCGTAGGTATAAATTCCGGACATTCTTACTTCCCCGTTTTCGTCATTCAGCGTTACCGGCTCCATGTACGGTTTCCCGCCTCTTTTTGTCGTTTCTTCAAAAGCTTTGTAAGCGTCATCTACCCACAATGCCAAAACTTTCACTCCGTCACCGTGTTTTTTTACATGCTCACTGATCAGCGAGTCAGACTTTAATCCTGTGGTAAGGACCAATCTGATTTTCCCCTGCTGGAGAACATAAGAAGCACGGTCTCTGACACCGGTTTCAGGTCCGGCATAGGCTACCGACTGAAATCCGAAAGCCGTTTTATAATAATGAGCTGCCTGCTTGGCATTCCCTACATAAAACTCAATATAATCGGTACCGTTAATCGGCAAAAAATTCTCTGCCTGGGCAATTTTTTCGGCAAATGTAAGTGTTGACATATTTCTATTTTTACTTTTATATTATTAGGTATGCAAATTACGAATTTCTTACTAATACGAAAAATATTAACAAACAATCGTCAGGTAAGTTTAATGATGGGCTTATAAAATTTCAGATTTAAAAATGTTAATCCACAGAAGCTGCCTGCCTGATGTTTCTTTTCATTAAAAAAACCGTATCTGTATCCTCAAAAATACCTAATGGCTGAACCGTTCATACGCTGCTTTTTCCAGCATTTCCCTGTCATCCGGATGGGCAATGCTGATGAGTTCCTGGGCTCTCTGCTTAAGGTTTTTCCCGTACAGGTAGGCTGTTCCGTATTCGGTAACCACCCAGTGGATATGGCCTCGCGTGGTAACTACGCCCGCACCAGGTTTCAGGTAAGGAACAATACGGGAAACCCCTCTTTTTGTTCTTGAAGTAATGGCGATGATCGGTTTCCCGTCTTCGCTCAATGCGGCACCTCTCATAAAATCCATCTGCCCGCCGATTCCGCTGTACTGCATGGTCCCGATAGAATCTGCACAGACCTGCCCGGTCAGGTCAATCTCAATGGCAGAATTGATGGCTACCATTTTCTTATTTCTCATGATGTTGATCGGGAAATTTACATTGCTCACATCATTGAAGGCAAATACCGTATTGTCATCTACATAATCATATAACCTTCTGGTTCCGAAGCAGAAGCTGGTAATGGTTTTGTTGTCGTTATAGCCTTTGTATTTATTGTTGATGACATCATTCTGGATCAGGTCAATCACTCCGTCACTCAGCATTTCCGTATGAACACCGAGATCCTTATGGTTGCCCAGACATTTTAAAACCGCATCGGGAATGGTCCCGATTCCCATCTGAAGCGTAGACCGGTCTTCAACCAGTTCTGCAACATTTTTTCCGACTTCCATTTCTTCAGGTCCCACTTTTGATCCGTAGTCTACGGTCGGGAGCTCTTCTTCATGCCACACCAGTTTGGTAATCTTGCTGATATGGATCATTCCGTCACCATGTGTTCTCGGCATCAGCGGATTAACAATGGCAACGATAATTTTTGCACTGTCCACTGCGGCTCTTGCTACGTCTACAGAGGTTCCTAATGTGCAGAATCCATGTTTATCCGGTGGTGAAACGGTAACCAGCGCTACATCAAGAGGCAGTATGTTTTTCCTGAACAGAATCGGGATTTCACTTAAAAATACCGGAACGAAATCACCTCTGTCCGAATTTACGGCATCACGCACCGGAGCAGAAACGAACAGTGAGTTTACGAAAAATTTATCTTTATATTCCGGCTTGGCAATTTCTACATTTCCCTGCTGGGTAATGGAAACCATTTCTACGTTATCCAGCCGGTGGGCCTGTCTGGCCATTTCGTCAATCAGGTAATTCGGGGTACAGGCACTTCCGTGAAAAAATACACGGTTTCCGCTTTTAATGGTATAGATGGCTTCTTCTGCGCTGATGTATTGATCCATAATAAAATTTTAGTACTTATTATTTTACGATTTTCTTCACTTAAAGATAGTTCATATTGCCTTGACGCATCGAATATTTTTAAAAACATTTGTCATGTTTCAATGATTTTTAAAAGAGAAAGGGCCAAATATTTCTATTCAGCCCTTCATATTATAATGTATTGTTTTCACGATAACATTTATTCCTGAGAACGGTCTTCCAAATTATGATCTTCACTTTCCAGCCACGAAGTTTTATAGGAAGGATCTTCCACTTTCAGTGCTTCTTCCGTGATTTGTAAAGGGCGGAACGGATCTACCATGACAGCATATTCCTCTGTGAATTTCTTGCCGATGCTTCTTTCCATCGCTCCGGGGTGAGGCCCGTGAACAATGCCTCCCGGGTGAAGGGTGAAATCCATTAAATCGATGTGGTTACGGCTCATAAAGTCACCTTCTGTGTAGAATAGAACCTCATCAGAATCGATATTGGAATGGTTGTAAGGCGCAGGAATGGCCATCGGATGGTAATCATACATTCTTGCGCAGAAGGAACACACCACAAAATTATGTGCCTCAAAAGTCTGGTGAACCGGTGGCGGCTGGTGAATTTTGCCGGTGATCGGCTCGAAATTTTTGATATTGAATTTATAAGGATAAAAATACCCGTCCCAGCCCACAACATCAAAAGGATGTGTTGCGTAGATGAAATCCGTAATCTGGTTTTCCTTTTTTACTTTGATTAAAAATTCTCCTTTTTCGTCTTTTGGCGCTTTGAAAGTCGGAGCAATGATGTCTCTTTCGCAGAACGGGGAATGTTCCAGCAATTGTCCGAATTCATTTCTGTACCTCTTCGGCGTATAAATCGGGGAGTGACTCTCCACTACAAAGAAAACGGTGTCATCAGCATTCAGTTCAACCTGGTAAATGGTTCCTCTCGGAATAATAAGATAGTCCCCAACTGAAAATTCTAAATCCCCAACAAAAGTTTTCAGAATCCCGCTTCCGTTATGAACATACAGAAGCTCGTCACATTCTGCATTTTTATAGAAATAATCCATCGACTTTCTGGGTTTTGACAATCCCATCTTCAGGTCGTTATTGACCATCAGGAACTTCCGGCTGTCCATAAAATCATCCTCAGGAGTCACATTCATCCCTTTAAACATTCTCGGGGTTACGTTTTTGGCAACCGCAATTTTCGGTGTCACATCTTTTGCCTCACCGATAGATTTGATCTGGGTAGGGCGGTGTGTATGGTACAGCAGAGAAGAAATTCCGTGGAATCCTTCCGTTCCGAAAAGCTGTTCGTAATAGAATTTATCTTCCGGAGATTTGAAAACCGTATGCCTTTTCTGTGGGATATTTCCCGACTGATGATATCTCATTTTACTTTTATATGTCGTTTCTCAAATGTAATAAATTTTCACGAATTGATTTTAACAACATCAATTTAGAGGTTTTGTTATTCTAAAATTATTTGTTAGCTTTGTCTAACATTTTAAATTTTATGAGGCGAATATTATTTTCTTCACTTTTGTTGTCTTCATTTTGTTACGCTCAGGAAACGGACAGTTTAGAGATGAATCAGTCTGAAAAGCCTGATTCCGTAAATGTTCCGGTCAAAAAGCAAATCAAAACCAAAAATATTGATAATGTAGTGATTACGGGAACCTTAAAGCCGATGAGCAAATCCAAGAGCCCTGTGAATGTGGAGATTTATACCCAGAAATTTTTCCAGAAAAACCCGACGCCCAATATTTTTGAAGCCATTGCGATGGTCAACGGCGTAAAGCCCCAGCTCAACTGTTCCGTCTGCAATACCGGAGATATTCACATCAACGGGCTGGAAGGGCCTTATACGATGATTCTCATTGACGGAATGCCTATTGTGAGTTCACTTTCCACTGTCTATGGGTTAAGCGGGATTCCGAATAGCCTGATTGACAGGATTGAAGTGGTAAAAGGTCCGGCTTCCTCTATTTATGGTTCTGAAGCGATGGGCGGAGTCATTAACATCATCACCAAAAATGCACTGACTGCCCCGAAACTGAGTGTTGATGTGATGACAACTACGTGGAATGAAAATAATATAGACCTTTCAACAAAATTTAATGTAGGGAAAAATGCCGCTTCGTTATTAAGCCTGAATTATTTCAGTTTTAATGAAAAGACAGATCAGAACAAAGATAATTTTACAGATGCAGCCCTGCAGAACAGGATTTCCGTTTTTAATAAATGGAATTTTAAAAGAAAAGAAAACCGGCAGGCGAGTTTTGCCTTGCGCTATTTATATGAAGACCGTTTTGGCGGGGAAATGCAGTGGAACAAATCTTACCGGGGCGGCTCAGATGTTTACGGGGAAAGTGTTTATACCAGCAGGGTAGAAGCTTTCGGGATGTATCAGTGGCCGGTGAAAGAAAATATGATTACCCAGTTTTCATATAATTTCCATGACCAGAACTCTTTTTACGGAACCAATCCTTTTATGGCAACACAAAAAGTGGGGTTTCTTCAAACCTATTGGGATAAAAAGCTGGGAAATCACGATGTTATTGTAGGCGGAACTTTAAAAAAAACATTCTATGACGACAATACACCCGGAACATCATCGGCAGACGGCTTGACAAATGATCCGATGAGGTCACCTATTTTCGGTGTATTTATCCAGGACCAATGGGAAATAAACGAAAAGAATACATTGCTGTTAGGGTACAGGTTTGATTATGATAAAATCCATCATTCGGTACATTCGCCGCGTTTTGCATGGAAGTTTTCACCGAATCCTTATCATACTTTACGGTTCAATTTTGGCACGGGTTTCCGGGTCGTGAATTTATTTACGGAAGACCATGCCGCCTTAACGGGCTCGCGTGATGTTGTGATCAGAGCAGATTTAAAACCTGAGAGATCTGTCAACGGAAATCTGAATTATATCTGGAAGATTCCGGTTGGTGAAAGAATGATTACTCTGGATGCGTCTGCATTTTATACGTATTTCAGCAATAAAATTGTCGGGGATTTTGATACGGAACCGGATAAAATTATTTATGACAACCTGCAGGGATACGGAATTTCAAGAGGGGTTTCTTTAAATGTCGATTATAATTTCAGTTTTCCGTTAAGCATTAATCTGGGTGTGACCTATCTGGATGTATACCAGAAATTTGACGGTGAGGAAGGAAAAGTTCAGCAGCTCCACGCACCGAAATGGAGCGGGACGTACAGTCTGACCTATAAATTTCTCAATAACCTGACGGTTGATTTTACCGGACAGTTTTACGGACCGATGCGCCTGCCGGTTTTACCGAATGATTACCGCCCGGAATATTCTCCGTTTTATAACCTGTCCAATATTCAGGTCTCAAAAAGTTTCAGATCCGGGTTTGAAGTCTATGGCGGAATTAAAAATATTTTTAATTTCACTCCCAATGATCCGTTGATGCGGCCTTTTGACCCGTTTGATAAAAATGTGAATGATCCTGTGACTAATCCCAATCATTATACTTTCGATACCACTTACGGTTATGCTCCGATGCAGGGGATCAGAGGTTTTCTTGGGGTGAAATATACTTTTAAATGAAAAAAACAACACTCTTTTTAATATTGTTTTTAATGCCCTGTCTTATTTTTTCACAGATAAAGACAGTCGCTTTTTCAGATCTGGACAGTTTACAGAAAGAAAATCCGAAACCGGTCATTATTCATCTGTACACGGATTGGTGTTCAGTGTGTAAGATCGAATCTTTTCAATTAAAAAAGGATAAGGATCTGATTAACATGATCAACGAAAAATTTTACTTTATCAATTTTGAACCTGAAAAAACAAAAGAAAAAATCAGTTTTCGGGGGAAAGTGTTTAATTATTTACCCAATGGAACTTCAGGAATCCATGAGCTGGCTTTGGCTTTATCAAAAAATAAAAACCAACCTGTTTACCCATTATGGATTATTTTGGATAAGGACCAGAATTTAATTGAGTATCATGAAGGGCTGTTTAAATCTGAAGAAATGAAGAAGAAGTTGAGGATGATTGTTAAACTTTAGTTTTTAACAAAAAGCTCAATTCATTTAATAAATCTGCAATGTAAGTAAGATCTTCTTGTTCAAAATCTATTTCATTATCTGCTTTTTTTCTTAACTCAGCTACTTCATGTTTAATAAATCCCATTTGAGTTTCTATTGGAATTTTATCCTCTTGTTTTTGAGTTATTCTCCAATTCTCAATTGGTATTTTATTAAATGTTCCACGATCAGTAAAAGTTATTTCTGAGTCAGAAAATTGATTTTCAAACTGATAAATAATTTTATTAAAAATGTTTTTAAGATCAGAAACGTTGATTGAATTTCGACTTTGAATTACATATTGTTTTCTTGCGTTAAAAAAATCATTATTTTCAAAATAGTAATTAAGCAAAAAAATTACCACATCATCTTCTGATTCAAAATCTACACAAAAATCTCCGGGACCCGGACCGGGTGTCCAATCCCAACAAATTACAGAAATTTTATTATTACTTTTTTCAAGTTTTATTACTGGGCAATCTGTGAAGATCTCATCATCATCATTCCAAATTATAGGAATATTGGAGTGGTTATTTTCTGGTAAAGAGTTTCCCGGAATACCTTTAGGTTTTATTACAGTCAGTCTGTTTTCATTATTTCCTGATGCTAATAAACCTTTTGATTTTAATAATTCTCGATTTTGAATACTTAACATAATAATTGAAATTATCATTTCAACAAAACTGCAACAATTCCCAAAATAGCAGGTAAAGCCTGCACGAAAAATATTTTCTTTGTTGCAGAAACGGCACCGTAAATTCCGGCTATGGCAACACATGAGAGAAAAAATAAGGCAACATTCGTCTGCCATTTCGGATCTTCAATCAAGAAAGACCAGATTAATCCTGCGGCGAGAAAACCGTTGTATAATCCCTGATTGGCCGCTAACCCTTTGGTAGGTTTAAACATTTCTGCTGGTAAAGCTGCTTTGAAGACTTCTTTGCCTTTGGTTTCCCAAGCAAACATTTCCATCCAGAGAATGTAAAGGTGTTCGATGGCTACGATGACGATTAAAATTTTTGCTAAGATTTCCATGATTTACTGTTTTTGTCATCGTAAAACTAAAAAAATAAAGTTAAGTTTGGGTACACAATTAAAGAAAATGGAAACTTTCAAGACGCATTTAGATAAATTCATTACCATCAGCGATGAAGAATTTGCTTCTGTTCTTTCGTTTTTTAAGGTTTCGGAAGTAAAGAAAAAGCAGGATCTTATTTTGAGCGGCGAAATTTGCAGGTCCATATATTTTGTACAGAAAGGATGCCTCAGAAAATTTTTCATCAATGAAAAGGGAGTGGAGCAGACCACCGAATTTGCTATCGAAAACTGGTGGATGACGGATACTTTCGCTTATGAAAGACAGGGAAAATCCAGCTTTACGATTCAGGCGGTTGAGCCATCTGTCGTTTTAATGATTGATCTTCAGGCTCAGGAAGAATTACTGAAAAAACATCCGGTGATGGAACGGTATTTCAGGATGGTCTATCAGAGAGCGTATGCCGCTGCAGAACGGAGAATCCGGTATCTGTATGAAATGAGCCGGGAAGAACTGTATATCCATTTCAGTACGCAGTATCCCTGGTTTATTCAGAGGATTCCGCAGTATTTAATTGCCTCTTTTTTAGGTTTTACGCCGGAATATTTAAGTGAGATCCGGGCAAAATTACGTTCTTAAACCAGTTTAAGATTTTTAAAACTCATATATCTGAACTTTGTCATGTGTTAAAAACAACAGGTTAAACCACTAACAAAAACAGTATGAGTACACGGATCAAAATTTCAAATGCCAATTCAGAATCTTACAAAGCCATGATGAATCTGGAAATGACTTTACAGACAACTTTATTAACCAATATTCAGAAAGAATTGATAAAAATACGCGCTTCACAGATCAACCAATGCGCGTTCTGCCTGGATATGCATACGAAAGATGCTTTGAAATACGGCGAAACACCACAAAGAATCTTCCTTTTAAATGCATGGAGGGAAACGAGCCTGTTTACCGAAGAGGAAAAAGTAATGCTGGCGATGACTGAAGAAATCACGTTGATCAGCCGAAAAGGACTTACGGATGAAACTTACGAAAAAGCCACTCAGCTTTTTGATGAAGAGCAGATAAAAAGCATCATTATGGCGGTAGTTACCATCAATATGTGGAACAGGATTGCCGTCAGTACGCATTTGGAAGTTCCTGAACATTAGAATTTCATTCAAAAAAAATAGCTTTTCGTAATGAAAAGCTATTTTTAATTATTGCCGGCAGTTCAACTGTAGAACGTTTGCATTTAAAGGCTGCTCAACTTTCCGTTCTAATTTCTGATCATTGAGTGTAATATAAATTTCCATAGAACCGGTTCCGACGTGAAGCGATAAAATATGACCGCCATATGCATTGAATTTTTCATCCGTTGCCACGCCGTGAAGATGAATAGACGGGCCTTTTTCATTCCATGCAATTGAACCTGTCAGGCTTCCCATTTCTACTTTATTAAAAGTTTTTGGCTTAAATTTTTTCGCATCAAAATCATAAAACCCGAAAGTGACGTCGTTGGCAAACCCGATTCCCGTAAAACCTGCTGACGGAATATTTTCTGTTTTCGCCAGATTTTCAATCTTTGCAAGTACATCATCGCCTTGCCGGAGCACCATCAGATATCCTGTCGGTGTTTTTATGTAACGGCAGTTTTCTTTTTGCTGTGCTGAAAAATTATTCAGGAGAAAAAAGGTGAATAATAAAGTCGAAAGTAATTTCATGAGTTCAGAATTTAAATAAAGAATGAAAAATCTGCACCAATGTCTGAAGTTGGTTTTCAGCTTCCCTGCCTTTATGATTTGAGGTTAAATTAGGTTGGTTATGTAAATCTGAGGTTTTTCCTGCAACTTTTCATCAATTAATTTTCCGAAAGCCTGAATGTAGGGTTGTTGATTATGTTCAGCCAGGCCTTCTTCACTGTTCCAGATTTCGTAGAAAACGAAATGGTTTTTATCTTCAATTCCCTGATGAAGCGTATACAATTCGTTGGCTTCCTCTTTTTGGGTTTCTTTTACCATATTCTGCAGAACTTTCAGCACTTCGGTTCTGTGTTCTTCTTTGGCTTTTATAATCGCGGTAAGGTAAATTTTCATCAGTTAAATATAATGTTCAATAGAATGATGTTTTGGTTTCCAGCCCAATTCTGTTCTGGCTTTATCGGAACTGCATAAGCTGTTGGAGGCAAACCCGAAATATCCGCCGGCGGGCCCGAATGTATTAACAGCCTCCTGGATTGTCACGGATTGTGCAGGCTGCAGCTGATAACGTTCACTTATCCTTTCTGCCAGGTTTTTGATATTCGAGGAACCGTTTTCCGCATAATACAGTGAACCTGCCTTTGCGTTTTCCAGGGCAAGGATGTATAGATCCGCCAGGTCTTCAATATGAACGTTTGACCAGATGTTTTCCCCTTTCCCGAAATAAGCACCAAATCCTTTTTCTTTGGAAAAACTGATTAAAGCGGGAAGCTGGATGCTGTCTTTCTTAATTCCCAGCCCTTTTCCATAAACCATCGTGGGAACAATAACAATGCTTCTTATGTCTTGCGCGGCAGACTGAAGGATGTGCTGATTGATCAGTACCCTGGAAGCCATTTCCAGTCTTGGCTGCAGAGGAATGTCCTCTGTAAATACATAATCATTTTTCTCTCCATTCTCTTTCCCTCCAAAAATCGCTGACCCGGAAGTAAAAATAAATGTCTTTCCGCTTCCTTTCAGTATACTGACAATACTGTCTGCGGCATAGGCATCATCTGCAGAATCTGCATTATGGATAACAGCATCTGCTCCTGAAATGGCAGATTGTAAAACAGCTTCATCATGAATGCTTCCTACAATGGTTTCAATGCCTGCCGCTTCCAGTTCTTTCGCATGCGTTTCATTTCGGATCAATCCCGTTACTTTATAATTTTTATCCAGTAATTTCCTGGCGATGGTGCCGCCGATGTATCCGGTAATCCCGGTAATTAATATATTTTTCATCTGATTAAGTTATGCAAGTTGCGGTTTTAATTCTTTTTCGAAGACGGCTGTCAGGTGATTCCTGTAAGCATTCATATCTCGCTCTATATCTGCGTTTTTTTCTACATCATGGAAATGGAAACTTTCCATTTTCTCTAAAGAAACAAAAGCGTTCATCCTGTGGAACCCAAATAATGGCCCGTTGTCTACACTCGTTTCATTGAAAAATTCTCCGGGTAACGTGAAAGCGGTTTCCGGGGCATTCCAGCTTGTGGTGACCATGTATTTTCTTCCGCCCAGCATTCCGCCGGTCCCGTAATTGATTTCCGGATTGTCGGAAGTCCTGCCGTCACTCATATAAATTCCTCTGGCATGGCCAGCCGTAAAAACTTCATCAATATATTTCTTAAAACCGTTAGGCAGCTGAAACCACCAGATCGGGGTATGGTAAATGATATAATCTGCCCAGACGAATTTTTTTACTTCTTCATTCTTATCATAACCCTCACTTACATTCGTGATTTTAACTTCTGTATTTTCAAGGTTTTTTAAAATATTCATGGTATTCTCTGCAATGGTCTGGTTATATTTTCCTCCGGAATGCCCGAAGTTCTGTCCGCCGTTGATGATCAGTATTTTTTTCATGACTGTTGATTGTTTAAATTCTACTCAGCAAAGTTATGTCTGATTATGCTATAATAAAAATAATATAATTTATACCTTTGTATCATAATTATAATAATTGATCTATGGTTAACCTGGAATGGTACCGCACTTTCAAAGCAATTTATAAAACAGGGACTTTAACGGGCGCTGCTGAAACCCTGTTTATTTCGCAGCCCGGCGTGAGCCTGCACCTGAGTTCTCTGGAAGCTTATGTTGGCTATAAATTATTCGACAGAACGGGGCGAAAAATGATTCCGACCGAAAGAGGAAAGGTCCTGTTCAATGCGGTTGCTGAACCGTTGAGCAGATTGGAGGATGTAGAAAAAAACTTTCAGAAATCCACAGAAAAGCATACGCCGACCATCAGTGTCGGGATGTGTTTTGAAACCTTTCAGACCACGCTGGAGCAATATGTTTCCACGCTGCCGTTTAATTTGATCATCAGTTTCGGGGAATATCCTGAAATGCTGGATCAGCTGGATAAAGGAATTTTAGATCTTATTATTACTCCCAAAAAAGGAACGTCGCCCAATATTCTGCATGAAGCATTTTCTTCTGAACAGATTATTCTGGTGGGTGGAAATGAAATTGATGCAGAAAGCTTCAGGAAAGTAATCAAAACAAAAGGCATTGAGCATGCTGAAGAATGGCTGAAACAGGAGAAATGGTACGGAACCACAGGTGATATGGAACATCTTTTCCAGTTCTGGATTCTGAACTTCGGACACAAACCGAACTTCCGGCCCAATTATATCGTCCCGAATTTAAATTCCATTGTCCGTTGCCTGAAAGGCGGAACCGGACTGGCCGTGGTCCCGGATTTCTTATGTAAAAACGAAATCGGAAGCGAAGAGGTAAAACTGATCTGGGAAGGTGAAAAGAAATTAGAGAATACGCTGTATTTCGGATGCCGGAAAAATACAGTGTATCAGGACGAAATCGCCCATATTAAAAGCCTGTTCAGAAAAGTAATGGGCTGATCAAAATAATTTATTATAAACTCATATGAATGATGGGGTAAGGTTTTCCTGAACCGTCTTTTTCAGATCTTCCGATGGATTTAAAGCCCATTTTCTCATAGAAACCGATGGCCTGCGGATTTTGTTCATTAACATCAACTTTTGTGATCTGGGCTGTTTCTTTCATGAATTGATATAGCTTTTTACCGAAGCTTTTCCCACGCATTTCATCATGTATAAAAAGCATCTCTAAATTTCCCGCTGATGCTGATGCAAAGCCTTCTGCCTTATTGTTTTCAGTAATCAGGTACACTTCAAGATGCGGTAGATAATCCCTGGGAATTATTTCTTTAAAATAATTGAAATCTTCTTCTGAAAGAAAATGATGAGTAGCTTTTACGGCAGATTCCCAGATCTCCATAATGTGCGGGTAATCATCCTGGGCTGCCAATCTGATCTGATGTTCCATCGTTTTAAATTTTCAACAAAAATAAAAAATCAGATAAGAAACTGAATAGAAATAGGAAGGTTATCATACAAAGTTTATGTGTACATTCAAATCTGATCTTAAAAGTCAGTGGAAACTATTTTATAGGGATTTTAAGTAAATTGATATCCTGAAATTCTAAAATTTATCGTAAATTAGTTAGCATTCACATCAAATAAAATACTATGCAGAAAAAAACATATGCAGGCCAGCCTGCTATTACATTAAATAACGGAGTTGATATTCCTGCTTTAGGATTCGGAGTCTGGCAGATGGAAGATCTACAGGAATGTGAAAATTCTGTAATCAAAGCCATTCAGACAGGGTACAGGATGATTGATACCGCTGCGATTTATCAGAATGAAACTGCTGTCGGCAATGCTATAAAAAACAGCGGGACAGATCGGGAAGACCTGTTTATAACTTCAAAGTTATGGGTTCAGGATACTTCATACGAAAAGGCGAAAAGTGCTTTCCTGCGGACACTGGACAGGTTACAGCTGGATTATCTCGACATGTATCTCATTCACTGGCCTTACGGTGATTTTACAGGTGCCTGGAAAGCAATGGGAGAACTTTATCACGAAGGTAAAATAAAGGCAATCGGTGTTTGTAATTTTACCGTTGAGAAACTGGAAGAATTAAAGGCAGACGCAGGTGTACTTCCTGTAATTAATCAGATTGAACTTCATCCCCTGTTCCAGCAGAAAGAACTTCAGGTATACAACAGGGAAAACAATATCGTTACGCAACCCTGGAGCCCGCTTGGAAACGGTAATGCAGGACTTTTAGATCATGAAGATTTAAAAAATATCGCAGAAAAACACAGTAAAACAGTTGCTCAGGTGATCTTAAAATGGCATTTGCAGGAAGGGTTCTGTGTGATTCCGAAATCGGTAACGCCATCCAGGATTGAAGAAAATTTCAACGTTTTTGATTTTGAATTATCAGAAGAAGAGATGAATACTGTGTGTTCTTTAGATACCGGGAAAAGATTATTCTTTGATCCGAAAGATCCGGAATGGGAACAGAAAATGCTGAATGCTGTGGCGGATATTTAAAATACAGAATAAATGTGGATTCATTCCAGAAAATTTAACGAAGAAAAAAATATAATCACTTTAGACTGTAAGTATATTTTTTCTTTTTTAAGATCAGATGGATTTAATGAAAGACTTTTAAATGCTGAACTGCTGATTGATCATAATTTTAATTATACCTTTCAGATGGCAGCTTTTCAACATGAAAAAATCACTAAAAATAAATCTGATTTTTTTATAGAAAAAGGGAGACCTACAGGCAAAATTTTTAATTATTTAGAAAGACTATTAGATTCTGAATACAAAACTTTGCATCAGGATTATAGTCCTGCACATCTCGCTATTACTGATTCTGGAAATCAAATGTTTATATTAAATTTTGATACAGAATCTTTAAATGTAAATATTATCGATGGTTATCCCAAATCATGTTTTGAAACAGACGCAGAATTGCTGTTGTTTGAATTTAATGAATATTTAAAGAATTGGGTAGAGACAAAATATCAGGACTGGCTACAAGTATAATCATTAAAATAAAAGCTGTACTCTCATCAGAATACAGCTTTTATTATACTTTTATATGAAATTATTTCGTCAGATCCAGTCCGCCAAAGTTACCCGAACTCATCATCATGTAAACACCCTGTGTTTTGTCCAGTGTATCCCAGTAGGCATGAAGCTCTTCTGCACTGGTAAAGACTTTCAGGTTTTCGTTTTTAAATTTTTCTTTGATCAGGTCAGGAGAAATCGGTTCCATTCTTTTGATCTTTAAAGCATCTTCAGAATAGAAAACGATCGCTTCATCAAGTCCGTCCATGGCATGATCATACTGTTCAAGGAAAACAGGATTTAAGCTTGAATACGTATGGAGCTCAAGAAAACCGTATTTTTTTTCGTTTTTAAACTGTTCGCAGAAAGCTTTGACAGCAGCTTTTACTTTGCTCGGAGCGTGTGCAAAATCTTTGTAAAGTGTTCCTTTATCTTCTCTCTGCACTTTCTCAAGACGTTTTGAAGCCCCTTTAAAGCTCATGATGGCTTCGTAGAAATCTTCATCCATAATACCCAGGTGATGGCAGATATTTCTTGCCCCTTCCAGATTCAATAAATTATGTGCTCCGAAAACCGAAAGCGGAGCATCGCCCATTTCTGTTTTCAAATGGACATGGCTGTTAATGATTTCATATTCGGGTGTTTTGTAGGGGATTTTTCTGAAATAGTTTTCCGCTGCTTCCACTACTTTTACCACTTCAGGGTCTTCTTCGTTGTAAACTAAAATTCCGCCCGGTGTAATGCTGGCCACGAATTTCCTGAACTGCTCAATATAATCATCAAACGTTTTAAAGACATTGATATGGTCCCAGGCAATTCCGCTTAACAATGCAATGTTAGGCTGGTACAGCAGAAATTTAGAACGGAGATCAATAGGAGAGGAGAGGTATTCATCACCTTCCAGCACCATAAAGTCGTTATCCTGAGTGAGTTTTACCATACAGTCGAAACCTTCCAGCTGAGCACCCACCATATAATCCACATCTTTCCCATGGAAATTGAGGACATGAAGGATCATTGAGGTGATGGTTGTTTTCCCGTGCGAGCCTGCAATAACCACGCGGGTTTTATTTTTAGACTGCTCGTACAGGAATTCCGGATAAGAATATATTTTTAATCCCAGTTCCTTTGCTTTTGCCAGTTCAGGATTATCCTGGTGCGCATGCATCCCAAGGATTACGGCATCGATATCAGAGGTGATTTTTTCCGGGAACCAACCCGTTTCTGCAGGTAAAATTCCTTTCTTTTCCAGTCTTGATTTTGAAGGTTCAAAGATCGCATCATCCGAACCTGTAACCTGGTATCCTTTATCTTTTAATGCAATGGCAAGATTGTGCATGGCGCTTCCGCCGACAGCAATGAAATGGGTCTTCAATGGGATTACTGTTTTTTTACGTTATTATTGATAAGCTCCTGGAAAGCATTGGTGATGTTGGTCCAGTTTGTTCTGTAGTTCGGCATAATGGAGCTGGCATCTGTTTTACTGCCTTCATTAGGACCTTTTTTTACATTCACGGAAGTTGAAATATGATCATAGATCTTTTTGTGGTCTTCCTGGATCCTTCTGAAATTATTCCTGGACAGCGTATGCTCTATTTTATTTAAATCTTCCTGGGGAACTTTGAAATCCTGCCTGTATTTTTTACCCTGGCCTTCAAAAGAGTAATGGGCATCATATCCTTTGATCAGAAGGTTCTCATACACCGGTGAAAGGCCGCCGCTTCTGGAATAGCTGATATCGAAATCCGAATATACCTTCTGGCTGTTGCATGATCCTAATACAATAAGGGCAAATAAGATTCCTGTTATCCTTTTCATAATAATTCTGCTTTAGTTACCTGATTCTTTTTGTTCTGATTTTTTGGCTTTCAGTTCTTCGTCATATTGGTGTAACAGATTGAAATCTTCGGTCTGCTCAATGGCAGTCATGATTTTATTGAGGATTTCCTGTGCATTTTCTTTATCATAATCGATATCAAGAGGCGCTTTGAATTCCATGGTAGGTTTTACACCCGTTACCTTTACCCGGAGTCCTTTTTTGTCAAAAGCCCTGCGGAACCCGTTGATCTTTATCGGGATTACAATCGGACGCTGATTCTTAACCAGTTTTGCCGTTCCCCTTCTTCCCTGGGCAAAAGCGGAAGTGGTTCCCTGAGGGAAAGTGGCTACCCAGCCGTTATCAAGAGCTTTCATGATGTTGTCAACCTCGCTCATATCCACGATCCTGTTGACGTTTTTACCTTCTGCTCTCCATGTTCTTTTAACCGTTACGGCACCGGCAATTTTGAAGATCTTGGGAAGGATTCCTTTGTTCATCGTTTCTTCGGCCGCAACGTAATAGAAATCAATTTTTGGGTTTAATAAATAGATCGGGTTTTTTATGGTATTCAGATATCCGTTGTTTACCGAGCAGAATGCATGGTACATGGCCGCTACATCGGCAAAATAGGTCTGGTGATTGGATACAAACAGTACATTGGAATCCGGAAGATCCACAAGATGTTCAGTCCCTGTAATTTTTAGTTTGTTAAAGCCGTTGAACCTTCTGTAGGATATAATTCCCAGAATGAAAATAATCAGCCTTTTTAAAAAATAAGGAGTACCGAATGCATCGGTGAAAATATTTTTCTTCGCCATCTCTCAATTAAACACAGTGGTGCAAAGTTACATTTTTTTCAGCAACTGGCTGAATTCGCTCAGTATCATTGCGGTAGCCCCCCAAATGATATATCCGTTAAAATTAATCACCGGGACCTCATTTCCCCCTGCGCTTGGCAGTGCCATGATTTCAGGCGTGTCGGGAAGGTTCAGAAAGCTGGTGACCGGAAATTCAATAACTTCCACTGCTTCACTCTGCTGCAAAACAAATGCCGGATTTCTGCTGGTGTAGGATATATAAGGATAAACATAAAAATTACTGGGCGGAATATAGATCGGGGACATTTCCCTGATGATTCTTATATAATGTTTGTCAATCCCGATTTCTTCCGACGTTTCACGCACGGCAGTTTCCGCAAAGTCACGGTCCGTTTCCTCACGCTTGCCGCCGGGCAGGGAAATCTGTCCGCTGTGCCGGTCATGCTCATTGATGGTCCTCTGAATCAGAGGGAAATGCCATTCGTCATTTTTAAGATACAGCGCAATATTGACAGCCGCAAATTTTGGATTATTCTTTAAAACCTCTTCGTAGGTAAAAACGGGGCGGGACGGCAGTGAAAAAACACCGTGTGCATTTTCCCCTGGCAGTGCGGCACTCTTGATTTTCCTTAATAAATCTTTTCCAAAACTCATGATTCAAATTTAACAATATATTTTGAAGAAATAAGAATGAAGCAGTAATTATATAATAAGAACATCTATAAAGAAGCATACATTATATATAAGGAATACAGTAATCCGGAATTTTTAAAATCAAGTTCCATTTTTTCTTAGGAGCTTGATCCCGCTATCCACTCTTACTCCTCACGCCGGGCTTGCCACTGCATTTTCCTTTGCTTATGCCTTTCTTTGTTGCGGGGTAGCCGTTTCTATCGGGGCTAGGCTTTTGTGGGTTCAACAATAATGGTGTTATAATCCGCTACCTTCAGCATCCCTTATTATCATGCTAATTTAATTCCCATCGACCCCTGTCAATAATCCCGCAGTAAACTTCCCCTCCTTCGGAGGGTGTCAAAAATCATAAGATTTTTGACGCGGTGGTTTTAGGATACTTTATTCTTATGTACTGTACTCTTTATATAGTCTCATATATAGCATACCTTATATATAATAGTATAATATTAATTGCGTTCACTCAAACCTCATAGGTTTTAAAAACCTATGAGGTTTCCATCAAAGTTTGCATTACGATTTTCATCACACAATTACATTAGCTTAAAGTCCATTGGGACTTTTCAATCAAAGTTAACTATTCGATACCCGTCAACCAGAATTACTTATATAAAGCTTATTCTAGTATATCTTTATTTCCTGATTCATTATAATATAGTACAATGAAACCAAAGCTGTCTATAGCGATTACCCCTACAAATCAATAATCACTAATTAATAAACATTCTCGATAAACTCTTATCTGATAAATTATATTTTCTATTCATTATATATAGTATATAGGGAAAAGAATGAATCTAAAGTAATGAGCAGTACTGATCAACAATCATTAATTAATATTAATTACGTTCACTCAAACCTCATAGGTTTTCAAAAACCTATGAGGTTTCCTTAGAGTCTCGGTTATAAAACTCTTTTAGCTATCCTTATCCGGAAACGTCTACTTCACTGAACTGTCTTCTACACTTATAAAGCCTGTTTAAATCCTTGGTTATTCATCTAGGCCTCTAAAAGACTCACTTCATCAGCATTTAGGTAACACTCAGAATCTTTATTTGATTGTTGTGGATAAGTCTGGTTTTATTGTAACGATGTAGGAGTTAATAATATAAGKYTGTAMTTACCCACAAAGTGGGTTTTAAGGTGAACAGAAAGTAAATTTTACGTTAAATATATTTGTTTGGTAGGGTTGAAGTTTCTATCTTTGCCCCACTGAAAACGAGAGTTAGGTCAGTAGCGCAGAAGGAGCTTTCAGATAAGCTGAACATTAAGGACTAATCATCTACATTATGTGATTGCTTTAAGCAATTATATAGGGTACGGATCGGGAAAACTTTTTAAGATTTTAATTAAATAAAATTTGGAAAAGACAAAAAGATTTGTATCTTTGCAGTCCGGTAAAACGGGAGCGCA
>NZ_LMKA01000086.1 GCF_001421435.1 Chryseobacterium sp. Leaf201
CAGATTTAATTATAATTAAATCCTTCTCTTGATAGAAGGATTTTTTACTTATAAAGAAAATTTTAAGTATCTGTAAGTTCCCAATATCCATTCACCTGCTCCTCAGCAGATTTCATAATTCCATCTTTTCTAAGTTTTGTACCAGCCCATCTTACATCATATTGCCAAGTATAAAACAAATCCCCAGATTTACAAAGTTCATTTTCGTAATTTATCCAAATAAATCGACAGATGTCGACGATTTTTGCCTTTCTATTGTTATTTTCCAATGCTTTAACAACACATTTCTTTAGGTCATTTTTAATCATATAATAATATATTACAATAAAATTTCCTCTAATATATGAAGAAGATCACTTACTACAGTCTTCTTATTTATTTTGTTACGTACTAAAAGATCCATTGTTTATTTTATATATCCGTCCGAACTTACACTACAGTAGTAAATGAATCTTAAATAGGCTGTTTATATTTTAAAACTGGATGACCAGGCTTTGAAATTTATCGTTAAGTAAATCATCAGTTACTGAACTGCAATAAAAATCCTTCTTTCGATATGAAAGAAGGATTTTTTAACTGTAAGCAAATGACAGATGTTACTGTCCCTGCATTTCTCTTAATCTCTCCTGAAGCAGTTCCGGGTTTAATAGTGCATCTGTACCAATGGCGGAAATAATGTATATGTAATAAATAACCGACAGGATATTCAGCACGATCCCTATAATACACAGGATTCTTCCTGTTTTCAGGTTCCCGTAATTATCATACTGTCCTGGATTCTTATTATAGGTAGCCATATCTTTATTGGCAAGAACCAAACCGATGATTGCTGCAATAAGACCTACAATCCCATAACAGCAGCATGTGACAAGAGAGACAATTCCTAAAATTAAAACGCCTGTTGCGTTAGGTAACTTTTGATTCATAGTTTAATATTTTAATGTTATGTTGTGTTGAGTTATATCAGAGGATGTTTATAAAAATAAGAAACGACCATGATTACAGCATTGATCCCGGCAAGAATAACCAGTACATTTCCGTAATTCCTTTTCGTATCCACAAAATTCAATACCACAGCAGCAAAAAAAAGCAACAGGGTATAAATGGCGGGAAACATGTGAAAAGCCTCACCGAACCTGCCTTCAAATACCATGACAAGCGCTCTTTGGGTACCGCAGCCGAAGCATTCAATTCCTAAGAATTTTTTACTCGGACAGGTGAGCATGAAATCTTCTATTTTCATTATAACGTTTTCCTTTCCAAATATAATAAATTAAGAGGAAATTTTTGCTCTTAAATACTGATGCGGAAAAAAGCAGTCTTCTTTCATTTCAAATGATCCCTGAACCGCCATATAAGGATTCCGTAAGATTTCCCTTGCGATAAAAATCAGATCGGCCTCGCCTTTCTGAAGGATTTCTTCTGCCTGTTCTGTTTTTGTGATCAATCCGACAGCACCTGTTTTTACCTGTGCTTCATTTTTCACCTGTGCAGAAAACGGAACCTGGTATCCTTCATACACAGGAATTTTTACTCCGTGGATATTCCCTCCGCTGGAAACGTCAACCAGGTCAACCGCATGGTCTTTTAATACTTTTGCCAGTTCCACGCTGTCCTTGATGTCCCAGCCGTTTTCGGCATATTCAGTTCCGGAAATCCTTACGAACAAAGCGACATTTTCATTGAGTTCTTCATTGACGGCGTCCACAATCTCTGTAAGAAACCGGATTCTGTTTTTAAAGCTTCCGCCATATTCATCTGTCCTGATATTGGACAACGGCGACAGAAACTGATGAATCAGGTAACCGTGTGCGGCATGGATTTCAATAACATCAAACCCTGCTTTTACTGCCCTTGCCGCTGCTTCCTTAAAATACTGAACCTGCTCCCTGATTTCCCCGGCTGTTAGAACATGCGGAATCCTTTCTTCCGGATGATACGGAACCGGGCTTGGCGCAACGGTTTCCCAGCCTTCTTCCACTGAAATCTGAACATTATTCCAGGTAGACCCTTTTCTTCCGGCGTGGGAAAGCTGGATCCCTATTTTACTTTCAGAATTTTTATGCACGAACTGCACAATGCGCTGCAGCTGTTGTGCCTGCTCATCATTCCAGATTCCCATGCAGTGGTTGGTAATTCTCCCGCGAGGCTCTACACCGGAGGCTTCTACAATCAGCAAACCTGTCCCGCCCTGGGACCTGCTGCCGTAATGTACAAAATGGAAATCATCAGGAAGCCCGTTTTCACAGGAATACATACACATCGGGGACATCACCCAACGGTTCTTCAGTTCAACATTTCTGAACTTAATCGGAGTATATAACATTGTAAATTGATATTTTAAAATTGGAATTTTCAAAGATGGGGCCATATTGCCCACCTCATCAAAAAGAAGTAAATTTATCCCCCTTTTTTATTCTACAATATATGAAAAAAGAAACTCAGATCAGTTACGAATATTTTAAGAACAGCAGTGAACTGAACGATATAGAAAAAGAATTATTCACAAAAGCGAAAGAGGCACGCCAAAATGCATACGCTCCCTATTCAAACTTTTTGGTAGGCTGTGCCGTGCTGCTGGAGAATAATGAAATCTATTCCGGAAACAACCAGGAAAATGCAGCTTATCCCTCCGGCCTCTGTGCGGAGCGGACTGCCCTGTTCTGGATAGCAGCTAATTTCCCGGACATGAAAATCAAAAAGATTTTTGTAGTCGGAGGTCCGAAGGAGCCTCACGGGAACAACCCTCCCATTCCTCCCTGCGGAGCCTGCAGGCAGAGCTTAATGGAATATGAAACGAAGCAGAACGAGAACATCGACCTCTATTTTTCCAGTATGAATGAGGAAGTGGTTAAGGTTCATGCCATCAAGGATCTGCTTCCGTTTTATTTTGATGCTACGTTTCTGTAGAAATTAAAATCTTTTCCTTTTATATTAAAAATCTCAAGACCCATTTCTGGCCCTTTCCGAATTTTGCTCATGCTGATTTCTGGTCTCAGCATGCCCCATGCGAATGAAAATCATGCAGCGGAGACCAGGCATATTTTCCGCCTTTTTTAACTATCTGTAAAAAAAGCACCTGAAAATTATATATTTCCCATTGTCCATTCCTAATTAAAACCTTAAATTTGCAGCTGTTCAACAATGGGAATTTGGTGAAAATCCAAAACAGACCCGCTACTGTAAATAATTCAGGTAAAAGAATTTATAAGTCAGATACCATGTTGAATCTACATATTGATGAAGCTTTCGTGGAGTGAAGCACAGTCGGTAACAAACCTCTTTGTAAATCAACAAAGCCAGGGGATTTCCTTCTATGTATCATTCAGTAAGCTTTTTTATGGCTGAGTAAAATTGAATGAGAAAATATCTACCTTTTTTTACGGTTTTCCTGATCAGTGCACCTGCATCCGTTTTTTCACAGAAACGGGAAAAGGACAGCATCGGTACGCGGATGATTCAGGACATCATCATCAACAGGAAGCATCAGGAAACCGGGGTCATTTCTTCCCAGAAACTTTCCGGAGCAGAGCTTGAGAAGCTGAACAGTACTTCCGTGGCAGATGCCGTACGGTACTTCTCGGGAGTGCAGATCAAGGATTACGGCGGGATCGGCGGGATGAAGACCGTGAACATCCGTGCTATGGGAACCCAGCATGTAGGCGTATTCTATGACGGGATCCCTATTGGCAATGCCCAGAACGGAACCGTGGACCTGGGAAGGTTTTCACTTGACAACCTGGAAGCAATTTCACTGTACAACGGACAGAAAAGCGAGATTTTCCAGTCGGCACGGGATTTCGGTTCTTCCGGATCCATTTATCTCCAGAGCCGGACACCGGTTTTCACTGGTACGAAAAAAACCAATGTAAACTTCAATTACCGTTCAGGATCTTTCGGGGTTATCAATCCGTCCATCCTGGTTGAGCAGAAAATCAGCAATGCCATAAGTCTTTCTTTAAATACGGAATACCTTACCGGAAACGGAGCATATAAATACCGTCAGAAGGTAGCACTGCCGGACGGTTCGCTGGGCTGGGAAAGCTATGGCACCAGAAAAGGCGGCGATATCGAAGCCCTGCGTGCAGAGGCAGGAATTTCCGGGAAAATAAATAACGGATCCTGGAAACTGAAAACTTATTATTACGATTCGGAAAGGGGAATTCCCGGAGCTGTAGTAAAGAACAGGAACATCGAATCCAGCAGACAGTGGGACAAAAACTTTTTCGTCCAGGGAAGCTTTCAGAAAGAGATTTCCCCGAAATATCAGTTCCTTGTGAATGCTAAATTTGCTGATGATTATACACACTATTTTAACGACAATCCGGAAGGTACACCTATTTTCATAGACAATACCTACAAACAGCAGGAAGTGTATGTTTCTACGGCGCACCAGTATTCGCCTTACAAATTCTGGAAGATCAACCTTTCGGCAGATTACCAGTACAATACGCTGGATGCGAACTTAAGGCAGTTTGCTTATCCACAGCGGAATACGGAGCTTATTGCACTGGCTACCCAGCTCGATCTTAAAAAATTTAAGCTGCAGGGAAGCATCCTCGGGACTTTTGTGCAGGAAAAGATTGAAAATACAACATTTTCGGCACCTCAGAACCGTTCCGAATTTACGCCTACGGTATTTGCATCTTACCAGCCTTTTGCATCGGACTTTAAAATCCACGGATTTTATAAGCGGATTTTCAGGATGCCCACCTTTAATGATCTTTACTACACGGAACTCGGAAGTTCGCAGCTGAGACCTGAGTTTACCAATCAGTATGACCTGGGCTTTACTTTTAATAAAGATTTTAATTCAGGGATTTTAAAAAATATCAATCTGATTGCGGATGCCTATTATAATAAGGTCCATGATAAGATTGTCGCCTATCCGAAAGGACAGCAATTCCGATGGACAATGGAAAACTTAGGCGAAGTGGAAATTAAAGGTGCTGATGTATCCGCACAGGCTATCTGGCTGATTTCGGAAAACTTTTTGCTGAGCAGCCGCTTTACGTATACCTATACGCAGGCACTGAATGTTACGCAGGCGAACGGAATTACTTCCTATTACAGGAACCAGATTCCCTACACGGCAAAAAACAGCGGCAGCATGCTGCTGGGGCTTACCTATAAAGAATGGCAGCTGAACTACAGCTTTATCTATGTAGGCGAACGGTACAACATGTCTGAAAATGTTCCGAAGAATTATGAACAGCCCTGGTACACCAGCGATATTTCCGGAACCCGGGAGTTTAACCTGAAAACATGGAAATTCAGGCTGGGCTTAGAAGTGAACAACCTCCTGAACCAGCATTACAGCGTGATCCAGAATTATCCTATGCCGGGAAGGAATTACCGGATGAGCCTGAGAATAATGCTTTAACCACAAGATTAAAAAATGAAGAAGTTCTATCTGTTTCTGGTTTTTTCTCTGATTCTTACCGTTCAGTCGTGTAGGGAAGATTATGATTATATCAATTACGGTGCTACCAATACCGGTGTGCAGGAGCCGGAAGACATCGATATCAAAGGGCTGTACGTACTGAATGAAGGAAATATGGGCAGCAACAAAGCTTCCATTGACTTTTTTGATTACTCTACCGGCGTATTTACCGAAAACTATTACAACGCACAGAATCCTAACGTGGCCGGAAGTCTCGGCGACGTGGGAAATGACATCAATACCTACCGCGATAAGCTGTATGCCGTGATCAACCTTTCCAATTATGTGGAAGTGATGGATGCCAAAACGGCAAAGCACATCGGTGAGATCAGCGTACAGAACTGCCGGTACATCAATTTCCATAAAGATTATGCCTACATCACTTCGTACGGAGGGGCGGTAGGAAGTTCACAGCCTGGATATGTAGTGAAAGTTGACGTCAACACCCTTCAGACTGTCGGGAAAGTGTTTGTAGGGAAACAGCCTAACCAGATGGAAGTTGTCGGCGACAGGCTGTATGTGGCCAATTCCGGAGCTTACAGTGCCCCTGATTATGATAATACGGTTTCGGTTATCGACCTGAATACCTTTACTGAGATAAAGAAGATTCCGGTAGCCGTCAATCTCAGCAAAATCAAAAAAGACGATACCGGGAAACTCTGGATTACCTCCGGCGGTAATTATGGCAGCATCCCTCCCAAAACCTATGTACTGGATCCTGTCACGGACCAGGTGATCAAAGAGATCAATATGGCACTGAGTGATTTTGACATGGTGGAAAACAGGCTGTACTATTTCAGCTATGTCTGGACTTCCGCAGGAACTGCTACCAGCTACGGAATCATTGATACGGACAATTACCAGGTAATCAGCAACAGTTTTATTACAGACGGTACGCAATCCGGAATCGTTATTCCTTACAGCATTGCGGTGAATCCTGTAAACAGCGATATTTTCATCGGTGATGCCAAAGATTACACTTCTTCCGGCGAGCTGTTCTGTTACAATAAATTCGGGAAACTGAAATGGAAAGTAAAAACCGGGGACATCCCGGGGCACCTTACTTTTTTACGTAAATAAAATCAATACAAATAAATTTAAATATATGAAACAGTTTTATTCCAACATGTTAAAGGCAACTTTTGTTGCTGCAGGCTTTGTGCTGACCTCTGCCCAGTACTCCAACGGATATATTGTGTCCAACGAAGGGAATTACGGAAGTCCGACTTCTGAAATCTCTTACATCGATGCCAGCAATAACATTACCAACAATGTCTACAGCCTGGCTAATAGCGGTGAGGCGCTGGGGGATATTTTACAATCCATTTACTTCAACGGAGACAAATCTTATCTTGTTTTAAACAATTCCAACAAAGTTGTGGTAGCCAACAGATCAAGCTTTGTAAAATCGGCTGTCATTACCAGCAATGTGACGCAGCCAAGATATACCACGATAGCAAACGGAAAAATATACACCAGCAACTGGGGAACATCTGCTACACCATATGTTTCGGTACATAATGCCGCTACATTGGCTTATATAACCAGTATCCCTCTGAGTGCAGATCCTGAGGAAATTATTACGGTAAACGGAAAAGTGTATGTAAACAAATCATCTTACCGTGCCGGAAACAGCATAGAAGTGATTGATCCTGCTACCGATACCATTACCAAAACCATTACTTTAACTGACGGACTGCAATCTTTAACAGTAATCGGGAATGATATTTTCGCTTTATGTACCGGAAGTACAGGATCTACGGTTTATAAAATCAGCACCTCTACCGATGCGGTAACTGCAAGCGTATCAAATGCTTCGGTAGTCCCTCCATCCGCTTATGATGCCCTTAAGTTTACATCAGACGGAAATCAGCTTTTTATTGCCGGATCTACCAGCGTATATGCTTTAAATACAGATTTGGCTTCATTCAGCAGCACTCCGGTTTTTACAACACCTGCAAGTTCACCTTATGGCAATTTCTACGGTTTTGCCGCTATCGACGGGAAAATTTTTCAGGCTAATTCCGATTTTGTTGCCAATTCTACCTTAAATGTTTATAGCCAGACCGGAACGCTTCTGAACAGTTTCACGACAACAATCGGCGCAAACAATGTATACAAAAACGTTTATTCTTCTGGAGTTCTTGCTGTATCTGAAAACAAGCAGAGCAAAGCTGTTTCGATTTATCCTAACCCGGTATCCGATATTCTTTATGTTAAAAATGCTGATGCATCGCAGTATAAAATTTCAGATATTTCCGGAAGGATTTTAAAATCCGGAGTTTACCAGAATGGCATTTTAGTGTCTGATCTTCAGAAAGGGACTTACCTGATCCAGATTTCAGATAAAAACAATCAGAAAACTGAAAAATTTATCATTAAATAAGTACTGACAGAAAATCAACTGAATTTATTATGAAAAAATTATCAATAGCTGCTTTTTGCCTGTCCGCCTGTTTTTCCATAGCCCAGAGCTATGCACCGCAGGCAGGAACAGCCGGTACTACTGCCATTTCCAAGGACAGTCCGCTTTTTAAATCCTGGGCTAACGGCTGTACTGTGGTACGCGGGCTTCAGCAGATCAACGGAACTACCGGAGCGTATGCCAATGCCGGAACCGATACAAACGGAACAGGAATTGCGAACGGATCTGTGGTAAGCCTCGGAGACGGAGGTACGGCAACCATTACGTTCTCCAAAGCCATTGCCAATGGCAGCGGTTTCGATTTTGCGATCTTCGAAAACGGTTTTGCTTCCGGAGCTTCAGGCAAAGCCTATCTGGAACTGGCTTTCGTAGAGGTAAGTTCAGACGGAGTGAATTTTTTCCGTTTCCCTTCCCACAATGAATATCCTTCCAATTACATCCAGAATTCTACAGATGCCGGAGGCCCCGGATTTGCCACGATGGATGCAAGGTACCTGAATAATTTTGCCGGAAAGTATATCGCGAGTTTCGGAACCCCTTTTGACCTGAGCGACCTTCCTGACAATCCGCTTTTGAATAAGTCGAACATTACCCACGTAAAACTTATTGATGTGGTGGGAACCAATGCTGACGGCTATAAAACCTTTGACAGCTTCGGAAACGTTGCGGTAGATCCTTTCCCTACTGCTTTTGGTTCATCCGGGTTTGACCTTGATGCCGTGGGCGTTATTAACGAAGCTGGAGTATTATCAGCTGCTGAATCTACAGTTGCAGACCGGAAAATCAGCATCTACCCTAACCCGGCTTCCGATTTTATCGTGATCAGTACCAAAAAGGATGTTGCCGTAAAAATTTACAGCATCAGCGGTGCACTGGTAAAGCAGGGTAAAACGGTGAATCAGAGAATGAACATTTCCGATCTGCAGAACGGAAACTATATCGTACAGATCGGGTCTGATGGTGAACCGCAGAACGTGAAGCTGATCATAGCTAAATAAAGTGATGTATGGTCTGCGGAATTATTTCCGAGATCTTACAGTCACCATTTATCTAATTTTTTTTCATCATTTGTGTTTTTTTCCGGGCGGTTTCTTCGAAACCGCCCGGATTTATTCCAGCAAAAAAGCAACAGATAAATCCATTGCTTCATTATTTTATTTCAACCTGTAATTTTTAGGCTAAAGTCAATCCTAACTTTTCAGCTTCTGCAATTACAAAATGCCTGGCTTTTTCACGGTCATTTTCTATTTCGCCTTCTAAAATAGCTTCTTTTACTTTTTCCTTTAGAATCCCGATTTCACGTCCGGGCTTAAGGTTAAACATGGCCATAATTTCCTCTCCGGAAATTGGCGGCTGGAAATTCCTTACCTGGTCTTTTTCTTCAACTTCCTTAATTTTAACGGCTACATATTCAAAATTCTTCTTGAATTTTTCCTGTTTTCTTGAGTTTTTCGTGGTAATATCAGCCTTACAAAGGATGAACAGGTCTTCCAGGTTTTCACCCGCATCGAACAGCAGCCTCCTTAATGCGGAATCCGAAGCATCATCGGTTACCAAAGCAATAGGTCTTGAAGACAGCTTCACCATTTTCTGGACATATTTCATATCCGGACCTAAAGGAAGTTTCAGTCTCTGGAAAAGGGTCTTCACCATTTTTGAACCTAAAAACTCATGGCCGTGGAACGTCCAGCCCGTTCCTTCAACAAATTTTTTCGTTGGGGCCTTACCAATGTCATGCAGCAGCGCCGACCAGCGCAGCCACAGATGGTCCGTGTGTTCAGAAATATTATCCACCACTTCTAATGTGTGATAAAAATTATCTTTATGGGTCTGCCCTTCTACTTCTTCTACTCCTTTCAGGTCAATAAGTTCGGGAATAATTAATTTCATCAGACCGGTCTGCTCCATCAACCTTAATCCGACTGAAGGTTTCTCTGAAAGCATGATTTTATTAAACTCGACCATCACCCGTTCCATGGAAACAATTTTGATCCTTTCCGCTTCCTGTTTGATGGCTTCGAGTGAATTTTCCTCAATTTCAAACTGTAATGTAGAAGCGAAACGTACGGCCCTCATCATTCTCAGCGGATCATCAGAATAGGTCTGGGCCGGTTCCAGAGGGGTCTTTAAAATTCCTTTTTTTAAATCATCAATGCCGTTAAAAGGGTCAATCAGTTCTCCGAAATTATCCTGGTTCAAAGAAATAGCCATTGCATTGATAGTGAAATCCCTTCTTTTCTGATCGTCTTCAATAGTTCCGCCCTCCACTTCAGGCTTCCTGCTGTTTTCGGTGTAGCTTTCCTTCCGGGCCCCTACAAATTCCAGCTCAAGGTCTTTGTACCTGATCATGGCTGTTCCGTAAGTTTTGAAAACGGAAACCTTCATGCCGGGATCAATTTCTTTTCCCACATGCTGGGCAAGCTCAATCCCGCTCTGTTCCGTAACAAAATCAATATCAGTGGACGCTTTTCTCTTCATCAACAGATCCCGGACGTATCCGCCGACAATGTATACAGACTGGTTGTTTCTGCCTGCCACTTCAGAAATAAGTTTGAAAAGTTTAAGATTTTTATTCTGATTAAGATTAATGAACATTTTTCTGTAGATGTTAGATATTAAATGTCAGATATGAGATTAACAATTATTTGACGACTGCTAATCTTAATCTAATGCAAAACCACTAAGAAATGAGATGTTCAGCCTAAACTGATGCGTCCGATTTCTTAATGGTCAATTGATCTGCAAAGATAAATAAAATCTTTTTCTTTATTCCCGGAGAACTTTTATTCTGTTATCGCTCCAGATTTTTATGACGGAAGACCCGGAATACTCAGAAACTTTCTCACGGTCTTCTTCCACCGCGTAATCTACCAAACTGATGATTTCAGGGGAAATATCTGAGAACTTTAACGGGCTTTTACTGCCGCTGAAATTGGCAGATGTGGAAACCAAGGGCTTGTTGAGCTTGGTAATTAACTTTTTACAGAAATCATTTTTCACCAGGCGGATCCCGATGCTTCCGTCTTCTGCCAGTAATTCTTTAGGAAGACCTCTTGGGTTTTCATAAACAATGGTTACCGGTTTTTCGCTCAGATCAATAATTTCCCAGGCCATTTCCGGAACATCCACCAGATCCTGCAGCCGCTTTTCAGTTTCCACCAGGATGATCATGGATTTATTTTTCTCCCTTTTTTTAATGTCGAAAATTTTATTAACGGCCTCAATATTGGTAGCATCGCAGCCAATTCCCCAGATCGTATCTGTCGGGTAAAGGATGGTTCCTCCGGATTTTAATAAATTTATAATGTTTTCCATGTAATAATGTATGTTTTGATTAAAGCTTTCTAATGTTCTTTTCTTTAATTCAATGCTTATCTTAATATTCTTTTCAAATCTCTCGCCTTAAAATATTGTGCGAACAAAACAGGTGTATTAAATCTTGTGGTCTCCTTAAGCAAAGTGTATAAAATTTTTCCTTCAATTATAAAAATAAAAGTAGTCTGTTCATAGCCGGAAAATCCTTCATGAGTAGGTTCATTCAAAAAAAATAAATAATCTGTTGCCTGATAGAGCATGTACTTTTTTCTTTTGCTGTAGTCTGTAAGCTTTTTTTTAATTTCCTCCGGCAGAATATCCGTCCTGATTTCCCTGAGATTCATTTCAGTAAACTGACAGTATAACCCGCGCAGCCCGAAAATCATGATTAAAAAGGGGAAAATAAGAGAAAAGGAAACCTCATTGGATGCTACAATATCAAGTATTATACATAAGGATATAAGAACAAAACCTGAAAACATAATATAGGTAAACAGCCGGTCTGATGCAGCAGAATTACTTTCATCAAAAATCAGCTTTCTGAGCCGAATACTTTTTTTGGCATCCAAATTATGCAGATTGCGCATCTTTTTTATTTATTATGTGTATATAACCTGCAGAACAAGTAACAAACAGAATAGAAGCCAGCCATAAAAAATATCCGGCATCCAAACTGTAAATGCTGGCCATCCGTCCGTTTTCAGCCGCTAAGATTTCTTCAAGAAAAATAAATGCCCCTGAAATGATAAAGGCAACTATTCCTGTTATGAATGAGGACAGGTAATGTCTTTTTAATATACAGACAACAGAAATCAAAAACCATATATTTGCCGTCCACACCAAAAATTCTTTTCCCGCACCTCCTAAAAAACTGACAGGTCCTATTAAAAAAACTTCAACAGACTTATAAATTTTAATCTTGCCCATATCCTCCACTGTAAAAGCATCAAAGAAAAGAGAAAGTACAAAAATCAATAAGCTAATTACAATTACTTTACCTTTTAATTCACGCATTAGATATGTGGCAGATATCTTTCCTTAATGATATTCAAATGATGTTCGTTATGTCCGACAATCAGTTTCCCTATGATCTCTACAGAAAGCCGGTTTCCGTTGGCTGTCCCTGTATTGCTTACCACAGAAGGATGTAGTGTTTCCAATAGACTGAGAAGATTTTCTGACCAACTGGTATTCTTCTATTAATGATCCTAAGCTTCTTTCGTTGGCGAAGGAATTTTGAGCATACGTTTCTTCGCCAAAACCCGGCAGCTCATTCTGGTCACCTCTTGCAAAGGCTAAAATCCTGTATTGAAAAATTCTTTCCGTATCTGATAAATGAAGGAGCAGTTCTTTCAATGTCCATTTTCCTTCCGTATAAGCAAAAAGAGACTGTTCTTCGGTAAGTCCGGAATATATCTGAACAGTTTTTTCTCCGGTATTCTTCATTTCCTGCAGCCAGTCTGCTGATGGAATAAGGTCTAAATACCGCTGTACATATTTCTGAAAATCAGTCATGTTAAGGTGATGTTATAAGTGATGAGCCATGATAAATTGATGGCGATCAAAATTATCATGAGAAAAACGGGACTTCATTAAGGATGCCTGTCTCCATTTTTCTCATGATGTTATTTAATTGAATTAAGAAAATGCTTTTTCCAGATCTGCGATCAGGTCTTCCGCATCTTCAATCCCTACGCTTAAACGTACGAGATCATCTGTAATTCCCAGTTCAGCACGTTTTTCAGCAGGGATCGAAGCGTGGGTCATCAGGGCCGGGTGATTGGCCAGGGATTCTACTCCGCCTAATGATTCTGCCAAAGTAAATACTTTTATCTGTTCCAGAAATTTAACGGCATCTTCCTGCTTACCGGATTTGAATGTGAAGGAAACCATGCCTCCGAAATCTTTCATCTGGGCTTTTGCCAGTTCATATTGCGGATGGGATTCCAATCCCGGATAAATTACTTTGTCAACGGCAGGGTGAGATTCCAGGTATCTGGCAACAGCCATCCCATTTTCTGAATGCCTCTGAACCCTTAAAGCCAATGTTTTGATTCCCCTCAACACCAGATAAGAATCGTGAGGCCCTAAAATACCGCCGCTTGCAAACTGGATGAAATGAAGCTTATCTCCGAGTTCAGCGTCTTTGGCAACTAAAGCTCCGGCAATCACATCAGAGTGTCCCCCTAAATATTTTGTAGCGGAATGCATCACGATATCAGCTCCCATATCAATCGGTCTCTGAAGATACGGCGTGGCAAAAGTATTGTCAACGGCAACCAGGATATTTTTTCCTTTGGCTATTTCAACAACAGCTTTGATATCAACCAGTTTCATCAGCGGATTGGTTGGAGTCTCCACCCAGATCAGCTTGGTTTTATCGGTAATGACATCAGCAATTTTCGAAACATCATCAAAATTCACGAACGTGAATTTCAGCTGGTATTTTTCAAAAAGCCGCGTAAACATCCTGTAGGTTCCTCCGTATAAATCATCAACGGCTACTACCTCATCACCGGGATTCAGTAATTTCAGAACACAGTCAATGGCGGCAAGCCCAGATCCGAATGCCAGCCCTCTTGCTCCGTTCTCAATGCTTGCCAAAGAGTCTTCCAACGCCTGTCTTGTAGGGTTTGCTGCTCTTGAATATTCGTAACCGGAATGAACGCCCGGGCTTGTCTGTGCAAATGTAGAGGTTAAAAATACAGGCACATTTACAGAACCGGTTGCCGGTTCGTGGTGCTGTCCTCCGTGTATTACTTTTGTATTAAAATTCATAATTTGATAATTTACCAATGTATCAGTTTACCGGTTTACCAATTATTATTACATTGTTAAACTTTCAGACTGTTACATTTATTATTATTTACATTTTTATCGCCGACTTAACAGCAAATTCTTCCGCAATTTCTTCCATCCACTGCGCTACATCTTCCTCTCCTGTTGCTCTCTGGTACGTATTCCCAAGGGAAACAAGGATCTGGTGGATAAACATTTTCATCTGGTCAACCGGCATTTCCTTGGTCCAGAGGTCAATTCTTAAAGCTTCCATGGTTTTATCATCCCAAACTGAGATCATGGTGGCCTTTGTTTCTTCCTTATCTATCCCGCCGTCCTGCGCGTTCCAGCTGATATGTTCCGGGATATGGTTTTCATCAAGTTCTACATCTATCGTAATCTGAGTTTTTCTCATAACGTTTCTATTTATTTCTAATTTATTTTTCGGTTAATTCCTACTTATAACCTTATCTTATTTCCAGCTTCAAACCTCCCTTCCTGATCTGTTTATTTCAGTTTCGGTTTATATCCGGACTGGTTAAAGATTATCGTGGCATCCATCTTCAGGAAATCCTGCAGCCTGGTATCCGGCTTTTCATTAAGATAGGCTTTGCAGATCTGCCATCCGGTGAAGATCCCGACCTGCGGTGAAGATTCATTGTCTATATCGGTATAAAATTTCGAGAAAGGCCCCGGAGCGATGAAACGGTCTTCCAGCCTGTGGTCATCCCCGAAAATGATATTGTTTTCCACAAAATAGTTCCAGATATTGGCTTCGTTGGAAACTGCCCATTCATACTGCTTCTGGGTATAATTCATTTTCAGATATTCAGGATAAGCAGGCAGAAAGGCATCCTTAAGAACCATTATTTTGCCATTCAGGATCATCATATCAATAAATTTCTGATGGTCCGGAGATTCCTTTACAAAGCCTTCCGCAAAAATCTGTGCTACTTTCGGAACGATGTTATTCGGGTTCATAGATTTCTGGAAATACATTTCCAGCCCTTTGTAATTGAGGTTTCCTTCCCCCATAAAACCGGTAATATCTATAAACAGGAGATTCCCTTTGGCATCATAAAAAATAGGGTCCTGAACCATCTGTAAAGCGGAAGAAAACAGATATACCTTCGGGCTCTTAAACTGCGGGAAATAATATTTGATATGTGAAAACAGATCATGAAGATCAGTCTGAAGCCTTTTCTGGTCTATTTTTCCGATGGCTTCCTTATAAATTTTAATTTCTTCGTTATCGGTTCTCCGTTTTCCGAAATCAGCATCGCTCACCGTGCCCTGAAACCAGGGAAACTCACTCTTAAACTGCTCCAGCGGAATATTCTGGTCATAAAACTGCCCTGAAATATCGGTGATCATCACTTTTTCGGCAGGGGTTTTTATTTCCACGTTCCATTGGTCACTGGATTCTTTTTTACAGGCGTTCAAACTCAAAACTAATCCTGAAGAAAGCGCAATAATTCTGAAAATCTTCATATTTTTACATGCAATTTAAGAGTACAAAAATAATGATTTAAAGATAACCGGATGCCCAAAAATAAAATAATTGCAACTCTTTTTATGTCTTTGGCCGGCTATCAGGGTGCATAAAAGCTTACTTTCACAAATAAAACACTGAAAAAGCTGCAGTCACAAAAACAAGGTATGGAAATTAAAACAGAAAGGCTTATTTTAAGGGAATTCGAGGAAGCTGATGCTGAGCCACTCTTCCTTATGGACTCCAATCCGGAAGTTGTAAAATATACGGGCGTTCTGCCTGTTACAGAGCTCCATGAATCTGAGCATATCATCCGCATGATCAGGAAACAATATATTGATTATGGCACCGGGAGACTGGCTGTTGTGGAGCAGAAGAGCGGGCTTTTCATTGGCTGGTGCGGGCTTAAATTCTGTATAGAAGCAAACGGATATAAAAATTTCTATGATTTAGGCTATCGGTTCCTGCCGGAATACTGGGGAAAAGGATATGCTTCAGAAGCTGCAAAAGCTTCTCTTGAATACGGCTTCAGAGAACTGAACCTGGACACGGTCTATGCGGATGTGCACCATGAAAATACGGCTTCCCATCACCTGATGAAAAAACTGGGTTTCATTAAAACCGGTGAATTAACGGAGCCTGACGGCCTTTGTTTCTGGTACGAAAAACGACGTGAAAATCAGCTTTGAAAATTTTTGGAATATAAATTGGAACTTCTTAAAAAAGATTAAAAATATAAACAATGCAGACACAGAAAATAACAGACCATATTGTCAACTGGCTTAAAGACTACGCCACAAAAGCTAATGCAAAAGGATATGTACTGGGCGTTTCGGGAGGTGTGGATTCCGGAGTGGTTTCTACGCTTTGCGCCATGACGGGCCTTGACGTACTCCTTCTGGAAATGCCGATCCGCCAGAAAGCAGACCAGATCAGCCGGGCGCAGGACCATATTGAAGATTTAAAAAAGAGATTCCCGAATGTAAAAGGGGAAACCGTTAACCTTACCCCTATTTTTGAAAGTTTTGAAAACGTTGTCGCAGAACATTCAAAAGACAACCCAAACAATAACCTGGCCATGGCCAATACAAGGTCCCGTTTCAGAATGCTGAACCTGTACTATTTCGGGCAGCTTCACGGGCTTCTGGTTTGCGGTACCGGAAATAAAGTAGAGGATTTCGGTATCGGGTTTTACACGAAATACGGTGACGGCGGTGTGGATGTTTCGCCTATTGCAGATCTATATAAAACCGAGGTGTATGAACTGGCGAGATCACTGAACCTGATTGAAAGTATTCAGAATGCCATTCCTACGGACGGACTTTGGGATGCTGAACGGACTGATGAAGACCAGATCGGTGCCACCTATCCTGAGCTGGAAAAAATCCAGAAAGAATACGGAACGAAAGCAGTTGCTGATTATGAAGGCCGCGATAAAGAGGTATTCATGATTTTCGACAGGATGCACAAAGCCGCAAAACATAAAATGGTCCCGATTCCGATCTGTGATATTCCTGAAGAATGGCGGAAAGGATAAAATCAATGTAACAATGTAACAGTTTATCAATATAACAATATGCTGGTAAAAGGCAGAATGGTAATTATCAATTTAAATTAAAAAAATAATGACCGGTAAAACAAGATCTGTATTTTTCATCTGTTTAGGACTTCTTTTCGGGATGTCTGTGATGTATGTTTATAAAAATTTCATTGCGGATAAACCTTTGGTCTCAGAAACAAATCCTGTTGTTGAATACGGAGCGGCGGGTAAGGATATCCAACAGTCCATCGATCAGTTAACGGAAGAGAAAAACGTCATTGATTATGTAAAGGAAAACCACAAACTGCCGGCGTATTACATTACGAAAAATGAAGCCAGAAGCAAGGGCTGGGATCCTGCGAAAGGAAATCTCTGTGAGGTTCTGCCGGGAAAAGCCATCGGCGGAGACCGTTTCGGCAACCGTGAGGGCAAACTTCCAAAAACTGAATTGTATCAGGAGGCCGATGTAAATTACCATTGCGGAAACAGGAACGGCGACCGGATTGTCTTCACAGATAAAGGTGAGGTTTACCTGACAAAAGATCATTATAAAAATTTTAAAAAGCAGTAGTTTTTTTGATTAAGAGCAAATATCAGCGATGTTAAATTGTGTTTCCGGACCGGTTAATTAATAAATAAGAATATGAAAACAATATATATAGATTTTACGGATATTGGGGATGACGAAGATTTTTATGCCCAGCTAAAAGAAAAAATTACGCTTCCGGAGCATTTCGGAGACAATCTGGATGCCTTATCTGATGTCATCACAGGCGGACTGGAAATGCCGCTTCATCTTGAATTTGTAAACATGACGGTTGACCAGCTTGAAACTTTTGAAGACCTGCTTACGACACTGGAAGACACAGAAGAAGAAATGGAAGATTTTACGTTTGCTTATTTCCTTGAACAATATGATGCAGAAGAGGATGAGGAGGAAGATAGCAGCAATAAGGAATAATCTTAAATTAAGACAGGAAACAAAAATAATATCCGCGGAGAACTCTGCGGATTTTTTATGTCGGTTTACGAATATGTGTTTGTAAAAATTTCACTAAAACAGCAAGAACTTATCATCTTATTTGTACAGGGGCCAATCGCTTTGCTACAGCAGTTTTAAGGCATGTATGTGGTACTTATTAATTTTTAAACAAGGTGTTATTTTGTTAATTTTAACAAAAATCAATACCTGTTAGCTTATGATCATTTGTGAAAACCTTTTGTTTTCCCATGGCGCTGAACTGCAAAACTATATCCCCGGTGAATATATCTTTGAAGAAGAAAGCACTCCGAAGTATTATTTACAAATAAAATCCGGCACCGTTAAGCTGAGCAGCTTTCTGGAAGACGGTAAAGAGTTTATCCATGGAATACCATTTGACGGTCATTGCCTAGCAGAAACCTATCTTTTCCATGATAAAAAATATGCTGTTAATGCAATAGCGATCACAGACTGCGAAATTATCAGGCTGGAAAAAAACAAGCTGATGAAGATGCTGCAGAAAAAGCCTGATCTCTTTTTTAATATATATTCTTATACGGCAGACCGGATGCATTACCGATATATTATTGCCGCTCCGTTTTCTTTTCAGGATCCGCTTGCCAAGCTTAATCTTATTCTGAACCATATTAAAAACCACTTCGGTTTTAAAGAAAAGTTTTCTTATCACATCCCCTATACGAGGCAGCAGCTGGCTTCCCTTACCGGAATGAGGATAGAAACGGTGATCAGGACCATCAAAAAGATGGAGAAACAGGATCTGCTGAAGATTGACGGCACTAAAATATTTATTTAAATAAAAAATCCTCAACTTCTGTTAAGGATTTTTTAGTCTGTTATTCTGAATTATTTATTTTCCCGTTACTTCGGTAATCGGGTTTCCGATGTTCCCGCTGGGAAACTGAATTTTTAATAAAGATGAAACCGTAGGTGCAATATCGGTCATGTGATAGGCCTTATCGCTTGCTCCGTGCTGAATTCCCCAGCCCATAAAAATCAGAGGAATATGGGAGTCATAAGAATTCCATACGCTGTGCGTGGTTCCTGTTTTTGCATACGGCGGAAGCATAGAATCATGAGAGATCAGCTGGATATCCCCACTCCTTTGCCTGTTGATCCCATTGATAATCCTTTGCTTAAGCGGCTCCGGAATCGTAGCTTCCTGCACTTTCGTTACAGAAACGGCATACAGGTCATTAGGGTCATTTTCAATTTCCTGAACGGTAAAATCCCTTACCTCATCCAGCACTAATTTATTCTCTTTCAGCAATTTCCTGTCGAAATAAATCTGATAATTGTCAACACCGTTAATCAGTTTATCCACTCCGAATTTTTCTTTCAGTTTCTGATTCATATTGGCCTCAATTCCATCCCCGAAAAACCCGGTTGTAATTTTATGCTCTTGCAGAAATCCTACAGAATGGGCTCCTCCATGGTCTGCAGAAAGGAAAACGGTATATTTGCCCTTTCCTACTTTGTTATCCAGGTAATTGAAAAACTGCGCTAAATCCTGGTCCAATCTTAAATAAACATCTTCTACTTCAATAGAATTAGGCCCGAATTTATGTCCTGCATAATCTGTGGATGCCAGATTCACCGCGAGCATATCCACAACATCATCACCTCCTAGCTTTTCGCCTTCAATAGCAGCCTCAGCTAATTTCAGAGTCAGGGTATTTCCAAACGGTGTGTAACGGATGTTGTCTTTTTTAGCCTGATAGTCGGCAGCTAAATTGCTGTAAGGAAAGGTAGGTGTTTTTGCGCTTCCCAGCAATCCTTCCCATGATGAATTGTCCGGTGAGCTCTCGGTATACTGACTGATCGGAAGCAGGGTGTTCCAGCCGTTGGCCACTAATTTATCCGGCAGGTTAAGCGCATTGAATGATTTCAGCCACTGCGGAAGATCGTTCATATACCAGGTGCTGGTGATAAAGCTCCCCGAAGAGTCATCAAACCAGTACGCTCCGTTCGGAGTATGTCCCGCCGGAAGGATGGATGCCCGGTCTTTCAGGGAAACACCGACCACTTTTCCCTGGAAATTGGTTGCCAGCCTCAGTTCATCCGTAACAGTGGTAGACCATAAATTTTTTGGAGAATGGCTCCCGACCCTTGCATTGGCAGTACCTACCGGCTTTACGCTTTCATCCGTTGTACAGTATACATTTTTCCCGGTCTCTTTATCAGTCCAGTCATTTCCCGCAATTCCGTGGATCGCCGGAACCGAACCTGTGTAAATACAGGCATGCCCCAAAGCCGTAACGGTAGGAACATAGGGAATATGAACATTATTTAAGGAATAACCTGTGTTCAACAGCCTTTTGAACCCTTCATTGCTGTATTTATTGTAAAAACGGTACAGGTAATCCCACCTCATCTGATCTACCACAAGCCCTACCACTAATTTAGGCCTCTCTAACTGAGAATTTTTGTTCTTCTGCGCATAGGTTGTAATAACGGACAAAAAAGAAGCCGCCACAACCGAAATTTTCCTAAGCATTCCGTAAAATTTTGTTGGGAGCAAATTTACGGGTTTTGAAATTTTCAGGATGTGAAATTTTAATTAATTTACGCTTCGGTTTCATTACAAAAAAATAACATTTGCTTCAGGATCTGCTATAAAGATACCACTCAGGTATTCTCAGAGTTTGTATAAATGCTTTCCGCGGTACCTGATTATAATAAGTCACTTTTTTCACTTTTTTTCGGATTGATTTTTTTACATTTGAAAGAACCGGAATCCGTTTAAATCACCTAATAATGAAACTTATCAGACCTTTTCTTTTATTTGTCTCCATCCTGTTGTTCGGATGGCTTTTTATGAGCAATATCAACCTGATTAATGTAGCCGTTACCCTTAATGAAGCTGAAATAAACTCTGAAATCACCAAAGTAAATGGGTTTACAGACATGGATCAGCTTAAAAAATTCACCATTGAAAAAATCAGCTATATGGAAGTGATCAGGAAAAGGTTTTCTGAAAATGCAATGATCAGGGTGGCTGTTATTTCAGTACTGGCTTTCATACAGATCATCCTGTACAGTACCAGAGGCAATGTACTGAATTCAAAATCCATAGATTTTTAAAATGATTTTAGGGGTATACTGGTATTACAAATTTCCTGACGGGCTCTATCATTTTGACTTTTTCAGGTTTTTAAAAGGTTTCGGAGGGCATGCCAATAATCCTGCGCTGCTTCAGGCAAGCGTGTATGTCCCGGATGCAGAACGTTTTTTATCCAGAATAAGAGAACTGAAATCTGAATATAAAAGAACTTATTTAAAAGTGAAGGCAGACGGAAATTATCTGTTTATAGAAACCGGCGATTATACTTTATTCGATTATCATTTCCAGCTGGCTTCAGAGATTGAAGAACTTCTAAAAGATGAAAATGCTGCTCTCACAGAATATAAAGCTTCACCTGACAAGGAAACGGTTTATAATTTTGATGCAGACTATGAAGGCATGTATGGTGAACGGAAACATGATTTTATCCAGTCGGTAGGTTCTGATTTTAAAAAATATGATGCAGAAAATTTCTCAATGCGGATCGACTGCCATCTTTCTTTGAACGTGAAAACAACATTCCTGCATGATCTTACCGAAGTATGCCGCGAGGAAAATATCGCTGTTTTTTATTATTTTGATTTTGAGACAGGTGATTTCATTAACCTGATGCTTTTTTTTACCAACGGGCGCCAGACCAAAGAACAGATCCAAATGGTTGACCTTATTTCTTTTGGAGATAAATTCCAAAATACCGCAAAAAAATATACTGTACAGTTCGGTCATAAAAACGGGTTGGAATCGTATCCTGCAAACGGCCCGCATATTCAGCTGATGGCTGATGAAGAATTCATCATCCGTAAAACACTTTCTTAAAATTATATATTCAATGGAGATCAGAAAACTGGAAAATCTCACCGATAACTCTACTTTGAACCTGAATTTAAACGGTTATGAAACCGATACCATCTATGTGGTTTATGCTATTGAGATGGGAAGTTCTTTTGAATTTGGCTTGAGAGAGAAAAAACAGCCGTACATAAAAGTTTGGGAAACCGGGCCGGACGACATAGCCAGGCTCAATAGAATAATTGAACAGGGACATTCTTTCGGTGCTTTTCATGAAGAAGAACTCATCGGCTGGATCATCTGCGATTTCAGGACATGGAACAACAGTCTTTTCATTGAACATATTGCAGTGAATGAAGCCTACAGAGGACAGAATATAGGAAAACTGCTCATAAAAGCAGTTAACCGCAAAGCCCGTGAGCTGAACTGCAGGATCGTAGAGCTGGAAACACAGAATACCAATTATTCTGCCATTCAGTTTTACCTGAAATGCGGTTTTATGTTCACCGGTATCAATACAAAACGGTATGCAGATTCTGCTGAAACGGCCGTATTTATGAGTTTTGACCTGATGATTTAAGATAGTGCTTTATATTTTATCCAAATCATTGATATACTAAAGAAACCGGAATTAGCACTGATGAAGATCAGAATTAGTATTAAAAGCTATAAGCTAAGGTTTTGAATTTATTTAAGTAACTGACTATTCCACGAATTCTCCTTTCCGGTCTACGATCTGGTTTCCCCACTGCGTAATGGCTTCAAGGACGGGAATAACGGTCTTGCCAAATTCCGTGAGGGCATAGACTACTTTTATGGGTGGCTTCTCTCCGAAAACCGTTCTTGATACCAAACCGTCTTTTTCCAGCTGTCTGAGCTGGATGCTTAAAGTCATTTCCGTCACAGAAAAAAGTTCTTTCCGCAGTTCGCTGTATCTTTTCTCATGATCTTTCAGATGATAAAGAATAACGGTTTTCCATTTACCGCCTACCAGATCCATCGCAAGACTTACGGAGCAGGGATATACTTTTTCACCGACTCTTACATGGCTGCCTATACATTCCTTTTTCATTTTTTACACCTATCCAATTGGATAGTTATTGCAAATGTACACGACTAAAAATAAATTTGCAACTATAATTTTTATAGTAAAAAACATGGCACTAATTATTCTGGGACATCCGGACATCGAAAAATCACTGGCAAATAAAACCATTATTGAAAAGCTGAAAAGCAGCAGCCTGGACATTGAAATCAGAAATCTATCCCAGCTGTATCCTGATTTCAACATTAACGTAAAGGATGAACAGGAGGCTCTGCTTAAGCACCAGACGATCATATTCCAATATCCTCTGTACTGGTACAATATGCCTGCAATTTTAAAACACTGGTTCGATCTGGTTTTTGAATATCAGTTTGCGTATGGCTCTCAGGGTGATAAGTTAAAAGGGAAACATTTCATTCCAAGCTTTACCGTCGGTGCACCTGAAAGTGAATATCATACGTTGGGAGAACATCATTTTAAAGTATATGAATTCTGCAAAAACATGGAACAGACTGCCTATTATGCCCAAATGAAATATGTTGATCATATCTACTTTCACGGGACTTCCGTTAACGCCGGATATACCAAAGAGGATATTCAAAGAAAAGCATCAGGACAGGCAGAACGCTTAATACAATTGTTGTCAGAATATTAAATTAATCACTTTTAAGTGTATTAATATTTTATTTTGTATATTCGTAATCAACAAATTAAACAACAGTCTTATGAAAAACCTAAAAAATCAGTACGTAAAAAACTGGCTGTAATCAGTGGCGGAAGCCCGAGATGCCTGGAACCTAAACGCATATGTGAACCTTGGGAAGAAGGTTGCGGATGCGTATATATTTAAAATTATCAGATATTTCTGATGAGCGGTTTTTCCGCTCTTTTTGTATCCGTTTACGGAAAGTTCTTGAAATAACAGGTAATAACCTTGATACTGAAGAAAAAAGCCTGTAAATTCAGAAAACATAAAGTAAGAACCGCGTCCGGAGGGCGCGGTTCTCATAATATGAAGTCTAATAATTAAAACTTAAGATCACCGTTTACTTCTCTTACAGCGTGAGCTGCTTCAGCGAATTTCAGCTGTTCGTCAGCCGTAAGGGTGATATTTACGATCTGCTCCACTCCGTTTTTCCCGATGATGGCAGGAACACCCAGGCAGATATCATTTTGTCCGTATTCCCCTTCCAGCATCAAAGAACAAGGAATCATTTTCTTCTGGTCACAAGCGATAGCCTGAACCATTACAGAAACTGCTGCACCCGGTGCATACCATGCTGAAGTTCCCAACAGTTTCGTAAGTGTTGCTCCGCCTACTTTGGTTTCTTCGATCACATACTTTTGCTTTTCGTCATCCAAGAATTCTGTTACAGGAACACCGTTTCTTGTTGCTTTGCTTAATAAAGGAAGCATTCCGGTATCACTGTGTGCAGCAATAACCATCCCGTCAACATCAGAAATTGGAGCCTCTAATGCTTCAGCTAATCTGTACTTGAATCTTGCAGAGTCTAAAGCACCACCCATCCCGATGATTTTGTGCTTAGGAAGACCTGAAGTTTTGTGTACCAGGTAAGCCATGGTATCCATTGGGTTAGAAACCACGATGATGATTACTTCCGGAGAATGTTTTACTAAATTTTCAGTTACTTCTTTTACAATACCGGCATTGATGCCGATCAGCTCTTCTCTGGTCATTCCCGGTTTTCTCGGGATTCCTGATGTGATCACGGCTACATGCGAACCTGCAGTTTTGCTGTAATCTCCTGTTGTCCCGGTAATTTTCGTATCGAAGCCGTTCAAAGATGCCGTCTGCATCAGATCCATGGCTTTCCCTTCTGCAAAACCTTCTTTAATGTCTACCAAAACTACTTCTGAACAGAAGTTTTTCATAGCGATGTATTCTGCACAGCTTGCGCCTACAGCGCCTGCACCTACTACAGTTACTTTCATAATGTATACTTTTTATTGTTTATTAATGCGTCATCACGGAACCCCGCGATTTCATGCTGAATTATTTTTTAATTTGAAATTGGAAACGCCCAAATTTAACAATTCCTGAAAAATTAGGCAATTTTTCAGGAATTTTAATTATACTTATTTACATTTATTTAGAACCGGTGCACAAATTCGTACAGAAAAGTAAAAATAAACTCCTGCATTTGAATTGAACCGTTAGAAATTCATACTCTTCCGAAATGAAAAAGCCGCCTGAATTTATTACGGCAGCTTTATTATTTGGATGTTGAAATAAATAAATTTCAAATGATTAATTAACGTTCAGCAGAAAGGTATATAATTTTTTAGCACCTGCCAGAACCTCGTTGTAATTTTCTTCAGTTACTTCGCCGTCCAGCACTTCTTTGAAATTTTTCCACATCGGGCCTGTATTTTCCCGGTAACATCCGAAAAAGTTGAAGGTTACCTGATCAAAGCCTTCGGTTTTAGAAAGCTGCTTAGCAATTACGTTTCCTCCCAAAGTAGAACCTTCAATCACGTACATGGCTCCCAATGCTTCATGTTCACTGGAGAATTCAAGTTCTTCAGAAGCAGAAGAGGTCTTAAGGGCAAGACTGGCCAGGTCTTTTTCAATTAAAGGAAGCTTTTTCCGGCTGTCCAGCTGAAGCTTTTCAGAAAAGTGATCAGAAAGGCTTCGGAAAATTTCATCTTCGGAGTGAAGAAGCATCAGATAATTGGTTCTGATGATTTTTTTATAATCTTCCAGCGTAAAGGTTTTGTTGAAAATTTTTGCTGAGTTAAAAAGTTTTTCAGCAGCATCGTGATATTCTGCCGTATGTTGTTTTAGATATTCAGATACCATCATTAAGGATTTAAAATATTCCTCAAAGGTAAGGCTTTTTGAATGTTAAAATAAAAGTGGTCCCGTCTTTATCGCTTTTATAGCTTACCTCCCCGCCGATTCTTTTCATGATCCGGTGTACGATAGACAGCCCCACGCCGTTCCCTTTGAACTTCTTGGCATTGTCCATCCGGTTAAAGATCTTGAACATCTTGTGTTTATTTTCTTCCGGAATCCCGATCCCGTTATCTGAAATTTTATAGATAACCTGATCTTCCTCTTCGGTTCCTTCAATGACTACTTTAGGGTTTTCCTGTTGGGACGAATATTTAATCGCGTTATTGATGATATTTAAAAATACCTGATGCAGCATTGTTTTATCGGCAAGAACCCGTGGACAGTCTTTAATGATAACTTCAGTCTGCGGACTGTCAAAAGTGATTTTCGCATTCTCTGAAATTTTCTCAATGGTACGCTGTGCCTCCAGGTCTTCCAATTGGATTTCGCTATGCTTGGCACGGCTCAACTGCAAAACATCATTCATCATTTCCGCCATACTATCGATTTCTTCAATGATGGAATTGATCTTGTTCCTGCTTTTTTCCGAAGTATCGGTAAGGGTTTTTAAAAGCATCTGGGCATTGAGCTTCATCACCGTTAAAGGCGTTCCCAGGTCATGGGAAATGGTATACGAAAAACTGTCCAGCTCCTCATTTACTTTTTTAAGCTCATCATTAAGCCTTTTGATTGTATTGTAATTTTTATGTGAAGTCTCTAAAATCAGGTCGCGTACCGACTGCAGGGCAACAATATTCCTGGAATCCCATCTTCTTGAGTTCCCTTTGATATCCTCGGTAAAAAGCTGAAAGGAAGTTCTTGGTGAAACCACTTTCTTTTCTTCTCCGTCCCGGAAAACAACATCCACTTTTTTCTCAGGATTTCCTGCCCAGTTGATATGCTCATCAAATTCTTTACGGAACCAGATCAGAACATTATTCTTGCTTCTTTCCATAAAGTAAATGATTACCCCTGCTGCTTTTTCATCCAGCCCCAGTTCTTTGCCGTGATCTTTCAGAAAGCTTCTGCTCAGGTAAATTTGGTCATCCGTATTTTCGTGTGCCCACTGAACAATGGCCTGTATGGTGTTTTCGTCAGGCGCATTTCCTTCGGTAACAATTTTCTCTTCTGCTACAATGGCTAAGCCGTCGGCTTCAAGAATATTTTTAATTTCGTCTTTATTGTCAATCAGGGAATTGAACAGGCTGTTATGTTTTAAAAATTCCGCTTTTAACCTTAATGCGCGTTCGTTAAGCTCCAGGCGGTAATTCAGTTCATTTTTAGATTTGAAAGATGAATAGGCATTGGAAGCCAAGGCCGTGAAAATCCCTGCCTGTACTCTGTCTTCAAGATCAATATGCTTAGGTTCAGAATTCTGGCACGTTACCAGACCCCAAAGATGATCATCGATGATAATTGAAATACTGAAGCTTGATGAAGCTCCGGAATTTTTAATATACTGCCCGTGGATCGGTGACATACCGCGCGAAGCAACATAGGTAAGATCAATCTCTCCCAACTTTTTGCTTAAAACAGGAACAGTTTCAGCGTGTACATTGCTGAAAATCCTTTTCCTCTTTTTCATGTAAAGCTCGCGTGCCTGTATCGGAATATCAGATTCCGGATAATGAAGTCCGAGATAACTTTCCAGGTTGTCATTGGTTTTTTCCGCCACCACTTTCCCGGATCCGTCCATCATGAATTTATAAACCATCATCCGGTCATAGTTCACAATTCTGGACAGGGTACTCAAAAGCTGGTCCCAGATCTCCTGCTCATCATCAATGATGTAGAAATTATCGTATTTATTGGTAATCCTTTTATTGGGATTCACTGAAACCTTTTCAAACTCAAGGAAAATATTGCCCTTGCTCCTGAAAGCGGACAAATGGTATTCTTTACCTTCAATAAAAATTTTATCGAAATAGGTTTCGTTATCTCTTTTTGTAAAGTCAGAGAGCGAAGTATAAATGTCAGATTCTGTGACACTTTTAAAAACACCCGGAAAATCAGTTAATTTCCTGTCGAAAAGCTGTTCAGGGCTTTCGATAGTAAAAATATCCTCTATATTCTTGCTAAAAAAAGTGATGGAATGAGACTCTGCATCGATGCCAATCAGATAGCCAAAACTTTGTATATAGCCCGGGATATGGATGGGCTCTTCATGACACTCTACAAAATTCATATAATACTTTGATCAATCAAATATAAGTTTTTTTTTACATACGTGGTATTTTTCAAAAAGAAACACATACCACATAAATAATATCCTTTCAATATAATAAACAGTACATTTACTGTGATAAAAACAGATAACTCTAAAAAATCCGTTTGTTAAATATCACCGTCAGACTGCATTCAGCTTACACTTCCTTATCGAAATAAAGCATATAATATTTTCCCTTTTCATCTTCTCCCTGGGCCAGTTTCTGCCGGTCTCCGTGGATATAGATATGGAAATTTTTATCCAGCTTGATAATGCTCTTGAAATGGCGCTGCGTTTTCTTTACCGCCGCTTCACTGATCGGGAATTCCTCGGCAATATTAATCTGCATGTCCTGTTCGTAATCCGTCTTGAAATTAACGAAGCTTTCAATTACATGCTCGTCCCCCAATACTTCACTGGCAAAATCATCCAGCTTAAATTCTTCTTTCTCCTTGAAGAAATTGATAGACTTATTTAAAAAATCCGCCTGGTCTGCCTTGGACACTTCAAACTCCTGAGGCAGCTGTTTGGTGATGTAATCTTTATACACCATTAAAGCTTCCTGTGTATGGAAATAATCATCGTCCCGCTGTTTTACCTTTAGAAAATCTTCAAACCAGTAATACATATCCCCGTTTTTATTATTGTCTACCACAGAAAGTACGTATCCTGTTTCTTTGTCGTTATTATAAATCAGAGCGGCTTTATCAATTTTCGACAACCCGATTCCCTGGTCTTTTTCAATGTCAAAATTATCTTCCTGAGGAGAAATTTTCAGGAAAGACTCTCTTTTTTCTGTTTTAAAGATTCCGATTTTATCCACTCTTTCGGTTCCTTCCCTTTCGTCTTCAAAATAAGCGATGAAAAGCTCCCCGCCCTGAACCCTCGGGTTTTCGGCAGCTTCAAAAAGATGCTTAGCGATATTCTCAGACTCCCAGATGAATTTAGCCTTATCGTCAAAAATTTCAGACACAGAACTGTATACCGGATTATTGATCAGATAGGAATCACTGTAAAAATGGAAGGTTTCCTCCGATTTAAAAGAGCCTAAAAAGTAATTTTCAAGCAGTTCTGCCATCCCCTCTTCCAGCTGCAATTCTTCCTGGGAAAGCATCAGAGATTCTCCGTTGATTTTATTTCCTACTCTGTGTACTACGATTTTTGAAAACATGGTCCTGAATATTTTGGAGTGCAAAGATATTAATTAAATCAGACAATCAGCAGAATTTCATTCTGATAAACATCTTATCATTTTGAGACGTTATTTTCCCGCAAATTTATAACGCAGTTAAATTATACACCTGACTATGAGTTAATTAAACAGGAAACCCCACACGAGGCATACATTTTGGCATTATGATTGTGAAGAAATTATCTAACCGCAATGCAATCAGGGCATTAGCCACATAATTAACATCTGGAAAACTGAACAGCAAGTAACCAGTTTCTTATTCCCTGCATTGCGATTATATGATCTAATCAACAGCCACACTTCACAACTAAATACTAATTAATATGGATTATTTACAGGCCACCGAGGAAATAACAAATGTAATCCCTGAAATCCGGGATGAAATTAAAGACGAAAGAATACGAAATTCTTATCAGTTGATTGAACTCTTTACGGACAAGATGAAAAGTATGATCCGGCAAAATGACAGGAACCGGTTGTTCAAATGTCTTAAAAAGATGGGCGAAATGTACAGAACCGGAGACACGATGGTAAAAAACGCCATTGAAAATTCTTTTATTTATTCTCTGGACAATTGTACGGCTTTCTGCAGCAAAGAATACCGTGATTTTATTTTCAGCCATCTGTCACATGATTTACAGAAAGTATATACCAAGCAAATCTACAGCCACAACATTTAGTTCATTACATAATTAAACCGTTTTATTACATATTTTAAAATTTATGAGAAAGAAAATAAGAAGGGAATACGACTGGAAACAATGGGAACAGTCCAATTCCAGGGAGCAGATCAAGATATGGGCTACTCATATTGCTGTCAGTATGGGCGTGTTTGTTTTCGCCGCATGCCTTTAAATTGGTACAGTTTTGGATATCATAATATACATTTGAAAAATATTAATATGATGAACGTACCGATGCAAGCTATTAATCAAACAATAGCGGTTGAGTATTTAAAATTTTTCTATCCGCCGATCCGAAATGAGATCGATCAATTGTCTGTACAGGAAAATTTTGCAGGCGTTATACAGGCCATCGTAAACTATCTGAAAAGACTGTTGCACGAATCTAAAATCAATATTATTGCACACCACATCAAATTAATGGACTGGATTTACAGAAAGAGTAATTCTTATGTAAGAACCATGATTGAAAATCTTTTCATCCGTTCTTTTGAGAGTTTTAAGAAACTGACCAAAATCCAGAACTGGAAACTTCTGTATCAGCATATGTCGATTGAGTTCCAGCAGATTTACATGAACCAGAACAAGCTTGATGAAATTATGTTCAAGAAATAATTTCAAATAAAATAAACAGAGATCGCCGGGCTGAAGCCCGGCGATCTCTGTTTATAAACGATCAATAAAGTTCCGAATGACTTTTGTCAACGAGATAGAATGGATCAATCTCAAAACTTGGGGACTAGGCAAAAAGTTTAGACAACCTGAACAGGAAAAATGYTTTATCCCGCACGCCTCTTAATTGTAATCTGAAGTTTTTTATTTTAGCATTGAATGACTTTTAAATCTTGATTCTTCCACCTCATTAAACCAATGTGCCAGTTTCAACATTGCAACGGATTTTTGAATGTTTTGGTTGTAAATTTTCCTCAAGCCATCAGATAAACTGTACGCTTTTTCTAAATCAGGATATTGCGAGAATAAGATTTCCGCTCGCTGATTTTGCGATGCAGTCCATTTTTCTCTCGTTTTGTAGAGTAAATAYCTGCTTCTTGCCAAAAGTTGCTTTCGGGTATCGCCATTTTCAAAAGTTTCAATCTCGGTGTTGTTTTTCTTTTCTTTTGCTTCCATGAGCAGATTGTTTTCTTGCTCAATAGCTTCCCAACGGTGGTTTATCCTTAATTCCTGCAACGCTTCTATGGCTAATTTCTGAACATGGAATCGGTCGATAATTTGTGTGGCATTGG
>NZ_LMKA01000087.1 GCF_001421435.1 Chryseobacterium sp. Leaf201
ATTTAACTTTCATAAAATTCGCTTAGCAGTAAAACACGCTCAATAAATATTGAAAATCAGTAAATTAACTTAAATCACTCTATAATAATATTATTTCTAAAAATATTATTCATTCCATAAGGCATAGTATTTGTAATTAAAATTATACCACTATCACCTAACATACAGTAATAACTTTTAACACACAAAATATTATGAACGTTGCAGATCTAAAAATCAAAAATTTAGTAGAATACAAAAATCAGATCTATAATATTACTGAAATATTTCAGGATAATGAAAGAGACTATTTTGTGAAGATTGAAAATGACATCCACAGTTTTTCTGTACCGGCAAGATCCATCAGGCCGATCCAAATTACTGAAGAATGGCTTGAGAAATTTGGCTTTTCAAGAACATACAGCTCTGACCAGCGTATCAGATATGAAAGACCGGAACCGTTTATCAAGTACGATATTGATCTGAGTTCCAGAAAGATTGTTGACGGACTGAAGATCTACGGAAACTCAATCAGATGTAAATACATTCACGAGTTCCAGAATATTTTCTCTTGTCTGTTTGGCAAAGAACCATCCGTAATGAGCTACGGATTAGTAGGCACCGAATCTTAATAATATATTTTCAATCAAAAACCCCGCAGCCTTAAAAGTTGCGGGGTTTTTCTTTTTAAAAACGAATATATTTGTCCGCTTCTGAATATAATTTTTTATTCCTCTTCCGTTAATACTTCTTCCATAACTAGCGGGTCAGCCTGTTCCTGGTACTGCTCCCACTCTGCTTCAAGCTGTTTATTCACTTTCATCTCTTCTTCAAGCTTTACGGTTTCGCGGTATTGTTTTGCCTCGGCAGCAAGGGTCCATTTACAATTGATTCCCATTCGGTCCGTATAGTTTTTAATATCATTTATGCCTAACCTGAAAAATTCTTTTCTCGGGTTAATCTTGTTAAGCTGGCTTCTCAGAAACTTTTTATGAAGCTGCCTTTCCAGGGCCGGAGCATCATCAGAATAAATCATTGCATGGACATCAAACTCAAAAGGGACACTGGCATCCCCAAGCTCACGGACACGGTCTAACGGCTCCAGACGCCGTGTCATCCCGATTTTATATACATCTTCTCCAAAGGATCCTATATTTGAAATGATGTATACATTTCCCCGTCGGGTCTGCTGTGCCATCGATATAGCACGCTGGTTTTTCTCTTCCGCATGCTCCAGCCTGTTCTGCAGTTCGTCCAATTGCTGCTGAAGGAACATTTTCTGTTCCTCATTGGCTTTTGCCACCTGTGATTCCGCTTTTTCAATCAGTCTCTTTAAAGTCTGCTCTTCTTTTTCGGCATCCTTTATGGCTTTTTCAAATTCTTTCCTTGCTTTTTCTTCCTCACGGATCTGCTCCCTTATCTGCCGCTGCTCTTCCTGTTCCTGCCATTTCAGTTCCTGCGCTACCACTGCCCATTTCAGTTCTTCGAGACGCGCTTCATGGTATACTGTGGAAATCCTTGCTTTCCTGAAAGCCTCACCGTTAAAATTAACCAGCTGGAACGCATCATCTATTTTCTGTTTCAGTATCCCGTAATTGTCTTTTTTTACTGAAGCCAAGATGGTTTCCACCTTTCCGTTGTAGGCATCAACAACAAAATCAATCGCTATATTCCTTCTGTATTCATCTACGTATTCACAGATTCCGGCCTGCCGGCTGACAATCATCAGCTTGTTGTTCTGGCGGAGTTTTTTAAGGTTTTCCCCGGCTTCCTTATGGCTGAAGTCCTCTGCCAGCTCATCAAGCAGCGTATATGCCGGAATGATATATTCATTTCCATATCCCTTAATAACATTTTTCATCGCTTTTATCCGGTCTGCAATTTCACCGAATTCCCTTAAACTGCGGTATGCATCGCCTCCGATAGCCTCTGCCTTATATTCTGCGGTATCAATAATCCTTTTGGATTCCCTTACTGCATTTTCATACAGCAGTTCAACTTCACGGGTTTTCTTTTCTGCAAGTTCTTTGGTAAGTCTCCGGGTCTCTTTTGCCTGCTGTTGGGCACTGTCCAGTTCCAGCTGTGCTCTTTCCTTTAATCTGATGCTGTCTTTTTCCGCTTTTTTCAACAGGTATTCGCATTCTGTCTGTACGTTAAGAATATCCTGATATTTGCTTAGCGCATCATTCTGATTTTTAAGCAGAAGGTTTTTCTGGTCGGTGCTGTTTTTATCAATCTGCAGATTAGACAGCTCCGCGCGCAGCCGCTGGATTTTACCGTTCAGGGATGATTTATCAGACTGAAGACCGGATATTTCAGTTTTCAGCCGGCCGATTTCCTGATTAAGAGCGGTAATCTGTGCATCTTTCAGAGCCGCTTCTTTTTTAATTTTACCTGATCTGACAAAAGCATACAGCATCAGGCAAAATAAAATGACAATAATTAGAATTTCCATGTTGGGTTAAATTTGTTCTTTACTGGTTTGTTGGAGCCTGTTTTAAATCATCCTAAAAATAATTTCCTGCAGATTTATATACATGTGAATCTGAAAAAATCATTACTGGACAATTTTAAAAGTTTTAAAACTCATTTTAAACAGGCTTTTATTTTTGCAATAGTAGTGATCTCTGTTCTTTATTTTTTATGGTAAACCGTAATCAGGTTTAATATGTTTCTTCGTACTGCCAGATTCCCGAAACCGTCAGAATATTAAGTCCGGGCTGCTTTTCCCCGTAGCTGAACAGGCAGAGGTATTTGGATTGGCAGAATTGACAGCCGGTACCGAAATACAGGGTCGGGAGTTCATTTACTGTTAATGCTCCGAAGTGCTGCCTGCTGTCTGACGTTTTGGCAATGGCTCCGGCTTTTAACAATTCTTCTCCGGATATTACCTTTCCTTCATCATACAGCTGTAAAACCGGAAACCCTGATTCATAAGGTGTGATTTCCAATGTATTCCTTTGACGGCAGTGGTTGCAGGTGTACGTGACAGCAGCATACGGATCAGCTTCCTCATTCCTGAAAACAGTTTTTAGAACATCTGCCTGCGTTCCGATATTTATTTTTTTTGACAGTGAATACATCTGAATTGTTTATTATTGAATTACAGTCCCTGCCAAAGCATTATATTTACCGCTCGGGCTTTTCTTAATGGTCACTTTTATATACCCTTCCTGCGCCAGCTTGTTCCACGTTTTCTGGTAGCCGGTCATCGGGTCTACAGGGATTTTCCACATCGTCTGCTTACCACCGCCCGTCTGCCCGAACCAGGGGATAACATCTGCATACTGGCCTTTGAACGTCAGTAAATTATTCATCACATCGATTTCATAATAAAAGTCGTAGGCATTTTCCGGCTGGTTCAATGCCCGCTGGCTGAAGGTGTACACATACCCGTTGATGATCGGGCTTGTAAAACTTCCGCCCAGGGTAGGAATTCCGGTACCGCTATAACTTCCTACGGCCCCGCTGTAACGGTCGAATTTCTGCCCTGCCGTAAAAGGTACATCATCTGCAATGTTGTAGCCGCCATTTGCAGGAGGCCATCCTCCGTTCAGATGGTTATTCTTAAAAAACGTTTCAAGATTGCTCCACTGCCCTTTTTGATACAATTCAAAAGCCGTGTCTTTCATTGTCTGGCTCACGGTTCCGTTCGGATCATACGTCAGTGCCAGTTCATCAGCATTTTTATAGAACACACTCGTAACCGGCGGCACGGTATCAGTGATAATAATTTCGTCTTCCCTTTCTGAGCTGCATGTCAGTGAAAACAGGGGAATGGTAAGAAGCAGAATATACTTCAATGCATTTTTCATAGGTATTGGTTTATTTAAAAAGATGATTATTATGTACCGATTCAGATTCTTTTTCTCCAGAAATCCGAATCACTCCAACGCTGTTCTTTGCGGTAAAAAAACGTTTTGGTCTGAAGGTACTGGCGGTAAATGGTATTGATATTTTCCTGATAATTCAAGAATGTGTTTTCATGTCCGGACTCAGCATCAATCACAGCCTTCGCGGCATGGCAGGCAGAGCTTATTGCAAAGCCGATGCCCATTGAAGAGACAGGGTCGAACGAAGCCGCCGCATCTCCTACAGCCAGGAAATTTTTACATGAACTGCTGTCTGTAACCTGAGAGAATGCATTTTTTACCCAGAGCTTTCCTTCGGAAGATGCATGTGAAACTTTATGCCTGATATGTTTCGTTTTTGAAAGCAGCCGGTTCCAGTTTTCCGTTTTTTCAAACCTGTTTTCTTTAATTATAGGAGCATCAGAAAAAAAAGTAAGCGTCATTTTCCGGTCCGGGAGAGAAGCACAGTACCACCACCCTTCTTCAGTGGATTCGATAACAATCTCCTGTTTAACGGTATCGGATGATTCAAAATAAAAGAATTTCCCTACCGCAACAAGCTCATCATACCGTTTTGACGGGATACCGATTTTCCTGCTGATGCTTCCCAGCCTTCCCGTTGCATCAATCAGGTAGCGGGCTTTTACCGAAAAACCTCCTTTGGTTTCATGTTTTGCTTCAATGGTCCAGTGTTGATTTTCATCCTGGCTGAAGGCCAGGCATTTTGTTCTCGGGAAAATAATTCCGCCCTCATTTGAAACGTTCTCCAGCAGCATCAGGTCAAACTCTTCGCGGTTGAGCTGGAAGCTTTCGGTTTCCGTATTGAATATGGAATCCCGGACTGTAATCCGGTCGGTGCCCCAGGCTGCCACACTGCTGTACCCCTGAATGAAATGCCGGCTGTCAAAATTTTCTTTTGTAATCCCCATATAATCCAGCAGGCTGAAAATACTTGAATTAACCTGCTCGCCGATTTTAACGGATTCCAGGCTGGTCTCTTCTATGATTACTACCTTTAAACCCGAATGTTTCAGCAGGCTTAAAGCAGCGGAAGCCCCTGCAGGGCCTCCACCGACAATAAGCACATCTGTTTGTAACAAATTATGCATGTTTTATCTTCTGTTCCTTGTTCCGGAGCGTGGTTTTTCCAGCCCCCCAATTGCCACTTCGATTTCTTTGAATCCTACTTCTTCCAGATGTTCCATCAGCATTCTGCCTTTATCACTTCTCTGTTTTACAACATTTACCTTTTTCTCGATATAAAATACCGGAACGGTGGTTTCCTTATCCGAATTATTACCACTGATATCGCTGATCGGAACACTTTTATAAGTGAAGATCTCGTTGTTTCTTTCAGTCTCTACAAAAAACGGAAATCCTGTGCTGTTGGAATTCTTATCCCTGATGAAGCCCAGCGCATACCAGTACTGAACCATCTGCGTGAAACTGTTGATGCCCCGGGCATAGTTCATCTGCTGGCCTGCAGGCACATGGGTCCCGGCCTGGCCTTCAGCGGTAAACTCGCCTACCAGAACATCCCACGGGCTTTGAGGCGGCCACCAGTATGAATAATAAGTAGGAGGCAGCGGTGCTGCAGGGCTTCCGGCTTTGTTCACGGAAGGATCTGTAAAGTTGATCAGCTGAATGGTACACTGGAAGAAATCTGCCTGCCACGGACAGGCCATTCTTTTCGTTAAGTCACCCGGTTCGCAGCCACTGCCTTCACATTCATCTCTGGACGGCGTTAATCCTCGGGCAGCATACTGTTGTTCATTTCCGTATTGTGCAATCCGGTAAGGAGCACTGTAGATGGCCGGGTTCTGTAAGCTCCAGGTGACTTCAATGCCCGGGCACATCGGCAGGCCTACGCAGTTTCCTACACTTGCAGAATCCATCGGGTTTACAGGATAAGGATGATAACCAGGATCGCTTACAAAATTTCCGTCTGCCCACTGCTGCATCAGGAACAGCTGCGTCTCGTCCAGTGCCATGAATTTCATGATATTGATATTGCTCACGGAATTGCTTCCGGAATTTAAAGGCATCATCGGGAAAATATCATTTCCGTTCTGCTTTAACAGCTCCTCCTGAGGCAGGTCCGGGGCAACCGGCGGCTGGGCGTCACTCTGCCTGAAATAGGAAAAGTAATTCTGCCGGTTCTGCAAATTGGCTTCGGAATTATCGGTAAAATCAAAAATATTGCTTGAGAAAGCCATCATCGACTGGACATTTGATACCCACTGGTACCTGCTGATCCGGTTGATAATCGGCAATATATCCCTTTGAAAATTTGCTTTGTAACCTGCATTCCAGCTTCCGTTTTCATACATTTCAGGAACAAGATTGAAATTTCTGACTGCCACATCAAACATCGTATCGCTTAAGTTTGAAATGTTAACAATTTCAGGAGCGAAATCCGGCGACCCGACTACCACCCAGGCGGATAATGAAACGGCCGGCTTCCCGTCATTGAATGTAACGGTACAGTACACCGGGCCATCTGAGATATCGTCATGCCAGGTACTTGAGCCTCCGTAGCTGATCAACGGTTCGTCTCCGCCCGCATGCCCGAAACCTCCCAGAACAACAAGCCTGCCTGACTGATCGGTTAAAAGATCTCCCAAAGTCACTACGGAAACGCCGTATTTAACGGTATCCGGTGGATACCGGACCGGATATCCGGACGGTGCATTGTTTTTATCAAAGCCGATGGAAGCCTGTTTTCCGGAAATGGTTCTCGGTCCCGGATCTACCAACAGCGTCTGTCTTTCCTGCTCTGTGGTCTGTTCCGGATTTCTTAAGGCAACGCCCTGGTTCTGGTAGCTGTTTGATTCTCCGTACAGAAGATTGCCTTCCAGCTCACTGTACTGGTACCAGACTGCTTTTTTGTTGGCCAGATGCACCGTCCATTCAATGGAAGCGATGTTCGGGGTATCAAGGGTGATTTCTTCTCCGTTTTCCTGAAGAATCCTGAAAGGCTGTCCCTGGCGTTTGATAAGGCCGGCTTCATCTTTAAAATCTGTAATGGGACCTAAGGAATTTCCATTGCGGTCTGCATCGAAAGGAAGTCCGCCTATGGAATCCGGAGAAAGGCAGATTTCCGTGGTGCTGTTGCCCAGTCTGGCAACACCTACCGACGGGTGAATTGATAAATTCATGGTTTAGTTTTTTTGGTTTTCCTACTCTGTTAACGGCTTTTCGGTTACGCCGTATTATTAATGATTCAGTTCTGGATTTTTTTAAACCGTCTGATTACGGAATGTAATCCTACATCGGCAAACGGCACACTATAGAAAGAGTTTGAGCTGATAAATTTAGAATAAAAAACAATAGATCCCTGAATTTTTTTACAGATATATTGAAAATTTAATAAAAGCAGAGAAATCAAAGGTCTCTGTTAAAGCTTTCTTCAATAAAAAACCCTCAGATCAGAAATCTGAGGGTTATATTTTAATTGCGTTATTTAACGGAGATCCAGATAATCCTTAATAATTTTCAGCACCCCGAAATTGTCATTGGTGCAGGCTTCAAAACAGGCCGCTTCTTTTACGGACGGATGCGCATTTTTCATCGCATACGAGTACCTGGAGTTTTTAAGCATTTCGATATCATTCATATAATCCCCGAAAGCCATCGTCTGCTGCGGGGAAATATCCAGTGCATCCTGCAGCTTCTCCAGCGCGTTTCCTTTATTGATATCTTTATTCATTATATCAAGCCAGTGCTTGCCGGAAACCACAATCTCAAGATTATACTTTTCAAATTCTTTCAGAACAGGATATACATTCAGCTCTGAACCTTCAGGATGATAGACGGCAATTTTAAAAATACGGTCATCAATTTCCTGCGTCAGGTCCTCTATTTTTTCATTAATGGTGTAAAACTGTGATATGTAACTGATAAACTCTTCGTTGTCAGTATCCACATATGCTTTTTTCTTGCCGGAAAGAACCGCAGTAGCGCCGGGAATGGTACGGATTTCCCTGATGATTTCCGCAATATAAGTAGGCTCCAGCCGGTCTGCAAACAGTTCTTTGTTCTTGTAAATCACATAACCGCCGTTCTCTGCAATAAAAGCCATGTCATTTTCTATGTCTCCGAAATATTTGGTAATTCCCGTCATCTGCCTTCCGCTGGCCGGAACGAATAAGATATTTCTTTTCCTGAGCTCTTCATATACAATCGGAAAATCCGGGCTTACCTGATGCTTAGAGTTCAGAAAAGTTCCGTCCATATCCGTTACAATCATCCTGATATCATCCATAAAAATACTTTTCGGTGTTTTTTTTCAGAACAAATATATTACATATAATTTTAATAATGTGGCAGGCCGGACAGCTGTTTTCTTAAATGCCTGGTCTTTAGGCTATGTCTTTGGGACTACTTTTTACTGTTTACCGTTTCTGCCGGATGTATTTTCATGATTGGAATTTTCAGTTTACTCACTTAAAATTATATTGAATTTATATTGGTCTTTTTCAAATAAATATTATTGAATCATCATTAAACAGTATCACAGCTTCAATGTAAAATTCACTTCATGCGAAATCAAAGATTTCAAAATTAAGACAGATATTTCTTATTCAATTTTTTAAACACTTATTAATTTTAGTAACAATCAATCACTTATTTAAACCTCAGTATCCTAAGGCTTTATTCTTCATTGAAGCATTTAAGAACCGCTGGAATATAGGTATCCTGTTAAATCGTTAATCCATAGGTATTCTTTACCTGAGCCATGACAAATGTACTGTGCGTACTGCCGATGGAAGGCACAGCCCCGAGTATATTGAACACGAAATTCTGATATTCCTTCATATCCTGCACATATACTTTAAGCAGAAAATCGAAATCCCCCGAAATACTGTAACATTCTGCAACCTCTTCAATCTTGAGTATTTCCCGTTCAAATTCTATTGCCAGGTAACTGTCGTTGCTTTTAAGCTTCAGCTGGCAGTACACGGTAAGCCCCAGGTTCAGCTTTTCGGCATCCAGAACAGCGGCATATTTTTTAATATAGCCTTCCTGCTCCAGGCGCTTTACCCGCTCAAAAACGGGAGAAGCAGAGAGGTTAACTTCTTTGGCAAGCTCTTTTACCGTGAGTTTTGCATCTTTTTGCAGAAGCCTGAGCAGCTGCATATCTTTGTCATCCAGGTGATCCATAGAATAATATTCTTAAGGTATGTGTATTATGCTAAAGATACAGAATAAAATACTTTACTTGTATAGTTTGCAAGTTTATTTTGCTTAATTTTTGTGGTACTATATCTGTTTTATCCTTAATGGGTATATTTGAATCAACACAAAGATCAGAAATGACCGCTTTAAAAGAACGGTCAAATAAAAATCAGGGAATATTTTATTTTGAGAATGCTCCTTCCGGGGAGCACTCTCTTTTAGTAATTTTATAAGATAAATATTCTTACACACATAATTTTAGTAAAATTATTCTTAGGGGAAATGGCTCTGCATCTATTGCAGAGCTGTTTATTTTCAGCCTGATATTCAGAGGCGTTAAATCTATCTGGCTTATCGTGATCATCATATTTTTATGAGGACCGAAGCATGCGGTTACCGCGGCAGCTCCGGCATGCTTATCTTTTGAGGTTTGGATGATAAGGTCCGCAGGAATGCTTCCAGCTGGTAAATTTCCTGCTCAGACAGTTCCAGCATTCTTACCATTCCCGATTTTTCCGAATGCAGCACTACGCCTTCAAAAACCGTAGTACGTTTCTGCGCATGTTCAGGATTTCCGTTGCTGTAGAACCGGATTACTTCTGATAAATCAGTCATAGACCCGTTATGGAAATAAGGGCCTGTGCGTGATACTTCCCGAAGTCCGGGAACCCGGAATTTCCCGGCATCTTCCGCTTTTTTGGTTGCAAGGTATCTTCCCGGGTCCTCCCCTTTTTCACCCAGCAGGGCCGTACCGATATTTTCAAACCTGTTATTGGAAAAATACCCTGAATTATGGCAGTTGATACACTGGGCTTTAGTCCGGAAAAGATGAAGCCCCATGAGTTCGTCATCAGTGTACACTTCAGACTTCCCATCAATAAATTCATCAAATTTACCGCGTGCGCTTTTCACTGTTCTTTCAAAAACGGCAATTGCTTTGGAAATCCTGTCTTTATTTACGGTTTTATCACCGAATGCTTTTTCGAATAATGTTTCATAGCCTTTTATCTTTGCAATTTTACCGGCTGCAATATCAATATGCTCCCCCATTTCCTTTATATCTTCTATCGGCATCTGCGACTGTTCTTCCAGGGATTTTACCCGTCCGTCCCAGAACAGTTCTTCTGCGTAGGCTGCATTCAGGATGCTCATGGCGTTTCTGATACCCAACTGCCGGTCATGCCCGAAAGAAAGCGTCCTGTTATCGCACCAGGCCAGTTCCGGGTCGTGGCAGGAGGCACATGCAATCTGGTTGGATTTTGAAAGCCTCGGATCAAAGAAAAGCGTTTTCCCCAGCAGTTCTTTTTCTGCCGAATACGGATTGTCATCAGGAAACCGGATATCCGGCAAATGGCCGATTTCAGAAAAAGAGGAAGCGGATTCCGAATCCAGTACAGGCTTCGGCCACTTTGAAAAATCGCCGGAAGAATACAGCTGTCTCAGCCGGCTGATAAAATCTTTCTGCTGACGTATGTCTTTTTTTACCGAATTGTTCAGGCAGCTGTTAAACAGCGAAACCATAAGGAATACAACGAAAATCCAGCTTAGAACATTCTTCATGGGCATTCTGAGTTTCAGCAAAAGTATGATATTTTTTATTTCCGCCCATTTTAAGGGTATTCATGAGAATTATTATTGTAGAATTAATCCTACATGATGTAACAAAACCCCTGGGCCGGCTGTCTTATTGATAAACTTAATTGTAAATGAAAACTATTTTGGTCCCGATTGCTTTATTGGCAGGTGTTGTAATTTTTGCGCAGGAAAAGCAGGACACAATAAAATCCAAGGAGAAAAGCATAGAAGGCGTAACGGTAACCGTAAGAAAACCGACGGTAGAATCTAAAGTGGACAGAACGGTTTTTAATGTAGCCAACAGCTCCATCCTTGCAGGGAATACCACCTGGGACGTAATGAGAATGACACCTCTGGTAAGTATTGATAACAATGATGCCATAAAAGCCGAAGGGGAATCTGTAACCGTATACATCAATGACAGGAAATCTGTTTTTACCGGCAAGGAGCTTAAGGAATACCTGAAAACCATCCCGGCTGACAACCTGATGAAGATTGAGGTAATTACCAGCCCGTCTTCACGCTATGAAGCTGCCGGGTCCGTTATCAATATTGTTTTAAAGAAGCGTGATGATGAAGGAATAAAAGGAAGCGTAACTTTTAACAACAAACAGAACACAAAAAACTCCCAGTACTCCAATCTTAACATCAATTATCATAAGAAGAACTTTACCCAGACCCTTATAGGAGGCTACAGCGATAATACCAACGTACAGAGAAATTCAAATGTCTATACTATATATGAAGGTAATTCTGTACAGCAGACCAACTCTACAACCATCGGCAGGTACCGGAGCCCTTCGGTTTCTTCCACATCAGAATTTGAACTGAACAATAAAAATACAGCCGGTGTTATCCTGGAATATTATCAGAGCAATGCTATGTCAGCTTCCGAAGCTTCCGGAATTACCCATAAGAACGGTGAGTTTGACAATTCTTTCGATCAGAACCAGACTTCAGGCGGACTTAACCGCAACCTGGGAACCAATATCTTTTATAAATTCTATGATAAGGAGAAAAACAGGATTCTGGACGTTAATGCCGGGGCCAATTATTACGGCGAGTCCGGGGATAATTATTTCATTAAAAATATCATCTCAAAAACCCCTTCAGTAAGTAAAATCGGAATTCTTTCCGATACCGAAAACCGGAATTATTTTCTTAAAGTTGATTATACCCAGCCCCTGGGAAAATCCGGTGCTACTTTCGAGGTGGGAGGAAAAATGGACTTTAACAACAATGTAATCCCCAATACGCTGTACGGAAATAACCTGGAAGGCCTGAGTACCCGTGATATTTTCCATTATGAGGATAATATCAATTCCCTGTATGCCAATTACAGCAGGAAGTTTTTTGATAAACTGGAAACAAGAGTCGGGTTGCGTTATGAGCATATTGATTACAGGATCCGCCAGGAAGTTTCGGGGAAGTCAAGGAAAGATGCTTACGGAGCTTTCCTGCCCAATATACTGTTAAAATATTCTTTTTCTGACAAGTATGATCTGAGCCTGACGTATAACAGAAACCTCTGGAGACCGTGGTATGCGGAATTCAACCCGTTTATGACTCCCAATTCGGATGGAATTTACAGCCGTGGAAATATAGACCTGGAACCTAACCCAAGCGACAGGCTGTATATGAAACTCGGCATCCTGAAGAAGTATTTTATTTCTGCACGGTATACATTCACGGATCAGGATTACTGGACGGATTACCTTACAGAAGATGTAGGAAACTATAAAAATGCCACCATTATGCAGGAGTCCAATTTCAGCGGGAAAGTGCATAAATACTACGTGTTTGCCAATACCAACCAGACGTTCTTCAAAAATAAATTTACCGTAAACCTGGGTTTGGGATGGTATTATATTGACAACAGTGATTTTAATCTGAAAAATGGCCTTCGAAACGATTCTTATATCAATTATTTAAGTGCTTCGACCAATTTTTCTTATACCAACCTTTTTAACAAGAATATCAACCTGAACGCATGGCTGGAAGTATCCAACCAGAACAACGGGAATTCCACCACCAATAAACCGAATATTTTCCACAATATTTCGGCTACCAAGATCTTCCCTAAAACACAGATGGAGGTCAGCCTGCAGCTGATGAATATTTTCCAGAGGCCGAATTATGATGCCACTACCTACAGCCAGGGCGCTTATGTAAGAAGTATTTCAAAATGGGACTGGTACGGGGCTTCTATTTCATTCGTGAAACGTTTCGGGAACCAGAAAGTAAAGGAAAATACCAAAACCGATGTTGAGAAAAACGGCGGCGGCGGGAAATAAGCTGTTCTTTACCAAACAGTTTTATTAATTGTAACAAATATTGGAACAATTTCAGTTTTTACTTCGGAATATGATGAATTATTGCATTTTTGGCACGGATATTATATATAATATTAAGTAAAATGCCTAATGATGAATGCCCAAGCAAAAATAAAAGAACTCATCCGTAAATATTTAACCCGAAGTATCAAACTACAGTTTAATATGGATGTCGATTTAAATAATGAATATACGCTGACAGAAAATATTGTATCCAAGAAGACCATTATTGCCCGTACTTTTTCAGATAATATTCTGTCTAAACCGGGTCTTAAATTATTTCTCACTTCATTAATTACAGAAATCAATAATGAGAAATGCAGTTTGGAGTTTATGACCGGTAAAATGAAATCGATGCCGGAATCAGCTTAACACGAAATACAGTGAATCCCCGATATGATGATATCGGGGATTTTATTTAAACATATTTGGCTACCTTCTCTTCAAGATCATCGAGGTTAAACGGCTTTGCGACATAATCATCTGCCTGGGCTTCTCTGGCCAGCGCCACAATATCATTGTTGGCGGTTACATAGATCACCGGAATCGTTTTAAATTCTTCATGATTTTTCAATAGCCTGGTGGCTTCCACTCCGCCGATCCTGGGAATCCAGTTATCCATCAGGATAACATCCGGGCGGTACTGCGCCACACGCTCCAGGATATCATGGGAGGTCTCCGAAATTTCTACCTGAAAGCCGTTCTCTTCAAAAATAATCGTAATTACTTCGAGAATAGTGGCATCATCATCAAAAATCAGGATTTTCTTTTTATTCATATTATTACTTAATTAGGATTTTCAGTCTACTTTATATTTTTATTACAGGCCGTTAATATGATCGGCCAGGCTGCCGGGAGTAATGATCAGGTCATACTCCACTTCTTCCACAGCGTGCCTCGGCATATAATCTACCTCAGCGGTTTCAGGATCCTGGATCCATACCGTGCCGTTGTTTTTTTTGATGTAGGACAGGCCGTTTACGCCGTCTGCATTGGCACCGGACAGCAGTACGCCGATCAGCGTTTCACCGTACATTTCCGCTGCCGACCTGAAGGTTACATCAATGGAAGGCCGGGAATAGTTCATCTTTTCCGAACTGTCCAGGGACATGATTTTCTTATTTTCAAAGAGCAGGTGGTAATCTGCCGGGGTAATGTATATTTTATTGTTTTCAATTTCCGTTTTATCGTCTATTTCCACCACTTCCAGATGGGAAAGCTGCTGCAGTAATGCCTGAAGTATGTTATTTGAATGCGCTTTACGGTGCAGTACAAGCAAAACAGGAACAGCAATTCGGTCATTGAGTTTTTTGATCATTTCCAGAATGACCTGCAGGCTTCCGGCGGAACCTCCGATCACTACCAATTCTGCTTTCATACGTTCTGTTTTAGATGATAATGATACCATTAATGATGATCTAGCTTTTTCCAGATTCTCTGGTCGTCAACCTGATGGTAATTTTTATCTAATTTAGAAAATCTCAGGGTTTCTTTTGCACCCAAAGCCAAAAAACCTAGATTTTCCAGGCTGCTGTCAAATAACCGGAAGACCCTTTCCTGTAATCCCCTGTCAAAATAAATCAGCACATTCCTGCAGATAATCAGCTGAAAACTGTTGAAAGAGCTGTCTGAAACCAAATTATGGGTGGACAGGATCAGCTTTTGCTGCAGGCTTTTATCAAAGCGTACGCTGTCATAATTCGCCGTATAATAATCTGAAAAATCTTTGGTGCCGCCCGAGAGCATATAATTTTCAGAATACAGCTTCATCTGCTGTAACGGGAAAATCCCGGCCCTGGCTTTTTCCAGGACAGATGGGTTCAGGTCGGTTCCGTAAATCAGCGATTTATGGTAAAGGTTCGCTTCTTTCAGCAAAATCGCTATGGAATATGCTTCCTCTCCCGTAGAGCATCCTGCCACCCAGATCCGGATCAGCGGATAGGTGCCCAGCTGCGGCAGTATTTTTTCCCTTAATGTTTTGAAGAAATAAGGGTCCCTGAACATTTCCGTAACGTTCACGGTAATTTCTTCAATGAAGCGCTTCAGGTATTCCGGGTCGTTCATCACGGTATACCGTAATTCTGCAAAGCTGGTAAACCGGTCTATCAGGCAGATGCGGTTGATCCTCCGTTTGAAAGATGCACGGCTGTATTCGGAAAAATCATACCCGTACCTGTCATACACCTCTTTAATAAGGGATTCCACTTCTTCGTCTTTTACTATACTCGGCTCCAGCATTTAGGGCAGTTTTTCAATCGCGTTCATCAGCTGATCCACATTTATCGGCTTGGATACATATTCCTGCGCACCGGCATCAATGCATTTCTGGCGGTCTTCAGGCATGGCCTGTGCAGTAACGGCAATTACCGGTACTTTACTTATGGAAGGGGTACTTCTTATAATCCTTATCGCTTCATAGCCATCCATTTCCGGCATCATCATATCCATCAGCACAGCAGTGAACCCGGGATCTTTTTCCAGGATATCAATTGCTTCCTGAGCCATGGTACAGCTTTCTGTCTGGTATCCCCTGGCTTTCAGCGTCAGCTTCAGGGCAAATATATTACGCGGATCATCATCCACAATTAAAATCTTCTTATTCATCAGTATTTTTACTGTTTAACTTTCATATAACCAAACTCTGAGCAGGGACAGCAGCTGGTCTATATCCACCGGTTTGGAAATGTAATCCGAGGCTCCCGCCGTAATGCATTTTTCCCGCTCCCCGATCATGGATTTTGCGGTGATGGCAATAATCGGCAGCCTCGTGAACTTAGGCATTTTTCTCAGCTGGCGGATGGTTTCATAGCCGTCCATTTCCGGCATCATCATATCCATCAGCACCACATCCACATCAGGATGTTCCTTAATCTGTTCCAGGGCATGTTTGCCGTCCATGGCAACCACTACCTCCACTTTATATTTTTCCAGTGCTTTGGTCAGAGAAAAAATATTGCGGACATCATCATCGGTAATCAGTATTTTCTTACCGCTCAGGACTTCGGTGAGAGAGCCCAGTGTTTTGCTCCTTACCGTTTCCATAGAACTGTTTTTCTCCTCTACCAGGTGTAAGAACAACCCTACTTCATCCAGGATCCTCTGGTAGGAATGTGCTGTTTTTACAACGATAGAATCTGCATACTGCCTGATTTTCAGTTCTTCGGATTTCGAGAGGTTGCGTTCCGTAAAGATAATGATCGGCAGGTTTTCCAGTCCGTCATAACTCTTTATCGATTCAATGATCTCGTATTCGTCACCTTTTGATGCCCCGATATCTAAAATAACACAGTCTACATGGTCCTGGGTGAGTGCTCTTACACTGTCTTCCACGTTATTCTGAACGGAAAGGGAGATATTAAAGTTCCCCAGGAAATAAGAAAGCGCGCTGGCATGCTTGGCATTTTCCTCCACTATCAATACTTTCTGCGGTGATTTCCTCAGCGCTTCTTCTATTGTCCTGAAGACATCCGTCATCTGATCGAGCGCCATCGGCTTGTTGATAAAATCAATGGCTCCTTTCATCAGGCTTTCTTTTTTCACGTGGAGCACAGACATCATGTGTACCGGGATATGCTTGGTTTTCGGATTGGCTTTAAGCTGGTCCATCACCTGCCAGCCGTCTTTCACGGGAAGCTGAACATCCAGCAATATGGCGTGCGGACGGTATTTTACGGCTGCGGATATCCCATGGTCACCTCTTACCGCTACAATTCCCTTGTATTTCTGAAGGCGTGCGTATTTCAGCAGTGCTTTCGCGAAATTGGTATCATCTTCTATAATTAAAATGACTTTATCGTCTTTGGTGATATGGTCCCGGTCATCTTCCACATCTTCCGGAATTTCCAGCATGTTGATCCATTCATGGGAATCATCTTCCTTCCCTTCCAGGATGTTCTGAATTTCCTCCACATCTTCACGGATGTTTTCCATCAGGTCTTTATCCGTTTCCGCAGACTGTACTTCAGCTACTTCTTTAACAGGGATAATCAGGCTGAATTCGCTGCCTTCGTCAACTTTGCTTTTCAGGATCAGTTCACCGCCCAGCAGCCTTGCAATTTCACGGCTGATGGAAAGTCCCAATCCTGTTCCGCCGAACCTTCTTCTCGTAGAACCGTCGGCCTGCTGGAAAGCTTCGAAAATAATCCGCTGCTTTTCTTCCGCAATCCCGATTCCGGTATCCCTTACTGAGAAAATAATGAAATCAGCTCTCTTCGGGTCTTTTTTAATATGCAGGTTGATACTTCCTTCTTCCGTAAATTTAATGGCATTGGACAGTAAATTCCTCAATACCTGATCTACGCGGAGCCTGTCTGTTTCTATAGAATTTTCTACATCATTTTCAATCTCAATATTCAGCTGAAGCTTCTTCTCCTGAATCACCGGGTTGAACAGGTTTTTCAGGTCTTTAACGATATCACCGATCACGACATCCTGATATTCCAGGGTCATTTTACCGGATTCTATTTTGGCAAGGTCCAGGATTTCATCAATCAGCGTAAGCAGGCTGCTTCCTGAACTCTGGATCACTTTTGCAGATTCTACCTGGTCTTCATTCAGGTTTTCTTCCGGGTTTTCCGCCATCAGACGGGACAGCAGAAGGATGGAATTAAGCGGCGTGCGCAGTTCATGGGACATATTGGCCAAAAACTCCGACTTATATTTTGTGCTGAGTGCCAGTTCTTCAACTTTTTTCTGAATCTCACTGTTGCGTTCGGCAATCATATGGTTTCTGTCTTCCAGCAGCCTTGAGCGTTCTTCCAGTTCGGCATTGGCCTGCATCAGTTCTTCCTGCTGTACTTTCAGTTCTTCTTCAGAAGCCTGCAGTTTCTGCGTCTGAGCTTCCAGTTCCGTATTCAGGTTTTCCAACTCGGCATGCTGCACCTGAAGTTCTTCAGACTGTGCCTGGGTTTCCTCCATGAGCTGCTGTTCTTTTTCACGACCTTTTGCCGCACCCAGGGCAATCCCGATATTGCGGCTGCATTCTTCAAAATATTCAAGCCTGCAGGTATCGAAAGCCTGTGTGGTTCCCAATTCCAGTACGCCAATGCAGATCTGGTCTGCAAAAACCGGGATCAGGACAATACCGTTTAATTTAATTTTACTGCTTGCAAAACTTACGGCAAAATCTTCTTCGTTAAGATCACTGTAGACCTGTGATTTTTCGTTCAGGAATACCTGGCCTACCATGCCTTCACCCAGCTCGAAGTATTTTTTCATATTTCCTTCCAACCCGAAAGAGGAAGCAAGCTTCAGGGCTCCTTCATCATAAAGGTATAAGGCACCGTTGATGCATTTCCCGTAGGTAATCAGCTGGTTCAGTGATTCTCCGGAGATTTCTTTTACGGATTTGTTTCCTACCAGGGATTCGTTCAGTAAGGCAAGGCCTTTCTGGCGCCAGTCGCTTTTGTTGATGGTATCGAAAGAGTTTTTCAGTGATTCCGTCATATGGTTGAGCGAGCCTACCAGATCGCCAAGGTCATCCTGGGAATGGTCTACCGCTTTCTGGCTGTAATCTCCGTTGGCTACCCTATTCGCAATTTCACGGATGGCACTTACACGCCTGCTTATTTCAAGGTCTTTTCTCTGTAATGCTTTTTCAAGCTTTTCTCTGCGGATCAGGTCGGCTCTCAGCCTGATATAGAAAAAGGCGGTTACCACAATAGCCGCGAGGGAAGAGAAAATGATAAACAGAACAGTGGTGGTGGATGATTGGTTAAGATCTTTGTTTTTTACGGCCAGCTGGGCTTCTTCATACTGCACAAAATCTTTGACGATCTGCCGGCAGCGGTCCATATACACTTTACTGGACATCACCTGGCTCTGGGTCATTACAATGCCCTTTTTCCGGTTTTCCACAAAATATTTCAGGTTGGAAATATTGGTATTTACATTCCGTTCCAGCTCATTCAGGCGGTCCATCTGGTTTTTATCCGTAAGGTCCACTACTTTTGCGCGTTCTATGGCTTTCGGAAATTCTGAAAGGCTGCGGTAGTACGGATCCAGGAAGATTTCTTTTCCTGTGAACTGGTAACCCCTGCTGCCCGTTTCCGCATCCAGAAGTGCAATTAATACGTCTTTTACAGCGGTGATGGCTTTCCGGCTGTTGGAAAGGCTTTCCCGGTGCTGCATCTGGTTCTGTATGCTCCAGTAGGATGCCACGGAACTTGCAATAAGTATAACTAATGATAACCCGACTCCGAACTGAAGGTTTCGTATGATTTTTTTCGGCATGAAATTAATTTAATGGTAATGTAAAATAAAATGTAGATCCTTCATCCACTTTACTGGAAACACCGATATTTCCGTGGTGCTGCTTAATGATTTCAGAACAGATGAACAGGCCGATGCCCATCCCCTGGAACTGCAGCGAAGATTCTTCCACACGGTAGAATTTACGGAATACCGCTTCCTGCTTGAAATCCGGGATCCCGATTCCGAAGTCTGTAATATTTACCCGTACCTCCTGCTCTTCTTCATCTACGAAAGTGGTGACGATAACCTGATTGTTTTTAGGGGAATATTTAATGGCGTTGGTCAGGAAGTTGATCAGCACCTGCTCGATGCGTATGGCATCAAGCGGAATGAGAATATCCGGACGTATGCCGTCCCGCTTGATTTTTATATTCTGTTCATCATGGGTCTGGAGAATGGTATCAATGGCATTGCTGATCACATTTTCAAGATTGGTCGGCTTTTTATTGATCTTCAGTTTTCCGTTTTCTATTTTGGAAACGTCCAGCAGATCTGTAATCAGGGTATTCAGTTTTTCGATCTGATCCTGTGCTTTGGTAACAAAGCCTGCTTCTGCGCTTTCCTTATCCAGCTTCAGCCTTCTTTCAAGCAGCTGGACGTATGCTTTGATGCTCGTAAGAGGTGTCTTCAGCTCATGGCTGGCAATACTCAGGAATTCGTCCTTTTCCTTTTCCACTTTTTTCTGGTCATCAATATCAGTAAAGGTGCCTACCCAGTTCTTAACGGTATTCCCTTCGTAGACCGGCGTAACGCGCAGCAGGTGGTAACGGTAGTCTCCGGATTTTATATTCTGTATCCTCACCTCAAGTTCCAGGGCCTTGCCTTTCTTCCTGCAGCGTTCAAATTCTCCTTCAATACTGAAATCATCAGGGTGGGTCTGCGGAAAATGCTGATCAGATGAAGAATATTCATACCATTTACCGTTTACAAAATCCACGATTCCGTCTCCGTTCACGGTAAAGGCAATCTGCGGCAGGGACTCCAGCATCAGGTGGAAATGATCAATCTGGGACTTCATGGTAACCTGAGACTCCCTTCTTCCTTTTACTTCAAGCTCCAGGCTCTGCTGCGTTTTCCTCATCGCCACATTCTGTTCCTGAAGGTTATAAAAAGTTTTCACCTTCAGTAAAAGAATTTCCGGATCTACGGGTTTGGTAACATAGTCTTTACCGCCTGAAGCATATCCTTTTGTAATAAATCTTTTATCGGTATTGACGGCCGACAAGAATATGATCGGCACTTCTTTTGTTTTACTGTATCCTGCCAGGGTTTCCGCAACTTCAAACCCATCCATATCAGGCATCTGGACATCTAAAATTATAAGGGCATAATCACTTTTCAATGCTTTTCCCAAAGCTTCCTCTCCGGAGTTGGCCGTATCCACCAAAAAATCTTTCGATTCCAGTAATTTTTTCAGTGAATAAAGGTTACTCTGGTTATCATCAACAATTAAGATCATAGAAACGTAAAATCAATAATTAGCTATATTTACTTCAATACCAAAAATACTCACAATATTCCGAAAAACAGCTATTTTTTCCCTAATATAACCCACGTACCACGTTTTACTCTGAGGTATTTATCCTGCATTGAAAAGACATGTAAGATTTTTAAAAGATATTTATTACAGGCTGTCAATAAATTAGAGGTAAATAAGCTGAAACCTTTTACTATTTTAATAAAAATTCACCTTAGCAGGATAATCCCGGCACAGTGTTTGAATAAGAATTAACAACACTTTTTCACTTAAATATATACTTTCAAATTATAAACCCCTGATTTCTTCAGGGGTTTATTTTTTTAGATATATTTTTCAATTCAGAAAGCTAAAAAACATCTATATTTTATAATGTAAATTCAATGCAGCTTTATGTATCATTTCCTTTAAAAGAACGGTTGCTGAAATCAAAAGTGCAGTTATCAGACAAAATGTGTGTTTTAAGGTTTTCCGCATATATTGGAAATCCTTTTTTAACGCTTTCTATGTTGGTCTGCCCGATATTTTCAGCACTGATGAGCCATACCATGCCCGATCCGCGACAGGTGGCACGGCAGCCATCTTCAATAAGCAGGGCCGTATCTTCGCCCAGCCCGATTCCCCAGCATTCCTGATGGCTGATTACGGCATGGGCCAGCCTGCCAAACCTGGCACGGTGTACGAAATGGGTATCTACAATACAGTTGTCAATGAAGTCCAGCCCCGTATCCATTTCAAGATCATGTTCCAGCATCGCTTCCCCGTTAGCGGCTTCAAGAATAACCATCTTCGGGAGGCACATGGCTCCGGCACTGGTGCCTGCAACGGTAAAATTTTCCTGGTTAAGATATTTCTCCTTTAACAGGCCTGTAATCTCAGACCTGTGCAGTATTTCAAGGATCCTGTTCTGATCTCCGCCCGTAAAAAAGACGGTATCGGCAGCCTCTACCCTTTTAAAATGATAATCCGTATGCAGGTGCTCATCACAGATATCCAGAAATCCGAAATTGGTATATCCTATTTCCGAAAGTGTTGTCTTATACGTTTCACGGATACTTTCCGGCTCCGAGCTTGCCACAGTAATGATCTCAATACGGTCATTTACAGATTTTGCCAGAAGCTTAAGGATTTCATTGGGTGAAAAACTCCGGTTTTTTTCTTCCATTTCAGAATCGGTTCCCTGTTTGTCTTCTTTCCCTCCTATTATTAATAATTTTCCTTTAGGCATCATAGCGGTTTATTTTAATCATTAGATTATTGGATTGTCGGAATAATTTTTACTGAAGCAAGATCAGTCAGTTATTCATTATCCATCTGAACTTTTGTCGGCTTTCCTTTTGCCTGTACGGTGTCTGATTCTTCCTGCAGGGGACGGATGGTATCAGAAGCCCTGTCATTAACCGTTTCTCTTTTATTGTCCTGGTCTGTGTACTGGGTTTCGGATTTTGTACATCCTGTTATGGTAATCAGGCTCAGGACTGCGGTAATCATAATTGTCTTTTTCATATTGATTTATCAATTTGGATTTATCAAACTTAACAAGCAATAAAGCTTTATTTTATGACGCAAATCACAAATGAATCGGAATTATATCCTTATTTTCAGAAAAAAACCTTAAATTACTGCTTGAATATTTTATGATCCGAGTCATAATCTTAAAGGTTAATTTTTTTTAACCGTGCAGGCGGCGACATTGGATCATAATTTGTATCGAAGAAACGCAAACCCCTTAAATATCTATGTTAATATCAGAAAAACTTTTACTATCATACGGAGCGGAAATAGAAGACCTTGATGCCTCCCATGTTATTTTTACGGAAGGCAGCAAGCCTAAATACTATTACCAGATCCTAGAAGGCAGGATAAAACTGAACCATTATGACGATGACGGCAAGGAGCTGATTCTGGCCATTCTGAGTAAAGGTTTAAGTGTATGCGAGCTTCTGCTTTTTATAGACGAACAGTATCCTGTAAATGCCATTGCTTTTGAACAGACCAAAGTGATACGGCTGCCGAAAATCAGCTTTGTACAATTGCTGGATGACCATCCGCAGATATCAAGGGATATCAATAAATTCCTGTCTGAGCGTCTGTACCATAAATATATCATGCTGGAGAACAATGCCTCCCTGCGGCCTGAAGTAAGGATAAAGGGGGCGCTGGGCTATCAGAAAAGTTTCAGCAGCGACCAGACCCAGTATTCATTTGAAGTTCCCCTGACGAGGCAGCAGATTGCCTCCATAACGGCTTTGAGGGTGGAAACGGTGATCCGGACGATTAAAAAACTGGAAAAAGAAAATTTTCTTAAAATCATCAACAGGAAAATTCATATATAAATATTAAACAGGGATATAGCCGGCTTTATCTGAAAAATATAACAGGTAATGAAATAAAGAATACCTCAATTTTAATTAAATAGATGCTTTTATTTTGTTTTTTTTAAGCTTCTGACTAAATTTGTAAAAATTTAAATTAATGAACTATACACTTGAGCTTAATACACAGGAGGCCGGCTCTAATATTGTATTCAACACAATCGTATTTGATTCGTTCAAGGTTAATATAGTTGAAAGATACGGCGGGAAGATGGGTTTTAACCCCAAATTATGGGAAGCTTTGTTTAAAGTAAGAACCATCGGCAATGAAATTATTGCCAGACGGGACGGTAACCTGAGGGTTAAAATCAAAGGGGATCAGCTGGAAGCGTACAAGAAATTATCAGAAGTGCTGAATTCGTACGACTATAAAAACAGACTGATCAACAGAAAAGCAGCCGAGGAAGACTATGTTCATTTTATCCTGAGCCTGGTCATCCAGAATTATCAGCTTAATTAATATTCTCTTTTCAATTTCTTATTTCACCGGTACCATGCCTGATGATAAGTAATGCGGAGTGAATGATGAGATCTTAAAACTTGATTTTAAGGCTTGTCTGATGAACGGCAGTATGCGATAACAGAAACAATTAGATGCTACGGTTAACAGATAACGGCTGAAATGATTTCAGCCGTTATCTGTTATGCCCTGAAATCATTATAAATTACAGGATTCATTGAACCTGTTGAAAAATCCCGAGCCCGCGGCACAGCCTTTGAATAAATGAATACCGGCCTATCTGCTGCCTGAAGATCGTCTTCCGGCAGCCGGTACCGGTGATACAAAATCATACATTATGGATAATAAAACAGTCCTGAAAACAGCAAATGCTGCCGTGTCGGAAGGGGATCATGAAACATTTCTTTCTTATTGTACCGATGATGCAAAATGGACATTTACAGGAGACAGAACCCTTTCAGGAAAACAGGAGATACGCCGTTATACGGCAGAGACCTATAAAAAACCTCCGAAGTTTGATGTTGAATATATGATTGCAGAAGGAGATTATGTGACGGTAACAGGCACGATACAGTTGTGGGAAGACGGTGACCGATGGAACACATATGATTACTGCGACCTGTGGAGATTTGAAAACGGTAAAATGGCAGAGCTTAAGGCTTTTGTCATTAAAAAGTAATCCTGTTGTATACATATCCTTCAACACAAAATGAAAAAAATATTACCTGTCTTTATAGCAGGCACTTCTGCGCTTGCTGCCGTGATTTATCTTTCCGGATACGGATACATCTTTAAAGCCATTGCCGTTAATCTGAAGAAAGGCCCTACAGTTCCTTCCATTGACGATGCGGAGGAATTCCCCTTCAGGGCGGTGCCCAATCTTCATCCTGAACCCTGGAAGAAAAGTGCTGCTTACAATACGAATGTCCTGTCGGAAACCGTTCTGAAAGAGCTTATGAAAACGCGGGCTTCATCATTGGTCATTATCCGCAACAATGAACTCCTGCATGAGCAGTACTGGAAAGACCACCAGCCGTCTTCGCTGATGAATTCTTTTTCAATGGCCAAAGGCATCCTTTCCCTTTTAACAGGCTGCGCGATTGATGACGGTTTCCTGGAGTCTGAAGACCAGCTTCTTTCTTCCGTATTTCCTTCCTATAAAAACAGCCGGTACGGACAATTCCTTACCTTCCGCCATCTGATGACCATGCAGGCGGGACTGGACTGGAAAGAAGAATACCACCACCCTTTTGCAGAGAATTCAAAGCAATATTTTATAGAAGACCTTGCGGAACAGGCATTCGGGATAGAGGTAAAAGAAATGCCGGGACAGAAATATGAATACCAGAGCGTCGCGGCACAGCTTCTGGGCCTTGCCCTGAAAAAAGCAACCGGTAAGGAACCCGCCTCCTATCTTTCCGAAAAGCTCTGGAAACCGCTGGGCATGGAATTTCCTGCCAAATGGAGCACAGACGAGAAAGGTATAGAGAAAGCATTCTGCTGTATCCACGCCACGCCCCGGGATTTTGCGAAAATAGGACAGCTCCTTCTGCAGAACGGAAACTGGAACGGAAAACAGCTCATCAGTAAGCGATACTGTGAAAAGCTGCTGACCCCTACGGAAGTCAATGATGCTTTTTGCTTCACTGTATGGGCGGATGACGAAAGCAAAGTAAAATGCCGCTTTTTCTATGGTTTCTTAGGCCAGTTTATCATTATGATTCCGGAAAAGAACATGGTTATTGTAAAAACGGGCTTCTATAACCGACTTGATGTAGACAAAAAACAAAGGCCGGTCCAGGTGGGCCTGATGATTGAAGAACTCTCTGCCCTGCTGTAAATCTGCTTAAAGTTCTGAACTGCTGACCGGATCCGATGTATTGCATTACACTACCTGTCCGTTTATAAAATATTCTTTTTATCTTTGCTCCTTATTAATTAACAGACCGTATGCAGCGGATCTCTGCATCCGCTGTAAAATTTTATACGGTATAAAAACATTTACAATCAGTAAATCCTACGATTAAAGCTTATGAACAAAAAGAAAATATTGGTTTTTGACGACGATAAAACTCTTTTGGATGTTCTTACGATGGTATTTTTTGATGAAGGTTATGAAGTTGAGATTTCAGAAACTTCACATGATATTATTGAACGGGTTTCAGAATTCGGTCCCGATCTTATTCTGATGGATAACTACATTCCGGACATCGGGGGAACAGAAGCAATCCGACTTTTAAGGACTTACGAGCAGTTTGATCACATCCCCGTTATTATCATAAGCGCAAGCACCAATATTGTCGCCCTGAAAAATGCATCAGATGCAAATGATTACCTGAGGAAACCGTTTGATTTATACGAACTTGAAAAACTGATTGCCCGGTATCTTAAAGCGGGAACGGATGAGTGAATGGGATAAAGAATGCTTTCAAATAATTTCTCGTAAAAAATGCATTTTAACAGATAATATGATAAAAAGCTGAATTATTTTTGAGATGTATTAAAATAAGTATTTAGGTTTTTGCTCCATAATCATACATCCTATTTCTTGGATTTCCTTTCCGTTGTACTTGTAATTCTGGTAGCCTCCAGGCATACTTTTCATCCCCCGATATGGTTCATCCCAAACGGATAATAATCATTGGCATCAGTGATCTTTATGTTGACCATATCACCCATATCACCCGAGGTAATCGTTGTGTTCTGTTTCCTGAGCTTTACCCCGTCTGCGCGGTATTTACTGTCAATGGTGATATCTTCAATCGAAGCCTGCATATTAAAGGTTCAGGTAATTGTATCTGATCTTACTGATCCCTTTGTCCGGCATCTCGGTCATATTGCCGTTAACGTCGTATTTGATCTCCTGTCCTCCACCTTCATAGCCTGTAGGATTGTAAGCATAATCATTAATGTTCGTCAGCCTGTTGCTCCTGTTCTGCGGCTGCATAAATATACTCCAGGTCATCAATTTTAGTAGGGATGGTACTGCCGTACGCTATTTCAGGACTTGACATATCTTATAAACAAACCCTCGCAAAAATACGAGGGTTTTATTCAAAAGAACGAGCGAGACGCTCGCATCAGCGGGGGACCCTCGTAGATTTCTCCGCCAGCGGATCCACAACACCCCATCTTCCGATATCACTCATATACATCCGCACTCCATAATCATACATTCCACTCTCCTGCAATTCCTTTCCATTGTATTTGTAATTCTTGTATGAATTTATTCCAAAGAAAGAATTCCCGCTTTTCAGATGGTTTATGCCGAAAGGATAATAATCATTAGCATCTGTAATCTCAAGAGCGCCTGTGCTGTTTCTGCCAAAGCTCACCCTAGTATTTCCCAAGTGGTATTTATACTGGTAAATACACTTTTCCGATAACATATAACCCCTTGCGTTGCGAAAGGTTATTAATCACGGACTACAAGTCCGCGACATCGGAAGATTATTTAATATTGAAGTTGTTTAAACTTTTAATTTTTTAATTAGTCTTAAGGAGAATGCCAAAAAGTGCATAGCCTTCCATGTAATATCCAATGTTTCAAATCTTATCAGATTCATGATCAGCTTGCTTTTGATGAAGCCATANATATTGAAGTTGTTTAAACTTTTAATTTTTTAATTAGTCTTAAGGAGAATGCCAAAAAGTGCATAGCCTTCCATGTAATATCCAATGTTTCAAATCTTATCAGCAAAGCCTTAAAGCCGTCTAACCAAGCATTTGCCTGCTCTATTTTAAATCTGCTTTCATATAGTTTTTCATCAAAATAGTAATCATTATCTACTGTTTTCCTATTTCGGGGATTGATTTTGATGTTGCCYGTTATTTCCTCCATTTCTAATTTCTGTCTTAAATTTTTACTGTCAAATCCAGAATCCGCATTCAGAAAAAGACCTTTATGAGAAATTTCCGCTTCGGACAAAATTTCAATAATCTCACCCATAATGTCTTAAATTTTTACTGTCAAATCCAGAATCCGCATTCAGAAAAAGACCTTTATGAGAAATTTCCGCTTCGGACAAAATTTCAATAATCTCACCCATAATRTCTTCTATTTCATGTAAATCGTGATGATTCCCACTTCTGGGATTTCCCATTGAAAGCATTTGACCACGATTGTCGCAAAGAAAAATCATATTGCTGGTTTTCGCAGATTTCCTGCTTTGGTATCCCGTCGATTCTCCACCCATCCTGCACCGGGTCTGACTGCCGTCGRGTTGAACACACGATAGATCCAACATCCTCMTGTTACGATTTAAAAGATGAACCCAGACATTCCTGAAGCTGCCGTCCCTGCTCCATTTATTAAAAAAATAATACACATTCTGCCAGCTTATTTTTTCTTCCCCAAAATAGTCTTTTATTGAAATTTCCCGCCACTGGCAACCGGTTYTAAGCCGTTTTATAATGGTCTGAATTATCTTTAMAAGGTCAAACTTCGTAGAAAACCCTCTTTTTCCTGTGCTTATTTTCCTGTGCTTAAATGGGGTAAAATCCATTTCTCTATTTTATATTTGCTAATGAGTTCCAGATTATTAGTCTTTTAAATTGCAATCCAAAATTGCTRATTTTCTCKGAACTCTCTTTCTAAATAAGTTTAAACAGCTTCATAGTATAATTTAAGAATATTTTTTACTTATGTTGGCTATTATGTGTTCTAAATGGTCTCTAGTTTAGGCTACAAGGGGAAAGTGAAACTTTTAAAACAAATCCAAATTTCGTTGAATTAAAAATATAATTAAAAGATAATGCTCTGGAAAATAACCAGGAAATACACTGGGGGTATTAAACCAATAGGGGGAGTCTCAAGTACTGAAATTTTTAACGATTGATTCTTAGTTATGCTTCTATGAAATATAGTTTGCTAAATGTTTGGAGTGTTTGGCACTACAGTTATGTAAATAATTATATTTGTATTGAAATCCAAAGACCTGAAATCCGTAATGATAGCTGCATCAATGATCACCGCCTGTTCCTGGAGGGAGACAAGCCGACAGCGCATCCTGCTGATCAGCTGCGGGAGATTCGATGGGATGATGGCCAGGCCAGAGATTGTCATCGGTTCCGGAGCTCCTAAAGAGAAATAGCTGCAGAGAATAAAATTAAAAACAAATCTCAAAAAACGATTGATAAGCTGATAAATCATGTAATTATCTCATCTGATTTTAATGTCGCATCATAAAAAATAATCTAGTACATTTGTTTATAAATGCAGTATATTTTATGAACGACCAATTTTCTGATATCATTCAAATCATTAAGAATGCTCGAAGTAAAGCCATAAAAGCTGTAAATTCAGAATTGATAAGTCTTTATTGGAATATTGGCGAGTATATCAGCAAGAAGGTGGAGCTAAGTGAATGGGGGCAATCCGTTGTTAGAGAACTGGCTCAATATATTCAGGCCAATGAACCTGAAATCAAAGGATTTTCGGACAAAAATCTTTGGAGAATGAAGCAGTTTTATGAATCTTATAGGGAATTCCCAAAAATCTCAACACTGTTGAGAGAAATAAGCTGGTCCCATAATTTGTCCATCTTTTCAAGGTGTAAATCAATTGAAGAAAGGGAATTCTATATCAAACTAACAAAACAAGAAAACTATAGCTTTCGTGAATTGGAGCGGCAGATATCCAGCAGCCTTTTTGAAAGGACAATGATCGGAAATTCAAAACTCTCAACAGTGTTGAGAAAAAATAACCCCGACATTGCTAATACTTTTAAGGACAGCTATGTATTTGATTTTTTAAATTTACCTGATATACATTCCGAAAATGACCTGCAGAAAGGTTTAATAAAACAGATGAAAGATTTTATCTTGGAATTAGGCAAAGATTTTCTGTTTGTCGGCGAAGAATATAGGGTTCAGGTCGGGTCATCAGATTTTTACATTGATTTACTTTTTTATCATCGGGGACTGCAATGCTTGGTTGCATTTGAACTTAAAGCAGATAAATTTAAACCAGAGCATTTGGGTAAACTTAATTTTTACCTTGAAGCCCTTGACAGAGATGTGAAAAAGGTAAATGAAAATCCCAGCATCGGAATTTTGTTATGTAAAGACAAAGATAATGAGGTTGTGGAATATGCTTTAAGCAGGAGTCTGTCTCCAACTATGGTGTCCGAATATAAAACTCAACTTCCAGATAAAAATTTATTGCAGCAAAAGTTGCATGAATTATTTGAAGATTAAGTCTCAAAAAACGATTATATAAAGGACGGTTTTCCGTCAGCTTTTGTAATTTATTGATAGGATCTGTAGTAATAGTTATATCTATCGTACTAATACTATTAAGTTTTCATCGTAATTTGCCTTGTATAATACCAGATGTTTTTCCGACTGTTAAGAATAACTTCTGATACATTGGGGTGCATATTTTATACTTCGTAAAAAATGGTCCCGGGATCTTCTGCAGCTTTTCGTTTTACGAACTAAGAATTAATCCTGGCGCGATATCCTGAAAAGGTTTAGTTCGACAAATCATTCCGGATCTGCTGTTGACCAGCTGCCTCCGGAACCATTTTTACGAACTAAAGCGGAACCGGCTCTGCGGGACACAGGTGCCCATGCTTTTCCCCACCACGTTCAGAGTCCCTCAGGTCGGTGGGCTTTTTTTATTTGGTGAGCTTCAGAAGTGAAAGCGCATTTAAGGTTTTTCTGTACTGCTTCCGTTGATAAAGACCCTTGCTGCCTTCCAGCTGCGTAAGAGGTGCTCTGTTTTCCTTATGCTTAGTGAAAGGCTGTTTCATAAGGTCCAGGACATCATGGATAAAAAGAGAAGGGTCGAGGGTAACGGAGGCAGGGTACTGGGAAATGAACGTTTCCCAGTACGTGGTCTTCTTACATGTCCCAGATGCGGTAAGAATCTTACCGGAAGCGGAGCTAAAGAAAATCTAAAACTTATTATTACTATCATTGCCATTACAAGTGCAGATTCAGATTTGATTCTGAGAAGTTGAATGAACTATTTAAGCTGGAAATTTCAAAATTGGAATATAATCCGATCATCAAAGATCTTATGAAAGAGATCCTTTTGGATAATTATAAACAATTCACTTACGATATCGAAGCGAAAAGAAAGTCGATTTCTAAAGAGACCAATTTACTTAACGAAAAAGTTGCCAGTGCGAGAGACAAATATCTTGCGGATAAATTGAGGTCATTTAAACTTTTCTATAAAAAAAGGCTTGCTTATTTTTGTGTTGCGAGACATAAAAATATAAAGCAAGCCTATGATGTACCAAGTACTTGACAAAGAT
>NZ_LMKA01000088.1 GCF_001421435.1 Chryseobacterium sp. Leaf201
TCAAGAGTTCAGGTAAAAATAATTTGAGGAGTTCGGCATCGTTTAACATTCCTCAAAATTATCAATATTTCTTTTTCTCCCCAAGTTTTGAGATTGATCCCCTTTTTTCCGGAAAGTTTTTTAGGCTTAAGATTACTCGCAACAATTCAGCTAAAGTTCATCACTTTCTATTGTAGGCTGTTTTTAATCTAAAAGCTGCTATGGACCTCTGTTTAATAAAAGAAAACTTGAGAAGAGAAGATTTGTACATTTGGAGTTTTCCTTATTTTACAGAGTCTTAGTTAATATTTGATCCCGGTTGTATAATAAAAAGCTTTATGCTTTTTAGGGAGATTAAACTTTTCTTTTTTAAAATAATTAAAGTTGATAGATTTTGCGCTTATTAAGCAATTCACCCTTCAAATGAAACAACTGTAGATAAAGCTGTAAAGTTCTTAAAAAATTATGTAATAACTTTATTAAGTAATTCCAATCCTCAATACAACAGAAACAATTGTATGGAATTATGAAAAAGCGAATTGTAAGATAGGAGCTAATGTAGAAGTTGAAGGTTCTAAACAAATAAATATTTGAGAATAAGACGAAATAAGACAATAGGGTATAAGTTGGTGAATCTCATAAACTATAGGTAGATTACAGATGATTTTACCTAAAAAAAGAGTCCCGAAGAACTCTTTTTTGTATAAATATATTTTTGAGATTAATGCTTAATTACAGCTTCCATTACAAGGAACAGCGTTATTTACATCTGCTGCTGTAAAAGTATACGTCTGCTCAGTAGATCCTGTTGATGGGAAATTGGTATTATAATTTTTTCCATCTAAGAAATTGTAATTAGAATTATCAAATTTTTTGAATTTTGAAATTTTTTGATTCCCGAATATTACTTTTGCAGAATCTGATCTGTAGATTATACTATCAGGAATTTCATCACTTCCTTCCAGATTTTTCTGAACCAAGGATTTGTTTAGCATAATAATTCTTTCAAACTTTTTACTGTTTTTGTAATTGATAATTTTTACAGAAGTATTTGTATTATTAATATATGTGCTGGTAATTTTTTGGATTTCATTTTGATCCGTAGGCTCCCCACAGCTAAAAATAAAAACAAAAGTAAAGATACTTAAGATTTTGAAAAATCTACCTCGTTTGCCAATATTGAAATGTTGCATTTAGATTGTTTTTAGTTAAATTGTTATAACTGTTAAAGATTTTATTTCTCCACCCAGACCAGGTTCTGTTCCCATTCAAGGCGTCTTCGATTTGACGCATATTATAGTTAGCAACCTGATCACTATAGGCAGCATTTGCAGTTTCAAGATTTCCATTAGATTCAAATAAGCCATTTTGAACTATTTTCATGCCATCAATTAAATCCTGTACAGCTCCAGTATAGCTTCCTCTGATGTATTGAGGCTCATAATTAGGATATACTGTTCTGGTTAATGCCCATTGCACGCCTCTTGCCCATGATTCTAACACAATCTTGTCACCATTGTTGTAATTGTTTTTATCCATATTCCAATGTGAAGCATGAGCCATCTCGTGGATGGTAGTGCCATATAATCCATCACTCGGTCTTGTAGGTGCATACATGTGAATTGCGCTGCCCATACCCAGGAATCTTCTTGCAGGATTATGGTTGCCATTGGATGTCCCTGTCGGATCATTGAAATAATTTGCCTGAATTTTCAGCTGAGTCCTCCAAAATCCGTTTTGCGGTGGTCTTCTCAGGTTTAAGATGTTTTTGTAGGCATAATGAAACGCAGCACGGAATATGTTTGAATGATAATTCTGTTTGCTGTTTCTCTGATAATGCTGATTCCAGTTCCCTTCCATTTTCGGGCCGTCTACACCAGAGATACTTCCCCGAATTTCAAATTCATAACGCTCAAAATCGAATGAATAATTGGCGGGATTCCTAAAGGTTCCATCACATTGATAATAGCCATTTGAATCAACAAAACCATTATGTGTTGTAAACCATCTCCTTGCCTGTATTTTCAGACCCTCGACTCCTACCGTTCCCAATTCAGTATCCTGCATTGTTATTCTTCCTCCAGGTCTCCATTTACCACTTCTAGCAGCAACAGGGGCTCCGGAAATTGCATCATCTGTGTTGCCTGTTAATTCTAAAGATTTAGCAACCAGATCATCTACTGAAACTCCGTTTGGTTCTGGCACTGAACTTTGAATTTCCTTCCCATTTTGATCCACTTTTTCTTCATCTGGGATATAGAGTTCTTCCAAAACTTTATACTCTGTAATTGGAAGCTCATAACTAACCGGTATTGAAGCATAGTAAGTTTGGATTTTATCTGAAAAATCAGAATCACTGTTATTTCTTGAGTCTTCTTTGTCGGATATTTGAATATCAAGGCGGTATGGATACATTACTAAGGTACTATCTGCCCGAAGCAGATCCAGCTTTTCTTGATCAACGTTGAACTCTACATATAAATGTGATGTTTTAATCCCTGAAATAGCCTCTGCTCTTGAAATATCACCATTTGTGGCAAGATCTGCGTAGGCTCGAATCATGTTTTTTACAGCATATGGGTTTTCTAAAATAGCTTGTTCTCCCGAATCTGTACGTGCAGCAAAAGAATTATTCATTCCTTCTTTAAAAACTTCTTCATTTTGAACTTCTGCTAATTCGTCTTTACATGAAATTTGTAAAGCCAGTGATCCTACTGAAAGGATAAAGATAAATAATTGCCTCAATTTTAATTGTTTTTTTTGTTTTCTCATCAGTTATTTTTTACGAGCCAAATATAAAATAAAAACTGAGTCTTAAAATAAATATTTTATTATGTTAACTGTTTATAATATAGTATGTTTAAGCAGTGGTTAAAGTGTATTATTTTAATAGTTTCATAACCCTGTTTTCGCAATACCATTACTGCTGGCAGGCTCGTTTTATACTCTTCATTTGCCTCTTGGTTTTGATCCCCAAATTATTAGTACTGATCTTTAACAGATGATTAACCCTAAAATTGTTGATCAGTCTAAAGATCATTTTCAAATCAGTAAAAGCATTCCCATATCATAAGAATTACTAAATGGGATGGATAATAAAATGATTATTGGATTAAAATAATTAACAGGCAGTGCTCATTCATCTTTACATTAATCGCGTAACTTTAATATAAAAAACCATTCATAACACATAAAAAAGGCCATCCCAATAGAGACAGCCTGTATAAGTAAATAATCAGAAAAATCAGCTTTGGTATCCCAACAGCTTTCTCATCTGGAAGAAGAACCGTTCAATAAGTCTTAAATCCTGTGTAACAATTTCCGCGTTGCCCCTTAATTCCTTGTCGAAAACGAGGTTTTTATTATAAGATGTTTTTAAACCTTTCGGAAGAACAACGTCTACATAATAATTGCCTTCTTTATCAGGAGAAAGAGAAATGTTCTGAACTTTTCCTTCCACAATTCCATATTCCTGATAACGGTAATTATCCAGTTTGATCAGCACTTTTTCTCCGGCCACGATCTTACCGGAATTTACAGCGGGAACAGACATTCTGCCCACAATTTTATCCCTGCTTCTGGGAAGGATGGATAAGATAACATCCCCGGCCTTTATAAACTGATTTTCACCGAAAAACTGCTGGAAGCTTGCCACACCATCCGTATTGGAAATAACAAGATAATTCTGCTCCCATTGCTTTAAAGATTTCCTGAGCTGTTCAAAAAGCTGTAATGTTTGGGATGAGTAATTGATTTTATCTTTTTCAGTGTTGATGGCAGCACCGCTTTTGGTCTTGTTAACATTGGATATCCCTTCTTCAATCTGAGAAAGGGAAAGGGTAATGTTTTCCAGGTTCTGTTGAGCCTGGATGTACTTTATTTTTTCGTTCTCCAGTTCCAGTGCTGCAATAACACCTTGATTATATAATTCCTGGGAACGCTGATAACTTTTCCGGGTAAGCTCATACTTTGCCTTTTCGAGGTTCTTCTGCTGTTTTAAAGTCGCAATTCTGACCCTGTACTCCGATAGGCTTTGATTGGCGGCAAGATTTTCCGGGGCATAAGGCTGGAGACGGGTAAATAACACTTCATCCTGGAATGCTTTGGCAAAGCTGTTGTAATCTCCCTGCAGTTCCCCTAATTTAAAATGCGAAGTCTCATTTACAGGAAAAGAAGATAACCGGTTGGGATCTATTGAATCCACTATTTTTTTGAGCGCTAAAATATCATTGTAATTTCCTGTAGACTGCATTACCATCAGGACTTCATTCTTTTTAACTTCCTGATGATTTTTAATGAAGATCTTTTCAATTTTAGAATTAGTTCTTGCTTCCAGTTTTTCCGGCGGATTTTCAGACGTTACCACAATAGGTGCGGGAATGAATTCCGGATACTTAATCACATAACTCATCATCAGAATGAGAATAAGGATTAAAAGAATAATGGTATTTCCCCAGCGGATCATCCAGTGAGGGGGTTGCGTAAGGATATCCTGAACGCTTTCTGAGCGGAGCTCTATATTATCTAAAATGTCTTTTTCCATATACTTAAAAACTCAATAATCTTCGATAATGAAGATTATTGAGGGTGTTCTAAAAATAATCGTTACGATGGTAAGGTATAATTACATTTAGGGTCATTACCGGGTTCCACTCCCGGAATTACTCCGCCGGGGCAGTACCGGTTGCAGGGACTCCACTGCTGAACGTCATTAATGAAGCAGAAACAATTGCATGGAACTATCGGAACCGGGCCTGCACCATACACTTCCTTCAGACTTTTTCTTTCGATTTTTCTTAAATTTTTCATAACTGTAAGATTTTGAGTTGGTTATTTAAAGTTAATAAAAATACCGATCAATTTCCTAATTCCAATTGGTTTTTTACCAGTCTGTAATATTCTCCCCTTAATGCTACCAGTTCTGCATGGCTTCCTTCTTCCACTACATTGCCTTTATCAAGAACAATAATTTTATCGGCATGTTTTACCGTAGAAAGCCGGTGCGCAATAACAATGGCTGTTTTGCCTTTGAAGAACTGTTCAAGATTCTCCATAATCACTTTTTCATTGTTAGCATCCAAAGCAGAAGTAGCTTCATCAAAGAAAATATAATCCGGAGATTTATAAACAGCCCGGGCAATAAATAGCCTTTGCTTCTGTCCGCCGCTTACCCCTAATCCTTCATTCCCGATCTTTGTATTGTAGCTTAACGGCAATTCCTCAATAAAATCTTTAATATTCGCAATATCTACTGCTCTCCTGAGCTTGTTTTTATCCACATAATCTTCACCTACCGCAATATTATTGGCTATAGTATCATTAAATACGTACCCTTCCTGCATGACAACGCCACAATGATCCCGCCAGAACCTCGGTGAAATATTTTTAAGTTTTGTATTGCCGAGCTTGATTTCCCCATCGGTAGGCTCGTAAAATTTCATCAGTAATTTTAAAAGGGTAGTTTTCCCGCTTCCGCTGGCCCCTACAATGGCTGTTGTTTTCTGATAAGGAATGGTAAGGGTTAAGTTTTCAAAAACAAAAGCATCTGAACCGATGTACCTGAAAGAAAGGTTATCTATTTCAATATCTTTTTGAGGAAGCTCATGCGCATATTGCTCATCTTTGCTTTCCTCATCGTCTTTATCATGGATTTCTCCTAACCGTTCAAGGGAAATCTTGGCATCCTGGGTCTGTTTAATGAAGTCTATCAGCTGCAGCAAAGGACTGTTCAGCTGTCCGATGATATACTGAACGGAAAGCATCATCCCCAATGTTAAATTCCCGCTGAGTACAAGCTTTGCAGAAAGGAAACTCACCAGGATATCTTTTATCTGATTGATGAAATTTCCTCCCACCGACTGCCATTGTTCCAATGAAAGCGATTTGATCCTGATTTTAAATAATTTCACCTGCAGGAATTCCCAGTCCCAGCGTTTCTGTTTTTCCGCATTATGCATTTTGATCTCCTGCATTCCGTTAATCAGCTCAATTACTTTACTCTGCTCCTGGGAGACCTGCGAAAACCTTTTATAATCGAGTTCCTTTCTTCTGCCGAGGAAAAAGCTGATCCACCCTATATAAGCAACAGCGCCTACCAAATAAACAATAAACAGCCTGTAGTCATACAATAAAAGGACAATGCTGAAAATAACGAGATTGACTAATGAAAACAGCGTATTCAGGGAAGAACTGGTTAAAAGCTGCTCAATCCTGTGGTGGTCATTGATTCGCTGCATGATATCTCCGGTCATCCTGGTATCAAAGAAACTGATGGGAAGCTTCATTAATTTGATGAAGAAATCGGAAATAATAGAAATATTGATTCTTGCAGAAAGGTGCAGTAAAATCCAGCTCCGGATGACTTCAATCCCCATTCTGCCTACGAAAAGCATAATCTGCGCCAGCAGGACTAAGTAAATAAAATTGAGATCCTGGTTCTGAATACCGACATCGACAATACTCTGGGTAAGAAACGGAAGGATAAGTGAGAGTAAACTTCCTGCTAAAAGCCCTACGGCAAGCTGAATCACAAGCGATTTATATTTCAGCAGGTATTTTGATAGGAAACTGAAGCTGGCCTTGCTTTCCTGGTCATCAAATTCCGACTGGAAAAAAGCAGGTGTTGTTTCTAAAATCAGAACGATGCCCTCCTCCGTTTTTTCATCTGCATTCTCGCCGATCCAGAGCTTGATGAATTCTTCACGGGAATACGTAATCAGGCCATAGCCCGGATCAGAAACATATATTTTATTGTTTTTGTCGATTTTATAAACCACCACAAAGTGGTTTTTGTTCCAGTGCACAATACACGGAAGCGGCACTTCTTCAGCAAGGGACTCAAAATTGATCTGCACGCCCAATGAACGGAACCCCAGATCTTCTGCAGCATCGCTTAAGCCAAGCAGGCTGCTTCCTTCCCGGGTTGTTTCCGAAAGGTTACGGATTTGCTGTAAGGAAATGCTCTTACCATAATGTTTACTTACAATACGAAGGCAGGTGGGCCCGCAGTCTTTAGAATCCGGCTGGCGGTAGAAAGGAAAAGATTTCAATGATTATGCTTTATATTTAAAACAAGCTGTCGTCAAATGACGACAACTGTTTTTACTTTTTAAAGATGTTAGTTTTAGTAGCAATATCTATTACAATAATAAATGCAGAATCCTTCTGAAATAGGATCATTTATACACTCATTTCTTGAAATATAGCATTTTGTAGATGCAGCTTGTCCTGCAACACACTCAGGAGTGATTCCTCCTATTACTAACTTTAAATTTGTTCTTGAAATTTTTTTTAGATTTTTCATAGTGATAAATTATTTAGTTTTTCCTACTCATATAGCTTTTCGGATTCCGCTTAATTTTTTCCTAATTTAGTGAATTTTTAGATTACAAAAATTAATTTTCATTAAATCTCTTCATCTTCTGTTAACTCATCGATAAAATAATAAATATCTTCACGGTCGTACTTGTCAGGAAACTGATATCCGTTGATTAAAATAATGGGAGTGAAGTTAAGTCCGGAATTTCTGTTCTCTGCAGACATATCAATTAATGGCGTAAGATCCTCGCTGCCTGATGCAGTACCGGCTTTTTTCCTGGTTTTATCTTCGTCCCGTGTCTTAAACCAATAATCTACAAGGTCTAAAAACACGTTGGCCGATTTGTTTTTATAGGTATACATGAAGTCAGAGATTAGATTCGCAGATTTATCGTTGTTCGGATCCGGAGAATAATTGAACCTCATCTGCACGGAAATGTCGTTAGGATACCTCTGTAAAAGATTTTCCATAATCTTATGTGCATCCTTACAGAAGCCGCAATATGGGTTTGAAACGATGGAAAGATGAAGTTTTGCCTCTTTATTTCCAACAAAAAATGTTTCAGTATCAGTGAACGTCACTTTTTCATTTTCGAGAAGTTCTCTTTTGAAAAGGTCATAGTTCCTTTTGAATCTTAAATTTTTCGCATTCGATTTCTGTAAATTTTCTTTCTGTTCAAGCGTATTGTTTACATAGAGAATTAAAGAAAAGGCGGCAATCCATAAAATAAGGCTTAATAAAGCAATTTTTATATCAAAATAAAGGTTTTCAAAAAGAAATAGTCCAATGAATAACTGAGCTGCCAAAATTGTGATGATTAAAAGGCATACCCGGCAAAAAGTTTTTTCTACAACCCCCTGAACATATATTGAATAGCCGATTGCAATAAGGGAAGCCAATGTAAAGCCTTTAATGATAAAAGAGGTTACCGGTAAAAACAGCCCTAAAACCGTGAGTCCGATGAAATAAATTAAGGAAAAATCTGAAAATTTTAATCCCAGAATACTCATTTTATCCTGATTGATAATCTTATTGCATGAATTTACACTCTGAGTACCCGCAGTGTCACCACAAATACTGCCGATCACAGCAGAAGTATTCCCGAATTTCTGGTTGAAAATTTCTAAAGAAATATAAACTCCTGCCAGAGAAAGTATATTGAAAAGAGCCTCATACCAGGTCAGGGTCCACATGGAGTAGATCAGGACTATTGCGAAAACGGCATACACAAAAGGCGTATAATCTGTAACCGAATGGTTTTGGCTTTCCGTTTTTTCCTTTTCGAACAGCAAAACAAAATTGGTAGATTTCTGATGCAGTTCTTCTTTATCAAGCGTCTTTGCCTTATCAGAGTAAACAGAGTATTGGCTCCCTGTTTTTTTTACCAAGGAGAAAGAATTATCAACAATTGCTATGAATTCTTCCGGAAGTTCATCCCAGTATTCTTTGTCCAGTTCATAGGCATCATTTCTTACTCCCATAAAATTCAGGGTATCGCTGAAAGCCAAAGCGGATGGGTAATTCGGATGTGAATTGAACTGAAAAAGAAACTCCTGTTTGTCAAGTTTGAGATAGTTGATGAGTTTATCCAAAAGCATATTAATTTTTTAACTAAAATACGGAGATGTTTGAGAAAAACAAATATTTTTTTCTATTTTAAGTGATTTATGATTTATCTGTTGCAATTAATATTAATCAGTGTATCCAGGCTAAATTCTAAGAGCATTATTCATATTTAATTTTATGGTTAAATTCAATCGGGTTGTTATCTTCGCGGATTATTTTTTTCATTCTATCAGCTTGAAGCTTCATGTCAACTGAAACCGGATTTCCATTTCCATCATTAATTTTAAATGGCACACCCATGGATTTCACCCGGGCTAATGGATCTGAATAATAATTTTCTGATAATTTTTTAAACTGCTCCCAAGTTATTTCTGACCCTTTAGTTCTATAATAAACATCTTTGCCTGAGTCCTTAATTTCAGTTAGGCTAAAAATGAAGTTGTTTTCAGCATCCGAAATTTTGATGATTAATCCAGGTAAACCATAAAAAATATAGGGTCCGTTTTGAATAGGAATTTCGATTGTAAACCAAGCTGTCCAATTTCTGCCACCATAATTCACAGTTGCTTTCTGAACGTTAAAAGTTCCAATCATATTTTTTTCCGGTAGAATTTTCCAGTCGAGTTCTTCATTAATTTTTATAAAGAATATCTCTCTGAACATAGTTTGAATACTTTTGAATACTTCATTTTTAGATAGATTTTTCTTTACATAAAACTGATCCTCAAATCTCATTTTTCTTCCGGAGCCTAAACCTGTAGACGCAATAAGTGAATCTGATATTTTTTCCTGTTCTGTTCTGAAAATAGATAAATTATCATCCTTAACATCTAAAACAGTCTTCTCTAAAATCGTGCTGTCTCTTAATACATTGGGTTTGTATTCGAAATCATACTTGAATGTTTTGTTTTGACAGTAAATACTGTTAAAGACAGATAACACAAGGAAGAATAGAAAAATTTTATTTTTTTTCATATAAATTGAAATAGTATTTATTAAAATGATGAGGCGTAAATTTACGCCTCATCTTAAACTTTAATTTACTGACACCTAAAACCTAGTTTTCCTCCTGGGGAACATTGAAACATCCCACAAGTAAGACCGTATTGTGAACAGCCATCTCCACCATTTCCGCCATTTGGCATACACATATCATCACATCCACCGCCTCCTGAGTCTCCAGGGTAAAGTTTTCCACCATTTAATTTTTTAAGACTTTCTCTTGAAAGTTTTCTGAGATTTTTCATTTGTTCAATTTTAATTAATAATTTGCTTCTTGCCATATGAACCCTGGCCGGGTTTTACTGATCAGTGGTTTCAAAGTATATCTGTACATATATACTTTAAGAATTTAAAAGCGCTTTATCAATATTGACACTCAAAACTAAGCAAAAGTATGTCACATTTGTAAGATAAATTTTGCGATTTTTTTGCGATTTTCTTGCAAAATTTGCACGATTTTTAATTACATTTGCATGAAACACAGCAATATGATTCAGGAAAAATTAAAGAACATTCGAATAGAAAAAGGTATGTCTCAGGAAAAAATGGCAAAAATATTATCAACGGGTATTTCAAGTTATTCCCGTAAAGAAAATGGGAAATCAAAGATTTATGATGATGAATGGGAGAAGATGGCAAAAGCTTTGGAAGTTCCTGTCGAAGATCTGAAAGGGGAGGCTACATCCGGAATCGTACATAATGAAAATCCTATTTTTAATGATAATTCAGGAAACTATAATCAATATTTTAATTTACCGAATTCCATTTTAGAAAATCTTCAGGATTATATCCATTTGCTAAAAGAACAGAATGAACAGTTGAAGAAGGAAATAGAAAGCTATAAAAGTAATTCTTAACAAAGCATATAAAATTAACTCTTCCGGTTAAAATAGAATACTGATTATGGTACGAAATTACAGATTGTTCTTATATCAGATAATGGCTTGATTTATTACACTTCTACTGAATTGAATAAAATTGCTGACTTATGTTTATGTTTTAACTCATTAACAGTCAAGGTAAAAATGGAATCAAAATATAATTAAGTCTAAAAAATCTTAAAATTTTCTTAAAGTTTAAAAAAAGAGATAAAATGGTTTTTGTATCAATAAAATATATTGTACTTTTACAAAGCCTTGAATGAGGGAACAAGTCAAGGTAATAAATTTTTTTTCATCATTTGTGTTTTTAGAATCGTATCGCCTGATACGATTCTTTTATTTTTATGGCCTTTCATAATTCAGGAGAAGATCTATAAAATAAGAATAGGTAACCGAGCCGTCCTGTTGGTTGCTCTTCAGAAAAAGATTGTTGGCAAATCCGAAAAAATCATCCAGCCAGCCCTGATGTTTCATAATAAACGACTTTTCATACGCTCTGTCCCTTTTCATTTCAGGAGAATAATTTTTCAGAATATTTTTTACAAATTCAGGATCCTCATCAAAGATAAAATTCAGCAGGCTTCTTAAGGTAAAATACTCCGTGCTGTATCGAAGTTCAGGATTACCGGAGCGGATACCGATTAGATAACCTATAAAATTAGCTTCCTGCTCTCTTGCAAAACCCAGCTGATGCGCGCTCTCATGGGCAGACGTAAACGGGATCAGGGTATTCGGTAAATGGGAATTGAATTGAGACTCTGCAGTAAAAGGATTGTAGTATCCTAAAATTCCTGTAAAGTTCATTACATTCCCGAACAGGCTCGGCTTAAATGAATTAATTCCCGGTGCTTTTTTATCTGAAATATCTGTAGGCAGCCTGTTCTGCTGCACAAGAATTTCTTTCTGTACCGCTTTCAGATCCGTAATAATAAAAATGCCGTTTTTATCTTCCTGTACCAGTTTTCTTGTTTTCCTGCATTTTTCCAGATATTTTACAGCCAGCAGTTTGGCATGTTCTACCGTTGGTTTATTCTGGGTCGGAAGCTTTTTGATAATCGGTGTCTGGAAATACAGCATCCCCCAAAATATCTGGTATACAAAATAAATAATATTGAGCAGTATAAAAATCCGTAACAACGCACTGTTCCGGGTCTTTCTTTTAAAGCATCTGATGATAAGATAAAGAAGCATAATGCCTAACAGTACGTAAAAGAAATCCCCAAAAGAAAATGGAATCCACGAAAACAGTTGCTGGTGGACTGCTTTCTGAACCTCAAAAAACCGTTCAAAAAAAACAATCATCATTCCTGATTTTGAAAATACATAAAACAAAAGAAATTGGGCAAGTAATAAACCTGCCCAAACCCTTTTCTTCGAAAAAAATATTTTTTTAGTATTAATGACCACTTCCTTTCGTAATTTTATCAAGATCAATTCCCTGAGATTTCAAAATTCCGCTTACTCTTATCGCATAGAAAGCAAGATAAGCAAAACAGATTACTCCTACTATGTAGCTGAAATGAATATTTGTAAGATCAGCCACATATCCCTGGATAAAACTTACAATTCCGCCTCCCATAATCATCATGATAAGATATCCGGAACCCTGATTGGTGTGTTTCCCAAGTCCGTTGATGGCTAAAGCGAAAATACACGGCCAAAGCGTAGAACAGAACAATCCGACACTTGTAAAAGCATATACGGAAACCATTCCTTCAGTAGCCATTCCTATTAATAAAGCAGCAATACCTGCTACAGAGAAAATCAACAGCATTCTTGCAGGATTTCCTTTACTCATAATGTCGCAGATAATCATTGCTATAATAATCAGTCCGTACACGTAAAAATGAGAAAGGTCGTGCTTAGCAATAGCATTTACCAGTAAGAATACTCCAAAAGCTAAATAAGGAGCCAGAAATCTCAATATTTTCTTAAATCCTGCACTTACATCAAATGCTTCTACGGCACCGGTCCAACGTCCGATCATTAATGATGCCCAGTACAAAGAAATGTAAGGGGCAACGTCTTTTGTCGAAAAGCCTAAGCTTTTTTCCATATAAGCAGGAAGATTACTTGCTGTAGAAACTTCTACGCCTACATACACAAAAATAGCAATCATTCCTAACACAAGTTGAGGATATTGGAAAGCCGATTTTCTGTGCTCTCCGGGAATTATATCTTCTGTATCTTCTAAAACGGTAGGTGTTATAGCAGGAAGAGATGAGAATTTAAGCATAATGGCAACTAAAACAAAAGCTACACCCAAAATAAGGTAAGGAACTTTTACACTTTCAATACTTACATCATCATTTGCAACTGCTGCAGATCCGAAAATAGCAAAAGAAACGATCAGCGGACCAATGGTTGTTCCAAGGTTGTTGATACCCCCTGCCAGTGTTAGTCTTTGAGAACCTGTTTCAGAAGGACCTATTTCGATGGCTAAAGGATTGGCGACAATCTGCTGTAATGAAAACCCAAGTCCTACAATGAACAAGCCGGAAATCATTAATGGAAATGAAGCCATATTCGCTGCCGGGTAAAATAATAAAGTACCTGCAGCAGAAATAAGAAGACCGGCGATCAATCCGTTTTTGTATCCTATTTTATTAACAAGATCTTGTTTTATGCCTTTTGAAATGGCCATATAAATTAAAGAGCCTACAGTGTATGCTACATAAAAGCATATTTGCACAAGCATACTTTCGGTTTGAGATAAATCAAAAGCTTTTTGGAACACCGGAATCAGGATGTCGTTACTTGCGGCAATAAAGCCCCAGAAGAAAAATACAGTTACCAAAGGAATGAATTGACCCCAATTGGTTTGTTTAGAATAATTTGACATATTTGTTGAAAATTTCTGAAAACAAATATATATTATTTCTTCCGATTATTGTGTTCCAGCAAGGTTTTTTTTATTGTCTCAAAAGAAGACAATTTAAGTTCTTTCGGTGAAGCAGACGGATCAAGGATGCCGTTGAAATACACTTTAGCCTTGCCGGGATAGCCTTCTGAACTTTTAAACGGAAACATTTCCTTTAACCCGATAAACGTAAAAACAACAATGGGAGAATGGTGCTTTGAAGACAGGGTAAACGCCCCGTCTTTAAATTCATCCAGTATAACAGACGTATCATCCGGGACACCGCCTTCGGGAAAAATGACAATGCTGTTGCCTTCTTCCATTTTCTCGGCACATCTCCGGTATACATCGGCACGGCTTCTGGCACTTTTTCGGTCTACCATAACACAGATCCTTTTATATATCGTTCCGAAAATCGGGATTTTCACCAGTTCCTTCTTTCCTACGAAACATACCGGATGATCGGCACACAGAATGCACATCAGCATAATATCCATAATGGAGGTATGATTGGAAATGAAAACATATTGCCGGTTCTTATCAAGCTTCTGTTGGGAAAGCTGATGCAGTTCGTAGCGCAAGCCCATCCCGAAGAACATACAGTAGCTCCAGTACCTGATGAACCGGTACGCATAACGGTAGTGTTTCTTATTAAAAGATAAAATGTAGACAGGAATTCCGAAGAGGATCGTGAAAACAAACGCAATCAGGAAAAGCCAGGCTCTCCACAGGTAATTTAAAATCTTCGCCATTATCCGTTGAAGATTATTTTTTTCTTGATCGAATAATTGAGAACCGAAACAAGCAGGATGGCTGCGATCTTGCTGATGATTTCCGGACTTAAAGTATAAACCATAAGATCAATGTTATCCTTAAATACATAACTGTAAAAAATCTGGAAGAAACCGAGGCTTAATAAAGTAGAGATAAAAGATACCACCATGAAATACGCGAATTCCTTCCTTTTGGAATGTTTCCCTCTTTCAAAAACAAACCAGATACTCAGGAAATAGTTGGTGACAATCCCGCAGCTGGTGGAGAAAATATTACTCAGGGGATAATGTACTCCGTAAAAATCGGTCTCACGCGGAAATAGGTGAGGCAGGGAAGTGCTCAGGAACTTGAAGCTCCCGATTTCTACAATAGCGCTCAGTCCTCCTGCTATAATGAAGAACAGAACCTGTTTTTGGCGTAATAGTAAATCTCTCATTCAATCGATATGGTGTGCAAATTTATAACTATATGTTAAACAGTGAAAAAAGATGTTAAAAATTTTTTTAGATTCAAAATAATTTCTAAATTTAATTTTCTGAACGAAGAAACCTGTACCTGATAATAAATTCATTGTCAACTGTTTGTGTTGATGGTTTTTCTATCTTGTAATGCCTGAGAAAAGGCAAATCACCAAAATTTCACGGCTAAATCCTAATACTATTTGTATGAAACATCAAAACAAATACAGAAAATTCCAGCTCCAGCAGGAAAATATTGCAACGCTCGAAAGAGAAAACTCCCGTTTCAGGAGGGTATATTCAGAATACGAAAATATGTCTGATGAGCTCTGGAGCCTCGAAAATTCTGATGATAAACCCGTTCCGGATGATTTTATCAATGCCATGATCCTGCAGACTTCCTACCTGGAAGAAGAAATTGAACACTGGCTGATACAGTTCAACGAAAATAAAACCGAAATAAAACATTGATGATTTTAGACAGCTTCCGGGCTGTTTGTAAAGGCTGTTTAAAGATTAATTCATAATTTAGCACCCTTAAACTAAAATCTAAATATGGTTGCTATTGTTGATGGTGGATCCACAAAATGTGATTGGGTAATTTTGGATGACTTTAATAAGGTCTTTTTAAAAACCGAAACCATTGGTTTTAACCCTAATAATATTGCAGCAGAACTTATCGTTCCCGAAATTGAAAAAAACATCAGTCTGGGATCGGTGAAGAATTCTATCAAAAAAGTTTTCTTCTACGGTTCCGGATGCGGGATCCCGGAAAACTGCGCCATTATTGAAAGAGAACTTAAAAAATTCTTTCTTCACGGAGAAATAAAGGCTAAAGAAGATCTTACGGCTGCAGCGTATGCGGCTTACCGGGGGACACCCGCTATTGTCTGTATTCTCGGGACAGGTTCTAATTCCTGTTTTTTCGACGGTGAACATGTAAAGATCAAGCTGCCTTCCCTAGGTTTTCTGGTAGGGGACGAAGGAAGCGGAAGTTCTATCGGGAAACAGCTGGTAAGAAGATTCTTTATGCAGAAACTGCCGGAAGACCTGTCGTCTCAATTTGAAGAAACGTATAAGCTGACTGTTGACGAGGCTTTAAAAAACATGTATCATACATCGCGCCCGAATGCATACCTGGCAGACTTCAATAAATTTGTGGTAGAAAGAAAGGATCACCCTTATTTCAAAAAAATGGTTTTTGAAGAAATGCTGAATTTCTTCGATTACCAGGTGCTGCCGTATGAAGAATCAAAAAATGCCGAGATCAATTTCATCGGTTCCATTGCATATTACTATGAAGACATCCTGCGTTCTGCAGCAGCGGAACTCAATTTAAATGTGGGGCAGATTGTACAGAAACCAATCGAAAGTTTAGTCAGTTACCATATCCAATATATACTATAAATAAAAAAACATCAATATGTCAAACAAAACCCAACGCGACGAAAAGAATTTCAATCAGGCCGCGTTAGATTATCATAAAGCCGAGCCCAAAGGAAAAATTGAAGTAATCCCTTCAAAACCGCACTCTTCACAAAGAGATCTTTCACTGGCATATTCGCCGGGGGTTGCGGTGCCGTGTATGGAGATTCACCATAAACCTGAAACCGTATATGATTATACAGGAAAAGGAAACCTGGTAGCGGTAATTTCTAACGGTACGGCAGTGCTGGGATTGGGAGATATCGGGGCGGAAGCTTCAAAGCCGGTGATGGAAGGAAAAGGGCTTCTGTTCAAAATCTTTGCAGATATCAATGTTTTTGATATTGAAATCAATGAAAAAGACCCGGACAAATTTATCGACATTGTAAAAGGAATTGCCCCGACTTTCGGAGGGATCAACCTTGAAGATATCAAAGCACCTGAAGCGTTTTATATCGAACAGCGACTGAAAGAAGAGCTGGATATTCCGTTGATGCACGATGACCAGCACGGAACGGCGATTATTTCTGCAGCCGCACTTATTAACTCATTGCAGATTGCTGATAAGAAGATCGAAGAGGTAAAAGTAGTGGTGAACGGAGCGGGAGCTGCGGCCATTGCCTGTACCAATTTATATATTTCTTTAGGGTTGAAGAGGGAAAACGTATTGATGTGCGACAGCAAGGGCGTAATCAATCACAAAAGAGAGAACCTTACCCCGGAAAAAATAGATTTTGTTGCCAACACAGATATTGACACTTTGGAAGATGCTGTAAAAGGTTCAGATGTTTTCATCGGATTATCCAAAGGAAACGTAATGACTCCAAAAATGCTGTTGAGCATGAATGAAAACCCGATTGTTTTTGCCCTGGCCAATCCTGATCCGGAAATTGCCTATGATGTGGCACTTGAAACCCGGAAGGATGTGATCATGGCTACCGGAAGAAGCGATTATCCTAACCAGGTTAACAATGTACTGGGCTTCCCTTACATTTTCCGCGGAGCATTGGATGTTCAGGCAAAAGGAATCAATGAAGAAATGAAGCTGGCCGCCGTAAAAGCAATTGCAGATCTGGCTAAAGAACCGGTTCCGGAAGCTGTAATTTTAGCATACAATGTTCAGAATTTACAGTTCGGCAGAGAGTATTTTATTCCGAAACCGTTTGATAACAGGTTAATTACCAAAGTATCGAGTGCAGTGGCTAAAGCGGCGATTGACAGCGGTATTGCAGGAAAAACCATTACCGATTTTGAAGAATATGAAAACAGCCTTCTGGACAGAATGGGAAGGGATGAGAAGCTGGTAAGAATGATGCAGAGCCGTGCAAAAGCCAATCCCAAAAGGATTACTTTAGGAAATGCGGAAGAATACAATGTATTGAAAGCTGCACAGATTCTTTATGAAGAAGGAATTGCCTATCCAAGCCTTTTAGGGAATAAAAAATATATTCAGGAGCAGATGGAGCGTTTCGGGATCAGCCTTGATGTGCCTATTATTGACCCGAGTGATGATGACCAGAAAGAAAACCGTAAAAAATACAGGGAAACACTCTGGAAACTTCGCCAGCGGAAAGGGATGAATGAATACAAAGCAAAAAGATTCGTTCGTCAGAGGGATTATTTCGGTCCGTTGATGTTAAGACACGGTGACACGGACGGATTGATTGTCGGTTTTTCTAAAAACTACGTATCTGTTTTAAGGCCGGTTCTTGAAATCATTGAAAAAGACAAAGGCGTAGATAAAGTAGCAGCCATGATGATGATCCTGTCTGAAAAGAAACCTATTTTCTTTGCAGATACTTCCGTAAACCAAAATCCAACGGCCGAGGATCTTGTGAATATTGCTAAAATGGCGGAAATGACAGTGAAATCTTTTGCCATAGAGCCGAGAATTGCCATGCTTGGGTTCGAAAACTTTGCCGCGATTTCGGAAACCTCCAAAAAAGTGGCGAAAGCTGTAAGCATCCTTCACGAAAAATATCCTAAAATGGTGGTTGACGGAGAAATCCAGCCGGATTTTGCCATGAATGCCGATCATTTAAGCGATTACCCTTTCTCAAAATTAGGAACGACACCCGCCAATACTTTTATCTTCCCGAACCTTGAAAGCGCAAACCTGTCTTACAAGATCATCCGGGGAATGAAGGTTGCCCAGGTAATCGGGCCGATCCTGATGGGATTAAAGCAGCCCGTTCACGTGCTGCAGATGCGTTCCAGTGTTGATGAGATTGTCAATCTGGCTACGATTGCAGTTCTGGATGCCCAGAAAAGAGAGAAAAAAGGATAAACTTTATTTAATTGGAGATACCACATTAAATAAACACAGCCTACAATAACAAAACAGAGACTTCAATTTTTTGGAGTCTTTTGTTTTTGCATCCGATCTTTAAAATCACCATTAAAAATTAAGTTAAAAACCATTCGTGTGTTAAATGAAAACATTACTTAGTTTAATTTGCTATATTTGGGAGTTTTAAAAATTAATAATGATATTTTCACTACAAGGCACTGTTCAGGAACTTACGCCTACCTATGCAGTGATCAACGTACAGGGAGTTGGTTACTATGTCGGTATAAGTTTAATGACCTCACAAACACTGGCCCTCAACAGAGAAACTTTTCTTTTTATTCAGCAGATCATCAGGGAAGATGCCCATTTATTATTCGGATTCAACACCCGTGCGGAGAAGGAAATGTTCAACCTCTTAATAAGCGTTAACGGAGTAGGAGCAGTTTCGGCCCTTATTTTACTGTCAACCTTAAGCCTTGATGAAATAGCTTTGGCTATCCTTTCTAAAAACAGCGCGTTGATCCAGAAAGCCAAAGGGCTTGGGGTGAAAACAGCGGAAAGAATTATTGTGGATCTTAAGGATAAAGTACAGAAATTCAGTAATCCGGACGAAAATATTTCTACCTACGCGAATAATAAAGTGAAGGAAGAATCGTTATCTGCATTAGAAGTTTTGGGGATTCCGAAACGCATGAGCGAGAAGCTGGCAGACAGGATTATAAAACAGAATCCCGATATTACAATAGAAGAGTTGGTAAAACAGATTTTAAAAAACATTTAACATTTGGTGGCAAATAATAAGTATCTCAACATATTTTTGTTCCTGTCGTTCTTATGTGTGTCAGCAATGACTTTTGCACAGCAGAGACCGCCGGTCCGTGACACAGCGATCATAAAAAAAGATTATCAGTTGGCCGATCCTACACAGTATGAGGCCTATTATGATATAAAAACGGGGATGTATTTCGTCTATCCTATGGTAGGAAATACAATAACCGGGCCACCCACTGCCATGTCTCCTGAAGATTATAAGGAATTTATGATGGCGGAACAGACCCGTGCCTATTACAAAGAAAAATCAGACCGCTACAGTCTGATGTTCAGAAAAGACAAAAGTGATGCAGCCAGAAAAGGACTGATTCCTTCCTTACAGATCAACAACAGGCTTTTTGAAACCATTTTCGGAAGCAATAAAATTGAAATTATCCCTTCAGGATATGCTTCTTTTGACTTTGGCGGATTATACCAGAAAATAGACAACCCGCTGATTCTTCCACAGAACAGAACCAGCTTTACCTTTGATATTGATCAACGAATCCAATTGGGTTTACTGGGTAAAGTAGGGGAAAACCTTCAGCTGAAAGCAAATTACGATACCCAGAGCGGTTTTGCCTTTGAGAACAGGATGAACCTGGTCTGGCAGGCTAAAGGAAGCTGGAAAGACCTCCAGCAGAAAGGGCTTCAGGATGTAGATAAACCGAGTGCAGGGGGAGAAGATAAAATCATCAAAAGAGTAGAATTCGGGAATGTGAATATGCCGCTGTCAACCAGTTTGATACGCGGTTCACAGTCGTTATTCGGGGTTAAGACCGAGTTCCAGATGGGAAAAACATACGGAACGGTGGTGTTATCCCAACAGCAGGGAGAAGCAAGGAATATCACGGTTCAGGGCGGCGGCGTCATGAATGATTTCAAGCTGAATGCCATTGATTATGAAGACAACCAGCATTACTTTATAGGACATTATTTCCTTGACAGTTATGATAATTCCCTACTGAACTATCCTCAGATCAACTCAAAAATAAGCATCACCAGGATGGAAGTCTGGGTGCTGGATCAGGGGAACAGCAACCTGCAGTACCAGAAAAGTATTGTCGGGATCAGGGATTTGGGGGATGCGCCGGGCGTTCTTCCGAATAATGACCAGCCGGGCTTAAATCTGTATTCTGCAGTGAACGGTTTACCGGGACTGAGAGATGCAAGTACCGCTTATAATGTCATTAAAGGCGCTAACCTTCCGGTTGCTTCCGGAGGTACGGAACCGTATGCGGACGGTGAACATTTCATTTTTAACAAGAAGGCCAGAAGATTAAATCAGAACGAATACATAGTACAGCCGCAGTTAGGGTATATTTCATTAAACCAGAGGCTGAATGACAACCAGCTCTTGGGAGTTTCATTTTCCTATACGGTAAACGGAAGCAACCAGGTGTATAAAGTAGGGGAGTTCTCCGAAGAAAGTACGGTTTTGGTGACTAAGCTTTTAAAACCGAACACAACAGTGAAGACTTCTTCCCCGATGTGGGACCTGATGATGAAAAATATCTATTCGCTGGATGCCGGACAGGTAAACCAGGACGGATTTATCCTGAACGTTTTATACAGGGATCCGCAATCCGGAGGTAAGGTAAACTATCTTCCGGTTAACAATAACGAGCAGATCAGGAGCCAGCCTTTAATTAAATTATTAAACTGGGACAGGCTGAATGCCAACGGCGATTTACAGAATAACGGAGGGTCAACCGGAGACGGTATTTTCGACTTTGTCAACGGTATTACCATCAGGCCTGAAACCGGGAAGGTGATCTTCACCAAAGTTCAGCCTTTCGGTAGCTTCATTCAGAATGTGATCGGGAGTAATGATGCGCAGTATGTGTTTTCAGACCTGTATGACCAGCAGAAACAGGTGGCTACCTCCAGCAACCTTGCGCAGCGGTATACCATTGAAGGCCGTTACAAAGGAACGCAGGGACAGGGAATATCTTTAGGGGCTGTCAATGTCCCGCAGGGTTCGGTAAAAGTTTCCGCAAACGGCGTGCAGCTGACGGAAGGAATCGACTATACCGTGGATTACATGCTGGGAACAGTGACAATTATTAATGACCAGGTAAAACAATCCGGTCAGGCGATCAATATTTCACTGGAAAACCAACTGACATTCAATACCCAGAGAAAACGGTTCTTAGGAGTGAATCTGGAAAGGCGGTTTAATGAAAACTTTATTTTAGGCGGAACCGTTGTTAATTATTCCGAATCCCCGCTGACCCAGAAAGTAAATTACGGACAGGAAGCCGTGAATAACACCATGGCCGGCATCAATTTGATGTACAACAACCAGCTTCCGTTCCTAACCAGACTTACAGATAAGATCCCGCTGGTAAATACAGAAGCGCCATCCAACCTGAACTTTAAAATGGAAGCCGCTTATCTGCTTCCGGGACTCAATAAAGGGATCAATGACCAGTCTTATATTGATGATTTCGAACAGACCACTTCAAAAATTACCTTAAAGGAACCGACGGCCTGGAGCCTCGCTTCAAAGCCTGAAAGGAACCAGTCAGATCCTCTTTTTGCAGGAGCCGGTAAAAATAATGATATAACAGAAGGCTACGGAAGAGGTTTACTGTCATGGTATAATATTGACCCGAGATTCTGGGGAGTAGGAGGAAAAGCGCCGGCAGGCATTACGCCGCAGTCGGTTTCCAACCATGCCTCAAGAAGGGTGCAGTTTTCTGAAATCTTCAACAACAGGGATTTTGTTGCCGGGGAACAGACGTATACCAACACCTTTGATATTTCCTATTATCCTACGGAAAAAGGACCCTATAACTCAAATTCTGCTACAGAAAGCACGGCACAGCGATGGGCGGGCATCATGAGGCCGATCTCGGTTTCCAACTTTGTGAATTCAAATATTGAATATGTAGAATTCTGGATGATGGATCCGTATGCCGATGGAAATACACTGGGTACCGCGCCAAAGCTTTTGTTACAGTTAGGTAACGTATCCGAGGATGTTCTGAAAGATGGACAGATGCAGTATGAAAACGGATTGCCTACCGCTTCGGCTCCGTCTACTACCACAAACTCAAACTGGGGAACCCAGCCTAAGCAGCCACCGATTTTATATGCATTCTCCAGTGAAGGAGCAGACAGGATTGCGCAGGATTTAGGATATGACGGATTAAGTTCAGACCAGGAAGCAGCGCTGTTCGGAAATACATTCATTAACCCTGTAACCAATCTGGTTGACCCTGCGGTGGATGATTTCGTATTCTATATGTCTGACCGGTTTACGGGAAATCAGGCTTCGTCTGTTATCCAGAGATACAAATATTTCAGAGGGCCTGAAGGCAACTCACAGAGCAACTCTCTGGAAGTGGCTTCCCAGACTCCGGATGCAGAAGACATCAATAAAGATTATAACCTGGATCAGAGTGAAAGCTATAACCAGTATGAAGTGGATCTGGCTCCGGGAAGCTTAGCTTTAGGATCAGATAATAATATTGTGGATATTAAGACCGTTCAGGCAACCTTCCAGAATGGCCAGACCTCACAGGTAAAATGGTATTTATTCAGAATTCCGGTTTCCAAGTATGTAACCACTGCGGGGGATGCTGATCCTGCAGTTTTAAACAATGTAAGGTTTGCAAGATTACTGTTAAAAGGTTTCGATCAGACATCCACATTAAGATTCGGTACCATGGATCTTGTAAGATCAGACTGGAGAAAATATCCTAAGAATGTTGCTGTTTTCGGAACGAATGCTCAGGCTGATCCTGCAACCAATGAGGGATTAAATAATGATACAACCATTGGGAACCTTGAAGTAGGAAGTGTTAATATCGAAGAAAATGCCTTGAACCAGCCTCCTTACGTACTGCCTCCGGGAATCGACAGGCAGATCCTGAGCGGAAATGCAGGAGCTCAACGACAAAATGAATCTTCATTATATTTAAAAGTTAAAGATTTAGCGGCTACAGAAGCAAAAGGGGTATTCAAAAATACTTCTCTTGATATGAGAAGATATAAGAAGCTTAAACTTTTTGTACACGCACAGGATCCAACCAACAGAGTAATTGGTCTGGATAAAAACACCAAGTTCTTTATCCGTTTCGGAAGTGATGCTACAGATAACTACTATGAGTATGAATCTGCATTGAAAATGACACCGACAACAGCAACGGCACCGATGGAAATCTGGCCGATGGAAAATGATGTGGACCTGAATATTCAGGATTTTGTAGATGCTAAAATTAGAAGGGATAAAAACAATCCTAATGATATTACAAAAAGGCTCATGGATACTTCATTTGATGAAGGTGGGACCTTTAGAAAATTATATATCAAGGGACGTCCGAGCCTGGGGAATATTACTACAATTATGATTGGGGTAAGAAACGGATACCAGAGAGGCGAGCCCAATGCGGCATCTATTGACAGAATTCTTTGGGTCAATGAAATCCGTCTTTCTGAAATCGAAAATGACGGAGGGTATGCAGGAAACGCAAGCTTGAACTTCAATCTCGGAGATTTTGCCACGGTAAATACCAGTGCATCCTATACTTCTGTAGGTTTCGGAAACATAGATTCCAAGCCGGCAGAAAGAAACCAGTCCACACAATCGGCATTCAGCATCAACACGGCAGTGAATGTAGACAAATTATTACCTGAAAAAACAGGGGTTAAGATCCCGTTGAACTATTCTTATTCTCAGACCATCGAAGATCCGAAGTACAATCCTTTGGATACCGATGTTGAGTTCAATAAAGCCGCTAACAAAGAAGAGCTGAAAAAAGTGGCAAGAACCTATACGCAGCAGAGAAGTATCGGGGTGGTAAACATGCATAAAGAAAGAATGAACCAGAATAGAAAACCAAAATTCTATGATGTGGAAAACCTTTCGGTAACAGCAGTGTACAATGATGATTTCTACAGGGATATTTATACCAAAAGAAACTACAGGCAATACCTGAGAGGGTATGTAGATTACAACTATACATTCAAGCCGTGGGTAATCCGTCCGTTCAACAAAATGATCAGCGATACCGCGAAGTCTACCAAATACCTGAGATGGGTAAAAGAGTTTAACTTTAACCCGGTTCCGACAAGATTCTCTTTCAGAACGGAAGTAGACCGAAATTATAATGAACTTGAATTCAGGAATATTGATGCCATCTTAAGCGGGAATTATGCAAATGACTTCGGAGCGCTTAAGAACAGGAACTTCTATTTCGGATGGCAGTACGGTTTAGGATTCAACTTTACAAAATCTTTAAAGCTTGAAATCAATTCTGCCACAAGAACCCTGAATGACAATATGGATGTCAATACCATGGATAACACGTCCATTTTCGGAAACGTATTCAGAGCCGGGAGGCCGGTGTTGTACAACCACAGGGTACAGCTGAATTATAAGCTGCCGTTCCAGTATCTTCCTTATCTGGATTTTATTGATGCGGAAGTGGGATACGGATTTACCTATAACTGGAATGCAAGATCCACGGTTTTACTGGCAAGTCCGGACGGAAGTTTAGGATCAATCGGTCAGAATACCAACGTGATTCAGGTAACGGGATCAGCAGACTTCACGAAATTCTTCGGCCAGTTCGGATATTTCAAGAACCTTTCTGCCAAACTGCAGAAGCGTAAGCAGGAAGTGGATTCACTGAACAATGCCTACACCCAGGCCTGGGAGAAAAACAGGTACGCTTATAAAAAGTATAAATTTAAAAACAGGCTGACTCCGCTTCAGAGCATGGCTTATCTGCTGACTTCATTCAAGCAGCTGGATATTAATTACTCTGAAAACAACGGAACCGTACTTCCGGGATTATTGTCAGCTCCGAACTGGTACGGTTACGGGCAGACCTTAGGAGGTCCTACAGCAGGATTTCTATTGGGGTCGCAGGCAGATATCAGAAGAGCAGTAATGGAAAATGGCTGGGTAAGTGATTCAGAATTTATGACCGATCCTTACATCCGAATGTCAACCAGGGAATTGCGGGCCAATTTACAGGTGATGCCGATGAATGATCTGAGAATTGATCTCAGCGCGATACATAATTACAACCGGAACTTTACCCATACCGGGTTTAATTACCGGGATCCGGTGACCGGACTTTCAAATCCGGATTATACTTTTGCCAATGATCTGGTTACCTATACCAATTCTGTGGTGCTTCTGAAAACAGCATTCCAGGACGGAACGGCCATTTATCAGGCCATCAGGGAAAATGCCAGGACTTTGTCACAGCAGATGCCCGGAGCGCTTCAGCCGGACGGGTTTAAAGACGGGTACGGAATTTCAAATGCCTATATTTTAATTCCGGCATTCCGTGCAGCAGTGGAAGGAAAGACGGTAAAAATGATGGATAATCCTAAAAAAGCAGGGCTTCCGATTCCGAACTGGAGGATTACGTATTCAGGGTTGAGGAATGTTCCTATCATTAACGGGCAGTTCTCGAAATTTGATATCCTGCATGCGTATCAGGCAACCTATACGGCAACGGGAATCCAGTCAAGTATCGATTATTTCAACAGGCTGAATTCACTTACGAGCTCAGGAAGAGACATCAATGATGATTACATCAATCCGTTTACTTTCGCTCAGGTAGGTTATGTTGAGAACTTCTCGCCGCTGATCGGTGTTGATATGACCATGAGAAACAATATCCAGCTGGGTATTCAGTACAACAGGTTACGGACATTGTTATTAGGATTGGTGAACCATACCTTAACGGAAGATTCAAACAGTGAATATGTCGTAAGGGTAGGATACATCATCAGGAATTTCAGACTGGGAATGACCAATGTGAGAGGAAGAGGAAAAGGCAAAGGCACCGACCTGAATATCAGGGGAGACTTTTCACTGAGAGACAGCAGAACAAGCATAACCAATATCTTGCTGGATGATTCCCAGATAACAGGCGGCCAGAGGCTGATGAATATCAAGGTTTCCGCAGACTACAATGTTTCCGAAAATCTGAACCTGAGAGTATTCTACGAGCAGATGACTTCCAAATATAAAATCTCAACAGCCTTCCCGCTGTCAACGGTAAGAGCTGGTATTTCCGCAACGTTTACCTTCGGGGATTCAGGAGGTTTTTAATAAGAACAAAAATAAATAGATATGTCCTTCAGTTTTGGAGGACATTTTTTATATCCGATATTTGAACCTTATAGAATTTTGAATACATTTGTACAAAATAAAATTTAAAAATGAACACACCATCAGAATTAAAGTACACGAAAGATCACGAATGGATCAAGATCGAAGGTAACGTAGCGACCATCGGTATTACAGACTTCGCACAGGGCGAGCTTGGAGATATCGTTTATGTAGATATAGATACTGTAGATGATGAACTGGAAGGAGGTGCCGTTTTCGGAAGTGTAGAAGCTGTAAAAACAGTTTCAGATCTATTCTTACCTATTGCAGGGAAAGTAATTGAGTTCAATTCAGATTTGGAAGACCAGCCTGAATTATTGAATACAGATCCTTATGGAAACGGATGGATCATTAAATTAGAAGTTGCTGAAGGTGCAGATCATTCAGAATTGCTTTCTGCAGAAGAATACCAGGAAATCATTGGATAAGATTTCAGACATATTTAGTAAGATTTTGCCCGTTTACTGGGCATTTCTTACTTATATGCTTCTAAGGCCCGGAGAAGAAAACCATGAATACTGGTTCATGTTCAGCGGGATCGACAAAGTTTTGCACGTCAGCATATTTGCCATGCTGGGATTCTGTTTCATTGCTGCCTTTCCCAGGATCAAATTTTCCTATTTCTTTCAGATCATTCTGATCTATGCATTCGTTACCGAGATTCTTCAGGAAAAAATGGGGCTCGGAAGATCAATGGAAGCCTTGGATGTCGTTGCAGATACCATCGGCTGCCTGATCGGGTATGCTGTATATAAAATGCTGATCAAGCGTTTTTTCTGATTGCATAAAAGAATACTCTTATTTCACTTGCTGCTTTATTTTTCATAATTTTTTCTTGGGAGCTTAATCCCGCTATCCACTCTTACTCCTCACGCCGGGCTTGCCACCGCATTTTCCTTTGCTTGTCCTTTTCTTGTTGCGGGGTAGCCGTTTCTATCGGGGCTAGGATTTAGTTGGTTCCATAATAATGGTTCTTATAATCCGCTACATTCAGCATCCCTTATTATCATTCTAATTAACTCTCATCAGTCCTTGTCAATAATCCCTGCATTAGAACTTCCCCTCCTTCGAAGGGGTGTCAAAAATCCACAGGATTTTTGACGGGGTGGTTTTAGGATACTTTATTCTTATGTATTGTATGCTTTATATAGTCTTATATATAGCATACCTTATATATATAATAAGTATACTACTTAATCATGTTCACTCAAACCTCATAGGTTTTGAAAACCTATAAGGTTTCTATTAAAGTTTAGGTTATACAATTCTCTTAGATGTTCTTAATCCGGAAAGCCTGCTTCCTTGAACTTCTTCTACACTTATAAAGCCTGTTTAAAGAACTGACTCTCCATTTAGAACCGGAAACACCTACTTCACCGAACTTTCTTTTACGCCTATAAGCCCTGTTTAAATCCTTTGTTTCCTGTTTAGACCTGGAACAGCCTCACTTCATTAACATTCAGGTGATGCTCAGAAGCTTTATTTGATTGTTGTGGATAAGTCTGGTTTTATTGTAACGGTGTAGAAGTTAATAATATAAGTCTGTAATTACCCACAAAKTGGGTTTTAAGRTGAACAGRAAGTAAATTTTACGTTAAATATATTTGGGTAGTAGGGCTGAAGTTTCTATCTTTGCCCCACTGAAAACGAGAGTTAGTCAGTAGCGCAGAAGGAGCTTTTAGATAAGCTGAACATTAAGAACTAATCATCTACATTATGTGATTGCTTGAGGCAATTATATGGGGTACGGATCGGGAAAACTTTTTAAGATTTTAATTAAATAAAATTTGGAAAAGACAAAAAGATTTGTATCTTTGCAGTCCGGTAAAACGGGAGCGCAGGAGTAGANCGAGAGTTAAGTCAGTAGCGCAGAAGGAGCTTTTAGATAAGCTGAACATTAAGGACTAATCATCTACATTATGTGATTGCTTCAGGCAATTATATGGGGTACGGATCGGGAAAACTTTTTAAGATTTTAATTAAATAAAATTTGGAAAAGACAAAAAGATTTGTATCTTTGCAGTCCGGTAAAACGGGAGCGCAGGAGTAGAGGAGTTGGAKGTGTAGAGAAGGGTTTAGGGTTAACAAAAAAACTTTAAAATTTCTTCAAAAACATTTGGTGGATTAGAAATAAAGTTTTACTTTTGCACACGCAAATACGGCAAAGCCCAACGACAGAAAAGGGTAGCCGGGRWAGCGGAAGAAAAGAGATCATTGAAAA
>NZ_LMKA01000089.1 GCF_001421435.1 Chryseobacterium sp. Leaf201
AAATTATTTTAATTTGAGTTATATTATGGGAAGTTGAAAATTTACTGATAAATATTAATAAGTACTCTTGTAACATTATCTAATAGTCCAGCAATTTTATTATATCCCTGTACCGATTACTCTCAATTTACCTAACATAAAGTTACATCCAATAATTTGAACCTTTCTATATTGTTCTTAATCCTTTAGGATAATAAGTAACCTCTGATACTTTATTCTTATTAAACACGTTGAAATAAATTGTTTTCAAAAAATGGTTAGCAGTAGAAAGTGATTGAATGTGATGATTGTAAATAGATATTAGCCGTTACATACGGTACTGTTTCACAAATTGTAGAATGTAATTTCCAGCTTTCTCTATCATCACTATTAAAAAAACTACTGGCTAATCTTTATCTTCCGGAAGGTATTACTTTACTAATTCTTCGGCATTACAATCTGTCCTTAATTTTTTCCAGCCAGCTTTTTTCTTTAGCAGAATACCCATAGCCATATTTGTTACCATATCCATAATGGTTTTTATCTACATCATTAAGTACAAAGCCTACATTTTTAATTTTTTGACTATCGATATTATTATTAGCAAATTCAATAAGAGATTTCTCAGTATATCTGGATCTTGTAACGTATAATGTAGCATCAGCTAAATCTGCAAACAAGAATGTATCCGTAACTAATAACAGAGGAGCAGTATCTATGATAATATAATCATAATTTGTTTTTAAATTATCTAATAGTAATTCATATCTTCCATTACTCAGTAAATCTGTTGGGTTTGGCGGAATCATGCCTGAATAAATCACATCACAATGTGGATTAAATGACGTAACATGGATTATATCTTCCAATTTTGTTTGATCTGAATATAAATACTCTGTCAAACCAACTAAACCTCTTCTTGATGTATTGTATCGCTGAAGTTGAGGATTTCTTATATCTGAACCTATAATAATTACTTTCTTATTAGGTGTTGCTAATGTTAAAGCCAAATTTACAGAGACAAAAGTTTTCCCTTCGCCTTTAACCGTGGAAGTAACAAAAACAACTTTTCCCTTCTCCTTCTTAGATAACAAAAAGTTCATATTGGTAATTAAAATACGGAAGGCCTCTGCCATTGGTGAAAGATCATTCACCATCACAATATCAGATTCCCCTTTTAAAACGCTGGGTAATTCGCCTAATATAGAAGCATGAGAAAGTTTTTCCAGATCATGTTTACTTTTTATTTTATTATTAAGTATTTCTTTAAGGTAAACAAAAGCCACAGGTAAAAGAAGTCCAAATACAAGTGCACCCGCCAGGAAGAATACTTTTTTAGGAGCTACGGGACCAGGTGATGCATAAGCATAATCTATAATTCTGGCTTTATTCGCTGTAACTGCCAGGGAGATGGCCGTTTCTTCTCTTTTTTGTAATAAAAGCAAATATAAATTTTCTTTTATCTGTTGCTGTCTCTCAATACTTCTGAACAATTTTTCCTGTGCAGGAATTTTGGTAATTTTTGAACTTATTATATTCTGTTCATTCTGATACTGATTTTTAGCTAATTGTAGCCCTGTCCTGTTTTTAAGGAGACTTTCCATAACGGAGCCTCTTAAAGAAGATATTTGCTTATTAAGATCAATTACTACAGGGTTTTGGGGAGTAGCATTTTCAAGCAATCTGTTTCTTTCTAAAACAAGCTGATTATAGGCTGTTATATTAGTTGTGGCAGTTGTATTGTTTAATCCAATATTGGAAGGTAATACCTGAGTATTGTTCTGCCTTCCCATAAAATCAACTAAAGCATTGGTAAGCTCTAGTTGAGATTCCAATTCGATTTGTTTTGCTCGGGCTTCTGCTGATGTTTCAAGACTTATTTTAGCTTCTGTTGATAAATCCGTAATTTGATTACTTGATTTGAAGTTTTCTTTTTCATTCTCAACCTGACCTAGTTCTCTTGATATAAGATTAATCCTATCATCAATAAAATCTTTGGTTTTCTTAGATTCCGAATTCTTATCACTGATGGCATCATTATTATACACTTCCACTAAAGTATTTAGAACATCCTTAGCTTTATTTACATTTGGATAATTTAATGATAAATTTATAACCGTTGACTCTTTATTAATTAAACTTACACTTAATATTTCCTGTAAATAATTAACAGTACCTTCTAAAGTAGAATAGGTAAAATACATGTTACTAACATCTCCGGCCTTAAATTTATTATATCTCGGGTTTTTAATAATCAATAAATTAGCAAAAGGCAGGCTGACTGTTCTATTTAATTGTGCTTTAATTTCCGGAAAATTTTCGCTTGTTAAAACAATATTCTGACCAGAAATTTTAATGTTCACGGGCTTTACTTTATTTGTATACTCCTTTTCATTAACAACCTGAATAATTATAGGTGATGTATCTTTATAAAGTTCATTATCATTTAAGCTGGATTTTGCATATATAGAAGTCTGTAAATTATTCTGCTTTACAACCTCGTACATAAGTTTTTTAGACTTGAAAATTTCTATTTCATTATCAATACTGTTTGTAGCCATTCCTCCAAAACCAGATAAGTCTTGTAAAACACCCAATTCACTATTCACAGAAGGAACCTTTTGAGCATCTTTAATAAGAACAGATGATTGAATATTATATATAGGTGTAACAAACTTTAAGTAGAAGTAAGTTATAACAAGGCATATGATAGGGACAATAATAAACCAAATCCAGTTTCTTACATAGGGCTTAATTATTTCCTGAATATTAATTTCTTTTTCTGATCCTTCAATAATCGGGTTATCCATTATTTAACTTTAGTTTTATTTTAATTCCAAAAAATCCTGCATTACAACAATATAAAATTATTAATTATAATCTTGCATCCACCAGCTTTCTATCCATACAGGCTTTTGTATCAAAAACAATGGCATTGGCAGTCTTTAACGCACTAATATCCATCTCAAGAAATTCCTGATGAGAAACAGCTATGATTATTGAATCATATTTTTTATCCTGCTCAAGGTTTTCAAGAATACTTACTTTATATTCATGCTCCACTTCCGTTTTGTTAGCCCAAGGATCATATATATCTACATTAATTCCGTATTCTTTAAGTTCATTATATATATCAATAACTTTTGTATTTCTTACATCAGGGCAGTTCTCTTTAAATGTTACGCCTAAAATAAGCGCTTCAGAATCTTTTATAACTCCTCCTTTGGCAATAAGTAGTTTTACAACCTTTGATGCAATAAATTTCGCTATAGAATCATTTACTCTTCGGCCTGACAAAATAACATCCGGGTGATACCCGAGCTGTTCCGCTTTATGTGCTAAATAATATGGATCAACGGAAATACAGTGGCCTCCAACCAGACCGGGCTTATATTTTAAGAAATTATATTTTGTTCCTGCAGCTTCAAGAACGTCATTCGTATCAATACCTATTCTGTCAAAAATTAAAGCCAGTTCATTTACAAAAGAAATATTAACATCCCGCTGGGCATTTTCAATGGCTTTAGAAGCTTCTGCAACTTTAATACTTGAAGCTTTATAAGTACCCGCTGTAATTATCTTTCTGTATAATTTGTCAATTTCTTCAGCAATTTCTTCTGTTGAGCCTGAAGTTACTTTCATTACAGATGTAAGCGTATTGATCTTATCTCCGGGATTTATTCTTTCCGGTGAGTATCCCACATAGAAATCTTTGTTATAAACCAATCCAGAATACTTTTCCAGAACAGGAACACATTCTTCTTCAGTACATCCGGGAAATACAGTAGATTCGTAAATAATAATATCTCCTTTTTTTATAACACCCCCAAGCATTTTAGATGCAGAGAGCAGAGGTTTTAGATCCGGAGCATTATATTGATCTATAGGAGTGGGTACTGTAACAATAAATATGTTAGAATCTGATATTTCAGTAAGATCATCTGTTGCCTTATAGCCCTTCTGCCCTTCTGATGTTTCATAAATTTTAAGATTATCGGCAAGCATCTTATGGTCCGCTTCTCTCGTAAGATCAAAGCCTTCATTAAGCTGCTGAACCCGTTCCGAATTAATATCAAAACCCAGTACAGGATAGTGATTTGCAAATTCAAGTGCTAAGGGAAGACCTACGTATCCTTGACCAATAATTGCTATTTTATAAAGCTTCATTCTTTTTTTATTGTTATTATTAGTTTAAAATTTGGTACAAGCATTAATATTATTATTTTCTTATTAAAGAAACTATAACAGCAGCTGCTGTTATTGCAATAGATGCTGCAGTAAGGTATAGCCCTGTATTAGGGTTTTGCTTAGCCTGTATATCTTTTGTATTGTTAGCAGATACTATAATAGCATCTCCCTGTTTGAGGTGGTAGTATGGCGAATTGATGAGACCTGCATCCATTAAGTTTACCTTTCCATGTGAAACAAATCCGTTTTCTGTACGGATGACCAATACATCTTCCCTTTTACCATACATCGTAAGATCACCTGCCATTCCCAGCGCATTCAGTATGGTTCCCTGCCCATTTGAAATCGTATAATCTCCCTGCCTGTTAACTTCACCCAAAACAGTAATTTTAAAATTGGCGAGCCGGACATTTATTGTGGGATTAATAACAAATTTCTGTATTTTTTCTCTCAGCTCATCTTTTAGTTCCACTAATGTTTTGCCTTTAGTACTGATAACACCTAACGTGGGAAAATCAATATTCCCTTCTGAATCTACTATATACGTGGGCCCGGAAACATTGGCAGCTCCCTGATTGGGCATATTCCCTCCAGCTGTGGCATTGGTCTGAACTATTTCTGATGAAGAGTAGTTCTGATTAAACGGTTTAACTACATCCATATCTTTTGCGGTTATAAGAATAACCAACTGATCTCCGGACTGAATAGTAGATTTGGAGTTTTTTAAAGAATTTTCAACAGCTGTCTGTTCAATATTCTGCATATAATTTAAATCGTTCTGAGACTTTTGATTAACTCTGCAGGAAACCAAAGTTAAAGCACTGAATATAATTAAAACTTTACCCTTCATAAATTTAAAAATTGTACAAATATACATTTATATTACTACTTGTCCAGTATCTCATAAACTGAATTATTACTTTTGAATTCCGGAACAATGACTTTCAGAATCTTTACCACTTCTACTTTATCTCTTCTTAAAGATGCCTTAATAATGGAGTTTACCAGAGATTCAATTTCATGAAAATTCATAGTTGGATCTTTAGAAATCATAATCTTATCGTTATGGGTGGGCATTGTTTTAGCATCATCACTCAGAAGCTCCTCATAAAGTTTTTCTCCGGGACGTAATCCCGTGTAAATAATTTTAATGTCAATATTAGGCTCAAATCCTGATAATTTAATCATTCTTCTTGCCAGGTCTAATATTTTTACGGGTTCGCCCATATCAAAAACAAAAATTTCACTGCCATGTCCCATTGTTCCTGCATGCAATACCAGCTCACAGGCTTCTGGGATTGTCATAAAATACCGCACGATATCGGGGTGGGTAATGGTAACCGGTCCGCCGGCTTCTATCTGTTTTTTAAAATGAGGGATAACAGATCCGTTTGATCCTAATACATTTCCGAATCTTGTGGTGATAAACTTCGTTGTATTACCTTCTACATTTTGTAACGACTGCACAAATAATTCTGCCGCTCTTTTTGAAGCCCCCATTACATTGGTAGGATTTACCGCTTTATCCGTAGAGACCATTACAAACCTATTGACTTTATATTTACTGGAAAGAGTGGATATGATTTTCGATCCTAATATATTTACCAATACGCCCTCATGCGGATTTTCTTCCACCAGCGGAACATGCTTATAGGCAGCCGCATGATAAACCATAGAGAACTGATAGGACTTAAATAAAGGTTCTATCCGGTGCCTGTTGGATACATCTGCCAGTACAAATTTAAAGGCTATATGGGGAAATCTGCTTCTCATTTCAAGTTCAAAATCATACAGCGGTGTTTCTGCCTGATCCAACACAACGATTAAGGAAGGGTTAAATTGTGCTACCTGCCTTACAATTTCGCTGCCAATAGAACCGGCTCCTCCGGTAACTAAAATACTTTTGTTGAAATGCCTACTCTTTACTTCTTCGTTTTCAATTTTTATAGGCTTCCTGTTAAGGAGGTCTTCAATCTGAAGATTCCTGATAGATCCTCCCAGATCACTGTCCCGTAATTTCTGTACTGAGGGTGCCTTAAAGATATTAAGGTCCTTTTCCAGAAACAGATTGACCCAGGAATTCATTTCGTCTTTAGACATCATCTCTTTGATGATGATGATCCCATCAATCAGAAGTTGTTCTTTAGTATTGCGCTCTATCTTATCTTTAGATAAAATTGGCTTTCCAAGAAGAGACGCCCTTTTGGAGTCTGTCCTTTGGGTAAGAAATCCTACCACATGATAAGGCAAACTTGGATTATCAAGAATAGCTCCTGCTATGGCAATAGATTGCTCATCAATACCCAGTACCAGAATTCTTTTTTTCAATGTACTTCTCCTATACTCTCTCACAATATGAAAAAACTCCTTCACATATAATCTGAAAAGAAATAATCCCATAAACGAAATGATAAAATAAAGAATCAGATAGGGTGTAAGAATAAACTTGCTACCTGTCATCCAAAAGTAAATCATATTGATGGTTCCTACCATAAACATGGTGCAGAAACAGGAAACCAATAACTTGAAAAGATCTATAAAGGTAGAATGCCTTATAATTCCTGCATATGTCTTAAAAATATACATGAACAAGACATTCATTGCGATGATGCAGGCAAAAACATTGGTCTTATCTTCATGATAGATAAATTCCTGCTGGGTAATTTTTTCAATGATGTACTTGGAAAGAAACAGGGATACTATCAGAATAATTATATCAATTATGAGTATTATCCACCTGGGAAGATATCGGACATCCGAGAGACTGACAATATTATCTCCTCCAAAAAGCTTTTTTCTAAAAGAATTGTACATTGTCTTTATTTGAGTTCATATAATCAAGGTATAATCCAGCATCTTATTCAAAGATGATCTGAGATATTCATGCAAAATTAAAATAAAATTTCATCTATACCCTGAATTTAAAAAATAAATTTGTTTCAGTGCTGCATTTATACACTGACTAAACAGAAGGCATACATATGATCAAAAAGCATACCACAAAATAAATTACAGTAAAATATTTATTGTGATAAGAGTTTAAACTGAGATAGGTATTTATTCTAAAATATCATTTATTTTCTCATATTCAAAACCGCGGCTCATCAGATATTTTACGGTCTTTGATTTCCGCTGGTATTCTTTCAGTCCGTTTTGTTTTGAATAATAGTCTTCGTAGATTTTCCGGATGGTTTTTTCATAATCGCCTTCATCAATTTCATCGAAGCATTTGTTAATCAGTTTTTCGGGAACCTGCTTTTGCTTAAGATTCAGTTTAATCTTTGTTTTCCCCCAATGCTTGATATAGAATTTACCTCTTATATAGCTTCGGGTGAACCGTTCTTCATTTAAGTAATTCTCCCTTAAAAGATAGAGCATAATCTCTTCTTTCGCTTCATCAATCAGCAGGAATTCTCTCATCTTCTGCTCCACTTCTGCATGACACCGGTCCTGATAGACACAATAGTTCACCAGCTTAAGCTTTATTTCATCAAAAGTATAGGATTTCTTTTCCATATTGATAAAAAAAGAATGAGCAAAAATGCCCATTCTCTATATTTTCTGATTCAGACAAATGTTAATAGTTGAATAAGGCTTTCCCTTCCATCAGTTCGTTTACTTTCTTCCGTACAGAAGTTATGGCTTCTTCATTTTTAATGTTGTCTACCACTTCAGAAATTAATTCTGCAATGGTATCCATGTCATTTTCTTTAAGTCCTCTCGTTGTAATGGCTGCAGTCCCCAATCTGATCCCCGAAGTGGTGAACGGTGACTTGTCATCAAAAGGAACCATGTTTTTGTTACACGTAATATCGGCAAGCACCAGTGCTTTTTCGGTTTCTTTACCGTTTACCCCTTTATTTCTAAGGTCAACAAGCATCAGGTGATTATCTGTTCCGCCGCTTACGATATCAAATCCTCTGTCGATCATTGCTTTGGCCAGTGCTTTGGCATTAGACTGAACCTGCTTCGCATAGGTTTCAAACTGAATATCCAGCGCTTCACCAAAGGCTACTGCTTTACCGGCGATCACATGCTCCAGCGGACCACCCTGAATTCCAGGGAAAACAGCGCTGTCCAGAACCTGGCTCATCATTTTAGTCTCTCCTTTCGGTGTTTTATGTCCGTATGTATTTTCGAAATCTTTCCCCATCATGATCATTCCTCCTCTAGGACCTCTTAAGGTTTTATGAGTGGTTGTTGTTACCAGATGACAATGCTCAAACGGATTATTAAGCAAACCTTTTGCTACCAGGCCGGCAGGATGTGCAATATCTGCCCAAAGCGTTGCGCCTATCTCATCGGCAACTTCTCTGAACTTTGCATAATCCAGATCTCTTGAATAGGCTGAGAATCCTGCAATCAGCATTTTCGGTCTTTCTCTAAGTGCCACTTCTCTCATCTGGTCATAATCGATAAGACCTGATTCCTGCTGAACCCCGTAAGATACCACATCATACTGGATCCCGGAGAAGTTCACAGCCGAACCGTGGGTAAGGTGGCCTCCCATGGAAAGATCCATTCCCATGATTTTATCCCCCGGCTTCAAAACTGCCAGATAAATGGCTGCATTCGCCTGAGAACCGGAATGGGGCTGCACATTAGCATAATTCACTCCGAAAAGTTCTTTTGCCCTGTTAATGGCCAAAGTTTCAACCTCATCTACTACCTCACATCCTCCGTAATATCTTTTTCCGGGATATCCTTCCGCATATTTATTGGTCAGTACACTTCCCACAGCTTTCATTACATTTTCAGAAACAAAATTTTCTGATGCAATCATTTCAATTCCATGGGTTTGTCTTTGTCTTTCTTTTTCAATCAGGTCGAAAATAATATCCATTTTACTTTTAGTTTTTGAAATTTTTCACTCCAAAAGTACGAAATTTTCACCGAGATTCCGACATTGCCAAATATGATTTTTGAATTTAAAGCTGATCCGATTCTTCAGGATTCTTTAATAATACGGGTTCACTGATGAACGGTTCACCATAATTTAAATCTGATCTCCGGCAATTCAGAATTGCCGGTTAATTTCTTCAACCGCGCCGGAAGCCTTGCCAGGATCTTGAAAATCCTAATAAAAAGTTTACCATAAGAATATTTACCTCAATTAAAATCTTCTTCACAAAGTTCCCTGTTTACGAGTGCTCCTGTCACATTTCCCTGCGAAACGGCATTGGCAACGGACCGCATTAACGTGACGTTGTCCCCGCAGGCAAAAACCCCGTCAATATTTGTTTTATGGAAATGATCGATCTTAATAAAGCCATGTTCCGTAAGCTCAAGGCCCAGGTCTTCAGTGTTGATATTCTGTTCAAAAGATATTTTTGCATACAGAGCATCCAAAGGAACTTCTTTTCCATTTTTGAATACCAATTTTTGAATCTGTCCTTTTTCATGGATGATTTTTTCTATTTCATCTTCTGTTATACGGATGTTATTCCGGCTGAACCGGTCGGACTGTTCCTGTGTTAAAGTTGATGCTCCATGGGTAAATAAAGTAAGGTCTTTGGTTAAATTGAAAACAATCTTTGAGAATTCAAAGGCCGGGTCTCCATTGGAAAGAATTCCGGTTGTTTTATTTTTCACTTCGTAGCCATGGCAGTATGGACAATGAATAACAGATATTCCCCAGCATTCTGAAAACCCTTCAATATCGGGCATGATATCTTTTACACCGGAAGCCAGAATCAGCTTTTTGGCATAGAACTTTTCATTGTTTTCAGTTATAATTTCAAAGCCTCCGGTAATTTCAGAAGCTTTTATCACCGTTCCTTCAATAAACTTTACAGTATTGTATTTCAGGACCTGTTCTCTGGCAAGGCTGGAAATTTCTCCCGGCGCCCTGCCGTCATGGGTGATAAAATTATGTGAATGCGGAGTCTGCCGGTTGCAGGATTTTCCGCCGTCTATCACTAAAACATTCCTTAATGACCTTCCTAAAGACATGGCTGCAGACAATCCTGTATAGCTTCCTCCTATGATAATGACATCAACTTTATTTTTCATAATAGCTGTTTCTTACTGTTTGAATAGGTGTGTATGATTGAGGTATAACCCTATTATTAATACAAAATTAAATCAAACAACACCAATGCAATATGATCGCAATAACAATCTCTATATTTAAAGCACGGTAAAAAGGAATACGGTTTCCAAACAGATGATTCCGGAATTTTAAAGAAATCCCAATCAACGGTAAGCCAGAAAATGTGGCAGAATGAATTGGGTGAAGCGGTAGGCTATCAGTCGTTGACTTTTAATGGGTTTATTCAAGATATTGCACGAGATGTTCAGATCAGTAATAAAATTATGGCAAAAACCCTAGCCCCGATTGCAGTAAAAATCCTTTTTTGAAAAAAAAGATTGCAGCGGAAAGCGGGAAACAGCTCCCATTAAAAAATAAAATGTACGGATAAGAAAAAAGCCCTGAGAAAAACTCCCGGGGCTTCCGCTTACAGCGTATAATACAGTTTATTATTTCTTGGATTTGTCTTTCAGCTCTTCTTTATCTTTATCTGAAGGGTTCCAGACTTTGATCTCGGAATTTTTATTGATCGGCGATCCCGGAAGTACCTGAACGTTGATGCCGTCGCTGGCTCCCAGTTTTATATATTGTTTTTTAAACTTGCCGTCTTTCTGTTTTACTTCTACAAACGGAACATCTTTGCCGTTTTTCTTTTCGTACTGAACCAGGGATTCATCCAGCAGCAATGCATTTTTCTTTGAGCTTAACACAATTTCACCGTTGGCAGAGAAGCCCGCCCTGATGTATTCATTGTTCGGGTTGTGCACATCGCCTTCCACCGGGAATTTGATGGTTCCGTTGTTGTCTTTTCCTTTCGGCGCAATCATGGTCAGCCTTCCCGGAAATGTTTTGTTCTGAAGGGCTCCGATCACAATATTCATATCCATCCCCTGCTTCAGCTTTCCTGCCTGTGCCTCATCAATTTCCCCCTGGAAAATCAGAGAATTAAGATCTGCAATAGAGCAGATGGTGGTTCCGGCATTGAAGGAATTGGCTTCAATTACCTGGCTTCCTACTTTTACAGGCACTTCCAGTACGGTTCCGGATGCTTTGGAACGGATCTGCGTGGTAGCAAGGCCCTGCAGTTCAGGGATGGCCCCGGTTTTAGCAATCTGTAATGCTTTCCGTGCCGTTATCAGCTGTTGGTTTGCATTCCTGAGCGCCTGCTGCTGGGCAAATAGCTGCTGCTGGGCGTTCAGGTATTCCTGTCTGGAAATAACGCCCTGCTTGAACAGCCTGTCCTGCATTTCAAACTGCTTGCGCATGTTTTCAACATTCATTTTGGCATTGCTGATCTGCAGCTGGGCATTCTGAACGTTTTGCTGGGAATTGTTTACATCGGCAAGGTTCGGGACAATCCTTACGGTGGCAATGAGCTGCCCCGCATCTACGCGATCTCCTTCTTCCACCAGGATTTTATCAATGATGCCTGCTATGTTCGGTTTGATTTCAATTTCTTCTTTCGGAACAATCTTCCCTGTTGCCATTACCTTGTCTTCCATATTCTGGATGGTCGGGTTACGCGTAAGGAAAGCTTCGCTCTCTTTGGAATTGGATTTTACAAGATATCCGATCCCGGAGAATAAGGCCACCGCAAATAAAAGCCCTAAGACAATATAAACGGCTTTTTTCCAAGTGAATTTCTTTTTCATATGTATAGTTTATTTTTTATTTAAGTGATATAAAAATTTAATTATTTAAAAATGATGCATTACAAACCCATCACCCGCAACTCATAACTCATAACTCATAACTTACAACTCGTAAATTACTCCGTTCTCAACGCCTCAATCGGCCTTATCTTCACGGCCCTCTGCGCCGGAATCATCCCGATAATCAGTCCTAAGACCACCATCACCGCCATGGCTGCAAAAACGTTCCCATAGTTGACGGTAGGATTGTAAAACGGAAAGGAATCCTGTCCCTGCGTCACCATATTTAAAATCATCAGCACAAAGATCCCGAACATAAACCCGAGCAGCCCGGACGAAAGCGTGATCACCACACTCTCCAGCAGGATCTGGTTCCGTACTTCCGAAGGTTTGGCACCCAGGGCTCTTCTGATCCCGATTTCTTTTGTCCGTTCTTTTACGGTAATCAGCAGGATATTGGAAATAGCGATGACTCCCGCAAGAATGGTCAGGGTTCCCACGATAATCGTAAGAAGCTGCATACCGGTTAAAAATCCCGTCAGTTTTTTAAACTCTTTCCCCAGGTTGAAACTCCCGAAGGCATTGGTATCTTCAGGAGACACTTTATTTTTGGCTTTTAACTCAAGCTTTACACTTTCTTCCACCGAATTGACGCTGGCATTGGGCTTGCTCACAATCGCGAACATATCAATCTGGTCTGCGGCATTGTACATTTTGGTATAGGTGGAAAGCGGAATGAATACCGTCTGGTCATTTTCAAAACCACCGCCTTTTTTTACCCTGAATACCCCGACTACATTGAAGAAGATCCCTTTGATATTGACCGGTTTGCCCAGCGGATTTTCATTTTTTTTGGCATCGAAAAAGTTTTTATAAATCTCTTCGCCTATGACCGCTACATTTTTGTTTCCTGAAACATCCGCATCGTTGATGTACCGCCCGAAAATAAGTTTTTTCTCTGAAATTTTATTACCTACCGGATAATCCCCGGTTAATGAATACGTCCCGTTTTTACCGTTTCTGGACATGGCTTCCCCCGGTGTCCCCGTAAAGCTCCCTCTTGAATTCTGAGGGGAAATATAATCGATGCTGGGGATTTTCCTCTTCAGCATATCAATATCGGAAAGATGAAGATGCACCTGCCTGCCTTTAGGGAAACCTTCGTACGGAATGGAGGTATTCTGTGCCCAAAGGAAAATGGAGTTGGTGGCAAAGCCTGAAAACAGTTTATCGAAACCGTTTTCCATTCCTTTTGCAGAACCCAGCAGAACAACATATAAAAACATACCCCAGCCCACACCGATCATGGTGAGGAATGTCCGGAGCTTATTATTTTTAAGAGAATAATAAATTTCCTGCCAGGTATCTTTTTTCAGTAATATGTTCACTTTTATTTAATTATAAATGATGAATGATTTTAAGATCAAAATTATTCTGTTCTCAATGCTTCAATCGGTTTAATTTTTGACGCTCTGTACGCCGGGACGAATCCGGCAATTAACCCGGAAAGTACCAGTGCGATAAATGCCGTGAAGATGGTTCCCCAGCCTACACTCGGGCTTTTAATGAAATATTCTTCAAGGCTGTCGCCGATTAAATGTAAAGCCAGCACGCCCAGTCCTACGCCTATAAATCCTGAGACAACGGTAATCACTACACTTTCCTGGACAATCAGCGCGACAATGCTCCGTGGTTTGGCCCCGATCGCTTTTCTTACGCCTATTTCTTTGGTCCGCTCCTTTACGATATACACCATGATATTGCTGATCCCGATGATTCCTGCCAACAAAGTCCCCATTCCGATAAACCCAACAATAGCCGTAAGAACCGCCATAAACATAAAAGTCTCGTTCATATTCTGGGCATTATTCCAGATCCTTACGCCGTTTTCATCATCAGGAGACACATTTTTTCTTGATTTCAGTCTTTCCTTCAGTTCATCCCCGTACTTGATGGCCTGCTGCGGATCCAGCTTTTCATCATAGGCAATGTATACCGTGCTCACCGTATCAGATCCTTTTTTCATCTGCTGCAGTGTAGAAATAGGAACCGTGATATGCCTTTCGTCCCAGTCTCCGCCGTCATCAGAGAACACCCCGATTACTTTGAACATGGTTCCGTTGATATTCAGTTCTTTTCCTACCGGGCTTCCGTTCTTGATTAAATCCCTCTGCACCATCCTCCCGATAACGGCAACATTCTGTTTGTTCGCCATGTCGTTCGGCGAAAGGTATCGGCCTTCAAGAATTTTACGGTTCTCGATATACTGCTCATCCATATTGGCCCCGTTGATCTGGTAATTTCCGCTTTCCTTGCCGTATTTTACCAACAGGTTAGAGGTATATCTTGCCGTGGAATTTCCTACTTTTTCTTTATCTACATTAACCAGGAAATCATAATCGTCGTTATTCATGGTAACCACACGGTCAGACTGCAGGCCGTTGTAGGCTACCGTTGTCTTACCGGTAAAAATGGAAATCAGGTTCTGGGCATCCCGTGCAAACCCCTGCGTAAACGCATTCTGCAATCCCGTACCGATCCCGAAAAGCACGATGAAGATAAATAATCCCAACGCTACGGTAAAACCGGAAAGCACCGTCCGCAATACATTGCTGCGGATGGAGCTGAATATTTCCTGCCAACGATCTAGGTCGAACATATTTTTTAAGTTTGAAGCGGGAAGACGGGTGATGGAAATCTCCGGTCCTGCCGCTATTTTTTTAATTTAATTTATTACAATGTATTTTGCTTTCAGAAGAACAGTAAAGAACAGAATTTTAACCATAAAGTTCTTTAATCAAGTTCTGAAACCTCAAGCTTACTGCTACAACACAATCTGCTTGATAAACGCATCACTTTCAATAACCCCGTCGCGGAGGATCACATTTCTTTTGGTCTGTGCAGCAACGTCGGGTTCATGGGTAACCACGATAATGGTTTTTCCTTCATTGTTGATATCCTGAAGAAGCTTCATGATATCATGGGTCGTCTTGGAATCCAGGGCTCCGGTAGGCTCATCGGCAAGCACCACCTTCGGATCCGTGATCAGTGCCCTTGCAATGGCTACTCTCTGTTTCTGCCCGCCCGAAAGTTCATTCGGCAAATGGGTCGCCCACTGTGCCAGACCTACTTTTTCAAGGTACTCCATTGCTTTCCTTTCACGTTCCTTTCTGGGTACATTCTGGTAATATAATGGAAGCGCCACATTATCCAGTGCCGTTTTATACCCGATGAGATTAAAAGACTGGAAAATAAAGCCTAAAAACTTACTTCTGTACTCCGCTGCTTTCACTTCGGATAAGTGTTCAATCGGAACGTTATCCAGTTCATAGGTACCGGTATCTTTCTCATCAAGAATCCCAATAATATTAAGCAGGGTAGATTTTCCGGAACCGGAACTCCCCATGATCGAAACAAACTCGCCTTCGGAAATATTCAGATTAATTCCCTTCAGCACATGAAGCTTGCTTTTTCCCGTGTCGTACGATTTATGTAGATCCTGAATTATTAGCATTAATGATGGATGTATGATGTTTATGCCTAATAAGTAGAAGATATTCCGGATTTGTTACAACAATAAAATTTTCTTTAGCGGAATTAATGTTTAACGCTATTTCCGCTTATTAACAGGAGATTACGAAAAATTGTTTAATTCCGATGTGCTGATAATGTATATTTTTTCACAACAATCCTGTGTAAGTCAATACCTAAGCGGTTTTCATGTAAATGTGGAAAACTTTTAAGGTTAAAATTCAGTCATTTAGTGTTTCCCCCTTTCAAATACAGTTCCTGTTGACTAACTTTGTACCTGTATCTTATGGAAAGATACAGAGCATTTCAGGGTAGTGATCCTTACCCCTAATTAACAAAAAATCAATCTGTTGAATATCCATTAAGCATATTCAATCTGATGCAGTAATTTAATTTAAGACCTTCTAAATATGGGAATTTTTGACAAAAGAGTAAGTTATAAGCCATTCGAGTATCCTGAAGTTCTTCAGTTTACAGAAGCCATCAACAAATCATTCTGGGTACATTCGGAAGTGGATTTTACTGCCGATGTTCAGGATTTTCAGTCGCAGCTGGAGCCGCACGAAAAAAATGCGGTAAAAAATGCGCTTTTGGCCATTGCCCAGATTGAAGTTTCGGTAAAGTCATTTTGGGGAAATCTTTACAATCATCTTCCGAAACCTGAACTGAACGGTTTGGGAGCCACTTTTGCAGAGTGTGAATTCCGTCATTCGGAGGCTTATTCAAGGCTGCTTGAAGTGTTGGGTTACAATGAAGAATTCCTGCACGTGGTGGAAGTTCCTGCCCTGAAAAAGAGAATTCAGTTTCTATCCAATGTGCTGAAACATGCCAATTCTGCCACGCCGAAAGAGTATGTTTCGTCTTTGCTTCTCTTCAGCATCCTGATTGAAAACGTGTCACTGTTTTCGCAGTTTGCCATTATTTTATCATTCACCCGATTTAAAGGTTTCATGAAAAATGTTTCCAATATTATCGCCTGGACTTCTATTGATGAGCAGATTCACGCCAACGGCGGGATTTATTTAATCAATAAAATCCGTGAAGAGCAGCCGGATCTTCTCACTGATTCTGATATTGAGGATATTTACACCCTGGTAGATCAGTCTATCGAACTGGAAGGTGAAATTCTTGACTGGATTTTTGAGCTTGGCGAACTGGATAAATTCTCTAAACAGGATTTAATCAACTTCATGAAATACCGGGTTGATGAAAGCCTGGATAAGATCAACATGGAAAAACGCTATAACATCACGGCAGAACAGTACAGCCCGATGAAATGGTTCGAAGAGGAGGTTTTTGCCAACTCTATGGATGATTTCTTTGCCAAAAGACCGGTGGACTATACAAAGCATGACAAGAGTATTACAGCGAACGATCTGTTTTAAGTTAACTGCATCATTATTTATTGGGCGCCTTTTTCCGCCTTCCGTTCCCGCTTTTTTGATATTGCGAACACTGTGAAGCATCAATTGAATTCTTTGTGAATCGCAATAACAAAAAGAGCTCCACTCAAGTCGGGGCGCGAGCGAAGCGAGCGGACAAAACAGTCAGTATTAGACAGGTCATACTAAGCCTTTCGAAGTGTTAACTTGAGATTGCTTTGTGCCTCAAAATAATTGGGCAATAGAAAACCCTAACGGGTTTTTGAAACCCGTCAGGGTTGGTAAGAAGTAAGGAAAACAAAATGTCATCTTAGCTCTGATTGCAGCGGCATCCTTTTTTTGAGTGACTGGCAAAACCAAAGGCACCAAAAAAAGATATAGCGGAAAGCAGGCAGACCAGTGAGGAGAAAGACAAAATTTTCTGCTCCTAAAAAATAATAAAACGATGTACCCGGTACATTTTACAATATAAAATCTATGGACGAACAGAATAACAACATATGGTGGCTCAACGAAGAATCTGAGCAAATGCTGAACAGAGGGTACCTGCTGAAAGGGGAAACTGTAGACGGCGCCATTGACAGAATCACCACTGCAGCGGCAAAAAAATTATACAAACCTGAGCTTCAGCCTGCTTTCAAGGAAATGATCATGAAAGGATGGATCAGTTTTTCTTCTCCGGTCTGGGCGAATATGGGAACGCAGAGAGGTCTTCCGATCTCTTGTTTCAACGTCCATATTCCGGACAGCATTGAAGGCATTACCCACAAAATGGGTGAGGTGATCATGCAGACGAAAATCGGGGGCGGAACTTCAGGATATTTCGGGGAACTTCGTAACAGAGGGACTGCCGTAACCGATAACGGAAAATCTTCAGGTGCGGTTTCTTTTATGAAACTGTTTGACACTTCCATGGATGTTGTTTCCCAGGGTGGCGTAAGAAGAGGTGCTTTTGCCGCCTATCTGGATGTTGACCACGGTGATATTGAAGAATTTTTATCCATTAAAGATATCGGAAGCCCGATTCAGAACCTGTTTACCGGAATCTGTGTACCGGATTACTGGATGCAGGATATGATTGACGGTGATGCCGACAAACGTAAAATCTGGGCAAGGGTTCTGGAAAGCCGCCAGCAAAAGGGCCTTCCTTACATTTTCTTTACCGATAATGTGAACAGGAACAAACCTCAGGTGTATAAAGATCTTGGATTAACCATTAATGCAAGTAACCTTTGTTCTGAAATTATGCTTCCGTCCACAAGACAGGAGTCTTTCATCTGCTGTCTGTCCTCTATGAACTTAGAACTGTACGACGAGTGGAAAGATACCAACGCAGTGCAGCTGGCTATTTATTTCCTTGATGCTGTGTTGTCTGAATTCATCGAAAAAACGGAAGGAAACTATTACCTTCAGGGAGCGAGAGATTTTGCTCTGCGTCACAGAGCGTTAGGCTTGGGCGTTTTGGGTTACCACTCTTACCTGCAGAAAAACATGATTCCTTTTGAAAGTTTTGAGGCAACGCAGTTTAATGCAAGGGCGTTTAAACACATCAGAACCCAGGCGGATATTGCATCAAAAGAACTGGCTAACATTTACGGGGAGCCGGAATTGCTGAAAGGATACGGAATGAGAAACACAACGGTAATGGCAATTGCCCCTACCACTTCAAGCTCCGCCATTTTAGGACAGACTTCACCGGGAATTGAGCCGTTTGCATCCAATTACTACAAAGCCGGACTTGCCAAAGGAAACTTCATGCGTAAAAACAAATACCTGGCGAAACTGCTTGGGGAAAAAGGCCTTGACAACGAAGAGACCTGGAGGACGATCATGCTGAACCACGGTTCCGTACAGCACCTGAACGAATTATCTGACGAAGAGAAAGCAGTATTCAAAACATTCAGGGAGATTTCCCCGATGGAAATTATTTCCCAGGCTGCCCAGAGACAGCAGTATATCGATCAGGCACAGTCGCTGAACCTTCAGATTCCTTCCACAATGCCTGTAAAAGATGTCAACTATCTTTATATTGAAGCATGGAAAAAAGGAGTGAAGACTCTTTATTACCAGAGAAGCTCATCCGTTTCCAAAGAGATGATGGTAAACTTTGTGACGTGCTCTGCATGTGAAGCTTAATGATAAACATTTATAATTACATATTAAACCACAGTAAATAATGCTGTGGTTTTTATTTCAAATAAAATGTAAAATAAACTTTACATTTTGTAAAATATTTATTACATTTGATTGATTAAAAATTAATCATATGAAAGCCTTACCACTTCTTCCCAACCGTTTCAAAAAAACAGGCTGGCTTATTTTTCTTCCGTCACTGGTATTGGGTGTATTGACACTTACCGGTTTTATCAGTATCCCGGAAGTTTCTTTACCCGTTCTCTACAAGTCAGGGTTTCCTTTAAGCCAGGAGGAATCAGGATTTTTTGTAAACACCGAAATAGCTGTACTGCCTAATTTGTTCGGAATACTGATCATTATCGGCGGCATACTGATCGGCTGTTCCAAAGAAAAGATTGAAGATGAATATATTTCAAGCTTACGGCTGAAATCCGTTTTCTGGAGCCTGCTGGTGACCTACTCTGTCATTCTGATCTTATTTTTAACGGTTTTCGGAACCGCCTTTTTTACCGTGATGATCCTGATCATGTTTCTGCCCTTGGTATTGTATGTATTCAGGTTTAATTATTTATTGCTGAAGAAATGAAGAATACCATTAAAATTGAAAGAGCGGTAAAAAATATAACCCAGGAAGACCTGGCTAAAGCAATCGGTGTTTCGAGGCAGACGATCAATGCGATGGAGGCAGGAAAATATGTACCGTCTACGGTTCTGGCGCTGAAAACAGCAAAGTATTTCAACAAGAAAGTAGAAGATATGTTTGAGCTTGAGGCTGATGACTGATTGGATGTGCTGCGAAGATATTAAGGCAGGCTAAAGAAATTTCTGTGGTTTTTGTTTTATATTTGTTAAAAGACTTCAGATATGAAATTCGGAAAACTGGAAGACGCTTCCCATATTGATTTTACATTACCCAAAGACCACCCTGATACAAAGGATGCGCTGAGCCGGAATACAGTCGGACTGGGCAATGTCTCAATCGGGTGCGCAAAATGGAGCAAGACCGATCTGAAGGCCTTTTATCCGAAAGGCACCAAGGATGAACTCTCCTATTATGCCACCCAGTTCAATTCTATTGAGCTGAATGCCACATTTTACGGAATGCCGGCACCGGCACAGATTTTAACCTGGAAAGAGAAAACACCGGCACATTTTAAATTTTTCCCGAAAATTCCCAATACCGTTTCGCATTTCAGAAGACTGATTGATGTTACAGATCCGGTAACCCAGTTTGCCACGTCCATCATGAATTTTGAAGAGAAGTTAGGCATGGCTTTCCTTCAGCTTCATGACAATTTCAAACCTCAGGATTATGCAAGGCTGGAAAAATTTGTCAGGGAATGGCCGGAAGAAATACCGTTGGCCATCGAACTCAGAAACATGGAATGGTTTACGGATGAAGACAGGTTCAATAGCACCTGCCGGCTTTTCAGACAGCATCAGATCACCAATATTATTGTGGATACCGCCGGCAGAAGGGATGTGCTCCACATGCGGCTGACCACGCCTGATATTTTCATCCGTTATGTTGCCACCAATACGGAAACCGATTACCGGAGGCTTGACGAATGGGCTGAGCGCCTGACGGAATGGAAAGAACAGGGCCTCCGGAATGTTGCTTTTTTCATCCATCAGGATATTGAAGCTGATTCACCGCTTCTCTTCGCTCACTTTATACAGGAACTCAATAAAAAATGGAAAACCCATCTTCAGATTCCGAAAATGGCAACGGAAAGCACGGGAACTTTGTTTTAAGGATTACTTCTTTATTTCCGGGAGAAAATTTCACACCTATTCTCTACTGATCTTAGGTCTATCAGAGATAAATAAATACACATAAAATCTGCGGAGGAATTATTTTGTGGAATAAATTTAAACAGGCTGTAAGGATTCCGGAATTCTATTTCTTTTTCCTTACCAAAAGGACGAGATTCAGAAACAGCAGGAGAAAATCCAGGGTAATCCAGATCCCGACTTTTATATTTTCATAATTGTAGGCCTCCACCTGCTTCTTGGCTAAGTCAGAAAGCTTTACACTCTGGTTAATATAGTTCTGGATTTCAATAATCTGGTCAATATTCTTATTCGGGAGCGCATGTTGTGAGAAATACACCAGGTTTTTCTTACCCAGATACCCTACAATCCAGTATTCATCAGACCTGTCCATTTTAAGGTATTCTATTCTGTAGTATTCGGGACGTACTTTACCGATATGTTTGGTTTCAATGATCTTGCCTGTTTCAGAATCGTTTAGAGTCACCACATAAAAATCCAGCGGCTGCGGAAGCTTGTTGATAACCTGCAGAGCAACTGAATCTTCCACAATACCGACCGCACTTTTCTTAACAAACCAATAGGTAAAAATGGAAATTGAAAAAATAACAGTAACAATGCGGAACAATTTTGCCCATTCAGCAGCTTTTCCCTTTTTTATCTTGGATAAAAACAGAGAAAAAATTAAGGCCCAGAAGATAATCAGAACAGTGAATACCATGCTGCAAAGATACTTATTTTAAAAGGTTTTCAGCGTTATGTCAGTCAACATTCCATTCTTTGTAAAACTCATCAAGGAATTTCAGCATGAAATCATGCCGCTCGCCGGCAATCTGCTTTCCTTTCTCCGTATTCATCAGGTCTTTTAACAGCAGCAGCTTTTCATAAAAATGGTTGATCGTTGTCCCGTTGGATTTCTTGTATTCTTCTTTGGACATATTCAGTTTAGGCTCAATATGTGGGTCATACATCAGGTTATTTTTAAAGCCTCCGAAATTAAATGTCCTGGCGATACCGATGGCCCCGATCGCATCAATCCGGTCGGCATCCTGAACAATTTTCAGTTCTACCGGTAAATTTTCAGGAGCCTCTCCCCTGTTCTTGAATGAAATATTCCTGATGATAAACAAGACCTGTTCAATGATGTCTTCAGAAGCATTCCGGCTTTCCAGAAACTCCCGGGAAACGTGCAGTGCCAGTGTTTCATCCCCGTTATGGAATTTGGGATCGGCAATATCATGAAGAAGGGCGGACAGTTCGACTACCTCAAGGTTACAGGGTTCTGTTACGGCAATCTTTTTTGAAAGCTTCCATACCCTTTCAATATGATACCAGTCATGTCCGGCTTCGGCACCTTCCAGTTTTTTCTTTACAAATTCTACTGTGTTTTCAATCAGATCCTGCATGTTATATCAATTCAGTTTAATTTAATAATTCAATTTAATTCATTTAAAATAATGTCCCAGAGCTTCCTGTTATAGCTTCTGAAAAAATTAATGTGCCCGATTTCCCCTTTCTCCGATTCGGAGGCCTTAATCAGCCTGTACCTGGGCTTAAGATAAGGATAGGTATCATCCAACAGGCTTCTAACGCCTTTTTCAGTGAGCCAGGCATCATCTTCTGCACGGATAACAAAAACTTCCCGGTTTAAATTTTTAGAATAATCACCGGTTTTCTCCAACAAGGCACCGGTTGATTTTTTGTTTAAAATTAAGGTTCTCCAGTCATATGCACAATTTTTCGGCAGACTTTCTCCCAACCCGAACCAGTGTGCCGGAAAATATCCAAGGCACGCCGTGGTTAAAGGCTGTACAATCCCAAAACCCAGGCAGGCTTCAATTTTTGTTTTAAATTTTAAATTTCCTGTAAAAGCATTCTGCGTCCCTACAAAAATAAACTTCTCAAATATTCCAGAGTCCTGATTCATCCCGATAATCAACGCTCCGATGGAATGCCCCAGGCAATACTTCAGGTACTCTCTAAAATGAACTTTGATATAATCTGTCAACGCTTTATAGTCTTCGGAACCCCAGCTTCTCATGGATGCCTTAAAACCTTTAAGATTTCCGGGTTTTGAGAGCCCGATGCCGCAATAATCATAGGTAATCACAGTAAATCCTTTCTCGGAAAAAAAACGGGCGAATGAGAAATAAACCTGCTGTTTTACCCCTGTGGCGGAATTGATAAGCAGGAGCCGGCCGTTGCTTTTTTCAGGATGAAAGATGTGGGCCGTAACCGGAAAATGAGATGAAGCAAGTATGAGTTTTTCCATAAATAAAAAAGAAAAAATTCCACTGTAAAAGTGGAATTTTAAACTGTATTTTAAGTTATTTTTTTAATCTTTCGATATGCGGAAAATAATTAAAGAAAGTCTGATACCCTCGGAAGACCGGTCTGGGAACCTTTCTTACCGGATACCTTTGCTGAAACTTCGTTCCCGAATTTCACACATTCCTCAATATCATTGCCGTGGCACAGCGCAATAGAAAACCCTGAAGTAAAAGCGTCACCCATCCCCATGGTATAGGCATTTTTGTCATTGTAACTGCTGCTGCAGTATTTCATTTCCGTACCGTCAAAATAAACGGTGGAATTGATATCATCCCTTACGAAAACCTTGTTGAAATATTTTTTAAGGATCACTTCTCTCTGGTCTTCACCGAACACAATATGCAGTTCATTGCTTTTTACCACGATAAAATCAACGCTTTCAAGAACTTCATTGCCTAATTTCTGTGCCGGGGAAGCATACAAGCCTACTTTTTTGCCGTATTTCTTAGCCTTTCTGACGGTATATTCAATCACTTTCATGGAAACCTCAAGCTGAAGAAGGACAAGGTCTGCGGTATGAAAATATTTGTCTGCCGCTTCTACATGCTCGATGCTCAGGTAGTTATTGGCTGCGGGCACCACAACAATTGCGGCACTTCCGTCTGACGTGGTAACGTACGCTGTTCCTGTTGCTTCTCTGTCGGTTTCAAAAACAAAGCCGACATTCACATTCTCGCCCACCATATTCCTCATAATCTGCTGGCCGAGCGGATCCATCCCTACACAGCCGATGAAATACACGCTGGCGCCTAATCTGGCTGTTCCTATGGCCTGATTAGCTCCTTTCCCTCCAAAATAGCTTTCTGAATTATGGGCAATAACCGTTTCATTTACGCACGGGACTCTTTCTGTTTCTAAAACAAGGTCAATCGACGAGCTTCCTACAACGATGATTTTTGGCTGTTCTGATGAGAAATTCATTGGTTTATATTATTTTGTGTTGACAAGTAACAAATGTACAAGGTGGAAATCAGGTTTACAAGACAATTAATATTAATTAACTGATTTCAATAAATTCCGTAACGATCTTTACCGGCTCCCGGTTTTTATCATACGCAATATAACTTGCATAAAAACCTTCGCCATACCCTGTTTCAAAGGCAAAAATGGTTCCAGGATGGTTGTCTGAAGGCTTTAAAAATGCATACTGGTCAATAGCTCCGTTTTCATCAAAGAAGTGTTCATGGAAAAACTCTTCATAAATCCCCATAAAATCTACCCCTTTGCTGTGATAGAGCTTCTGTTCCAGTTCATTCAGGACATTTTGTGTATCGGCATCCATGAAGCATCCCATTCCGCTTTCTACAGGATATCCGAAAACCTCGCCTTCTGCAAGGTCTTTTACAAGCTGTCCTTCGGTAGTAGCCAGCTGCCATTCTGAAATCTCAGAGCTGCTGAAAACAATTTCGGCATAGGCTACACAGTTGCTTTCTCTTTCCTTGTGCAGTAAAACGGCAAAATCACCTTTCGGAAATACGGTGGTAAACGGCTGCATATCATTGGTAATAACCGGATCACAGGCCACCAGCTTACCACTGGGAAGATATATCTTCCCGACCTCGAAGCTTTCCAATAAAGGGCTTTCCACGAAGTCTTTTGAAAATAATTTCTGTATGTTTTGTATGTGTGTCATTTATTTATATTCATTTCGATACCGGCACAGAGAGTATTATTCATTATATTCTCTAAGTCCGGCATCCAATAAACTGTCCAAAATTACTCCGGATCTGTTATAAACTTTTCAGTTTTTCTTCCAGAATGGCAATTTTGTCCTGGGCATCTTTCTGTTTTCTGCGCTCCACTTCTACGATTTCAGGTTTTGCATTGGCAACAAACTTTTCATTGGAAAGCTTTTTATCTACGGAAACCAGGAACCCTTTCAGATATTTTAACTCCTCTTCTGTTTTGATTTTTTCTTCTCCTAAATCTAAGTTTTCACTTAATGGAATTGAAACTTCTGTTGACCCGACCAAAAATGTAAAGCTCAGCTTGTCTGTTTTTGTCCCGAAATGGATTTCTGAAACGTTGGCCAGTTTTTTAATCACGGCTTCATTGGCAAATCCTGAAGCATTGGTGAAAATTTCAGCAGCTTCTTTCGGGGAAATTCCTTTGGTCTGGCGGTAATTTCTTACCCCTGAAATCACCTCTGTTGCCGTTTCAAAGTTCTTAATGATATCTTCATTAAATGCTTCTGCCTTCTTTTGCTGAGCAATAACCAGAGCTTCATCGGTTTTTCTTTCCGAAATCAACTGCCAGATTTCTTCTGACTGGAACGGTAAAAACGGATGAACCAACTTCATTAATTCTTCAAAAAGCGCAACGGTTTTATGGTAAACTTCTTTAGAAATGCCTTCACCATAATTCGGCTTGATGGCTTCAAGGTAATAACCGCAGAAATCATCCCAGATTAATTTATAGATCAAATGCAAAGCATCAGAAATCCTGAACTTTGCAAACTGATCATCAATATCAATGATTGTCTTGTTTAATTTATTTTCAAACCATTCAATGGCCTGATTTTCTGCTGAATTTGCAGGTTTGTCTTCATGGCTCCACATGTTGATCAACCGGAATGCACTCCAGATTTTCGACATGAAATTTCTTCCCTGAAGCATTAAGTCTTCATCAAAAAGAAGGTCGTTTCCGGCTGCAGAACTCAATAGAATCCCTACACGAACGCCATCAGCACCATATTTGTCCATCAATTCCAGCGGATCGGGGGAATTTCCTAAAGATTTTGACATCTTTCTTCTCTGACTGTCCCTTACAATCCCTGTAAAATAAACATTTTTGAACGGAACTTCTTTTCGGTATTCCAATCCTGCCGTGATCATTCTGGCCACCCAGAAGAAGATAATATCCGGACCGGTTACCAGGTCAGAGGTCGGGTAATAATAATTGATATCTTTATTTTCAGGATCGTTCAGCCCGTCAAATACAGACATTGGCCATAACCATGATGAGAACCAGGTATCAAGAGCGTCTTCGTCCTGCTTTAAATTTGATGTTTCGAGGTATGGATTACCCGTTTTTTCTTTTGCTAAAGCTAAAGCATCTTCTATATTTTCTGCGACTACGAAATCATTTTCCCCGTCTCCGTAATAGAATGCAGGAATCTGCTGCCCCCACCAAAGCTGGCGGGAGATATTCCAGTCGCGGATGTTATCCATCCAGTGCCTGTAGGTGTTTTTAAACTTTTCAGGATAAAACTTCACCTCATCATCCATTACAACATCCAGAGCAGGCTTTGCAATTTCAGACATTTTCAGGAACCACTGAACGGAAACTTTAGGTTCGATTACAGCACCTGTTCTTTCTGAAGTCCCGACTTTATTTACATAGTCTTCCGCTTTCAGCAAAAGATCTTTTTCCTGTAATTCTTTTGCGATCTGCTTTCTTACCTCAAATCTGTTTTTTCCTGCGTAATGCTGGCCGTAATCATTTAAATTTCCGTCATCATCCAGAGAATCAATCATCTGAAGATTATGCTTCTGCCCGATTTCATAGTCATTAACGTCGTGAGCCGGTGTAATTTTCAATGCACCCGTTCCGAATTCGATATCTACATATTCATCTTCAATAATCGGAACGACTTTGTTTACGATCGGTACAATTACGTTTTTACCCTTCAGATGAGCATATCTTTCATCATTGGGATTGATACAAACGGCAGTATCCCCGAAAATGGTTTCAGGACGTGTAGTAGCCACCGAAAGGAATTCTTCCGTCCCTTCGATTTTATATTTTAGGAAATATAATTTTCCGTTTTGTTCTTTAAAGATTACTTCTTCGTCAGAAATATTGGTTTTCGCTTCAGGATCCCAGTTTACCATTCGGTATCCACGATAAATCAAACCTTTATTGTAAAGATCGACAAAACTTTTAATTACCTGCTGAGAAAGGGATTCTTCCATGGTGAAACGGGTTCTGTTCCAGTCACATGAACATCCTAATTTCTTTAATTGCTCAAGGATGGTTCCGCCGTATTTGTCCGTCCATTCCCAGGCATGCTTTAAAAATTCTTCGCGGGTTATATCAGATTTATTGATTCCTTCAGACTTCAGTTTGGCAACAACCTTCGCTTCTGTAGCAATGGAAGCGTGATCTGTACCCGGAACCCAGCAGGCATTGAAGCCCTGCATCCTTGCACGGCGGACCAGAACATCCTGAATGGTATTGTTCAGCATGTGCCCCATGTGCAAAATCCCTGTAACATTGGGAGGAGGAATGACAACAGTGTAAGGCGGCTTTTCATTTGGTTCTGAATGGAAGTATTTGTTTTCCAACCAGTAATTGTACCATTTCTGTTCCGTTTCCTGTGGATTGTACTTTTCTGAAATCTGCATAAATTCTAATACTTTACTTTACAATTTGCAAAAATAGTCTAAAGAAAAAAAATTTTGAGTATGAATTAAAATAATTTTTAACTTTGTTTCTCAAAATTTATCTAACAATGTATTTAATATTCGAGAATATGAAAAAATTAATTGCAGGAATTGCATTATTCGGAACATTTGCATTAGCATCTGCACAAACCATCACGTTTGACAAGACCACTTATGATTACGGTACTATCAAACCAAGTTCAGACGGTACAAGATTTTTCACGGTAACCAATACCGGTGACAAGCCTTTGGTACTTTCTAATGTTAAAGCATCTTGCGGATGTACAACGCCTGAATTTAAGACAGACCCTATCATGCCTGGAAAATCTGCTCAAATTAAAGTAGGATACAATACGGCGATTAACGGTGGGTTCAACAAAATGATTGAGGTATTTTCTAACGACCCTGCAAACAGCAGAAGCGTAATCTACATCAAAGGAAATGTAGACGCGAATGCTCCTGATCCAAAGCCATTGACTCCTGCAGAGCTGAAAGCAAAAGCAAAAGCTGACAAAAAAGCAGCAAAGCAGGCTAAAAAAGTAGCTGTTGTAAAATAATCTCTACTTAAAAAATAAAGAAACCGTCTCCATCGAGGCGGTTTTTTTATGCGCAAAATTTTATGTAATTAAAAATTCTTAATAAACATTGGTTTTTATATAATTCTTTACAATGGGATAATTAAACACCTGTAAATATAATATTATTATTCTTTCATCCTATTTGTCAGCAGTCATCTATATATCTTGGAACTAAAACATTACATTTTTATTATTTGCACTTAATCAATTAATATAGATTTATTTAGAATAGGTTTAAATTATTC
>NZ_LMKA01000090.1 GCF_001421435.1 Chryseobacterium sp. Leaf201
TCTTCATTGTTCAGGAATTCCTTATACATTTCCTTGCCGTTGGAGGCGTAAAACAGGGTTCCGCTTACCGTGGCATGAATCAGGTAGACCGGCGGGGTTTTCTTGAAAATCCCTTTTTCGATACCGCTTTCCACTATTCTTGAATACATGGAAATAAACCCGATTTTGAATTAACTTTTAAGTTAATTTAATATTGCCGAATTAAAAATAATGAGTAATTTTGCATTAGAAATATTTGATGATGAAGGGTCAAAATGTATTTTTTATACTGTTTTGATTGATGGCGAAGAAAAGTCTGAGGTAGAAAAGTTCTTTATTAAGTTCTATAACATACCAGAAATGAAGATGTATGCTTCTGAATTGGCTAGATTTTTGACAAACACTATAGGTGAAAAAAAAGGTGCAATAGATGCTTACTTTAGAGAAGAAAAAAACGCACACGCAGTTCCTCCATATCCAAGCGTTGAGATTGAAGAAATTAGTATATTAGACTTTTTTCCATTAAGATTATATTGTCTTAGGATATCATCATCTTGTGTTATTTTATTTAATGGTGGTGAGAAAACTAGTCGAACTGCACAAGGAGGTGCAACAAGTATGTCATTTCACGACGCTAATATATTTGCGGAAAAAATTTTAAAAGCTTTTGCAAATAATGAAATAAAATTATGTGAAAAAGAACGAGAGATTTTAGATTACTTTGAAAAAACTAAAATAACAGAAATACTATTCTAAATGAGAAATAAGTTCTTACAAGAAATAATAAACCAGACTCCAAAAGATACTGAAATTTTTGTTGACAAATATTCAGACATAGTTCTAAGAATTAACCAAATTCTGAAAGAGAAGAATATTTCACAAAAGGAATTAGCTGAAAGTATGGGTAAAAATCCTTCAGAAGTGAGTAAATGGTTAAGTGGAAATCATAATCTAACATTAAGATCTTTAGCAAAATTAGAAGCAGAACTTGGAGAAGTAATAATTGAAATTCCATTAAAATGCTATACAATCACTTATAAAGATGAATGGGAACAAACATCTGTTTCTTTCACTATTGAAAAAAAGATTAAAGTAGAAAAGAATATTAATAGAAAAAGTTGGGATGAGTCAAGAAAAATTAAATTCGCGTAATTTCAATCCTCTTAGTTTAAGCTTGATAGAATTTATTATAACTAATGAATCTATAGTTCAACCTGAATATTTTTCTATTGAATCAATTGTAGAGTATGATTCAAAAATTGCTATTGCTGTTGCTTTTAATATTGATGATGAATTAATCAGATTAGAATATGATATAGATTTAGAAACTAATTCTAAAAACAAGAGTGAAGCGAGAGCAAAATTTTCTTTTGTCTTTATTTATGAATATAATGATTTCTCACAGGTTGTAAAGATTGTTGACAATCAAGTAAAAGCTAGTGCCCAACTAGGAAGGGCAATATTTAGTGTCTCACATTCAACTGTTAGAGGAGTTTTATTAATGAAATTGTCTAACACAGTAATACGAGATTTTATTTTACCTGTTACAGATCCTGCAATGGAAAAATTTATGAATAATAATAAGAAAAATAAAGTTTAATAATATTGTACTTCTTAAATAATAATCACCTAATAAATAGGTGATTTTGTTTTTATAAATTTTCAAGGTTAATAGTTGTGTTTTTTTATGTCTTTCAGAACGTTTGACTCGGTAATAAAGAAAGCAGATCTTAACAAAAGAGAAAACGCAACGTTTTCTCTTCTATTTATCAGTGGATTCGAAAGGATTCGAACTCTCGTCTAAACAAGTAATACATAAGCTTTCTACATTATTATTCCGCCATTGGTTTGACATGAGGAACAGGACAGGCACCCAACTTCCAGCTTATCTTCTGAGGTTTCGAGCTTTACCGTTGCAGGTATGAAGCTTGTGAAGTTCTTCATTGTATTATAGCAAACACAGATCTTCATCAAGCAATAGTTTTTTTCCGGATCAAAAATGAATATAACTTTTAAAACAAACAGTTTTTATCTGTTTGTTTTTATTACATTGCTGCATGTTTGGGGTATCCTGTTGAATGGTAAGATCAGAAAACGGTTGTATCAATAGGATCATTTTGATCATTCAAGATTTTATGATTAAGTATGGCAATAAGCAGTAAAAACAACGCAGGGTTTCTGTGGATAATAAGGAATACCTGTGGTGGGTATTCGATGAATATGACCAGACCGAATTTGACGGCATACAGGTAAAGGCGGTCTGCTCTGATCAGACTCATTTTATAAAATATGGATTGCAGCAAGAACCGGATGATCGGAAATTGGTACTGGCATGGGAAAATTACACCAAACTGGTTCACCTGTCATCACCTCCCGTATTTGAAGATAACGAAGGGATAATAAGTACCGCAGGGATTAAGGAAATGATACAATGGTGTAAAAAGAAGGACACCAGATTCAGTATTCATGTGATGGAAATAAGAATGATCTTACCGAAACAGAGCAGCAATTGTTGCTCAAGGAAATACAGGAAAAATTAGGATAAAAGAGATGAAAATATATTTGGTATTCATGCTGGGTTTTTTGCTTTCATGTACAAAAGAACCGGAAATGAAGATAAGGAACGATCCCTGGGAAAAATTACAGGTTAATACTGATTTTCAGAAAATTACCATTGACCGTCATTCTGACAGTGCAGAAGTTGTAAATATAATCTGGAACAAAGAGATTTATAATATTCCGCCCAAATATATTGTTGAAGACACGGTAACAACAAAGATTTATCTGAGCAGGATTGAAAAAGACAGCTTAAAAAATTGGATCAGGTCTTCTATACTCAACCCTCAATTTACTGATTTATATGCTACTGATTATGTAGGAAATGTAGAGTTGAAGTACATTGACAGAGGTACCACTTTGAGCTGTACCTATAATTCTGTTGGAGAATGGGACAAAGTATCAGAAAACACAAAGAAAATTTATAATTTATTGAGTAGCAAAACCAAGTTATCCAGACAGTAAATTAGGTATGCTCTTCGCTGCCAAAAGCATCCATTTGTTCATATCAAGACAAACAAGAAGCAACGAATAAAGCAGATCCGTCTTAACCGGTCACGAGCAAAATGCTCGCGCCAACAGATAAGCTGAATGTAGCAGATAAAAGAATTCAAAAAACAAAAAAGAGAAAACACAATGTTTTCTCTTTTTTGTTCTCAGTGGAGTTGGAGGTTTTCGAACCTTATATATTTTAACATAACTTAAAATATGTAAGTTCTCTATTTATCAGCATTTTAACTATATTTGTATAAACTAATATACTTAGTTTTTATGTCTAAATATAGAAGAAGTAGCACCTAAACTGGCACCTGATGAATTACACTTTTAAACTCAAGCAACCCAATGGTACAAAGGAAACTCTGATTTATTTCCGTTCATTTTTCAACAATGAAAGTAAGAATTTTATCTATTCTACTGGTGAGAAAATAAAACCAACCGAATGGGATTTTGAAGGTAGGCAACCTAATGACCTAAACGGAAGAACTAAAAGGGCAGAGATTCATCGAAGTGTTAAAATGCAGTTGGATAGATATAGTAGTTTTTTTACAGAGATTGTTAATCGATATAAGAACATAAATGAAGAACTTACCGTTGATATTCTTAAACAAAGATTTGATGAAAAATTCAAAAAAATAACAGTTAAAAGTGATTTCTTTAGAATTTATCAGGAGTTTTTAGATGAGAAGGAAAACGACTATACCGGTAATTCGATTTCAAACTCAACTCTAAAGCGTTACAAATGCAATAAGAATTTACTCGAAGATTTTGAAAGCAATAGCAAAGTAAAGATCAGCTTAGGAAAATTTGACAATAAACTTTATAACAAATTTCTAAAATATTGTATTGAAGAAAAGAAACATTCTGCAAATACATTACATAGAAATGTTGGTCTGCTCAAGACTTTTCTTCTTTGGGCTCTAAATAAAAAATATACTTACAATAACAATTTTATTGCTTTCAAGAAACCTGCGAAATTTACAACTGATGAAATAGCTTTGAATTATGAACAAGTTGAACTCATATATAATTACAATCTCAGTGAAAACAAAAGATTAGAAAAGGTTCGTGATCTTTTTGTTTTTGGTTGTACTACCGGAATGAGGTTTGGCAATTACAGTACGATTTCCAGAAGTGATGTTGACGGAAATTTCATACGGGTTATTGATTTAAAAAGTAAATCTAAAAACTTAGCAATTCCTTTAAACAGTATTTCTAAATCAATACTGGAAAAGTATGATTATAATCTGCCAAGTATTACAAATCAAAAGATGAATGAATATATCAAAGAGGTTTTTAAAAAGTTAGAGTTTACTGATGAAATAAAAAAAACTATGAAATATGGTGATGAGCTGGTAGACCAAAAAGCTGAATTTTGGACGAGAATTTCCTCGCATACTGCAAGAAGAAGTTTTATTACTATAATGAAGAACAAACGAGTTCCGGATAAGGTAATTATGAGCTACACCGGTCATACCAGCTTAGAAGTGTTTAATGCCTACTACAGACCAAGCGAAGATGATAAGATCAACTATATGAATGAGGTTTTTAAATAATCACAATTATAATTATGGATCATAAAAAACTTTACGGACGTTGGAATTTTTGGGAGGAATTTGTCGGCTATCCGATGATGCTTTATCATTTGATAAAACGAGAAAAGATTCAGGAGCGGTTTCAAAAGAGAATAGAAAAAGCCAAGCAAAAATCTTCTAAAGTTGTACTCAATGAAAAATTGAGGAATGAGTATTTGATTAGATATGAAAAGTTAGACAACTTCTTCAGTTTTCATTTCAAAGATATTGATACATCACGAAATCATAATTTTGAAGACAAGATTCGCTATTGTTTAGATCATTATAAGAAAGAATCAAACAGCCTGATAAGTTCAAGTAATTTAATGAAGTTGCAAGGCAATTTTCTAAGTGGCGCCGAAACCACGCTTTTTCTATATTTTGCTTTACAAAGCAAAACAAATAGAGAAGTTCGTTTATCAGATATTATGATTGGTGAAGATAGTTCTAAAATTTTCATCGCTTTTTTAAAAGACAAAAAATTCATCGATGAAAATCACAATCTGCTCGTGGATCAGAAATCTTCTTTCATCAGAATCCACCGATTCTTAAAAGACCATCATATTATAAATCCGGATTTTCAAGACACCACTATTATTGAGGTTATGGAAAACGAATATAATTCCAATTTTGACAAAGGAACATTTTCACGGGCAATAACTGTGAAACCTAATGATTTTGAGGAAACTATCTATTACGAATTATCTAAGCTATTTAATATCAAGCATTAAACTTTACGCAATTGAGTAGAATTGCATTATTAGTTATTCTAATCATACAATTTTGTCTGCAAATAAATATCACAGATTATGCAGACAACAAATCCATTCCAAACCATTCTCGACGAATTAGGGGAAGTGAAAGACTTACTCTATTCTCTCAAAAAAGAACCTGAAATTGAGTTGAAAAAGACACTATACTCTATCAAAGAGTGTTCAGAAATTCTAAAACTCGATTATCAAACCGTACGCTCACATATTTTAAAAGGTAACATTAAGGCGGAACAAATAGGAAGATTCTACAGAGTCAACCATTTTGATCTTATGGATGCTTTAAACGAAGTCAAGTCGCTTAAGTATAGAAGATAGATAGAGACTTTTATTTATCAAGCATTCCAATTCACCCTTCCGTATTTCCTGTACGGAATCAAACCTTTAAAATATGAGCGAAAAAATCCCATATCTAAGAGTAGGGACAACCTACTATAAAACTATTGAGAAACCATTAATCTCAGGAGATAAGATCTCAATACTAACTCGATGGAATCGTGAAACCATTATCAGCGATCACGGAAAGATATACGTCTCAAAAGTTCCTAAGTATGACGGTTTCTGTTGTATACCATCCCATTTGCAATACCAACAAATTATCCAAGGATTTTATAATGTTTACAATGAGATTCCTTACCAGCCGATCAAAGAAACACTAGAGCAAACAAGCCTAAAAGAGAAGATTCCATTTTCACTTAGATTTATGGAGCATATTTTCGCAGAACAGTTGGAATTAGGATTGGATTACATCAAGATCTTACTGCAATATCCAACACAGATACTCCCGATTCTTTGTCTTGTAAGTAAAGAAAGATCTACTGGAAAATCCACGTTCATAAAATGGCTGAAATCTATTTTTGGACTTAATATGACCTATATCAAAGGTGACTCATTCAGCAGTCAGTTCAATTCGGATTGGACATCAATGCTAATCGTTGCTATTGATGAAGTATTCTTTGATAAAAAAGAAATTACGGAACGATTAAAATATCTTTCGACGACTGATAAAGACAAGAAGGAGGCAAAAGGAAAAGATCGTGAAGAAGTGGAATTTTTTGGAAAATTCATTCTCTGTTCCAATAATGAAGATAACTTCATTCAGATCGATGAAAATGAGATCCGATTCTGGATTATTAAAGTAAGATCAATCAAAAGCGAGAACACTGAATTTCTCCACAATCTAAACAAGGAGATTCCCTATTTCCTTCGTTACCTAATCCAAAGACCTTTTCACAGCCGTAAGGAGACAAGAATGTGGTTCACTGATTCGCAGATCAGAACAAAAGCCCTTCAGAAATTGGTTTGGAAAAATAACAATAAACTGGAATCTAAGATCATCGAACTTTTATATGAGTTTTTCCAAAGTACCGAAGACAAGATTATTAACTGTATTCCGCAAGATATTTTCAATATGCTTGGTAAAATGTTCAGCAAACAATATTGGACAGTAAACGATATACGGAAACTGCTGAAAGAAATCTGGAAGCTCGAGCCTCAAAACAATTCATTAGCCTATATCAAATACGACCTAGATTATGGCTTAAGTTTTTTTCAACAGAATAAAACAGGGCGGTATTTTACAATAGAAAGGAATTTTATTCTCCAAAAATTTGATGAAATGATGAATTAATAGATAATAAAAAGAAAATCAATGTGTTATCTCTCATCAAAAGCCTCATCAAACTTTTAAACCTTGATTTTTGATGAGAGGATGATGAGAAGAATATTTCCACTTTGATGAGGTGATGAGACTTTGATGAGAGTTTAAATTATTGTTAATCAATTTTTTAAAAGGCTTTCTCATCAATTCATCAAACATTAGACAAAACTAAATCCGTCTACTTTACCCATCAAAATTCATACGCTTATTACTAAAAACATTAAAAAGTACAACAATGAACTGCAAACAATTCAACAGCATATCGTTGGAAGAAGTCCTCCTTTCTCTCGGACACCTTCCAACGAAACAAAATGAAAAAGAAGCTTGGTATCTCAACCCTTTTGCCAACGAATCCCAAGCCTCTTTTAAAATCAATAAAAGTCTAAACTATTGGTATTTATTTTCAGAAGGGATCGGAGGAACGAATACCGACTTTATGAAGAAATACCTGAACGCTTCGGTCAATGAAGTTTTAGTATGGGCAGAAAATCAAAATTTTTCTTCATTTCATCAGCAAAGTATTTCAAATCAGAAAGCAGAAAATTTATCTAAACACTATGAGATCATTGAAATTAAAAACGTTCAGCATCCTGCACTTTTGGAATATTTAAGAGAAAGAAAAGTTGGAAATCAAACTCAGTTCTTAGACGAAATTCATTACCGAATGAAAGATAAAAACTATTTTGGAATTGGCTTCAAGAACTATTCTGGCGGTTATGAAATCCGCAATAAATATTCGAAAATTTGTTTGGGCAAAAAAGATATTTCAACCATAAAAAACGGATCAGAATCGCTTCGGATTTTCGAGGGCTTTTTCGATTTTCTTTCCTTTAAAAATGTAGAGAACTTTTTAGAAAAAGAACCTGTCGATTATCTCGTTTTGAATTCCGTTTCGATGATTTCTAAGATTAAAAATTCACTTGAAAATTATAAAAATATTGAGCTTTATTTTGATAATGACGAAGCAGGAAATCGTGCCGTTGAAATGATTAAAAATGAAAACAAAAACGCAGAAGATTGTCGGGTTTTATATTCAGATTTTAAAGATTTAAATGATTGGATGATTCACAAAAATCCATCACCTGAAAGGCAAGTGAAGCAAAGACGAAGGTGAGTAAAATAAATACAGGTAAAATATGGTGGTATGTTAGTGCAAAAAGTACCCAAAGTTTACAATAAGCGTACCCGCTGATTGCAAAATTGGGATTTTTGATTTCTTCCTATCGTCAGAAATGTTTTTTAAATGCAATAAAATTTACACAATGGAAAAAGACTTTTTACAAGAATTTATAAACCAAGCCACCAAAGAAAATGAAGTCAAAATTGCTCAGGAAAAGAGAAAAAAATATTTTCAGGAATTAGGTCGTAAAGGTGGTTTAAAAACCAAAGAAAATAAAAAATTGGACAAAGTTATTTCAATACGAATGACCAATGCTGAATATGAAATTCTACTTAAAAAACAAGAAAAACATCCGCTGAAATTGTCCACTTATATTCGGAATGTTTTGTTCGAAAAGGAACTTAAAATTAATGAATTCCAAACTGATGAAGTGTTGCTTCAATATGGAAATCATTTCAAAAAAATCACTAATCTTTTAAGAAATCGGGAATGGAATGTTTTTGAAAACAAGAAAGATATTTTAGTAAAAATTGAAAATCTGATCCAATTAATTCATCAATATTTATATTCTAAAAACTCAGAAAAATGAATAATTCGGCAACCACAAGAACCATTACAAAAATTGCTTTGGAATACAATGCAAACGATAAAGGAACAGCAGAAATGGTGGCTTCGAATTATCTTTTGAGTGACACTGCTGAAGGTCAATTTAACGAAATGAAGACCGTAGCTGAAAGAAATCTCAAAGTGAAGAAATGGGCATTGACGGGTTATATTTCTCAACCAGACGAGATAGGCAGAGTATTAAAAGATGAGGAATTAAAACAGATTGCGATGGAAACTCTTGCAAAAGTTGGTGTGACAAACAAAAATCAGTACCGACTGGATATTCACAATAGTACGAAACATAAGCATATTCATTTTATCGTGAACAGGATTGATATTTCGGGAAAGTGCACCGTGAAATCACACGATATCGGAAAGAGATTTGGTGAAGCTGTCAGAGAAGTTTGTAAAGAGAAAGGATTATTAACCGATGTTGAAATTGGAGTGCAAAAAAAAGCCGAGATGTTGAAAATCTTGACCGAAACTATCAGGGCAGAAGATAATTTTGATGATCTGATCTTATCAATGAAGAAAAAAGGTTACGAAGTTCAATTGTCTTCAAATGTCAAAGACGGGATTTCGGGAATGCGAATTGTGATGGAAAAAGACAAAAATTTTCAAACTGAAAGGATTTATATAGCTGGTTACAAATTGTCTGAAATTTCAAATCAATTGAAAATCTCTGAAATAAAATCTTTGTTTGAAGTTAAAACTGCGGTTAAGGAAGTACAAAAATACGCTAGCAACTTAAAGGAATTTCGGGAAAATATACAACAAAAAGGATTTTCTGTAAAGATGCAATACAATGGAGAATTTAAAGCCAATCAAAAAAATGAAATTCAAGGTATATGGATCAATAAAGTTGATAGTAATCAACAGAAAAGCGGATTCTTCTTCCTTAAAAATGTCGGATTCTCTCTGTCGGCAATAGATCCTGGTCTTGATGATCTGGTAAAATCATTAAGTCAAAATAGTGTAAATAATGATGCAAGTAATCATCTGAAATCAGACCCAAATGAAAGCTTAATAGATATTGCAGGCGAGTTAATAGGCGACTTCCTTAATCCAACCTATGTTTCTCAGGACGAAGATGAACTCTGGAAAAAGAAGCGAAAATTAAGAAGATAATTAAAAATATAAAACAATAAATATGGATAGTGAAAATAAAGAATCTAAAAGTAACGCAATGGAACTTTTAGAAAACGTGATCAAATCAAATATGGAAAATATTGAACAAAATATCAAACTTCAGTTTGCCATTGAAGATCATACGACTCTATTGAATGATTTAAAGATCTGCTTGGAAGACGGACAGTCACTCAATAATGAAACTGTGGTCTTTTTCAAATTAATGCAAGCCAAAATAACTGAATTTCTTGCCAGTATTCCTACCCAGACAGAAATGGTTCTTTCAAAAGAAACTAAAGATTATTTGGAGGGTTTAGGAAAGGATATACGATTGAAGAAGAAATTTATTTGGAGCGGAATTGGAGTTTTTGTCTTTGCGGTTTTAGTACTGATCGCCTCCATTAATTTCTCAACCAATTGGTACAAAGAAAGCATCAAAGCTAAAAGTGAACTACGCCAAGATATTTTAAATGAAATTGCTGATGAAGGAAAAAAAATCTACGATGAAAATGAGATAACAATTTTGAGAGAAAACACTCAAATAATGCAATTATGGATTAAAAATAATCCTAAAAAAGCGGAAGATTTTCTGAGGTTTAAAGATGGATATAACGCAAGTAAGGAAAATCATTAAAGAATTATCAATCAGCTGGAAAATTACTTTGGAGGTGAAAATTAAGGTAAAAACCTTCGGTGAATATATTTTCTACTATTTGAATTCTTTTTGAATTGGATCCCTAAGCTTCTCTTTAGACAATTTATTAAAAAATATTTTGCGAAGTAAATATTATATCGTAATATTGCGATATAATATTTTTGGAATTATGGGAGCTACTAAAACAGAACATTTTACAGACAAACAAAATCAAATTGCAACTATTGCAAAAGCATTGGGGCATCCTGCCAGAATAGCTATTATTGAGTATTTGATGAAAGTTAATGAGTGTATTTGTGGTGACATCGTGAATGAATTACCATTAGCTCAACCAACAGTTTCCCAACATTTGAAAGAATTGAAAAACGCAGGGATTATAAAAGGTAACATTTCCGGAAACGCTATCTGCTATTGTATAGACGAAAAGACTATCGAAATTTTAAACACTTATTTTTCCGCAATAGTACAAACCGTTACCAAATCAAAATGCTGTTAGCATTTTTTTATCAAAATATATCGTAATATTGCATTTAAACTATAAAGATTCAATTATGAAATTATCAGAAGTCAAACAAATTTTGCCAACATTAGAAAATGTTGAATTCCAATTAGAGAATGGTGCTTTTGTTCCTGAACATTTTCACGTTACGGAAGTAGGAATGATCAATAAAAACTTTATTGATTGTGGCGGTGTCATCCGTTCAGAGAAGGTTGTCAATTTTCAGCTTTGGAATGCAGACGATTTTGAACATCGTTTAAAACCTAACAAATTACTCAACATTATCAAACTTTCTGAAGATAAATTAGGAATAGAAGATTTTGATATTGAAGTTGAATATCAAAGTGAGACAATCGGTAAATATGATCTGGAATTTAACGGGAAAACATTTATTCTAAAAAATAAGACTACAGCTTGTTTAGCACAGGACGCTTGTGGAATTCCATCAGAAAAAGAAAAGAAAAACTTATCTGAACTTAATGTAAATCAAAACAATTCTTGCACACCAGGTGGCGGATGTTGCTAATTCAGTTGCTATGGAAATAAAGCCTATTACCAAAGAAAATTTTCCAGAGCTGGTAGAAATCTATGGTCAGGGATTAGAAACCAATATTGCCACTTTTCAAAATGATTTGCCAATATGGGAAGATTGGGATAAAGGACACCTTAATTTTTGCAGGATCAGTATTTATGAAAATAAAGAAATGCTTGGTTGGGCTGCATTATCTCCTGTCTCCAGCAGATGTGTTTATTCGGGCGTAGCTGAAGTAAGTGTTTATGTAGCAACAATTGCAAGAGGGAAAGGGATTGGTGAAATGTTGTTGAATGAATTGATTAAACAAAGTGAGTCAAATGAAATATGGACTTTACAATCCGGGATATTTGCAGAAAACCAAAATAGCATAAGATTACACGAGAAATGTGGTTTCAGGATCATCGGCTATAGGGAAAAAATTGGAAGAAAGAATGGGGTTTGGAAAGACACTGTCTTGATGGAATGCAGGAGTAAAATTACTGGAATAGATTAAAAATAAAAATTATAAAATCAACAAAAAATGAAAATTGCATTATTCAGCGACATTCACGCTAATCTTCCTGCATTGGAAGCATTCTTTACAGATGTTGAAAAAAGAAATCCCGACAGCATTTATTGTTTGGGAGATTTAGTAGGTTACAATATCTGGCCAAACGAAGTGGTCAATGAAATCCGTAAAAGAAGAATACCAACTATTGCAGGCAACTACGATTTTGGTATTGGGAGAATGAGCAATGAATGCGGTTGCGCCTACAAAACAGACGCTGAGAAGGACAACGGAAACATTTCCATTTCTTTTACTAATTCTTTGATGAAAGACGACGAACGTGCGTACCTGCGTACACTTCCAGCACATATAAAAGTAGAATTTCAATTGAATGAAGACAAACTAAACCTGCTTTTGGTACACGGGAGTCCGAGAAAAATAAATGAATATCTTTTCGAAGACCGTGAAGAAAAAAGTATGCTCCGCATTATGGAACAGGCCGATGCCGACATTATGTGTTTCGGACATACACACAAACCATATCACAGAGTTTTAAATTCGGGTATTGATGGTCAAGATCATTTTCGTCACGCAGTAAATATCGGTTCGGTTGGGAAGCCGAAAGACAATGATATCAGAGGTGGTTATGTGATGTTGACAGTTGATGAAAACAGTTCTATTTTGAACAAAGAAAGCATCAGTGTAGAATTTATCCGTTTTGACTATGACTTTGAAAAGGCAGCAAAGGCAGTGGAAGACAGCCCTCTTCCAAACGAGTATGCAGAAAATCTAAGACGTGGCTATTAATCTTCAAAAATCTAAAAAATGGAACTTTTAAAAGATTTATATTATTCTAAAGAACATACTTGGGTTCGTATTGAGAACAAAATTGCAACTGTCGGTATTACAGCATTCGCTCAAAAAGAATTGGGAGAAATCGTATACGTTGACTTGCCGAATGTTAATCATAACTTCAAACAAGACGAAGTATTTGGTTCTGTAGAAGCCATTAAAACCGTCAGCGACCTATTTATGCCTCTTTCAGGGAAAATAATTGAAACCAATGAGCAACTTTTAAAAGAGCCAACGATTGTAAATTCTAATCCATTTGATAATGGCTGGATGGTGAAAATTGAAATTGAAGACCTAAGAGAAACTGAAAATTTATTAACAGCGGAACAATACGCTCAACTCAATAATTAGACGATGCAACCAAAATTAAAATTCCTCGACCGCTTTCTTACCTTATGGATTTTTTTAGCAATGCTTTTGGGCGTTGGGTTGGGATATTTCTATCCTAATATCTCTACTGTCACAAATTCTTTGTCTGTCGGAACAACTAATATTCCTTTAGCAATAGGATTGATTTTGATGATGTATCCACCGTTGGCAAAAGTGGATTATACTCTTTTACCAATGGCTTTTAAAGACAAGAAAGTAATGTCGGTATCATTACTTCTAAATTGGATTATCAGCCCTATTTTAATGTTTGTTCTAGCTATCATTTTTCTACGAGATGAGCCGGACTATATGATTGGTCTAATTTTGATTGGTCTGGCAAGATGTATTGCAATGGTCATTGTCTGGAACGATCTGGCAAAAGGTAATCGGGAGTACGCAGCACTGCTAATCGCATTAAACAGTATTTTCCAATTGGTGTTCTATAGTTTTTATGTCTGGCTTTTCATTAATGTACTACCACAAAAACTAGGCTTAGGTAATTTCAATGTTGCTGTACCAATGAAAGACGTTGCCGAGAGTGTATTCATTTATTTAGGGATCCCATTTATTGCAGGATTTTTGAGCCGCTATTTCTTGATTAAATTGAAAGGAAAAGAGTGGTTCAATAGAAAATTCATTCCGGCTATTTCACCTATTACTTTGTATGCTTTGCTGTTTACTATAGTATTGATGTTCAGTTTGAAGGGAGACAAAATTTTAGAGCTACCAATGGACGTTGTTAAAGTTGCTATCCCATTAGTAATTTACTTTGTTCTCACATTCTTCATCAGCTTTTTCATTAGTAAGGCATTGAAGGTGCCTTACGATAAAAACGCATCGATTGCTTTTACGGCAACTGGAAACAATTTTGAACTAGCGATTGCCGTTGCTATAGCAGTTTTTGGAATCCATTCTTCACAAGCATTTGTTGGGGTCATCGGCCCTCTTGTGGAAGTACCTGTTTTAATTTTATTGGTAAGGGTTAGTTTGTGGCTGAAACAAAAATATTAGAATTCATCTTAATTGTAAACAGCTCGTAATACAGAAATAGTTATTTTTACAATTTTGATGATTTTCTAAAGTGTTTATCCATCTCATTTATCCCTTGACATAATGTAGTCCTACGATAATTTTTCGTTACAACCAAAGACACAATAATAAAATTATATTTAATACTTTTGTAAAGTGAAAGTTTTAAGACTCATATTGACATTCTATTTCATCGCATTATTGGTAATGCCTTGCAGTGATATCAATGCAAAGTCTTTATCAAATCATTCTTCCAAAACTTCGATGCAGGCGGAGGATACTCATTCTGACGAAAGTGATGATACCTGTTCTCCTTTCTGTTTTTGTAGCTGTTGCCAAATCACGGTTATTGCATTTAAGGTTGAACCTTTATTAGAAATTCCAACAAAGATTTCCTTCTATTTTTCAAAAAAGATTCTTTTTCACAAGAATAATATTGCCTATCAGGTTTATGACCACATTTGGCAACCTCCCAAAATTTAATTTTTTACCGATTTTTTGAAAGACACTGTAATTGATGCATTGTCTTCAATATTATGTTTGCTGTACTATTATTATTGATATTCGGACAGGTTCTGCCTATTATTCAACAGCAATTTCTATAAAAAGTTAAATTAAAAATTCTGTGTTAGATAAAATCATAAAATTTAGCATCAACAACAAGATTGTTATTGGCGTAATGACCTTGTTGTTGATTATATGGGGCTCGTGGAGTGCAACGAGATTGCCCATTGATGCAGTTCCTGATATTACCAATAATCAGGTTCAGATCATTACAGTTTGCCCGACATTGGCGGGACAGGAAGTAGAGCAGTTGGTAACGTTCCCAATTGAACAGAGCATTGCCAATATTCCCAATATCGAAGAAACCCGAAGTATATCAAGATTCGGTCTATCGGTTATTACCGTTGTATTTAAGGAAAATGTTGATGTCTATTTTGCACGTCAACTCATAACTGAAAAACTGAAGGAAGCTTCCGAAGAAATCCCGAAAGGCGTTGGAACGCCTGAGCTTTCGCCAGTCAGCACTGGTTTAGGGGAAGTGTACCAGTATATTCTCCATCCGAAAAAAGGTAGCGAGAAAAAGTATTCCTCCAAAGAACTGCGAACAATGCAGGATTGGATCGTAAGAAGACAGCTGAACGGAACTCCCGGTGTTGCAGAAGTCAATAGTTTTGGAGGAGAACTGAAACAGTATGAAGTAGCTGTCGATCCCAACCGTCTTAGGGCAATGGGAATCAGCATCACAGACCTTTTCACCGCTTTAGAAAAGAACAATCAGAATACAGGAGGGGCTTATATTGATAAAAAACCAAATGCCTATTTCATTCGTGGAATCGGCGTCGTAACTTCGCTTGAGGATATTAGAAATATTGCCATTGATAATAAAACTGGCAGTGTTCCCATCTTTGTCAAAGATGTTGCGGAAGTCCGTCTCGGCAGTGCAGTTCGCTATGGAGCAATGACCTATAATGGTCAGGTAGATGCTGTTGGTGGTATTGTTATGATGCTGAAAGGAGCAAACAGTAATGAAGTTGTCAATTTAATTAAGGATAAAATTCCGACGATCCAGAAGTCACTCCCAAATGATGTGATTATAGAGCCGTTCCTGGACCGTACAGATCTTGTTGGAAGAGCAATTAATACGGTTGAGAAAAATCTTATTGAAGGTGCACTCATCGTAATTTTTGTACTGGTCGTATTCTTAGGAAATTTCAGAGCAGGATTGATTGTTGCCTCTGCAATCCCACTATCACTCCTTTTTGCATTAGGGATGATGAATGTTTTCGGAGTCAGTGCCAACTTGATGAGTTTAGGCGCGATAGATTTTGGATTGATCGTTGATGGTGCCGTGATCATCGTGGAGGCTACACTCCATCATTTGGGACTTAGAAAATCTACTCAAAGACTGACACAGTCAGAGATGGATGAAGAAGTTTTCCTTTCCGCTTCTAAAATCAGAAACAGTGCTGCATTTGGGGAAATTATTATCTTGATCGTTTATATTCCTATTCTAACTTTGGTGGGTGTTGAAGGTAAGATGTTCACGCCAATGGCAAAAACAGTTGGCTTTGCAATTTTAGGAGCTTTGATACTATCGTTGACCTATATTCCTATGATGAGCGCCTTGTTCTTATCTAAAAAGATTTCGACAAAAGCAAGTTTCTCTGATAAGTTGATGGATAAACTGCAAGGTATCTACCAGCCAATATTGCAAAAAGCGGTAAAAATTAAAGGAGTGATTGTTTCAGTGACTATTGCTTTATTCGCATTGAGCCTAATTATTTTTAGCAGGATGGGAGGAGAATTCATCCCGCAATTACAGGAAGGAGATTTTGCTTTTCACTGCATATTGCCGCAGGGAAGTTCACTGTCGCAAAGTATTGAAACGTCTATGCAGGCATCCCGAATCATCAAAGGTTTTGATGAAGTGAAAATGGTAGTGGGAAAAACAGGGGCTGCCGAAGTTCCCACTGACCCAATGCCTCCGGAAGCGACTGATCTGATCATTGTTTTAAAGCCACAGGATGAGTGGAAGAGTAAAAAGTCTTATGATGAGCTGGCAGATGAAATTTCAGAAAAATTAGAATTGATTCCCGGTGTATTTTTCGAGAAGAACCAGCCTATACAAATGCGCTTTAATGAACTAATGACTGGAATCCGTCAGGATGTGGCGGTGAAAATCTTTGGTGAAAATTTGGATTCCCTTACAATTTACGCAGATCAGGTCGGTAAAGTCATTCAATCTGTTGATGGGGTTACTGCTCCACAAATTGAACGCATCAGCGGGCTACCACAGATCAATGTAGAGTATGACCGCACAAGAATGGCAAACTATGGGTTGAGTATTGAGGATGTTAACAATACTTTAAGTACAGCTTTTGCAGGTAAATCTGCTGGTCAGGTTTTTGAGAACGAAAGACGTTTTGACCTGGTTGTCAGACTCGACAGTCTTCACCGAACCAATATCGATGACGTCAATAATTTGATGATCTCAACTGGTACCGGAAACCAGATCCCACTTTCCCAGGTAGCGAATATCAGCTATAAACTAGGCCCATCTCAGATCAGCCGTGATGAAGGGAAACGTAGAATTGTGATTGGATTTAATGTGAAAGACCGTGATGTTGAAAGTGTAGTAAAAGATATTCAAACTAAGTTGGATAAGCAAGTAAAATTACCTTCAGGGTATTACTTTACTTATGGCGGTCAGTTTGAAAATCTCCAAGCCGCAAGCAAAAGACTGATGATTGCGGTTCCGGTTTCTTTACTCCTGATATTTTTTTTGTTATACTTCACATTCCGCTCATTTAAGCAGGCTGCATTAATTTTTACTGCGATACCGATGAGTGCAATTGGCGGAATTTTCGCATTATTGATAAGAGATATGCCATTTAGTATCAGCGCTGGGATTGGTTTTATCGCTTTGTTTGGCGTTGCCGTTCTTAATGGGATTGTTCTTATCGGAACCTTCAATCAATTGGAAAAAGATGGCGAAACCGATATTCTCAAACGTGTTTTTGAAGGAACCAAAACAAGACTTCGACCAGTCTTAATGACCGCAGCCGTAGCTTCATTTGGTTTTCTTCCGATGGCCATTTCAACAGGAGCCGGAGCGGAAGTTCAGAAACCGTTGGCAACAGTGGTTATAGGTGGCTTGATCACTGCGACTTTCTTGACGTTATTTGTTTTGCCAATGTTGTACATTATTTTCAATACAAAATTCAGAAAGAATCATTTTAAAATGAAATCTTTGACAACGATTGTCGTTGTAGGATTTTTACTTGTAGGGCAAACTTTAAATGCTCAAAATATAAAAACATTATCGGTGGAGCAGGCGACAGAAATGGCTTTGAGTAATAATTATTCAGTAAAAACGAAGGATCTGGATATTAAAGTTTCTGAAGCCTTAAAACCTACAGCCAATGAACTTCCAAAAATGAATTTTAGTGCGCAGCTTGGACAATACAACAGTCCGAAGTTTGACCAGTCGTTTTCCATTTCTCAAAGTATTCCTTTCCCGACTTTGTTTAAGGCAAGAAAGGAACTTATTGCTCAGGAAATCAAAGGGAAACAGATCAGCAGAGAACTAACTGTTAATGAGCTTGCAAAACAGGTCAGAACGTATTTTTATCAGATTGAATATTTACACTACAATCAGAAGAAACTAATGAAACTCGATAGTCTGTATCAGGATTTTATCAGGATTGCAACCGTCAGATTTAATGCAGGTGACATCAAGAAGATAGAAATCAGTACAGCGGAAACGCAGAAAGGTGAGATCAATCTATTATTAAATCAGAATAAAATCTATCTTGATAATGCTTACAAAAATTTGAAAACGCTTTTAAATACAGATGATCAAATCGAGATTCCGCTTAGTGAAAATTATCAGCCACTGAAATTTGAATATATATTGGACAGCACTACAATTGCCAATCATCCAACCGTCAAAGCATTCTATCAGGAAATGGAAATTGCCGAGAAAAATAAAAATGTAGAAAAATCCCAGGGCTTACCTGAATTCAGTTTGGGTTATACGAATCAATCGATCATTGGTTTTCATACCGTGAATGGGCAGGAAAAATATTACAATGCAGGGAACCGTTTTAACGTTGCCAACATTGGGATATCAATACCGTTGACGTTTGGAGCAACCAAAGCAAGAATTCAGTCCTTGGATTATCAAAAGCAAATGGCAAAATCCAATGCGAAACTTCAGCAAAAACAATTGTCCGCCCAACTTGAAAACGTATTGAACCAATACAAACAGGATATTCTGCAATATGAATATTATGTCGGTCAGGCTTTGCCAAATGCCGAAAAAATTGTGAAAGCTGGTCAGCTCGGTTATAAAACAGGAGAAATCTCCTACGTTGAATACCTTTTTGCATTGCAGACCGCAACCAATATTCAGCTCAAATATCTGGAATCAATTCAGCAGGTCAATCAGTCTGTGATCAACATTAACTCTTTAATCAATAAATAATATGAAACAACATATCATCTACATCGCCTTTGTCTTGGTTTTTTTCGTAGGCTGTGGAAAAAAGGATGCTTCAACTGAAGTGGAGGGCGAAGTGAAAACCGAACAAGCCGAAGAGCACGGCGAAGAAGCCCCACAGACTATCGCTAGCTTGACTGGAGAGCAAATGAAAGCGGTGGGCATCACTCTGGGCAAAATCGAGATGAAAGAACTGACTTCTACCATCAAAGCCAATGGAGCACTTAGAGTTCCGAACAATAATAAAGCGACCGTCACATCAATGTATGGTGGGATTATTAAAACTTTGAATGTGCAGATCGGGGATTTTGTAAGAAAAGGACAGGTAATTGCCTCCATTTCAAATCCGGAATACATTCAGTTGCAAGAGCAATACCTGACTGTGAAAAGTAGGATTGCATTTGCAGAACAGGAATACAGGAGACAGAAGGAATTATTTGATAATGATGCCGGCGCAAAGAAGAACCTTCAAAGTTCAGATGCTGAACTGAAAACCCTGAGAACACAAAGATCTTCTGTGCAGAGACAGCTTCAGATTATGGGCATCAATCCCGCCAATGTCAATAATGGAAATTTGCGATCCGGTTTAGTGATCACATCACCAATCAGTGGAACGGTCAGTACTATTTCTGCACAAATTGGAAGTTACGTTGACATCTCATCACCTGTTGCAGAAATCATAGATAACGGTTCCCTGCATCTCGATTTGCAGGTTTTTGAAAAGGATCTGCCAAAAATGAAAGTTGGGCAAATCGTCCATTTTAAATTAACAAATAATCCTGAAACCGAGTACGATGCAAAAATCTACAGCATTGGTTCATCCTTTGAAAACGACAGCAAAACAATTTCGGTTCACTGTTCTGTAACCGGAAACAAATCCGGACTGATCGACGGAATGAATATCACAGGAATTGTCAGCCTGGATAAAAGTACAACACCCGCAGTTCCAAACGAAGCCATTGTAGAAGCCGACAGCAAATATTTCATTTTTGTCAGAACAGACAAAAAAGCTGAAGAACATCACGAAGAGGCGGAAGGTGAACATTTAGATGAGAAGAAGATACCTGAGAAAGAAGAAAAAATGACAAATTTTGAAAAAATAGAAGTTGTAAAAGGTTCTTCCGATATGGGATATACTGCAATTACAACCGTTAATGAAATTTCTGCAAATGTGGAAGTTGTTATTAAAGGTGCATTTTTTGTCAATGCTAAACTGAGTAATTCCGGGGAACACGAACATTAATTTTAAAATCTACAACAATGGAACACAAACATATTTACGACAAGGAAGGAAATCAGCTTTGCTGCACACCTCAGGAAGGCAAGATCTACAATGATGCTGGAGCCAAAAAATTACTTGAGGATGACAAATGCTGTTCTACCAAGAATAACAAAGCTGAAGCGCACAGCGAGGACCACGGACACGACCACGACCATAGCACTGGTGAGAAAAATACATTTCAAATGTTTTTACCAGCAATTGTTTCTCTGGTTATTCTGTTGATAGGCATCGTACTGGATAACTTTTTTCCGCAGGAGTGGTTTCAAGGCTGGGTACGGATCGTATGGTATGCGGTGGCTTATTTGCCTGTGGGTCTACCCGTTCTAAAAGAAGCGTATGAAAGCATTGCCAAAGGTGACGTTTTTTCGGAATTTTTTCTAATGGGCATTGCTACTGTAGGCGCATTTGCAATCGGTGAATATCCGGAAGGGGTTGCTGTTATGTTATTCTACAGTGTAGGAGAGGTTTTCCAGACACTTGCTGTTTCGAGAGCAAAGAATAATATCAAAGCATTGTTGGATCAGCGTCCAGATGAGGTGACCATTCTTGAAGGTAACCAACCAAAGACCATCCCTGCCAAACAGGCGAAAATTGGAGATATTGTACAGCTAAAATCAGGAGAGAAGCTGGCTCTGGACGGAGAGTTGGTAAGTGAATCCGCATCGTTCAATACTGCTGCATTAACTGGTGAGAGTAAGCCTGATAACAAAAACAAAGGTGAGAGCGTGCTTGCCGGAATGATCAATCTACAGACTATTGCTCAGGTAAAAGTGACAACTGCTTACGAAGACAGTAAGTTGAGCAAAATTCTGGAATTGGTACAAAATGCGACGGCTCAGAAGGCACCTACTGAACTTTTTATCCGAAAATTCGCAAGGATTTATACACCCATTGTCGTCGGACTCGCAGTACTGATATGCCTACTACCATATCTGTTCGTGGAAAATTATGTTTTCCGTGACTGGCTTTACAGAGCATTAGTGTTCTTAGTTATCTCTTGTCCTTGCGCTTTGGTTATTAGCATTCCTCTAGGTTATTTCGGCGGAATTGGCGCAGCTTCAAAGAACGGTATACTGTTTAAAGGAAGTAATTTTTTAGACATTATCGCCAATATTAAAAATGTGGTAATGGACAAGACCGGAACAATGACCGAGGGCGTCTTTAAAGTTCAGGAAGTTACTTTAAAATCTGAATTTAATAAAGATGAAATTCTGAAGATGTTAAATGCTTTAGAAAGCAAGAGTACCCATCCGGTCGCTACGGCAATCCATCAATATGTCGGCGAAATCGACCATTCTATACAATTAGAAAATACAGAAGAAATTGCTGGGCGCGGATTGAAAGCCAGTATCAACGGAAAAGATCTACTTGTGGGAAATTTTAAATTGATGGATAAGTTCAATATCAAATATGATCTTGACCCTACTCAGATCGTTTATACAATAATTGCAATTGCATATGACGGAAAATTTGCAGGCTACATTACTATTGCAGACAGTATAAAAGCGGATGCACAGCTGAGCATTGATAAACTTAAAGCCTTAGGTGTAAAAACCACGATGTTAAGTGGAGACAAGAGCACTGTTGTACAATTTGTTGCAGATCAACTGGGAATTACTAACGCCTTTGGCGATCTGCTACCGGAAGATAAGGTCAACAAAGTAAAAGAGATCAAATCACAAAATGAAACAGTTGCCTTTGTAGGAGACGGCGTCAATGATGCTCCTGTTGTTGCCTTGAGTGATGTAGGTATTGCAATGGGTGGATTGGGAAGTGATGCAACCATTGAGACCGCAGATGTAGTTATCCAGGATGATAAGCCAAGCAAAATACCGATGGCGATCAATATCGGAAAGCAAACCCGCAAGATCGTTTGGCAAAATATTTTTTTAGCATTTGCTGTAAAAGCGATTGTACTGGTATTGGGAGCTGGTGGATTAGCAACAATGTGGGAAGCAGTTTTTGCGGACGTAGGAGTTGCTCTATTAGCTATATTAAATGCTGTCAGAATTCAAAGAATGACTTTTTAATAATGCTATTTATAAGTATTTAAAAAACAGAGATGCTGTAAAAGTACATTTGTAATTCATATTTAAGGCTCAACTAGATGGTTGAGCCTTAAATATAAAAGTTATTACCCTGAAGTAATCGTTTAATTTATTAATGAGCGTTTGAAGTATTTTAAAACATAAGTAAAAAAAAGAGCCCACGCCGTTGTATATACTCACTGAGTATTTAGTGAGTGTTCAACACCTCACCCTGCGGGTGTACAAGCACCCTCGTTATTTTTTTAGCTATCCAATGATCAATTCAATTCCTGCTTTTTCTGCTTTGTATTTTATTTTGGTCTGCAATTCATAATAACTCCAGTTGCGAAGCACAAATTCCTGTTCTCTTGCAATGCCTATTTTATCTTCCTGATTTTTAAGAATCAATGTGCCTGCCTGTTGCTGGATACAGAAATCGATAAGTTTACGGCTATAAAGGTGAAGCCGATGACTTACATATCTGCTTTCCAGATTCTCTGTCTTATACAATGCTTTCTGTTTGCGTTTAACTCCATTTCCTGAACGGGTATAGGCGATACCGTCTTGAATCCTTTTCTGACTTGCCTGAATAGCAAGCCTGCGATACAGGAACTCCTCTTTCGAGCCAATATTGATTCGCACATTGTTGGTCTTTACCACTATCGGGTGTTCCAAAGACAGGGAAGCCTCTGCAATGATTTCGGGTTTTAATTTATGTTCTTCTTTTTCAAATTCAAATACTGCAAGCCAATAGATCTTTCCGGCTTTCAGCTGGATCTGCGATGTGCAAAGCTTTATCTCTTCTCTTAAGAGGCGTTCCATTATCACTCGCTTATCAGAGTAGTCGTTTCCCAAATACGTTTTAACAGGAATAGCAAACATATTGAAGCTATATGCTTTCTTTTCGGGATCATACTTCATTTTGCTGATGCATTTGACCGGAAGCGGAATTGGAATATCTTTCTTAAAGTTTCGCAATGATTTTGTTCCCTGCCAATAGTCGGCTTTAGTTTTAGAGAAGGTTGATTGAATCGTATTGTTCAGGCTTCCCAGAATATCTGTAGGAATTTCTCCTTTGAAGCGATCAAAAACCATACGTGCAGTTGTGTGTGTTTTCGAACGGGTGAATATTCCCATTTTATCTTTGTTTTCATCAGCAAGTTTGTATTGGATATCTTCTGTGAGGTAAAAGAAATCTTTGATCATTTCCTGAACATACAGATGGGAAACAATAAAATTAGCAGCTCTGAAACAGCGGTTCTGATACCGGTAGAGTTTTTCCCACATCTCTTTTTGTTCATTTGCAGGAAGATCAATCAGTAGCTGAATTCTTCGGGTCAATGTCATCGTGGATTTTTCCATTTTAAAGAGGTATTTCAGAAGTGTTTTGATTTTGTAAATGTTGATATGCATACAGAAATTCCCGATGTACTTCCTTTTCAGGTAATTTGAGTTCTTGGGCAATAACTGCAAATGAAGATTTCTGCTCAAACCTTCTTTTCAAAATATCGAGTTGTTGACTACTGAGTTTTTCTGACTGCTTTTTATTATCGAGAGCTTTTCCCTTTGGCTGCTCAGAAGAACTTCTATTAAGAATTTTCCGAAGGTCATTTATAGCTCTGCTCACCTCATTGCTGATATCTTTCACACTGCTTCCCATTGCTTCTGCGATTGGTTTGTGCTGAAAGCCATATTCCAAGCAAAGTTCAATCAGGTGTTTTCTTTTGGGATCCAGAACGGGTAAAACCTTTTTAACTTCATCGAAATTTTTCTGATCGGATTCCTGACTGAGAAGATACTCTTTATCTTTTAGCGGGTCATAACCTGCAAGATAATCCTGATAATTCTCAAAACTGTCAAGAGAAGCCATTAAGCGGTTGAATTTATTTCTTGGAGCAGTAACATACGATATACAATCCCTTTTCATTACAAACCGTAAAAATCCTGTAATATGATCAGGCGTTTCAATGGTGTCGCGGTGCAGCCACAATTTGAGGAAGGTATCCTGAACAATAGTGTCCACTACAAAATCATCTTTAAGCACCTGCCATCCAACCCAAAAAAGAAGTCTTTTGTAACGCAGATGAAGATGTTCCAAAGCGGTCGGATTGCTTTTTTTTAGCAGTTCATACAACTGAAGATTGGTCAACTTTCGGGGCAAAGAGTTTGTTCTTTTCATAAACAGCGAATTTTAATTAAATTATTGCTGAAGGAATTGTTTAGATCTTTATATGAATTATCTGCAACATTCAAACATTATCTCACTACATATTGCCAAAAAGAATGCGTGGAACTCAACTTACCGACTGGTGGTACTGGCATACCGAGCAACGATAAGTGAGCCCTTGCCGAGGTCGTGGGCACATTTACTTAATAACTCGTTGCTTTTTGAAAAGTGCCAGTTTTCCAGTCGAGAATCTAAAGCAATAGCTTCTATATTTCTTTGACTATCACAAAATTACCTTTATAACTAATTTGTTCAAATATAAGAAATTTCCAATTTGTTACAAGAACTTGTAACAAAATTTGCAAATAAAATTACGCCCTTTGTATAAAATGTTAGCAAATGGATGTTTTAAAAGATGAAATACTAAAAAAATTTGGTGAACACGTTAAAGATTTAAGAATTAAATCAGGACTTACCCAAGACGAGGTTGTGCTAAATAGTAGTAAAATTACTAAAGGTACAGTAAGTGATATTGAAAATGGGAAAAGAAATTTTGCTTTTACTACTTTAATCGACTTAGCTAAAGGTTTAAATGTGTCTCCTAAAGATTTGCTGAACTTTAAAATTGACTAAAAAATTCTGAATAGTTGTAATTTCTCTAAAGGAAATTTTTAATTTTGACGAAAAGAGGATAGAAAAATTACTCTCGAACAATTTTTTAAACTATAAATGAATAAAATACCGATTATCATCGGTATTTTTTATTAGTGAAATTCTGGACTAAGTTCTTTCTTTATTTAGATTATCATGGTTTCATCACCGCATCACGCATTTGAAAAAGAAGAGTTAATCTAAAGTAAAGAAAGGAGGGATTGTTAATGATTGCTGTAAATTATAGCAACAAAATCCATCTCAAAAAGATGGATTTTGTTTTAACGTAAAATAAAGGTGTGCTAATATCTTTACATTACAGCATAACTCGCCGTAATTAGTAATTAATAATTAATCGAAATACCAAATCCCCATCCCATATCACTGTCATAATGTGTACGAATGCCCACATTTTTATTAATAATATATTTTAGTTCTGTCATATATTCCATATCGGTGTTGACCATAAAACCTGCTCTCAATCTTTTTGTAATGGGGATGTCTTCACGCATTAAGGAAAGACGTACAATACCATCGTGATAGACTTCCGCCTGAAAGTTTACTAGCATTGGCAAAGTGTACATCAAACCTAAACTTATGGCTCTACGTGTATCTTTTTCATTTTTCTGTCCAAATAAATTGGTTTCGTGTTCATCCATACCCATTTTACGATACCTCCAGTCAAAACCGATGAATGGCATAAACCATTGCATTTTACCAATATATCGTCCTAAATGAGTTTCTACTTCATAACCATGCATATCATTATAACCTAAACGCCATTCTGTACCTAAGCTCCATCTTGCATTCTGAAACATTGCATCACCATCATTTCCATTGGTAGCAAAATCGTTCTGAGCCATAAAGTGTGGCATATTGCTTTCTCTTTGCAACATATTATATGCTTGCCTTTTATCAGGCAAATTTGGATTTTGATAATCGTCAACTGCAAATACCCTATTCATTCCTGACATCATGTGATAAAGGATATGACAGTGGAAAAACCAATCTCCTTCTTCGTTTGCTAAAAACTCAATAGTGTCAGTTTCCATCGGCATTATATCTAAAACATTTTTAAGGGGAGATTTTTCACCTTTGCCATTAATAACTCTAAAATCGAAGCCGTGTAGGTGCATTGGATGTCTCATCATTGAGTTATTGTACATTGTGATGCGTAAAATTTCTCCTTTCTTAACAGGGATTTTATCAACTTCTGATAGGATTTTGTTATCCATACTCCACACATAGCGGTTCATATTTCCTGTAAGCGTAAATTTTAATTCTTTTACAGGTGCATCTTTAGGAAGTGAAGTACTATTCGGTGATTGTAACATTGCATAGTTAAGGGTTTTGATTTCTCCCAAAGCATTTGCATTATAACGGTTGGGATCATTTTCCATATTCATATTCATATTCATATTGTGTTGGCTATGGTCTTCTTTCTGCTTACTATCTCCTGTGATTTCAGGATACATTACTACGTTCATATCCATTTGGTTCAAGCTCATTTTCATTCCCATATCATCCAGATCTCCGTTCATCTTCATCATATCATTCATCATCTTCATCCCCTCAAAATATTTCAATCTAGGGAGCGGGGAAATTAACTGCTTTATGCCGTTGCCTACAAAATAACTTGCGGATTGTGTCCGGTCTTCGGTTGTAGCTAAAAATTCATAAGCAACACCATCTTCAGGAATTGTGACAACAATATCGTAAGTTTCGGAAACTGCAATGATTAATCTATCGACCTCTACTGGTTCTACATCATTACCATCATTGGCTACTACAGTAATTTTACCACCCGCATAACGCAACCAAAAGTAAGAAGATGCCCCACCATTTGATATTCGCAACCGCACTTTATCGCCTGCTTTCAGTGTTTTTCCATCAACTGTTTTTAAGTCGGTAGCATTATTTCCGTTGATTAATATTTTATCGTAATACACATCGCTAACATCCATTGCCAGCATACGTTTCCATTCGTTGGTTACTTTTGTTTTGAAATGACCTTCTTTGATAGCTTCTGCGTAAGATTGTGTAGCATTTTTTTTGATAGCCGCCCAATCATTGGCGTTGTGCAACATCCTGTTAATGTTATCAGGATTAAGGTTTGTCCACTCACTTAAAATGATGGGTTCGGTTGGCAAATCATCAATTCCTTCTCTAAAATTTTTATCATCCTCACGCTTTTTCATTACAAAACTGCCATACATACCGATCTGCTCCTGCAAACCCGAATGTGAGTGGTACCAATGCGTGCCATGTTGGATAATCGGAAAACGATAGGTATAAGTGTCGCCCGCCTTAATTGGCTTTTGTGTAAGCCAAGGCACACCATCCTCTTTATTGGGCAAGAACACACCATGCCAATGCAGTGATGTACTTTCTTTTAATTGGTTATGTACGACAATTTCGGCTGTATCGCCTTCAGTAAATGTCAACGTGGGCATAGGTATTTGACCATTTACGGCAATGGCTCTCTTTTCTTTACCTGCATAGTTTACTAGTGTATCTGTTACATATAATTCGTATCGAACTGTTTTTGGAGGTTTTGTGTTTACAATTCTTTTTACGGTTTGAGGCTTTTCTTTTGGCATAGACATATTGTTCATTTTGTCCACCTTTTTCGGCTGCTCTTTTGGAGGTATCTGCATTTCATCATTTTTTTTGTTTGATGACTGCTTTACCGTTTTAGCCTTTTCTTTTATCAATTTCATACCACACTTTGGGCAGTTGCCTGGTTTTGTGGCGTGGATTTCGGGATGCATCGAGCAAGTATAAGTTGCCTGTTGAACCTGTTCTTTTTTACTCATATCCATACCTTTCATATCCTGTGCTTGTGCAAAGGTGTACGTTGCAACGATGAATATTATTAATGTTATCTTTTTCATTTTTTATTTTTTTACTTTTAAAAAACTTGCATTGATTGCAACTACAACTGTGCTAACCGTCATTAAAACCGCACCTGCGGCTGGGCTTAACAATATGCCTTGCTTGTACAAAACACCTGCTGCCAAAGGCAATGAGATTACATTGTAACCCGTAGCCCAAATTAAATTCTGTATCATTTTACGATAGGTGGCTTTGCCAAATAAAATAAGATTTACAACATCCTTAGGGTTACTGTTTACTAAAACAATACCTGCGGTTTCGGCTGCAATATCACTACCGCTTCCAACTGCAATACCAACATCTGCAATTGCCAATGCTGGTGCATCGTTTACGCCATCACCTGTCATAGCTACGAATTCGCCATTGCTTTGCAGGTCTTTTATCTTTTCTAATTTTTGATGTGGTAATACTTCGGCAATAAAACTATCCATGCCCAACGTATCGCTTACACTTTTTGCTACCTTGTTATTATCACCGGTAAGTAAAATAGATTTGATATTATTTTCTTTCAAGGTCTTTATTGCTTCGGCAGCTTCAGGTCGAATTTCATCTGACAAAGCAATATAACCTGCCAACTCATTATTTACGATTACAAACACAACCGTTTCTGTGTCTTTGGCATTAAAGCCTTCGGGAATTGCTAAATTATTTTCTTTTAAATATCCCGGACTGACTATCAATATTTTTTCGCCTTCAACCATTGCTTCAACTCCTTTGCCTGTTATGGCATTAAAGTTTTCCGTTTCAGGAATGGTGATCGATAGGGCTTTTGCTTTTTGCAAAATGCCTGTTGCAATAGGATGTTCTGATTTTTGTTCTAATGCAGACGCAAGACGAATGATTTCATTTTCATTGAACTCTTTTTGCAGCGATACAATTTTTGACACTTCAAATCTTCCAACAGTTAATGTTCCTGTCTTGTCAAAAACGATAGTGGTTATTTTTCTTGAATTTTCAAACACTGTACGATTTTTAATAAGTAAACCATTCTTAGCTGATAATGCTGTTGATTTTGCAACAACCAATGGTACTGCCAAACCCAAAGCATGAGGGCAGCAAATAACAATTACGGTTACCATTCTTTCCATTGCAAAGGCCAATGATTGGCCTGTGAGATACCAATATAAAAATGTGGCCACGCCTGTAACCAATGCAATGATGGTTAACCACCTTGCCGCTTTGTCTGCCAGTAGCTGCGTTTGTGATTTAGATTTTTGTGCATCATCAACCAACTTTATAACCTGCGATAAATAAGAGTCTTTTGCAGCATGAGAAACGGTAACCTTTATTGAGCCATTACCGTTGATCGCACCTGCAATTACTTTATCGCCTTTTACTTTTTGTACAGGTTTGCTCTCGCCTGTAAGCATACTTTCATTCAGATAACTTTCGCCTTCTAATATTATTCCATCTGCTGCTACTTTTTCACCCGGCTTTACTAAAATAATATCATTCTTTTTTAATGTGTCGGTCTTCACATCATGCACCATGTTTGGCATTACCATGTGTGCATCGGCTGGCATTAACTGCACCAATAATTCTAATTCTTTTGAAGCTCCTGCAACGGATTTCATTTCTATCCAATGCCCCAAAAGCATTATGAGTATTAGGGTTGCCAATTCCCAAAAGAAATCCATACCCTGTAACCCAAACACAATTGCAACGCTGTAGATGTAAGCAACTGTTATGGCGAAGCCGATTAAAAACATCATGCCGGGGTTCTTTGCTTTTACTTCGTCAACCAATCCTTTTAAAAATGGAAAGCCGCCATAAAAAAACACAACGGTTGACAATGCAAAGAGTATGTATTGCGAACCTGCAAACTGCCAATCAACTTTCATAAAATGTTGTATCATGGTTGATAGCAACATGATTGGAATGGTTAGGATGAGCACAACATAAAACCTTTTTTTAAAATCGGCAATCATCATGGCATGGTGGTTATGTCCTGCCATGCCCATTGATGGGTTTGCTCCATGCTGCATATTGCTCATGTCATGCCCTGTATGGATTTCTTTATTTTCTGTATGTTGATGTTCCATATAAATAATTTTATTTGCAACAATCCTTTTTGCGAATATAGATTGTTTTAAGAATGGTGATTAATATTTTTTTTGTCCACTGCTTTTAATTTTCTATTGAAAGGCTGTCTGCTTTTTTGTTCATCCAATCCATTATCAAACTTTTTTGCTCTTTTGAGAGCTTTGCGTAGCTGTGCATTATTTTATATGAAGCTAAAGGCATTTCATCGTCTTTAATTTGGTTTGCTATTCCTTTCAATTTACTTATTTGCCTTCGACTACTAATACTGCCAAACTCACTAAAGTTTAATTTTTCTTTGCCATTATCAATATGCCTTTTCATCATCCACGCCATAGGCTGTATGTTGGAATACCACGTATTTTTGGTATTATTGCTATGACAATCGTAACAGGCATTTTGTAAAATGTTTTGCACATTTTCCGGAACGGTATAAACTTTTGCAAAATCGGTTTTGTCAACCTGCCCCTTATTTACATTGAGGGCAGGCTGATATAATTGTATAGCAATAAAAAAAAACAGTACTATTGCCAAAATTATCTTTATTACTTTTTTCATTTTATAAATCCTTTTTCACAGAACCGCAGGTAAGCATTTGGCTACCGTAATAAGGATTTTTAATTGCCTTAGCTTCGCTAATCCAAATAGCACCTTTGCCGTCATTGTACATTGGGCAGAAGTCCTGATACAGCTTTTGTGTAGTTCCAAACAAGGTAATAAGGTCGGAAACATCTTTACTTAAGGATGCGAAATGTTCTCTTTGGTGGTCTACCTTTCCTGCGTTGTCGCCAATATGTTCTGCATTTTCCTTGGCATCTTCAGCTATTTCCATATATTCTTTATGTTTATTTGCTGGGATAGCGTTCATATCCACATTTTTTAAGGTAGTAAACAATTGCTTTCCTGCATTAGCAGCTGTTTTGTCATTATCTGCAACAAGTGCATTTTTTAAAGCCAAATAATCCTTAATTATAGGTGCGATAGTAAACTTTTGAGTTTGCTTCACATCGGATTTTTCTGCCTCTTGAGAAGACGTATCCGTTGAAGTAACAGTTGCTACCGTATCATTGTGTATAGGTGATTGTAACTCCGGAGTTGCAGCAATTGTTGTGCTATCATTAGCTTGCTGGTCGCTATTTTTATTTGAAGATTGATTGCAGGAAATTGTTACCGTTGCAATTGTTACTAATGTAATGATTGAGAAAATTATATTTTTCATTTTATTTACTTTTGATATTATTGAAGAACTTTATCTTATTTATTTGTTTTCAAATTCATTTAGCTTATGCTTCATAAATTCGATTTCTTGTGCCTGTGTTTCCAGTATGTTTTTTTGTAACTGTATCAATTCGGGGTCGGTAAGTTTAGCTTTTTCAGACATCAATACTGCTGCTGCGTGATGCGGTATCATACCTTTTACAAACTCCTTATCGCCCACAAATAATTGCTCCCGAATACCAAACCAAGAAAAGATGCCAATCGCAAAGGAAACCGTTATGATTGCCCAGTTGATTTTTTTGTTTTCATACATTCCTTTCATTATCAATAGTTCTATGATCAACATTGCAGAAATCATCAGCAATGTCATATATAAATTATTGATGTTCAGGATAAGGTTCTGTAAGCCGTCAATCATAGCATACATAATGAAGTACATAGCTATGAACATAGCAACAGCCATTACAGTAAAGCGTTTGTACATTGCTAAAGAATGATTAGTATTATGCTTTTCATTCTTATGATTGTGTTGTATTTCGTGTTGGTTTTCCATACTTTCCATAACAATTGCGTTTTATTTGTTATTAATAGTTTCCTGTACGCTTCCGCAAGTAAGCATTTTGGAGCCGTAATACGGATTTTTAATTGCTTCTTCTTTGCTTAGCCAATTTGCTCCTTTACCATTATTGTACATTGGGCAATGCTGATAATAAACAGGTGTTTCTTGTTTTGAAACTTTGGCTAATTCGTACATATTATTAGCCAGTAAAGCGAAAATTTCTCTTTGTTTGGTAACATCTTTTGCTACTGCAATTTTTTCTGAATTAGCAGTTAAATCTTTCATTACTTTCATCCAAACGGTATGTTCTTCGTTGGAAAGTTTTGTCATTTCTACTGCTTTAATTGCTTTTATCAGTTCAGAAGCTTTTGCGGATGAAGTACCTGCGTCGGTTTTCACCAAAGCATCTTTCACAGAAAAATAATTATCGAAAACTGCTTTCAGTTGTGGTGCATTTTGGGTAGTTGTCATTTCTTTTGAGTTGTGGTTACCGTGTTCTGCTTTCATATCCATATTTGCAACTTCAACTTTTGCAACTGGTTTTAATTCTCTGTTGTATTGGCAGCATCCGGATAGTTTAGCATATACATCATCTGGAGCTAAAAATTTCTCGCTGTCGTACCCTGCTAAAGCAATACGTTTCAGTATTTCATCCTGGCTTGTTTTTTTATCATCGTATTTAAGTGTAGCCATTTTGGTGTCTTTATTCCATTCTACTGTGGCTACATTTTTTACGTTTCCTGCTTTTTCAATTGTGGTTTTACACATATCACAGTTACCATATATTTTTACGGTTTCTGTTTTTGCATTTTTGATTTGTGCAAAACTGTTTACTGCTGATAGTAATACGGTGATTACCATCAATATTTTTGATATTGACTTCATTTTGAAAATTTTAAAATTAATAAGATATATAAAAGGATTGCGAAAACCGGATTTAGTTCTCGACAAGACGTAACTGTGGCTAACAAGCCATAGTTTTATCCTATTTTAGGCGGTTGCCAAAAAGAATGGTAACCCGAAGAATAATAGGTTTGTTTGAAACCGAATTTTTGCGTTTTAATTTCTGCAAAGTGGTTTTCTGTTTTTATATCTACCAGTATAGGTAAACTTAATGGAGATGAAGAAGTGCTACATTTGCAAGAACTGTGTTTACACTTACCGTTGCAGTCGTGACCATCGTTGCACTTAGTACAGGACTTATCCTTACATCTGCTTTTATGTTCTGATTTTGAATATTGATCTTTAGAGCAACTTTTCTGTTCTGTATTAGCTGTTTTTTTTGCACAAGCATAGCTTAAGCTTGGAATTAGAAAAAAGCCCAAACATAGTAAGATAATAAAGCTGATATGTTTACTAAAAGTTTTCAACACAACAAAATTATGAAATTATTTCTTTTTGATAGTTATAATATGATTATTTTAATTAAGTAAATGCAATAAGAGAGCTGGATTTGTTATCATTGGCAAAGTATGATGGTAATTATTTGATAATTCTTAATAAAATAGAATTTAATATAGCACCTACACTAGCACCTTTAAAAATAAAACTCTGTAAATAAGCAATTTACAGGGTTTTAAGTGGAGTTGGAGGATACGACTATTGCCGACCTTACCGTTGCTGTAGGAGCAGGTCATTTAAAAACAGGAAGCGGCTGCCGAAGCGAGAGGGTTTCAAAATTCAATCAACTATTGAGAATTGAGGAGGAGCTTGGAAGTGCAGCAAAGTTTGCAGGAAATCAAAGCGTTCAAGTAAGGTCTTATGTTAGAAAAAATCAATGATCTCGACACCCAATTATTTCTGTTTATCAACGGAAAGCATAATTCATTTTTTGACCCAATAATGTATTGGGCAAGCGATAAATTATTTTGGGTGCCTTTTTATGCATTTCTTCTATTTATCTTGATCAGAGAATTTAAAAGAAAAAGTGTTTATGTCCTTTTAGCAGTCGCGTTTCTAATCACGATCTGTGACCAGAGCGCATCTCATCTTATAAAAAATGCGGTAAAAAGACTGAGACCATCACACGAACCATCTCTGGAAAATTTGATACATCTAAACAAAGCCGGACCAGGTGGTCAGTATGGTTTTATATCTTCTCATTCTGCCAACGCATTTGGCTTAGCTACTTTCCTTATCCTATTACTACCAAGAAAATATAATTGGCTCAAATATGTTTTAGGTTGCTGGGCAGTTTTGGTCGCATACAGTCGCATTTACAACGGTGTCCATTATCCTACGGATGTTATTGTGGCAGCATTCTTGGGTATATTATATGGAAGTACAATTGCTTACTTTTCAAAAAAATTCACTTTAGAGAAAAGTAAATAACTTATGTGATGATTTGAATAATTTTCAAGTTCAATATTATATAAGAAATCATACAATGGTACTATTACCAAACTTTAAATAGTAATAATTTTAAATTTAAACTATAAAAAGGCTCAACCAATTTGGTTGAGCCTTTCCTATGAAAAAGTAATTATCCCGAATTACTTATATTTTTATTTATTGATAAGCTTTTCAAGCCTATCCATCATTTCTTCTTTTTCTTTCAACATTCTTTCATACAGAGAAATCTTTTCTTCGTGTAGTTTGATAATTTCTTGCAATGGATTGACATTGTAAGTACCTCCTGAATTACCTATGAATGCTTCATCGTTAAATGTATTTGAAATGATATTAATTGCCTGCTCTTCATCAAAGTTTTGAAAAGCTTCTACCGGAATTTTCAATACTTCAGAAATCTTTTTCAACAAAGGATCTTCAATAATTTCTTTCTGTTCAAGCAGAGAAATTTTCTTTTGATTCCATTCATTAACCAAGTCAAGAGCTAAAGCTTCCTGCTTAATGCCCAGCATTTCTCTAAAGCGTTTTACATTTCGTCCCTGATGTATTTTCTGTTCCATAGCGGTTATCAAATTTTGAAGGCCTAAAGATAAAGCCATTTCTATTAAATCGTCTGAAATGTAAAGTTAAAAAATTATCCTGTAAAATATCCATTTCAGTAGATGTAATATCCAATTTCTGTATTGATTATCCACTTTGGATAACGGTAATTCGTACCAAGATAAAACTTTAAATATTATGAAAAAGAAAAAAATAGATTTTGAAGCTGAGTTCTGGGACAGCCATCAAAAGCATTCCTGTTTGACACTGATAGATGCATTTTTTCAGATGGATTTTCTGTCCGCTGTAAGAGAAAGACTAAATGATGTGATAAACTATTCAACGAAATGCGAAGTACTGATGAAGGATGATCCTTCGCTCATCTTTCATTATTACCTCTGTATGCGCTCATTTATTAGGGCAAGTTATGTATTACAATTCGAAGCAAAAAGATGGAAAGTGAAACGTCCCCCAAAGTTTCCATCCAGATTACTTCAAGGTTCGCTTTCGGATGAAGAATACCGCAATCCGTTTCTTGTCTTTCAAAAGGCGTTTAAAGAGTTTACTCTACAAGAATTTGAGTATTTCAATACGCAGATTGTTTATTTCTCATTAGGTGCATATTCTGATGAACCTGAAACAAATATCGTTACTCTTTTTATCCATCTTAATAAAATGCTTGATTCAGCGCAGATCATTCGTGAAAGAGGCGTAAAGAAAATAAAGGATAAAAAAACCACATCCTCAGAATAATTTATCCCTTGAAAAGCATTAGATACCTGACAATTACTGACCAACTTTATTTCACTAAAAAATTTTAATATGAGAGATAAAGAAAAAACAATCGGAAGAATCATAGACTCGATGGAAAAGGTTGATATAACTTTTAGATTGTTGTCAGATGAGAGGCAGATAGATGAACTTAATAAAGGTATTTATCTACTTATGGATAAATTGGGAAGTGAAGACATAAATGTACTTTTTGACCGATATCCTAGATTGATACAAAAGTATAGTATCAAAGAAATGTTTTCAGGAAATGTTGAAATTCCAAATATTGACCCACATAGCTTAAAGATTGCCGGATTACTTACCTGCCTGCAATTTTTGGTCTCAAGTTTTACCGATTTTATAGATGAATTTGGCAATAGCCTTCCTTTGAAGGAAACTAAAAATAGTAATTCATATCAAGCCGAAAACTATATCATTAGTTCAATTCCTTTGGATGATTATTTAAAAGAGCTTTTTCTGGGTATCCTCTCTGTTACTGGCGAAGAATACTACCAAAAATTTCTCAAAAAGATTGGCGATCCAGATTTTACTATTGATGATATTCTAAAAATTGAGAAAGATAAAGAATTACAGGAGTATATTGATTTAATGGTGTGGTTCTCCTTAATCCGAGTGTTTCTTGAGGCTATTTACTTCTACTTTAATGTCGAAAATCACAACTCAAAAATTTAATAAAATGAAAACTTCAAATCAACTTTTATTCTCAAAACTCGAAAACGAATTTTTAGAAGATGCCATCAAACAGCTTAACCAAAATTATATTATCATTCAGATATTTTATAACAAAAGCATACATTCTCAGGATTCCCATCTAATTATACATTTGGAACACAAGACGGATATTGATAACTTAAAACAAAAACACTGGATCAAAAAAGCCTACTCTGAACATAAAGTACACATCCATTTATTTTACAATACTCAACTCCATCAAAAGTTTGATTCAGGACATCCCTTTGTCGAATTTTACTGCAAACCATCAGCCTTGATATATCAAAATGAGCAGTTTGGAAATCACCTTTTGATTGACAGAAATTGGAAGAAGTTTAATAAAAAGTTTGAAAATTATAAGGAAAGATTTTACAACGATCACAATATATTGCTGTCTCAAACCCGTGAATTTATTAAGGATGAATCGTTTGTAAGTGTTTTCCTCAGCTATGAAAAGGTGATTAGGTATGACTTGGAATATCTTGAAAATCTATATAAAGGATCTTCCTCTGATACAAAAAACCTGCACGAGCGTATTTATCATTTAATACCCTACGCTCCTGAGATTCAAAAATATTTTATAAAACAAAATGGAAAGGAGTACTATCTGATCAGTTTATTTGACAAAGCAAAAATGTCAGCTCGTGAGGATGAACTTATGTATGATAATGAATTCTTTGAAGCCATCGGCATTGCAGAAGAAAGTATTTTCAGGATGATAGAAATACGCTTAGAAGAGTTAAAAATACACATCAAAAAATCAACTAGTAATATTGCAATACATACGGAAATAGCGGATGATTTGGTACATCAGAATGATAAAATCCTTGATAAGGCGGTTGAAGTAATTGTAAAATCTGAAAATACAGAAGAGATTTACCTATTTCATAAATCTACATACGGTAATAGTAAGATTTATTATCTGCTCGTAATTGCTCATAATGTGAGTAACGAAAAACTGAAAGATATACAGTATTATCTCAGAAATAAATCTGGGAAACAATATGATTTTGTATTGATCAGTCACGACCGATATTGGATTCAGCAACACCTATACAAATACCAAAATTTCTTTGCAAACATAATGCAGGGTAAAAACAGGATTTATGCTTCTAATCAATATCATCCTGAGCCACATTGGCAGTTTCCATATATTCTGGAACAAGACCTGAATTGTTATTATAAATCAGCAAAAGGCAATGGCTTACAGTTTTTAGCTATTGTTGGAAATGAAAGCGGAAACCATCAGGGAATACCTTTTCTTTTCGCTTTATTCTTCCTTTCGTTTTGCAGAACCTACATTTTTGTAAAGCTTTGCTATATGCCTAATTATTTGTCCTTTCAATCATTGTGGCAACTATGTCTATACGGCAATCCTGATCTGATACGCTATCAATATTTATTTGATGGATTCCTGCTGAAAATTATTCCAACTTTGGAATACCATAAGATTCTGCGCCATAAGTTTACTTGTCTTGATAAGGAAGTAGTGGATCAAATGAAAACTCTTGTGGAAAAGCTGATGAATGAACTTGATGAATTGGTCAAAAAAGAAGGATTTATCGATAAAATAAAAAAGGATTTTGAAAAATTTACATCTGAACTACATATGTAGTAATTGAATGTAAAAATCGGTGGTAGTGTTCACCGATTTTCAATTTTAGGGAGCATAAGTTCAGCTCCAACCGACCGTAGATTTGATTATACAAAAAAAGAGGTGAAAATAATGGAAGAGACAGAAAAGGATGTGTAAAATTGCGTCAAGAAGTAGGCTTAAATCTTTTCTATTTGAATATTATGGTATCAAGTGATCAACAAAACGTACTACTGAAGGTGTAGAAAAATAAGAACTTAATAGTAGACCCATAAAATAGTGTTATAGTGGATTTTAATTTTAAAATCAATGCTTTTGCTTTGTATTAAAGTATTCCTTACCTTCGTAATCGAAGACAAAGTCTCTCGCACTGCGAGGGGCTTTTTTTGTGGCATATATCAAGATATTTTGGTTTAAAAGAAGTTTTTAACGGGTGTCGATATCTTGCAGAACAGACTGTATTGCGAAAATTTATCTTCAAATTATAAATAGTGCATCACAACTTTATTTAAAGTTATGAAATAATATGTAAAGCCTTTATTAATATTAATTACAGAGAAGTGATAATTTATGTCCTTTCAGAAAATATTTGACTTTGGAAGTTTGAGCATTGATTTTTTTAGAGGAGCTGGAGGAATTTAGCAAACTTACTTTTAGTAAGGTCAAAGATAGAAAAGAGAAATTAATCAAAAAGGCAAAAGGTTAAATGGCTTGTATTTTAGTGCCGGCAGTTTTTCCGGATGAAAACCCTGAGCAATAAAATTGTTTAAAAAAGTTTTCTCCAAAAGTGATCTTTTGAGAATAACGTTAATATTTATAATAGAGACAAATTAATTAAAACAAAATAAATTTTTAAATTATGATTAGTACATTTAGTATTGTAGTGGTGATCGGATTGTTTATCCTTTTCACAGTGGGAATTCTCGGAAAGAGAAAATTTAAGGGATTCATTGAATATGAATCTTTTAAAATGGGGATTGAGGCGGAGGATTAACCGTTTTAATTTTAGATCAGGTTGGACTTCTGATCTTTTTATTTCACTGAATTATGTTTTTTTACAGAAAAACGATCGTTTTTTGAGATTATTTTAATTTCACGGTTATTTTTTCAACTCTATTCATAAAAATACAGACTTTTAAAATGGCGAAAATGATTAAAGAATAAAAACAAATCTGCGAAAAAATTGCTTCAAGAAATGTACACTAATTGTAATAATAGCTAATACCACTACCAGTTATAGAGTGTTCAGTAAATCAAAGTAAACCCAATAATTGCTATTGACATTAATAATCCAAATGTTCTTGGTAATAAAAGCAATAACATTATAAAAGAACATCCGACTAAAAAGAAACATATCAAAACAAAATGTATCCAAATATTAAAATCTTATCCTTGCTTCTCTTGTTCCAAAAAATTATTAAAAAAATGGCTAAAATTGAACTACAAAATAATGTAAAAGCTAACCACTCTTTGTCTGTATTTATAAAAGCGAATATGAATTCGCCTTTCAAATTAGAATAAAATTCAATCATCCTAATTCTTCAACACGTTTTTTAACTTCGGGATTGTCCTCAAAATATTTTTCGGTAAACCTCAATACTTTTGTCTGGTTCGTATATGTATGGCGAAAATTTCACTTTCAGTTGTGTTGTTAAAAAGTGGTTAAGGTTCCGCCGCTTCTCGTCAGTTGCCAAGTTCGGAACTTTTTATTTTCTGTTAAAGATAAAAATTCTTGCGAAACGCAAACGAGAACTTACCACAAAATTCGCAATTGCGAGAAACGGCTGTTAGTGGATAGCCCTTTTACCTTTTTTAGGAAATTTATTAATTCTGAATACTATATATTATTTTCTTTTCAGAAAGATTAACTACACTAATAGATAAATCTTTGTTTAGTACAAATACATTTTTACCGTTTTTAGAGTAAACAATCGCTTGTCTTGGTTCATTAAATCCTGTTATCACTCCAATATTAGTTAGTGTTGATACATCAATTATTGAAAGAGAATTATCTTCCTTATTTCCACTCAATAAAATGTTTTCATCTGAAGATAATGATGCGCCATAAGGATCTTTGCCTACAGAAATTGTTTGAGCGATTATACCTGTATTTAAATTAACTACTGCAATGGAATTGGAACCACTATTAGCAGCAAATAATGTTTCACCATCTTTAGTAATAGAGATAGCTCTTATTTTGCTAAAACCAGTAATAGTTGTATCGATTTTTAAAGTTGCTGCGTCCACAACCGAAATAGCGTCGCTGGCAAAATTGGTCACGTAAATCTTTGTATTTGTTGCGTTTAATTTAATACCTTGTCTTGGTTCGGCAAAACCTGTTATTATTTTTTTTACCGATTTACTTGAAAGGTCAATTACCGTTACGGTATTTGTTGCCTCATTATTAATATAAATTTCTTGACCATTGTTGCTAATTGCTGAACCAAATGCTCCAAAGCCTACCGCATATTTTTCAATGATTTTAAATTTCTTTGTTTCCAGTACAGTTAAAAATCCGGTACTGCTGTCAGTGATGTAAAACTTCATTCCATCAGGCGAAAAAATGATGTTTCTTGGACTAATGAATCCAAATATCTTTTTTATTAATTTATGAGATTTTAGATTATAAACACTTACGAAATTTACGTCGCTGTTTGATGCTAATGCAATATTTTCGGTTGGACTTATTGCTAAAGAATTATTTTTTATGTTACCGTCAAAGATTTGTTGCGCTTGAGTTTTGGTAGCAATAATACTAAAGAATAGTATTAACATTCCAATTTTGAATTCATTTTTCATATTTTTAATTTATTAGTTTGTTAAAGTTGTTACAGCCCAAAGTGCAGCAGTTGCTATAATCACCCATAGAATTACACCTTGAATTAATGGTTTAAATCCAACAGAAGATATTGTTTTTCTGTTCAATCCACATCCTATTAAAAACAAGGTAAGCGTTAATCCTGCTTTTGCAATATTAGTTAAATAATGATTGTATTGTTGAACAAAAGGAATATAGGTATTTGCAATCATTGCAAGAACAAATAATCCAATAAAGTAAGGAATTTTTATTTTACTTTCTTTATTTTTAAAAATAAAAGTTGATAAAAAAGCAACAGGAATTATCCATAATGCTCGTGCTAATTTAACAGTTGTAGCAATCTCTAAAGCTTGCGGACCATATTTACTTGCTGCACCTACAACTGAACTGGTATCGTGAATAGCAATTGCACACCACATTCCAAATTGTGATTGTGATAAATTTAACTGATGCCCAATAAAAGGAAATAAAAATAAGGCTGCAGAATTTAGAATAAATATGGTTCCTAATGCAACCGATATCTGTTTTTCCTCTGCCTTTATTACAGGAGAAATAGCAGCAATAGCACTTCCACCACAAATGGCTGTTCCAGCTGATATTAAATAAGAAGTCTTTTTTTCTATCTTTAAAAACTTACCCATAAAGAAACCAATTACTAATGTTCCAATAATAGAAACTATTGTAAATAAAATACCTTCTTTACCCGCTTTTAATGCACTTGTAACATTCATTCCAAAGCCCAAACCAACAACAGAAACCTGTAACAATATATGAGTTGCTTTATGATTTAGATGTAAATATGGATGTCCAATAAATTGCGCAATTATTAAACCCATAAGTAAGGCAATCGGCGGTGATATTAATGGAGACAAGCAGAGTACAACTGCTAATAAAAAAATCACTTCTCTAGTGGTTATACTTTTGTCTAATAAATTTTTGAATCCTTTTTGATTTTCCATCTTACTTTATATATTATTGTTAGTACAAATTTCTTGAAATAAAGGATATGTTGGAAATTGTAAAAAGTTATGCGTCATTACTTAAAGTTATAATGATTGGCAAATTTCATAAATAATTCAGGTAAAGCCTCAACTTGACCTTGTTGTTGGATAAAGTAAAAATTCCTTTCGATAGACAAATGTTGAACATCTATTATTGTAAATTTATTTTCTCTAAGTTCTTTGTATATGGAATGTAATGATATAAAAGCCATAGTGTTGCTGTGAAGTATATAGTTTTTAATACTTTCAGTGCTGCCTAATTGCATTTCAATTTTTAAATCTGAAATTTTTACATTCAAAGATTTTAAATGATGTGCAATTACTTCTAGTGTTCCTGATCCTTGCTCGCGAAACAAGAGAGGAATGTTTTTTAGCTCATCAATAGTAATGTTCTGTCTTTTTGAGAGAGGATTTGTGCTATTTGAAACTAAAACAATTTCGTCTTTGACAAATTCGGTATATTTTAGATAGGCTTTTTTGGATTTTCCTTCTATGATACCCAAATCAATTTCATTTTTTTGCAGCGCAATTTCAATTTGTTCTGTATTATTAGCTTCTAAAGAAACGATAAGTTGGTCAAATTTTTTATGAAACGATGCTAAAATTTCAGGTAAAAGATATTGAGCAATTGTTGTACTCGCACCAATTCTTAATTTTCCGTTGAAATTTTGAGAAAGAGAATTAATTTCAAATTCTAAATTACGATAGGTTTCAAATATTTTTTCGGTATGAGAAAATAATATAATTCCTGCTTTTGTTAATTTTACCTTTGAGCCATTTCTTTCAAAAAGTTTAGTTTTCAGAAAACTTTCAATTTCTTGTATGTGTTTTGAAACTGCTGGCTGCGTAATAAATAATTCTTCGGCAGCTTTTGTAAAATTAAGTCGTTTTGCTACTTTGTGAAATACTTGTAAACGAAAATCAAACATTATTATAGGATTAAGTTATTTTACTCATTTTTTCTTGAGTTCTCCAAGGGTTTAAATATACGCATTGCGCCAATACGAAATATATAATGTTGCGCTTATTCTTTTATATATTTTATTTAAGATTCTGTTTGTTAGTTGATTAAATATTGAATAATTTTTGGATAAACGCAATTATATGATGAATGAAAATCTGACCGATCAATTCATAGTGATCCTTCGAATGCAACGATATGCCGAGAAAAGTATTAAGACCTACGCTTCACATCTCAGCTATTTTCTTAAATTATCTTCCAAACATAAACCGGAAAATATAACCTAACAACAACTTGAAGATTTTATTGTCTGGCTTGTCGACAAGATGAAGATAGGGCAATCATATCAAAAAGCAATGATCGCCACTATTACCAAATTTTATAAGGAAATCTTCAACCGCCAGATCAGTTTAAAACATCTCTATCCCAAACGCAAAGAACATAAATTACCGAAATTTCTTACCCTTGAAGAGGTGAAACAGGTATTGGATGCTACGGAGAATTTAAAACATAAAGCTATTCTTACCACAATATATTCGTGCGGTCTGCGTCTTAGCGAGGTGTTGGAATTGTAGATCTCTGATATCAAAACTAAAGATCGTCTCCTGCTGATCCGCCAGTCTAAAGGAAATAAAGATAAATTAAAGAGAAAGATACTATATCTCTTTAATAGTAAATTTATGAGCCATAAGTTCCAAGACGGAACTAAAAACAAAGTAAGTCTATTAAAAGAAAATATTTGAATATAGCACAAATTAGAAATCTCAAATATCGTATTCCCCTTTTTGTTCCCCCTTAAAATAAAAAACTCTTTGTTAACAGTAGTTACAGAGAGTTTTAAGTACCCCAGAAGGAACTTTTATTTGTAAAGACAGTAGAGAATTTATTCGAGGGCTCTATACTTAGACTTCAATAAGAATGTAGATTTGTTGGTGAATTTTTGCTAAATGGTTTCTATGGGGGAAAAGTAAAAGGCCTCAACAGATACTCTATTAGATAAAACGACTTCCTTTTAGTGATAAGAATAAATCTTTGCCTCAAATTTTTTCATATAAGAGAAATATCCTATATTTAATATTAGCACCTAATCTAGCACCCAAAAATAAAAAACCCTGTAAATCAATAATTTACAGGGTTTTAAGTGGAGTTGGAGGGATTCGAACCCTCGTCCAAACAAGCAATACATAAGATTTCTACATGCTTAGCCTGCTGTTGGTTTTCGACTGGAGGCAGAGAGCAGACGCCCAACTTCCAGCTTATCTTCTGAGGTTTTCGATCTCGTTGCGAAGCAAAACGAGACTTATTCCTGCATTCCTATATCCCAGAATCAAACGCCGCAGGACGGGGCATTTGTGGGACATCTTGCTTCCCTACTGAAATCTTCGGGAAAACGCTTGATCTACTATACTTCGATATTAAGCTGCAAGAGCGAACTCTTCGTTGCCAGTTAAAATTTTGTAGCAAGGGATTTAAGAGATCGCGCTACGGTTCTCTGCATGCTTACTTACCCATTGGCCTTGCTGTCGAAACCAGTCAACCCCATGAATTAAGTGAAAACAAAGATACAAATTTTTGTTTAAATATCCTTAACATCACCGCGACTTTTAAATAATCACCTCAGGTAGTCGTATTATTTAATCTGGGTCATGAAAATTTTTGACCATGTCCTGATTTAAGTTATTTAAAAAAGTGTTGGGATGCCATATGTTTATATTCAAAGTGGCTCAATGCCATCTATTCGGTAATAGATTACTGAATGCTTATTGCTACTGGCTTGCCTTATTAATATGTATCAATAATATCCATGAAGTGATGAGGTATTTTGATGAGGTTTCCCACTGATAAATGATGACTGAAATCAATTTTATGCAATAAATATTTGTGTTTTAAGTAAAAATGTGTATTTTTGCCATCCAAAATGAGATGTAAAGTATGTTAATAATTCCAGTAAAAGATGGTGAATCCATCGACAGAGCATTAAAAAAATATAAAAGAAAATTTGATAAAACGGGTACGGTTCGTCAATTAAGATCCAGACAGCAGTTTATTAAGCCTTCTGTAACGTTGAGACAAGCCAGACTAAAGGCAGCTCACAAGCAAAGAAACCTTAGCAAGGAAGAGCAGGCTTAAGAATTTTCTTAACCCACATACGGATTCACTCTTTAAATAGTTATATTTGAAGAGTGAATTTTTGTTTTTATACCCTTCATTATGGTCGATAAATATTTAGAATACCTGCAGTTTGAGAAGCGGTGCTCGCCCCATACCGTAACGAGCTATAGAAAAGATCTTGAAGACTTTATGCAGTTCTGCCTGAAGACAGAAGCCACGGCAGATATTTCCAAAGCCGACAAAAAAGTCATCCGCAATTTCATTGTAGACCTCAGCGAAAACAATATTGCAAAACGGAGCATTAACAGGAAGCTGTCCACGCTCCGCAGCTTTTATCTGTTCCTCCTGAAAATAGGGGAGATCAGTGTTTCCCCGGCCGATACCATCCCGTCCCTTAAGTTTTATGCCGAAAAGCAGATCCCGATGTCTGAAGAAGAGATGCAGCGGTTAAGTGACTCCGTATTCAGCCAGGTAACTGATGTGCTGGAAAAATGCATTATGGAAGTGCTTTACCAGACCGGAATCCGTAAGGCAGAGCTTTGTGGTATGATGTTTGAAAGTGTTAATTTAAGCGAAAACGAACTGAAAATAACAGGGAAGGGCAACAAGCAGCGGATTATTCCCATTGCTCCGGAACTGTCCGGCCTGTTAAAAAAATATACAGAGATCAGAAGGCCGGAGCCGGAACATGCTTCGTACTTCTTTGTTAACAAAAAAGGGAAAAAACTCACGGAAAAATTTGTCTATCTTGTGGTTAATAAGTACCTTAGTATGGTCACGACAAAAGAAAAAAGAAGCCCTCATATCCTCAGGCACAGTTTTGCAACGCATGTCCTGGATAACGGGGCGGAGATCTCCAAGGTAAAGAAAATATTAGGGCATTCCAGCCTGGCGAGTACCCAGGTGTATACGAATGCCAATATCGAACAATTGAAAAAAGTATTTAATCAGGCCCATCCACGGGCCTCAAAAAATGAAGAGTTATGAAGATCACAGTACAGTCAATTGGTTTAACTCCACACGAACCATTAGAGTCACACATCGAGAAAAAAGTAAGCAAGCTGGAAACGTTTTATGACAAAATCCAGGACTGCAAAGTGTTCTTAAAAGTAGAAAACAATGCAGACCGGAATAACAAAACCACTGAAATTATCCTGGTGGTGCCCGGCGAAGATATCGTGGTAAAAAAGACCTCTGCTACTTTTGAAGAGAGTTTAGACCTTTGTGTTGATACCGCTAAAAAGCTATTAATCAAGAAAAAAGAATTAGCTTAACAAAAAAAGCTAAAAAAGTTAATAAAAAATTTGAGAATTCAAAAAATCCGTTCTATATTTGCACTCGCAAAAAGGAACAGCGATCTTTTGAATTCTTTTTTTATTTGCCTCCATAGCTCAGCTGGCCAGAGCACGTGATTTGTAATCTCGGGGTCGTGGGTTCGAATCCCTCTGGAGGCTCATTTTAATATAAAATATCTGGGGAGATTCCAGAGTGGCTAGTTGGCCAGAGCACGTGATTTGTAATCTCGGGGTCGTGGGTTCGAATCCCTCTGGAGGCTCATTTTAATATAAAATATCTGGGGAGATTCCAGAGTGGCTAAATGGGACTGACTGTAACTCAGTTGCTTCGGCTTCGTAGGTTCGAATCCTGCTCTCCCCACATTTTATATTAGAGAAAAAGTTGCATGGCTAAAGGATTTTTCTTAAGTTTGCACAGCGTTACCAATAATTTTGGAAACAGAATTGCGGAAGTAGCTCAGTTGGTAGAGCGTCAGCCTTCCAAGCTGAATGTCGCGGGTTCGACCCCCGTCTTCCGCTCAGCAATATCGGAAAGCAAACCCGCAAGATCGTTTGGCAAAATATTTTTTTAGCATGGGGAGATTCCAGAGTGGCTAAATGGGACTGACTGTAACTCAGTTGCTTCGGCTTCGTAGGTTCGAATCCTGCTCTCCCCACATTTTATATTAGAGAAAAAGTTGCATKRCTAAAGGATTTTTCTTAAGTTTGCACAGCGTTACCAATAATTTTGGAAACAGAATTGCGGAAGTAGCTCAGTTGGTAGAGCGTCAGCCTTCCAAGCTGAATGTCGCGGGTTCGACCCCCGTCTTCCGCTCAAAAAAAATCATACTGCACGGTGTGATTTTTTTGCTTAATGCCGACTTAGCTCAGCGGTAGAGTGCTTCCTTGGTAAGGAAGAGGTCACGGGTTCAAGTCCCGTAGTTGGCTCTCAGTATTGTCCCGAAATTCTTCGGGATTTTTTTTTGCCTTAAATTTAAACCTGTCCATTTTTACAAAAATTTATTCTTTGGCTATATGCCTTGGGTGATCCTGGAATAGTATTGATGCTGCGGAGCGTGATGTCTGTTATTTCAGCTTCCAAAATTGGATTCATATTTTAACTTAAAACTTTATATAAAATAAAAAACCCCTCTAATAAATAGAGGGATTTGGTGTAAGTGCAAAAATGAAGACCGTTAATTGATACAAATATACCATCCTGATGAGACTTGAATTATGATGTGTGTCATAAAGTGAAGAAATATCTTAAATTAGTTCAAAATCCATAAAGAATTGCATTAATACAATCATTATACTTAATTTTATAATAGCATTATTTGTATATTGCAGAATAATAACTAAAACATCAGATACCATGTTAGCAATATCTTATCAGCATATCTTAGTAGCTGTAATGGCAATTATCCCTTTTCTTTTTTTAGTGGGATATGGCGTATACCGGCTTATAAAGTATTCGGTAAGGAAAGGAATTCAGGAGTCCCGTGAGAAGTAGTAGTTCTACATAAAACCTTAACCTGATAAAGACCATACAATTGCTTTATGTTATTGTGTACGGCTTTTCATTTCAAAACCAGTTCTCTTAATAAGAAAGCACCTTAGGAGGTGATTATGATATCTTAAAATATTACTTTATGTGAACTGTGTGGTTTTTCTTTTCTGAAAAATAGATGATGGGACCAAAGAGTGGAAATCCGAACTGCAGCCAGATATAATTGTTCTTTTGCCGTTTGTTCAGATTTTTGTTTTTCAGGATATCTCTTATCGTATAGATATTTAATATAATGAATACCAAAAATGCAATAAGTAAAATTACAGGGTTTTCAATGAGTATCATAGTAGTAGTTTTTAAGTTATTGACGATATCACTGCACAAGCTACAGCAGTAGAAGCTCCGCATGATCCCCACCAGGGCATTCCCATTGCTCCATAAACATTACAGATGCCGGTTGATGTTGAATTTGCTTTAATTGCTCTAGTAATGCATCCATAACATTCTCCAAAAGAAATATTTCCATTGCCGTTGCTGTCACATAAATGTCTTGATGCTAAGTTATTAATTTTATTTGGATTTGTAAGATAAGCATATTTATCCTTTAATTCCTGGGATAATCCGTTTCCTTCTGCTTCTGTATAATATCCGTTTTGTGTTTTCATCCTGGTATGAAGAAAATTATCATAGTTAAGGTCATAAAGTTCAATGCTTCCTGTAAAGTCTTTCAAATCATAATCAGAAAGATCAGCGTAATTAAGAGCATATTTATCGCCATTAGGTAAGAACTTAGTATCTTTCCAATTGAGAATTTCAAGTTTTCCGGCTAAGCTGTTATTTTTTAGGATGGATACAATATAAAAGTCATAAGAATTTCCATCTACTGTTACGGTTTGATACTGCACAGTATTCAGATCCATTTCTCTACGATCAGAAATAAAATCAGCGTGTCTGACAAAAGTATCAGAACTTAAGAATTTTTCAAGGTTATTTCCTCGGGATTGGTGTAGAGAAAAAGTTGTTACTCGTGATAATACAACAGGATCTTTACCTATGTCTGTATTTGTTTTAGACATTAGGTTTTCATTAGATAGGGCATTGTCATTACTGCACGAATAAATAAAACCAATTGAAATTAAAACTAAAATAGCTGTTAAAGCAATTTTTTTCATGATATTAGTTAGTGTTCCCTATTATTATTGAGCAATGGTTGGAACTTTTCCAGGGCTCAGGTTAAACATATATTTATTTTTTACAATCTTCCGTTATTTTGCTGCATTCTATTCTATATCACCTCAGTTTCTATGCTGTAAAATTGATTTCTTTTTTTCTGAAAAAAATACGGGAATCCTTCATGCACTAAAATGTTCTTTTTAATTCTAATGGATATAAATTGAAATTGTGTAAGTTTCAACCGGGACAGATTACATTAAAATTTAATTAAAGTATACGTGCCGGCTTTCCGTTTCTTTCGTCCCGTAAAAATTTTCTTTACATTCGTATAAAATAAATATTGATGAATATCCTTTTACTGGAAGACGACCTCATCCTGTCGGCGGAACTCTGCAGGTTTTTAGAATCCAATCATTTTACGTGTGACAAAATATATGATGGAGAAACATTTCTGCGCCAGATCAGGAACAATACGTATGATTTTTACCTACTGGACATCAATGTTCCCAAGATCAACGGACTGGATGTCTGCCAGACCATCCGTTCTTTCGATAAAACGACACCGATCATCATTATTTCGGCTTACGGAGACCTTTCGGATAAAAAAGATGCCTTCACCAGGCTTGCCGATGATTACCTGGTAAAGCCGTTTCAGTTTGAAGAGCTTCTGCTGCGCATGAATTCCCTGCTGCGGAGAAAAGCCCCTTCAGAAAACAATGACCAGGAGATCATCAGGGTTGACGATCTGATCATCAATAAAACCGAACAGAAAGTATACCGCGGCGGAAATGAAATCGCACTGACGCTAAAGGAATTTCAGCTGCTGGTCTATCTGGCGGAAGCGCAGGGAAGGACGGTTTCCAAACAGCAGATTACCGAGCATGTCTGGGAGCATAACTTCAATACCAACACCAATACCGTAGAAGTATACATCAATTTCTTAAGAAAGAAAGTGGATAAGGATTTTAAGGTGAAGCTCATTCATACCCGTTCCGGCTTCGGGTATTACTTAAGCCCGTTGTAGAAGATGTCTTTAAAAAGAAAGATCGCGCTTAATCTCAGTATTGCCTTTTCACTGCTTTTCGGTATTGTGATGGCTGTCATTTATATGTCCTTTAATGATTTCAGGAGAGACGAGTTTAAAGAACGGTTCAGGCAGAGGCTGGAATTTACGTCCCATTTTATTGCCAAGTCAAAAGATTTTGAAGAAGAAGCACCTGTATTTTTTAATGAAAATTCAGACAACATCCTGCTTAATGAAACCATCCTGATTTTCAACGGACAGAAAGAACTGGTCTACAGTACCATCAAAGACCGGAATGTGACCTGGAACAATGCCCTGTTAAAGGAGCTTGATGATAAGAAAGTCATCTATTCTGAAAAAACGGTTCCCGAAATTTATGCTGCCCTCCGAAAGATTAACGGTGAAAATTACTATATCCTTACCAGTGCATTCGATACCAACGGAAAATCCAAGCTGGAATACCTTAAATACCTTTTGGTTACCGCCTATGTGATGAGTACGCTGCTGATTGGCTTTTTCAGCTATTATTTCATGGGGCAGTTCCTTCGTCCGCTGGAAGACCTGAACCAGGAAATATCAGAGGTAACGGCGCATAAGCTTACCACGCAGATTCCGGTCCGGCAGTCGAATGACGAAATCAACGTTCTCGCCCAATCGTTCAACACCATGATTGCAAGGCTGGACGACGTCTTCCAGTCACAGAAAGATTTCACGGCAAGTGCTTCGCATGAAATCAGGACACCGATTACCCGGATGGCCTTCCAGCTGGAAAACCTGATCAAGTTCGGGCAGCATTCCCCGGAAACCCTGGTTTCTTTAAAGCAGATCCAGAAAGATGTGTACCAGCTGTCTGACCTTACCAACTCTCTGTTGCTGTTAACAAAATTCGACAAGGAAAATATCCAGAGCATTTATGAAGAAGTAAGAATCGACGAAGTGATTTTTGAATCTTTTGAAGCGGTGGAAAAGAGTTATCCCAATCTTAAAATGGATTTCCTGATTTCCGAAAATACTTCTGAAAACGCATTGCTTACCATTAAAGGCATCCAGTCGCTGCTCGATATCGTATTTATTAACTTATTTAAAAATGCGGCCGTATATTCTGAAAATACGGAAGTGGATGTACTGATTACCGAAACCGATGAACACCTCGTTGTGGATGTCATATCCCGCGGAACCACCATTCCGGAAGAAGAGCAGCCGAGGCTGTTTGAAGCCTTTCAGCGGGGCATAAACTCCCAGAATATTTCCGGGTCCGGCCTGGGCCTCCGGATTGTCAAGCGGATTCTGGAATACCACGGTGCCGGAATCAGCTATACTTCTCCGGCAGAACTGCTGAATAAATTCAGTGTGGTTTTCAATAAGTAATTTTTTCAGAGATTAATAGTCGCTGTTTCAACTTATAATCGTCAAGACTCCTATTACTCAAAACCCATCTCAAAACCTAATTTAATTTTTTTTTAAGGATTCTTTAAGAGCATTTTAATCCTGTAAGGGCATTTTTGTAGCAAATCAGAAAAATGAACAAATTTGCAGGGCTGTTCATCGTCATTTCATCATGTATGACGGCACAACAGCAGATGTCTCTTTCAGAATGCGAAGAAGCGTTCCTGAAGAACAATTTGCAGCTGCTCGTTGAACAGTACAACATCAATAGGGCAGATGCCGATATCTTACAGGCTAAGATCTGGGAACTTCCGCAGGCCAGCGGATACATCAACGCCTACAACCCGGAAGGGAGGAAAGCTTTTGACATAGGCCAGGCAAAAGGGGCGGAAATTACCCAGTTGATCTACATGGGCGGCAAAAAGAAAAATGAGATCGCTTTCGCAAAATCGAATAAAGAACTGGCCCGGCTTCAGTTTTCCCAGCTGCTGGCAGATCTGAGAACACAGCTTCACGCCGGTTACTACCATCTTTATTATGAAAACCTCAAGCTTGGCCATACCAACAGGCAGTTAGGATATATGAACGATCTTCTGTCGGCCTATAAAGTACAGTCGGCCAAAGGAAATGTTTCTTTGAAAGAAGAAGTAAGACTGCAGAGCATGGTCATCCAGCTGAATAATGATAAAACCGCAATCAGCAAAAACATCATTGAATTTGAACAGGAGCTAAAGGTTCTGACCGGGATCACGGAAGACATCAAACCGCAGTTTCCAGACGCTGAACAGATACTTGCCGCGCAGCCTTTCGGAGACGAAACGGAACTTCAGAAAAAAGCACTGGAAAATAATGCAGATTATCAGTACTACTTAAAACTGATCGACAACAGTAAGCTGTACGCCCAATGGCAGAAATCCCTGAATGTGCCTGACCTAAATGTCGGGGCAGGGTGGGACCAGAACAGCGGCACCTTTAAAAATGAAGTCAACCTGATGGTAGGGATCCCTCTGCCTTTGTGGAAATCCAATAAAGGAAATGTTGAAAAAGCCGGTTTTGCGATCCGGCAGAGCCAGACAAGTGCTGATTTCCGGAAACTGGATCTTGAAACCCGGGTAGAAGCTGTTTACAGAACCTGGAAAGTACAGTATGAGCAGTTATCCATGATCACGTCCGCTGATCTTGAAAATACCGAACAGGTCTATAACGGAATGCTGAACAATTTCAGGAAAGGCAACATCAGCCTGATTGAATTTACTGATTTTATGGACAGCTACAGAGAAACGGCGCTGCAGATCTATGATATGAAAAACGGGATCATGCAGTCGGCAGAACAATTAAATCAACTGGTACAAACAAAAATCTTCTATTAAAATGAAAAAATATATAATCCCTGTTATGATGGCTTTATGCATCCTGTCGTCCTGCTCAAAAAAAGAGGAAGATATAAAACTACAGGCTAAAAAAGGTTTTGAGCTCAGCAACACGATGCTTAAGTCTATAGCCCTGGCAACAGTCGGGAAAAAAAATATAGAGGATGAGTACAGTTTTTACGGAAAGATTTCAGCCGATAAAAACAGCTATATCGATGTGTATCCGCTGGTCGGGGGAAATGTCCTGAGCGTTAATGTGGAGCTGGGAGACCATGTGAGAAAAGGGCAGGTGCTGGCAACCATCAGAAGTACGGAATTAGCCGAAGTGAAGAAAGATGTAAGCGATGCAAAAACCGACCTGCTGGTGGCACAGAACAACCTCCGCGTCGCCAAAGAAATGTATGAAGGAAAACTGAACACGGAAAGGGACGTGCTGGAAGCCAGAAGCCAGGTACAGAAAGCGCAGGACCAGATGCAGCGGGCAGGGGCGGTAAGCACCGTTTATAATGTAAAGAAAGGAAATATTTACAGTGTGATTGCACCGATCAGCGGGTATATCGTCCAGAAAAACATCAACAAAGACATGCAGCTGCGAAATGACAGGAGCGAAAATATTTTTGATGTGGCCAATACCACCAATGTGTGGGCTATTATGAACGTAAACGAATCCGATATTGATAAAATCAGTTTGGGGATGAAAGCCCAGGTGTCCACGCTGTCTTATCCGGATAAAGTTTTTGAAGGGAAGATTGATAAAATCTTTAAGATTATTGATCCGGAAACCAATGCCATGCAGGCCAGGGTAGTGCTGGACAACAAAAACGGCTTGCTGATCCCGGATAGCAAGGCAACCATTAAAGTTACCCGTTCTGAAAATACCACGGCACTGGTTGTTCCGTCAAAAGCCGTGATCTTTGATGATAACAGGAGCTTTGTGGTGATCTATAAATCCCGGACGGACATCAAAGTAAAAGAAATAAAAGTGCTGAAACAGGCCGGCGATAGTACCTATATCTCCGAAGGCCTGTCTGAAGGCGAACAAATCATCACCAACAACCAGCTGCTGATTTACCGCTCCTTGAACAGCTGAAATTCATTTTAAACGATTAAACATTCAGGTATTAATCTAATATCTGATGCCTAACTTCTAATTTCTACAATGAATAAATTCATAAAAAATATCATTGCTTTTTCATTAAAAAATAAAGCATTTACCTTTATCTGGGTAGCGGTACTGGCGGTTGCAGGATTCATAAGCTTCAAAAATATGCCTATTGAAGCCTTTCCCGATGTCACCAATACCCAGATTGTTATTATTACCCAATGGAACGGGCGGAGCGCAGAAGAAGTAGAGCGTTTTGTCACCACACCCGTCGAGTTGGCCATGAGTCCGGTTCAGAAGAAAACCAGTGTGAGGAGTACGACGATGTTTGGGCTTTCCATTGTGAAAATTCTTTTTGACGATGGGGTGGATGATACGTTTGCCAGAAATCAGGTCAATAACCAGTTACGAACCATTAGCCTTCCTGATGAGGTAGACCCTGAAGTACAGCCACCCTACGGACCCACCGGAGAGATTTTCCGGTACACCTTACAGAGTAAAACCAAAGACTCCCGCGAATTACTGACATTGCAGAACTGGGTCATCGACCGGGCTTTGAGAGGTGTTCCCGGTGTTGCGGATATCAACGTTTTCGGAGGCCGGGACAAAGTGTTTGAATTAAGCATTGACCCGCGCGCTTTGGACAAATATAACCTCACTCCGCTTCAGGTATATGAAGCCGTAACAAAAAGCAATCTTAATGTGGGCGGCGATGTGATCGAAAAGAACGGGCAGGCCTATGTGGTGCGGGGAATCGGACTGGTGAAATCAGTTTCGGATATCGGGAATATCACAATACAGAATGACAGCGGAAACCCTGTTCTGGTCAAGAGTGTGGCTGAAGTTCATGAAAGCTCAATGCCCAGGGTAGGGCAGGCCGGGCTTAACGGGCAGGAAGATACGGTAGAAGGGATTGTGGTGATGAGAAAAGGTGAAAATCCCCGGGAAGTACTGGTAGGCGTAAAAGCAAAAATTAAAGAACTCAATGAAAAAATCCTTCCGAAAGAGGTTAAAATGGTAACCTTCTATGACCGTGACCACCTGATGGATTTTACAACGGAAACCGTAATGCACAACCTGCTTGAAGGGATCATCCTGGTAACCGTAATCGTATTGATTTTCATGGCCGACTGGCGGACTACACTGATTGTTTCCATCATCATCCCGCTATCATTATTATTTGCATTTTTATGTTTAAAGCTCGCTGGTATGAGTGCCAATTTACTTTCTCTGGGTGCAGTGGATTTTGGGATTATCATCGATGGGGCCGTTGTCATGGTCGAAGGACTTTTTGTGATGCTCGATCATAAAGCACTTAAATACGGGCAGGAAAAATTCAATAAAATGGCGAAAGCCGGATGGATCAAAAAAACAGGGACCGGCCTGGGGAAAGCCATCTTCTTTTCCAAACTGATCATCATTACGTCATTGATCCCGATCTTCTCATTCCAGAAAGTGGAAGGCAAAATGTTCTCGCCGCTGGCATTCACCCTGGGGTTTGCATTGATCGGTGCGCTGATCTTTACCCTGACTTTGGTTCCGGTTCTGTCACACATCCTTTTAAATAAAAATGTAAAGGAAAAAAACAATCCTTTTGTAAACTTCTGGGACAGGATGGTTTTGAAAGGCTTCGGGTATACTTTCAAACATAAAAAAATGAGCCTGATGGTGGCTGTTTCATTCATGGTAGTGACTTTATTTTCGGGTAAGTTTTTAGGCACTGAATTCTTGCCGCAGCTGAATGAAGGATCATTATGGATTACTGCAGAAATGCCGATGAGCTCTTCATTAAAAGAATCCCTGAAAACCGCAGAACTCTTAAAGAAAGACCTCATGCGCTTCCCGGAAGTAACCGATGTACTGGCGCAGACCGGAAGAAGCAATGACGGAACCGACCCGAACGGTTTCGGGTTTGTGCAGTTTGCCGTGAACCTCCAGCCTAAAGAAGACTGGAAAAGGAACATCACGTATGACGAACTGATAGAAGGGATTGATAAAAAGCTGAGGGCATACCAGGGAATTACATTTAATTATTCACAGCCAATCTCCGACAATGTAGCCGAAGCAGTAGCCGGTTTCAAAGCCGAAAACGGGATTAAAATATATGGTGATAATCTGCAGACCCTGGACAGGCTGGCTGAAGAAGTGCTGAAACAGGTAAAAGATATCAGAGGCGTAAAAGATGCCGGAATCATTAAAAATATCGGGCAGCCGGAAGTGAGCGTAGTACTTGACCGGGATAAGATGGCTGCATACGGGGTGATGCCGGATGATGCACAGTCGGTCCTGGAAATGGCATTCGGAGGAAAGACGGCTTCGGAGATGTTTGACGGGGAAAGGAAATTCCCGATCCGCCTGCGCTATGCACAGGATTACAGAAAAGGTGAAAATGATATTGCTGCTTTGATGGTACCTACGCAGGACGGTGCAAAAATACCTTTAAAAGAGATCAGTACGATTGAAAAAGGTAACGGCGCGGCATTTATTTACCGGGATGATATCAAACGGTATATCGGGGTGAAGTTCTCGATCCGTGACCGTGATCTGGGAGGAACGATTGCAGATGCCCAGACGGCAGTAGCGAAAATAAACCTTCCGGATGGATATTCCGTAGGCTGGACCGGCCAGTTTGAAAACCAGCAGCGGGCTTCAAAAAGGCTTGCCCAGGTAGTCCCGGTAAGTATGCTGGGGATTTTCTTTCTTTTATTTGTTCTTTTCGGGAATATGAAAGATGCACTTCTGGTACTGGCCAATGTCCCGTTTGCCCTGATCGGGGGAATTATTGCCCTGCATCTCACCGGAATTAATTTCGGGATTTCTGCCGGTGTGGGGATGATTGCACTTCTTGGGATCTGTATCCAGAACGGCGTAATCCTCATTACGGAATTTCATCAGAATGTCCGGGACGGCATAGGTCTGGACGAAGCTATTTTCAGTGGAGTGAAATCAAGGACCCGGCCTGTTATTATGACTGCTTTAATGGCTTCCATCGGGTTATTGCCGGCTGCACTATCAACAGGCATCGGGTCAGAATCGCAAAAGCCGCTGGCCATTGTGATTATCGGAGGGCTGGTTACCGCCACCGTGCTGACCTTACTGATCTTCCCGATTATTTTCTGGATATTCAACCGGACGAAAAAATCGCAGCTGATCTCATAATCTTTATTAAATTGAGCAGATCCAAAAATAAGAAGCCCGGAAATAAATCCCCGGGCTTCTCCTATTGAAATAATATGATGAGTTTAGAATCCTAGTCCTACGGCAAAAGCTTTTACCACATTCGGGAAATCTGCTACGGAAGTAGCGGCTCCGGTGGTGGTATTAATGCTGTAGATTTTTGTTGAGGTCCCTACAGTGGCCATCAGGTATGCTTTCTGGCTCATGCTGCCGATATCAAATCCGTTGGCATTGGAAATATTGATTCCCAGTGAACCTGTTTCTACCAGCGTACCGTCGTTAGGAGGTATCTGCTGATATAGTTTATCGGTAGTATGGTCGATCACAAATAAAGTGGTTGAAGTGGCTCCGGCCATGTTATTGGTATAGGCTGCAGCGCTTAATGTAGCTCCCAAAGGATTGATGGCGCCATCTATTGCCGTAACCGCTCCGGTTACCGGATCAAGACGGAGGTTTTGCCCTGTATTGCTCACTACCCGTATTCTATCAACCGTAGGATTGAAATCAAATCCGAAATCTGCCCCGACCAATAAAGTGGATAAAGGTGAGGTTCCGACTGCTGTTGCGGCTCCCGTTCCTAAGTTAATGGTATACATCCTACTGGAACTTCCCAGCGCATACAGCTGTCCGTTGACAGGACGGAAGTCAATACCTAAAATATTTTCACCGGTCTGTAATCCGGCGATGGATTTTGAAACCGGCATCGGGTTATTGGGGTTAAAGATCTGAAGATTGTTGGAATTGTCTACAGCATATGCTACCGGTTCCGTAGGGATGGCAAGATCAATAACTGCCTGCTGAAGCATCCCGATATTGGTTGCTTTTCCGTTGCCAAGATCAATCATATGCAGTTTGTTATTTACCGCTATCAGTGCCGTGCTGTTATCAAATTTGATATCGAAAGCTGCCTGCCCTGTAAAAGTGGTGCCCAGGCTTCCTACCTCTACCAGTGTCCCGGCATTGGGCGGATCCTGTTTGAATAATTTGCCTGAAGCGGCATCAATATCATATAAAACGGTGGAAGAAGCTCCGGATTTGCTGTTGGTATACGCTACTCCGGTAATGGAAGGGGTTCCGCCTCCGTTGATGTTGGAATCCATAGCAGCTACGGCTCCCGTTTCAGGATTCAGTCTCAGGTTTTGTCCGGTATTGCTTACCAGTCGGATCCTGTCAACGGTAGGGTTAAAATCTATGGAAGCGATCGTCCCTGAAACCGCCGGCGCAAATGCAGTGGTGTTTACCGTTCTTGCAGATGCATTGGAAGTATTGATGACGTAAAGCTTGCTGGCACTGGATAGTGCGTAGAGTTCTCCGGTTGCAGGCCTGAAATCAATGCTCATTAACTTTTCTCCGGCAGCAACGCCTGAAACTGCTGTTTTAGAAATAAATGTCTTAGGGTTATTGGAATTGAAAGAGACCAGTTCATTGCCGGCTGTTATCCCGTATACCATCAGGTCCGGGCCTTTCACTTCATTTTCCATAGACATCATGTCATCAGAATCGTCACAGGAAAATAAAACGGCCGCGCTGAACAGTACCGAGCAAATGTGTAATAGTTTTCTCATAATATTATTTTAAATGGTTTGTAATATGTACGACAAAAGCGGGACGGCGGATTTTTTAAACGGAAATTATTTTAATTTCAGGCTGTAATCTGATTCTATATCGTTCATAATTAGAATGATAATTTATATTTTAAGGAAAAGGTCTGCCAATGATTTTTTCAATTGAGAAATTTGTGTAAATTTGCAATCTCAATACATGAGATACATAAGGTCTGTACTATATTGATTTGGATATTAAAACTTTTTTTATCAAAAAGTTTATAGTATTTAAAAAATCATTATATTTGCACACCGAAAATTTGAAAAACAATAAATAAATAATTTACATCATGGCAAAGGAAACGTTTAATCGTAACAAACCACACTTGAACATTGGTACTATTGGTCACGTTGACCATGGTAAAACTACACTTACTGCAGCGATCAGTGCTGTATTAGCGAGCAAAGGTCTTGCTGAGAAAAAAGATTTCTCTGCTATTGACTCTGCTCCAGAAGAAAAAGAAAGAGGGATTACTATCAATACTGCTCACATCGAGTACGAAACTGAAAAAAGACATTATGCTCACGTTGACTGTCCAGGTCACGCGGATTATGTTAAGAACATGGTAACGGGTGCTGCTCAGATGGACGGTGCTATCGTTGTGTGTGCTGCTACAGACGGACCAATGCCTCAGACAAGAGAGCACATTCTACTTTGCCGTCAGGTAAACGTACCTAGAATCGTTGTTTTCATGAACAAAGTTGACATGGTGGATGATGCTGAATTATTAGAGCTTGTTGAAATGGAATTAAGAGACTTATTGTCTACTTACGATTTCGACGGTGATAATTCTCCTGTAGTTCAAGGTTCTGCACTTGGTGCACTTACTGCTGCTACTGCTACTCCGGTAAACACTGATGATCAGTGGTTTAAGAGTGTTGAAGAATTAATGGATGCTGTTGATACCTGGATCGAAGAGCCGGTAAGAGATACTGAAAAGCCATTCTTGATGCCAATTGAAGATGTATTCTCTATTACAGGTAGAGGTACTGTAGCAACAGGTAGAATTGAAGCTGGTATCATCAACACAGGTGATCCTGTAGATATCGTTGGTATGGGTGATGAGAAATTAACTTCTACAATTACAGGAGTTGAGATGTTCAGAAAAATCCTAGACAGAGGTGAAGCTGGTGATAACGTAGGTCTATTGTTGAGAGGTATTGAAAAAACCGACATCAAGAGAGGTATGGTAATTGCTAAGAAAGACTCTGTGAAGCCACACAAAAAACTGAAAGCATCAGTTTATATCCTTTCTAAAGAAGAAGGTGGACGTCACACTCCATTCCACAACAAATACCGTCCTCAGTTCTACGTAAGAACTACTGACGTTACAGGTGAGATCTTCTTACCAGAAGGTGTAGAAATGGTAATGCCTGGTGATAACTTAGAGATCACTGTAGAATTGTTACAGCCAATCGCTCTTAACGTAGGTCTTAGATTTGCGATCAGAGAAGGAGGTAGAACAGTTGGTTCAGGTCAGGTTACTGAAATCTTAGACTAATCATCTTAAAAATAATAAAGCTTCCGTAAGGAAATTCTTTACGGAAGCTTTTTTTAACTACGGGCATCGTCCAATGGTAGGATACCGGTCTCCAAAACCGTTGATCAGGGTTCGAATCCTTGTGCCCGTGCAAATAATAATTATGAGTTCATTAATCGATTTTTTAAAAGGTTCTTATAACGAATTCAGACATAAAGTTGAATGGCCGAAATGGTCTGATCTGCAGTCTTCTACTATTGTAGTAACGATAGCGACAGTAATTCTGGCATTATTTACTTTTGGGGTTGATGAATTGTTTTCCAAAGCAATCAGCAACATCATAGGAATGCTTATCAACTTGTTCAATTAATAATAAAGTATTTTCCCACAATGAGCGAATTGAAATGGTATGTGCTGAAAGCAATCAGCGGACAGGAAAATAAAGTGAAAAACTACATTGAGACAGAAATCAAGCGTTTAGGGTTTGAGCAGTATGTTACTCAGGTGGTTATTCCTATGGAAAAGGTAATTCAGATCCGGAACGGTAAAAAAGTTCCTAAAGAAAGACCTTACTATCCTGGATACTTAATGATAGAAGCAGATTTGATGGGGGAAATTCCTCACGCAATCAAAAATATTCCCGGTGTTATTTCTTTCTTAAGCTTAACCAAAGGAGGAGATCCTGTACCGATGAGAAAATCTGAAGTTAACAGGATGTTGGGAAGAATGGATGAACTGTCAGAATTTGCAAGCGATGTTGAAATCCCGTATATCGTGGGTGAGAACGTTAAGGTAATTGACGGGCCGTTCAACGGATTCAACGGAACAGTGGAAAAAATCCTTGAGGACAAAAAGAAAATCGAGGTTTCGGTTCTTATCTTCGGAAGAAAGACGCCAATGGAACTCAGCTATATGCAGGTAGAAAAAGTGTAATGCTTTAAAAATAAAATAAAGAAAGCCAAGCCGTTCAGATTCTGAACGGCTTTTCTTATGTAAAAATTGCATCCCCGTCTCCGGCGGCAACATTAAAATCAAAATCATTCCCCAGAGCATTGTCAAGGTTTTTATGCATCAGAAAATGCCTTTGGCGGTCTTTTTTATATAAAGTACGGATCTGATCTAGATGCTTATTGATGTCTTCATCAAAACTGATCAGGATTGAAATCTTTTCCTGCCTGATGTATAGGTTTAAAACCTGTGCAGATACACCTGCATCTTTACTGCCAAATACAAAATGAAGCTTGGCTATATGGTTGCGTACGGAAAGCATCAATATGGTGTTAAGCACAGTTGCTGTATAAATTTTGATAAATACATATTCAAACTTTTTGTCAAATGCGGAAAACTGATAATTGGCAGGCTCAGACGACTGTTGATTGGTAACCCAGGGATAATTTGTAATCCATCTGATTTCTGCAGTATTTCTGTTGAAGTTGTTGTGTGTCTGGTTTGTACTGATAAATGTTGCAGACTCTTCGTCCAGGCTCTTTGCAATTTCAAACTTCTGAAGGTTATGATTATAGTTTCTGTGCATTATTTTCACGTATGCATTAATCCCACCATCCAGTATTTTCAGGGCCGGCAGTAAAGTTTCCCACTTTTTATTTTTTACAGGAAGTATTTTCTGAAGATCAGATAGAAAATAGTAGGCCCGGCCGTTTAATGATTCCCTAGGAACGAAAAGATTACTTTTCATATACATATTCCCGGCTTCAGGGGTAAATTCGGTGATGATAATATGGCCCTGATATTCATCACAGGCTTTGTGAAGGAGCTGTTGGGCAATCTTTTTTCCCCGGTAATCCGGATGTACAAAGATTGTGCTGAGCCAGCCGGTCTTGATCTTTTGCTTTTCCTTTTTAATCATATCCGGTAAAATACCGATATATCCTGCTAAATTCTGTTGGTCAAAAGCCAGGATCAGAAGGGTGTCTTCATCACCGGCAGCCGGATTGCTGATATGAGATTGTGCCCTGTGAACCGATATGGGACAGAAAGGGAATTGGCGGAACTCAACGGAAATAATCAGTTCCTGTAATTGAGATTTATTATAGGTTTGCAGTGAAATCATCTGGCGATTGTGTTTTTATTGAATATTTTTTTTAGCTGAAAATAGTTGGTTTCAAAGTGTATTTCCCGTTCAGCAGACAGACCGTTTTCCATGGGAATACGCTGCAGATTTTTTTCAAAACCGTCAAGCTTTACACCTGCTGTACCGAATGTCAGCCGTAAAGTTTCATTTTCATCGAACAACTTAATAAACAGTTCTTCTGTAAGCCCGAAGTCGGTAAACGGAAAAGCAAAGCACTCTTCTAAAAGTCCGTTTTCTTTGATGTAGCTTAATGATCTCCGGATATTATGCAGCTGTTCCTCCAATGGAAGGTGCGCGAAATAAGGATGGTCCCAGCTGTGTGAAGCAATACCGAATCCCTGTTGCTGAACAGATTTTAAATCACCAGTATCCATATAGATCTTTCTGCCTGCCCTGTATTCTTTAAAATCCAGATCCATCATCTGTCCCAACTGTTCCAGCTGATATCTGTTTTCGTAACGAATAGCATGGATACTGCCGATGGCTTTATTTTTATTATTTTCTTTTAGCCTGAGTTGACTTAAAACCGGTTCTGGAATACAGTAATTTTTATCCTTGATCTTTTCTATGATCAGGCTGGCCTTCAACCGGAACATCATATCCGGATTGTCTGTAAAAGCCGGATTGATAAAATTGATGGCGTAAATTCCTTTTCTTAAAAGAATCGGTATAACGACCTCTTTAAATTCATAAAACCCGTCATCAAACGTAAGGAGTGCGTAGGGCTTTTGGGCAGGCTTGTTATAATGATCCTTAAAAAAATCCCATGGTACAAATTCAAATTTCTTAAGCATGCCATCAAGATCCGCTTCAAAATCCTTCGTGTTTTTATAGTTGATAATGTGTCTGATGTGGGGCAAGTATTCGTCAGAAACACAGTGATAAACCGGAATTACATAAGGAAGAGGAAATTTTGCATAGGTACCGAGCGATGAATTTATTTTTTTTAAAAATAATTTTAACATTTTATTAAGAAATACAAATTATTTAGTAAATTTAGAGAATTAAACCATAACCATAATTCAAATTAATATGAAGAAAGTAATTTTTCTGGCACTTATCTCGTGCGCAACGCTTAATAAAGCACAAAGCTGGTCATTAACCGGGAACAGCGGAACAAATCCTCCGGCCAACTTCCTCGGAACGCTTGATGCCAAAGATCTAACCTTTAAAACGAACAATACCGAAAGATTTAAAATCGGGCAGGGAACCTTTTTATTCAATACCAGTACGGTAAGCGGTGATGGCGTAGACTTTATTGATAATTCGCCCAACAGAAACGCCGGTACAGATATTGTATGGATTTCAAGTTCACAAAGCCAGGCCAATGATGTCGGCCTTCTGACCCTGTCGTCATCAAATTGGCAGTATCCTGTATTCAGTGCCCGTGAAAACGGTAAAATACTGATGGGCGTAGCATGGAACAATACGGGAATGGTTTCCTGCTCAGACTGCAATACCTACAGACTGTTTGTAAAAGACGGAATAAAAACAGAAAAGATCAAAGTGGAAATTGCGTCTGCCAGCGGTTGGGCAGATTATGTTTTTGATAAAGATTATCAGTTGAAACCGTTGGAGGAAGTCAAATCCTACATCAATAAAAATAAGCATTTACCGGAAGTGCCCTCTGCAGAGGAAGCCGTGAAAAATGGCGTGGAACTGAAGGAAATGAATGTCATCCTGCTGAAAAAGGTTGAAGAACTGACGCTGCATTTAATTGAGATGAATGAAAAAGTAAAGGCACAGGAAGAAAGGATAAAGTTAATTGAAAAAACAAAGTGATGATGAAGAATATATTTTTCCTCATACTTTTGACAGTTGCTTTTACCGGTATAAAAGCACAGAAGGAAAATCCTTTTGATGTTGCGTGTGCAATGCAGAAAGACCCGAAGATAACGGGAATTGAAAATTCCGTGAAAAACAGCCTGCAGACTTTAAACATGAACTGTGGCAATACTTCGCCGTATTATTATGATAACAGTCTGTACATGCCCCAAGCCGCTGATGACGTTATTTATATAAAATTAAATTTTATATTCTTAACCAAGCCGGACGGTACAGGTAATTTTGAACAGAATAATCCTGATCACATCCAGGTTATTGATGATATCGTTGCTGCAATGAATAACAGATTAGCCAACCTGGGACAGCCCGTTGCAGGATGTAACGGTTACGGACAGGCTAATTTTACCAATACTAAAATTCAGACGGTTGTAAATAAAATATGGAAAGCTGATCCCGCCTGGGATTATCTGTATACAGGCTATGATCCTAATTTAGGGCCTTTAGGCGGTAACATGCCTCTGTATCCTCCTTCTTCAGATTATTATTATACTTATCTGGATAGTGATCCTTCGATTCCTTCAGGCATCAATGTAGTATTTGCCAATAACGGCAACATTTATAATAATTATATAGCAACAGGAGATTACAGCGCATCATCCGGTGAAGGATGGGCAGCCGCTGAATTCCCATACCAGGCCCCTATTGATAGGAAATTAAGGCAGTTCTGGCCCAATCTGTTCAATAAGTATTTGTATATGAAAAATTTTGTAGTCAATAATCCTACTTGGGGCAGCCAGCCCTGGTCTGTAGTAAGGCAGTGGCTTGTAGGGATGGGCTATACCAGTTTTCCACATGAGCTTGGACATAACCTGGGGCTGTATCATCATGACTGCGGTTCTAATATTATGAGCTATGATCCGGGTAACCATGATTATTTTAGCAGGGATAATATCGCAACTATGTATTTTAGTGCTTCAGTCACCAGTGCGAGACAGTATTTTACCGATAACTCCTTTAAAACAACCAATATCAATGTAACTTCAAACCAGCTTTGGGATATTGATTTCAGGAACTATTCCAATGTTAAGATTGATAACAATTCCAGCCTGAAAACAACGTGCAAGCTGATCATGGCACCTGAAAGCAGGGTGGTGGTAAAAAGCGGAAGCAACTTTATTATTGAAGGTGCGGATGTGAGTTCTGCCAACAATACAAGCTGGAAAGGGATAAAAGTGGAAGGAACCGGATACTGTCTCATCTTACCGGATACCAAGATTGATAACGGATATTTTTATGTGTATGCAGACAACACCGTCTTACCGAATCTGAAAAGTGCAGAAAAGGAACTTGCAAAGCCTGATTCCAAAATTGTAAAAAATAATCCGGCAGTTTCAGATGTATTCAGGATTTTCCCTAACCCGACCGGGGATTTTATTAATATACAGACAGATGATGAAATAATATCAGGTTCAGTATATAACATATCCGGACAGAAGATCATAACCGTTGAACAGAATAACAAGAGAATTGATGTTCAGTCCATCCCAAGCGGAATGTACCTGCTGGAAGTAAAAACCAAAACCAGAACAATAACAGAAAAGTTCATTAAAAAGTAATTACAGTTACCGAATATCATGCTGAATGACAGTATGAATGAACAGCAATATGCATCTGTTTCATAAACATAAAATTACCGTTTAGCAATAAACGGTAATTTTTATTAATACTCATACTGAAGGTGGATAATACAGATTATGTATTAATTTCTGAACTTTAATGAGTTAACAGTTTGCTATTCCAAAAATATTTTATACTTTTGCAATCCGAAAAGTAGGTTCATCTAATGTGAGAATGGGTAACCTGCTGAATAATAATGCTTCCAAACTCATTAATTATTCAAATTTAAAAAACAAAAAATGGCTAAAAAAGTCTTTAAAATGGTAAAACTTCAGGTGAAAGGTGGCGCAGCTAACCCTTCTCCACCGGTAGGTCCAGCATTGGGTTCTGCAGGTGTGAACATCATGGAGTTTTGTAAGCAATTTAACGGGAGAACCCAAGATAAGCCAGGGCAAGTTTTACCTGTAGTAATTACAGTGTACGAAGACAAATCTTTTGAATTCGTAATTAAAACTCCACCTGCAGCGATCCAATTAATGGATGCAGCTAAAATCAAGGGAGGTTCCGGTGAACCGAACAGAAACAAAGTAGGTTCTGTATCATGGGATCAGGTAAAGAAGATTGCTGAAGATAAAATGGGCGACCTTAACTGCTTCACAATGGATTCAGCTATTTCTATGGTAGCAGGTACTGCAAGATCTATGGGATTAAGAGTAACAGGAACTAAACCAGCTAACGCTTAAAACTTATTGAAATGGCAAAATTAACTAAAAAGCAAAAGGAAGCTTTAAGCAAAGTAGAAAAAGGAAGAATCTATAACCTTGAAGAAGGTTCAGCTCTTGTAAAAGAAGTGAACACAGCAAAGTTTGATGCTTCTGTAGATATCGCTGTACGTTTAGGTGTAGACCCTAGAAAAGCAAACCAGATGGTAAGAGGTGTTGTATCTCTTCCTCACGGTACCGGTAAAGATATCAAAGTTTTGGCTTTGGTAACTCCGGATAAAGAAGCAGAAGCTAAAGAAGCGGGTGCTGACTATGTAGGTCTTGACGAATATTTACAAAAAATAAAAGAAGGCTGGACAGATGTTGACGTTATCGTTACTATGCCGGCTGTTATGGGTAAATTAGGACCTTTGGGTAGAGTTTTAGGACCAAGAGGTTTGATGCCTAACCCGAAATCAGGTACGGTAACGATGGAAATCGGTAAAGCGGTAACTGAAGTAAAAGCAGGTAAAATTGACTTCAAAGTAGACAAATACGGTATTATCCACGCTGGTATCGGTAAAGTATCTTTCGATGCTGCCAAAATCAAGGAAAATGCGCAGGAATTGATTTCTACATTGATCAAAATGAAACCGACTGCTGCTAAAGGTACTTATGTGAAGAGCATTTATCTGTCTTCTACCATGAGCCCGGGTATTGCAATCGATACTAAAGCTGTTAACTAATTATAATCCTTAAGACAATGACAAAAGACCAAAAAGTTGTAGCAATACAAGAGATCAAAGATTTGCTTCAGGATGCTAAAGTAGTTTATGTAGCTGATCTAGACGGTTTGAACGCTGCTAAATCTTCAGATTTCAGAAGACAGGCTTTCAAGCAGAATATTAAAGTGAAAGTGGTAAAAAATACACTTTTACAAAAAGCAATGGAGCAGATTGAAGGAGTAGACTACTCTGAAATGTTTGAAACATTCAAAGGAAACTCTGCTTTGATGATTGCTGAAACGGCTAATGCCCCTGCAAAATTAATCAAAGACTTCAGAAAGAAAGAAGAAAAGCCGGCGTTGAAGTCTGCTTTTGTACAGGAAACTTTCTATGTTGGTGACAATAATCTTGATGCCTTAGTAAGTATTAAGTCAAGAGAAGAAATGATCGGTGAAATCATCGGCTTACTTCAGTCTCCAATCCAGAGAGTGGTTTCTGCTCTTCAAAATAAATCTGAATCAACAGAAGCAAACGCTGAAGAAGCGGCGGCTCCTGCTGAAGAAGAAAAAGCTGCTGACGCTCCTGAAGCATCTGCAGAAAGCACCGAAGAAACTCCGGCTGCTGAATAATTACACTCAAAAAATTAAATAAATAATCAACAAAAACATTACAACAATGTCAGATTTAAAAAATTTAGCTGAAACGCTAGTAAACTTAACCGTAAAAGACGTAAACGAATTAGCTGCTATCCTTAAGGACGAGTACGGAATTGAGCCGGCTGCTGCTGCAGTTGTTATGGCTGGTCCTGGTGCAGGAGAAGCTGCTGAAGAGAAAACTGAATTCGACGTAATTCTTAAAGCTGCAGGTGCATCTAAATTGGCAATCGTTAAATTGGTAAAAGATTTAACTGGTGCTGGTCTTAAAGAAGCTAAAGATATCGTAGACGGAGCTCCGGCTGCTATCAAAACAGGGATCTCTAAAGACGAAGCTGAAGCGCTTAAAAAGCAATTAGAAGAAGCTGGTGCTGAAGTAGAATTGAAATAATTCTGGTTTTTTACCTTAAAATATAAGCCCGGGCATTATGTCCGGGCTTTTTGTTGTTGAAAATTTCGTAATTACCTTAGGGAAATATAATCCGGCATATTTATTTGGAGCTTTATCCCGCTATCCGCTTTTACTCCTCGCCCCCTCCTGAAGCCCTGCTGCTGCGGGGTATCCGCTTCTATCGGGGCTAAGGATACAGACCGTTTGTATTTATTTAAGTCTTAACTGATTCATTATGAAACAGTTTATTTGTTATTTCAGATAAATTGTTGTATCTTTGCCTCTCTTTTGGCGCGAATAATTGTACATACATCTATAAAATATTGAATCCCAGCTCTTTCATACAAGTGAAAGGGATTTCGTGTTTATGGATAATATGGCAGGCCTTGCCCAAAAGTAATAAAAATATTTTGCATTACGCTGTGAAAAGATATACCAGCGTTGCAGTTAGAAAGAGCCAACTATAAAGTTTAAAGAAATAAAGGTCCTTTGTGAGCGCCAAAAACACTTTAACCTTTTGATTTTTAACTTGCTTTTTGCCTTTTTCTGATATTTTTTGTAAATCAAAATATTTTTTAACCCTTTCTTTAAAAGTTTTATGAGTAAAACAACAGCAACAACTAAGGGAACGCCGAGAATTAATTTCTCTTCAGCAAAAGGAAAAATCATCACTCCTGACTTCCTGGATATCCAGATCGAGTCTTTCAGAGAGTTTTTTCAGCTGGATACGCTTCCTGAAGACAGAACGGATGAAGGTCTTTACAAGACTTTTCAGGAAAATTTCCCGATTACAGACTCCAGAAACCAATTCGTATTGGAATTCCTGGATTATCTGGTAGATTCTCCACGTTATTCAATTGACGAGTGTGTGGAAAGAGGACTTACGTATTCCGTTCCTCTTAAAGCAAGACTTAAATTGTATTGTACAGACCCTGAGCACGAGGATTTCCAGACCGTGGTTCAGGATGTATACTTAGGCCCGGTTCCTTATATGACGCCTAGTGGATCTTTCATCATCAACGGTGCTGAGAGAGTTATTGTTACGCAGCTTCACCGTTCACCCGGTGTATTCTTCGGACAGACTTACCACGCAAACGGAACCAAACTTTATTATTCAAGAATCATCCCTTTCAAAGGGTCTTGGATGGAATTTACAACCGATATCAACAGCGTAATGTACGCGTATATCGACCGTAAGAAAAAATTACCGCTAACTACATTGTTAAGAGCAATCGGTTATGAGTCTGACAAGGATATCCTTCAGATCTTTGACCTTGCTGAAGAAGTGAAAGTTTCTAAAGCTGCCCTTAAAAAAGTAGAAGGAAGAACATTGGCTGCGAGAGTTTTGAACACATGGTTCGAAGATTTCGTAGATGAAGATACAGGTGAAGTGGTTTCTATCGAAAGAAACGAAATTATCCTGGACAGAGAAACGATTCTTGAAAAAGAACACCTGGATCTTATCCTGGACGCTGGTGTGAAATCAATCCTGATTCACAAAGAAAACAGCAACGAATTCTCTATTATCCAGAATACGTTACAGAAAGACCCTACCAACTCTGAAAAAGAAGCGGTAGAATATATTTACCGTCAGTTAAGAAATGCAGATCCGCCCGATGAGGAAACAGCAAGAGGAATTATTGAAAAATTATTCTTCTCTGAGCAGAGGTATTCATTAGGGGAAGTTGGACGTTACAGACTGAACAAAAAGTTAGGCCTTAACATCCCTACTACCACTGAGGTTCTTACGAAAGAAGATATCATCGCGATCGTAAGACACTTAATCGAGCTTGTTAATTCCAAAGCGGAGGTTGATGATATTGACCACTTATCCAACAGAAGAATTAAAACGGTTGGTGAGCAGTTGGCAGGACAGTTCGGTGTAGGTCTATCAAGAATTGCAAGAACCATCAAGGAGAGAATGAACGTTAGAGATAACGAAATCTTTACTCCGCTTGACCTTGTGAATGCAAAGACGTTAACATCCGTAATTAACTCGTTCTTCGGTACCAACCAGCTTTCTCAGTTCATGGACCAGACCAACCCGCTGTCAGAAATCACGCACAAGCGTAGACTTTCTGCCCTGGGACCTGGTGGTTTATCAAGAGAAAGAGCAGGTTTCGAGGTTCGTGACGTTCACCATACCCACTACGGAAGAATCTGCCCGATTGAAACTCCGGAAGGACCAAACATCGGTTTGATTTCATCTTTGGGTATTTATGCTAAAATCAACAGACTTGGTTTTATCGAAACACCATACAGAAAAGTAGCTGACAGCAAGATTGATCTTAATGCTGACCCGATCTACTTAAATGCGGAAGACGAAGAAGACAAAGTAATTGCCCAGGCAAACGTTGAGCTGAACGATAACGGTGAATTCTTAACAGACAGGATTATTGCAAGACTGGATGGTGATTACCCGGTAGTGGAGCCTTCTCAGGTCAACCTTATCGACGTGGCACCTAACCAGATTTCCGGTATTTCAGCTTCACTGATTCCATTCCTGGAACATGATGATGCGAACCGTGCATTGATGGGATCCAACATGATGCGTCAGGCAGTTCCTCTATTGAAGCCGCAGGCTCCGATTGTAGGTACAGGGCTTGAGCAGCAGGTGGCAAGAGATTCAAGAATTTTGATCAATGCTGAAGGTACCGGTACGGTAGAATACGTAGATGCAGATAAGATCATTATTAAATATGAAAGAAGCGAAGACGAGGATTTAGTACAGTTTGAGTCTGCTACAAAAACATATAAACTGACCAAGTTCAGAAAAACCAACCAGAGTACAACCATTACCCTGAGACCAAACGTAAGAGTAGGGGATACAGTGGAAAAAGGACAGGTGCTTTGTGACGGTTATGCTACTGAAAAAGGAGAACTGGCTTTAGGTAGAAACCTGGTGGTGGCCTTTATGCCTTGGAAAGGGTACAACTTTGAGGATGCAATCGTAATTAACGAAAAAGTTGTTCGTGAAGACTGGTTTACTTCGATCCACGTAGATGAATATTCTCTTGAAGTTCGTGATACCAAATTAGGTATGGAAGAACTGACAGCAGATATCCCTAACGTTTCTGAAGAAGCTACCAAAGATCTTGACGAAAACGGAATGATCAGAATCGGTGCTGAAGTGAAGCCTGGTGATATCATGATCGGTAAGATTACACCGAAAGGAGAATCTGACCCGACTCCGGAAGAAAAGCTTTTGAGAGCAATCTTCGGAGACAAGGCAGGTGATGTAAAAGATGCTTCATTGAAAGCTGACTCTTCATTAAGAGGGGTGGTGATCAATAAAAAATTATTCTCAAGAAATATTAAGGATAAAAAGAAAAGAAGCGAAGAAAAACTTAAGCTTGAAGAGATTGAAAATACCTACAAAGCTAAGTTTGACGAACTGAGAAATACTTTAATCGAGAAACTGAATACGCTGGTTAGCGGTAAAACTTCTCAGGGGGTGAAAAATGACCTTGATGAAGAAATTATCGGTAAAGGAATTAAATTCACGCATAAATTATTAACATCCGTTGAAGATTACGTTAACGTAAGCGGTGCAGACTGGACGGTTGATAATGATAAGAATGAATTGATCAAGCAGTTGATTCACAACTATAAAATCAAATTCAATGATATCCAGGGGGTTAAAAACCGTGAGAAATTCGCAATTTCTATCGGGGATGAACTGCCTGCAGGTATTATGAAGCTGGCTAAAGTATACATCGCTAAAAAACGTAAGCTGAATGTAGGGGATAAGATGGCAGGACGTCACGGTAACAAAGGGATCGTATCAAGAATCGTTCGTGAAGAAGATATGCCGTTCCTTGAAGACGGGACACCGGTAGACATCGTATTGAACCCGCTTGGGGTACCTTCCCGTATGAACATCGGACAGATCTATGAAACCGTTCTTGGATGGGCCGGTCAGAAATTAGGAATGAAGTTCGCTACGCCGATCTTTGATGGGGCTACGCTTGATCAGATTACGGAGTATACAGAGAAAGCAGGTCTTCCTAAATTCGGTCACACGTATCTTTATGACGGAGGTACAGGAGAAAGATTTACACAGGCAGCAACCGTAGGTATTATCTACATGCTGAAATTAGGACACATGGTTGATGATAAAATGCACGCACGTTCTATCGGACCTTACTCATTGATTACCCAGCAGCCGTTAGGAGGTAAAGCTCAGTTCGGTGGACAGAGATTCGGAGAGATGGAGGTTTGGGCTCTTGAAGCATTTGGAGCATCCAATATCCTGAGAGAAATCCTGACTGTAAAATCTGATGACGTAATTGGTAGAGCGAAAACTTATGAAGCCATTGCGAAAGGTGAATCGATGCCGGAACCTGGTATTCCTGAATCTTTCAACGTATTACTTCACGAGTTACAAGGACTTGGACTTGATGTAAGACTTGAGGAATAATTTTAAATTTTGAATGTTGAATTTTGAATCGGTTCAGAATTCTATAATCCGGAATTTATAATCCAAAATCTAAAATCTAAAAAATGTCAAATAAAAATAAATCAAGTAGATTTAATAAAATAACCATCGGTTTAGCTTCTCCGGAGTCCATTTTACAGGACTCAAGAGGAGAGGTTTTAAAGCCGGAAACCATTAACTACAGAACGCACAAGCCTGAAAGGGACGGTCTGTTCTGTGAAAAGATCTTCGGTCCTATCAAAGATTACGAATGTGCTTGTGGTAAATACAAGAGAATCCGTTATAAAGGGATCGTTTGTGACCGTTGTGGAGTGGAAGTTACCGAGAAGAAAGTACGAAGAGAAAGAATCGGGCACATTAACCTGGTTGTTCCTATCGCACACATCTGGTATTTCCGTTCACTGCCGAATAAAATCGGATATCTTTTAGGGATCCCTTCCAAGAAATTGGATATGATCATCTATTACGAAAGATATGTGGTGATTCAGCAGGGGATTGCTAAGAAATTAGACGGTTCCGACTTCGATAACATGGAATTCCTGACAGAAGAGGAATACCTTGATATCATGGAGACACTTCCGGTTGAGAACCAGTATCTGGATGATTCCGATCCGAATAAATTCATCGCCAAAATGGGTGCTGAAGCGGTAGAGGAATTATTGAAGAGAATTGACCTTGATGCCCTGTCTTTCGATTTAAGACACAAAGCACACAACGAAGGTTCAAAACAGAGAAGAACCGAGGCTTTAAAAAGACTGAACGTTGTAGAAGCATTGAGAGGTGCCAATACAAGAATGATCAATAAGCCGGAGTGGATGATTATGCGTGTGCTTCCTGTTATACCGCCGGAATTGAGACCATTGGTTCCGTTGGATGGAGGACGTTTCGCAACTTCCGATTTAAATGACCTTTACAGAAGGGTAATTATCAGAAATAACCGTTTGAAGAGACTCTTGGAGATCAAAGCTCCTGAAGTAATCTTAAGAAACGAGAAGCGTATGCTTCAGGAATCAGTAGATTCATTATTCGATAATACAAGAAAATCTTCTGCTGTAAAATCTGAATCCAACAGACCGTTGAAATCACTTTCAGATTCATTGAAAGGTAAGCAGGGTCGTTTCCGTCAGAACTTACTGGGGAAAAGGGTAGATTACTCGGCGCGTTCGGTAATTGTTGTAGGACCAAACTTACAGCTTCACGAATGCGGTATCCCTAAAGATATGGCTGCTGAGCTTTACAAACCGTTTATCATCAGAAAACTGATTGAAAGAGGAATTGTAAAAACAGTAAAATCTGCAAAGAGAATTATCGACAGGAAAGAACCTGTAGTATATGATATCCTTGAAAACGTGATGAAAGGCCACCCTGTTCTTCTGAACAGAGCACCTACGCTTCACAGATTGGGGATCCAGGCATTCCAGCCTAAAATGATCGAAGGTAAGGCAATCCAGCTTCACCCGTTGGTAACAACGGCCTTCAATGCCGATTTTGATGGTGACCAGATGGCGGTACATTTACCGTTAGGCCCTGAAGCAATCCTTGAAGCGCAGTTACTGATGTTGGGTTCTCAGAACATCCTGAACCCGGCAAACGGTTCTCCTATTACCGTACCTTCTCAGGACATGGTTCTTGGTCTTTATTTCATGACCAAAGAATTGAGCTCTACGGAAGATATGAAAGTAAAAGGCGAAGGTCTTGTATTCTATTCTCCTGAAGAGGCGGAAATCGCTTATGCTGAAGGCAGAGTTTCTTTAAATGCTAAAGTAAGATGCAGGCTTCCGGTAAAAGAAGAAGGAGAAATTGTTACCAGACTGATCGAAACTTCTGTAGGAAGAATCCTGTTTAACCAGATTGTTCCTAAACAGTCAGGATATATCAATGAGCTTCTAACGAAGAAATCATTAAGAAACATTATCGGTAGAGTACTGGATGATACAGACTTCCCTACAACAGTGAAGTTCCTGGATGCCATGAAAGATTTAGGGTATTCAAACGCATTCAAAGGAGGTCTTTCCTTCTCATTAGGAGACATTGTGGTTCCTGTTGAGAAAAAGAAAATGATCGCAACATCTATCGAAACGGTTGACGAGATCAGAGCCAACTATAACATGGGTCTTATTACCGATACCGAGCGTTATAACCAGGTAATCGACGTTTGGACAAACACCAACGCAGGATTAACTGAAATGATCATGAGCAGAATGAAAGTTGACCAGGGTGGATTCAATTCTGTATACATGATGCTTGATTCCGGAGCAAGGGGTTCTAAGGAACAGATCCGTCAGTTATCAGGGATGAGAGGTTTGATGGCAAAACCGCAGAAAGCCGGGTCTACCGGTGCGGAGATCATTGAAAACCCGATTCTTGCAAACTTTAAAGAAGGTCTTTCCATCTTAGAATACTTTATCTCTACCCACGGTGCCCGTAAAGGTCTTGCGGATACCGCTCTTAAGACGGCCGATGCCGGTTACTTAACGAGAAGACTGGTAGACGTTGCACAGGATGTTATCGTTACAGAAGCAGACTGCGGAACATTAAGAGGTACAGAAGTAACGGCCCTTAAGAAAAATGACGAGATTGTTGAAAGAATCTCCGAAAGAATCTTGGGTAGGGTTTCTCTTCATAATATCTATGATCCTGAAAGTGATGAATTAATCACTGAAGCCGATCAGGTAATTAACGAAGTATTAGCCAAGAGAATTGAAGAAGCGGCACTGGAATCGGTTGAAGTTCGTTCACCGTTGACCTGTGAAGCTAAGAAAGGAATCTGTGCAAAATGCTACGGTAGAAACTTAGCCACCGGTAAAGTAATCCACATGGGTGAAGCCGTAGGGGTTATTGCAGCACAGTCCATCGGGGAACCGGGAACTCAGCTTACGTTGAGAACCTTCCACCAGGGGGGTACTGCAGGTAACGTATCAGAAAACCCATCCATCGTTGCAAGAAGAGACGGTATTGTTGAAATGGACGAAGTAAGAACCATTACTTCTGAAGACGAAAGTGGAAATACGGCTGAAGTAGTGGTTTCCCGTTCTACGGAATTCAGATTGGTGGCGGATAACGAATCCAGAACACCGTTGATGATTGCCAACGTACCTTACGGATCCATCCTGGCTGTAAAACCGGGTGATAAAGTAAGCAAAGGAGATGTAATCTGTAGATGGGATCCGTATAACGCGGTTATCATTGCAGAAACTGCCGGTAAGGTAGAATATGAAGACATCATCCAGGGTATTTCATTCCAGCTGGAGATTGACGAACAGACCGGATTTGAAGAGAAAGTAATCTCTGAATCCAGAAACAAGAAAGCCGTACCTACTTTAAAAGTGGTAGATTCTAAAGGAGTTGAGCAGAAAGCATACAACTTACCGGTAGGAGCCCACTTAATGGTAAACGATGGTGAGAAAATTAAGGCTGGTAAAGTCTTGATCAAAATCCCGAGAAAATCTGCAAAAGCAGGGGATATCACCGGAGGTCTTCCGAGAGTTACCGAATTGTTCGAAGCAAGAAACCCTTCAAACCCTGCAGTGGTTACAGAAATCGACGGGGTGGTTTCTTACGGAAAAATCAAGAGAGGTAACCGTGAATTGATCGTGGAAGCTAAAACCGGAGAAAGAAAAATTTACCTGGTTAAATTATCCAACCAGATCCTGGTTCAGGAGAATGACTTCGTAAGAGCCGGTTCACCGCTTTCAGACGGATCCATCACGCCGGATGATATCTTAAGAATCAAAGGTCCAACTGCGGTTCAGGAATATCTGGTAAATGAAATTCAGGAAGTTTACCGTCTTCAGGGGGTAAAAATTGATGATAAGCACTTCGAAATCATCGTAAGACAGATGATGACCAAAGTATCTATCGTTGACGGAGGTGATACTCAGTTCCTTGAAGGAGCCCTTGAACATAAATATGACTTCCTGGAGGAAAACAACAGGGTGTTCGGACTTAAAGTGGTAATGGAAGCCGGAGATTCTAAAGTCTTCAAACCGGGACAGATGATTACGGCAAGAGAATTAAGAGACGAAAACTCTAAGCTGAAGCGTGAAGATCAGGCTTTGGTGGAAGTAAGAGAAGCGCTTCCGGCTACTGCAACACCTGTTCTTCAGGGGATTACAAGAGCCGCTCTTCAGACGAAATCATTCATGTCTGCAGCATCGTTCCAGGAAACTACCAAGGTTCTTAACGAAGCTGCCGTGGCAGGTAAGGTTGATGAACTGAATGGTCTTAAAGAAAACGTAATTGTAGGACACAGAATTCCTGCAGGTACAGGTCTTAAAGAATATCAGAATGTGATCGTAGGTTCTAAAAAAGAATTCGAAGATCTTAACTAAAATTAATAATTTGAAATTTGGGGTTTGAATTTATTTTTATATTTTCACAATCTCAAATTTCATTTTCAAAAAAATATAATTTATACAATGGACAACCAGAATCAAAACAACGATCCAAACAACATCAACATCCAACTGAACGAGATGGTAGCATCAGGAGTTTACTGTAACCTTGCGTTAGTAAACCACTCTCCGTCTGAGTTTGTAGTAGATTTCATCCAGTTAATGCCGGGTGTACAGCAGGCTAACGTGCGTTCAAGAGTAATTCTTGCTCCGCTTCATGCTAAAAGAGTACTTACTGCTCTTCAACAGAACATTGCTAACTACGAGCAGCAGTTCGGAGAAATCAAGGAAGTTGAGCCTTTCGTTTTAGGAGGGAACAATGTAAATGCTTAAGATTTTTCTTACATAAATAAGAATGCCTCAGTGAAAACTGAGGCATTTTTTTGTTGATATTAATAAAGAGTATAATATGGTACTATACTTTTTCTTCATTAGTTTCTTTAGAATTAATCAGCTCTTCAAGATCTTCTGTCGAAAAACCAATCTGCTTGCCAACGTTTTTTATAAACATTTTTTCAAGGATATGAAACTCGTTATCAATTTTAGCAAATTTCAGTAAGTTCCTGAGCAGTTCCAGTGAATCCTCCGTCTTATCTTGAAAATGCGAATAGTCTACCTCAGTTTTTTCCTTTTCATACACTTTAGAGATCAGGTCAAGCTTTATTTTATCAGGCAGAAAAGAATGGTTAATTTCACTTTCAAACATTTCAATTTCTTCTTCTTTCACAATGCCGTCTACTTTTATAATATTGATGTAAGAATAAAACTTCAATAAATCCAGATTAACAACTTCAGAAAATTCAGCATCTTCGAATTCATTTAAATCGGCTCCGTTTTTCTGATCATTATCTGTTGAAATAAATACTTTTTTAGCAACATTACCGATAAGGTTAGTCCCTATGGCATTTACTGTAGCCCCGACTATTCCTCCGGCTAACGGTACAAATTTTACCAGGTTCAAAATGCCTTTCTGCCCGAACTTTGTTGCCAGCCTGAAGCCTACCATTCTGTTGATCTTAGTCAGTGTTTTTCCGGGTATTGATTTTAAGTAACTGAAAGCCAGTTTACTGCCAATGGCTATTCCACCATCCTTTAAAATATCTTTAACAGGCTCGCCAACGAGGCAGAGATAGACCAATGATTTCACTCTGTCATCATTAATATCATAACCACCGATATGAGCAATGGCTGCAATCATTCTCATATGAATATAAATACCTGTAGAAATATCTGCAGGAATTGAGATAGGCAAAGTGATAAGTCCTCCTAATCCGGTTAAAAACCCCGATGTTGATGTTTTGCTGATTTGCCATCTGATTAATGAATTTATTTTTTCCTCCGGTGTACCGTTTCCTTTTGTATAGGTCTCTGCAAATTTTATAAGAGGATCTGAAAATCAGGGTATTCCGTCTAAAGATTTGTCATAAGCCCAGTCAAGTACTTGTAGCATCTTGTTGGTATTCTCACTTTCAATATTATTTTCCATGTTAAATTTATAATGATTATTAATTAATATTTTTCCTGTATGTTCAATCCTGACCCATATTTATCTCTTCAACTCCTGAAGAAATTTTTTACTACACATGAGTTGCATTTAAACTCAAAAGTAATCACTTTCAGGAACTAATGCTTACGGTAAACCGTAAATGGAAAAATTAATTATAGCTGCGGGCTTATGGTCTGAATAAGTTTAATAGATAAAAAATATACCATATAAATTATTCAATTGTATATCTTTGTTGTTGGAAAGAATACAAAGAATATGGTAAATAATCAATTTATTCTTAATAAATTCGGCTTTTTGGGAGCTGATTTTTTAAATGAGTTTGATCAGCATGCGATGGTTACTGAAATCAAAGCGAAAACTGAAATCGTAAGGGACGGACAGAAAAATAAATTTATTCCTTTTCTGATAAAAGGTTCTGTCAGAGTATTTACTCTGAATGACGGCCGTGAGCTTGTCTACTATTACATAAAAGCCAATGACAGCTGTATGATGACTTTCTCATCCATTTTTACAGACTGTATAAGCCGTGTATACGCTGTTGCCGAGGAAGATTCCGAAGTGATCCTGATCCCTGTTTCCATCGTCCATGCATGGCTCATCCGGTTTCCTGAAATCAACAGGTTATTTTACAGTGAATATGACAGAAGGTTCTCAGATATCATGAATATGGTAAATGATGCCGTTTTTCATAAACTGGACAAAAGGGTTTTAAACTACATCAAACAGCAGATTTCTGCTACCGGAAACCATCCGGTTAAGCTTACGCACAGGGAAATTGCCGGCAATCTCGGAACTTCAAGGGAAGTAGTGAGCCGGGTTCTGAAAAAAATGGAAAATGAAGGAGAGATCGTTCAGACCAAAGAAGGGATTAAAATTCCTGTAAATGAAAATATTAAGCAATATTAATATCCTGTACCGCTTGATTTTAAAGGCCTGACTGGTAAAAATAAGCCGGTCGGTGACTTTTATCACACAATTCTGAGGCGATAAGTGTATAAGTTTGCCATACAATTCTAATGTAAAGTGTATGACAAAAATTCTCTTATTTCTGTCAGTATTTGCTTCAGGCCTGGCGTTCGCGCAGGACGACCTGTTGAAAGATATTGATACGGTTCAGACCGAAAACACCGAAATTTCCCAGCCTGCATTCAAGGCACTCCAGATCGTAACGGGACAATCTACGAAGCTTACGGCAAAAAAAGAATGGTACATCGTAGTGGCGCACCGTTTCGGGGATGTAAGCAGAGGATTCAAGGATTTCTTCGGGTTAGATGATGCCTCTACCAAACTGGGTGTGATCTACGGTGCTACAGACTGGTTTTCCCTAAGCCTTTCCCGGGAAACCAATCTTAAAACTTTTGAAGGCGGTGCCAAATACAGGCTGGTACAGCAAAACGAAAATTTTCCGGTAGATGTAGTCGGCTACAATGTCATGGCCGTCAATACGGAACTCAGCAAAGACAATTATCCGCATCTTCAGTTCGGCGACAGGCTTTCCTATCTTACCCAGGCGCTGATTTCAAGAAGGTTCAGCGATAAGTTTTCCCTGCAGTTTACGCCGTCATATGTTCACAAAAACCTTTACGAACCTGCCGTTGAAGACAAAGACCAGTTTTTTACAGGATTGGGCGGACGGTATAAAATCTCTAAAAGGATTTCCATCAACGCAGAATATTTCGTGAATTTCGACAATCACAGTTTCTATAAAAACCCTCTGTCTTTAGGGATGGATTTAGAAACCGGGGGGCACGTGTTCCAACTTTTGTTTTCCAATTCCCAGCTCAATTCCGATATCGGCTACCTGACGAATGCTACCGGAAAATGGGAGAAAGGACAGATTTTCTTTGGGTTTAACCTTTACAGAGTTTTTTAATTATGAAAAAGTGTATGTATATCATTTCATCAGCTGTTGCATTAATCGCTTGTGAAAGCAGGACCTATGAAGAAATTTCAGACAATACCCCTATCACGGAGCAGGTAACCTATAATAAAGACGTTAAGCCGATTATGGATGCCAACTGTACGATGTGCCATTCTCCGGGACCTCAGGCACTGACGAATTATAATCAGGTAAAAAGCAATATCGACAATATCATAGACAGGATCAACAGGCCGAACGGGGATCCTGCAAAAATGCCTCAAGGCGGAAGCCTGTCTCCGGCACAGATCAACATCATCACCAAATGGAAAGCCGATGGGCTTACCGAAAACTAAAAATAATATGAAAAAGTTAATATTACTCGCCGTTCCGTTGCTGTTCACCCATTTTATTTCTGCACAGAAATATATGACCAAAACAGGAAAAGTATCATTCGAGGCCTCTGTGCCTTTATTTGAAGATGTTTTTGCACAGGATGACAACAACGTTGCTGTGATTAACACAGACAACGGGGACTTCGCTTCAGTATCCGTGGTTAAAAACTTTCATTTCAAAACAAAGCTGATGGAAGAGCATTTCAATGAAAGCTATGCCGAAACAGGGAAATACCCGAAAACTACGTTTAAAGGTAAAATTGTAAATTTTGATAAGTCCAGGCTTTCCGCCAACCCGCAGAAATATACCGTTCAGGGAACCCTGAATTTCCACGGTGTTGAAAAAGCATATACTTCAACAGCTACGATCTCTGCAAAAGACGGAAAGATTTATATGGCCGGAGGATTTGTTGCAAAGGCTGCAGACCATAAAGTGACAATCCCTAAAATGGTGACTAAAAAAGTTGCTGAAAGCGTGAATGTACAATACAATTACGTCCTGGTAAAACAATGAAAAAGCTGATTTTAATAATACCCCTTTTTTTGATGTGCACATTCACAATGGCTCAGGAAAAGGCAAAATCTATTTTTGATCTTGCCCGTACCGGAACTGTGGCTGAAGTGAAGGATCTGATGAAACAGAATCCGGATATCATCAATCAGACGAATGAAAACGGCTTTTCACCGCTTATCCTGGCATGTTACAAAGGCAATGTGGAAGTAGCTGAATTTTTAATGGATCATGTAAAAGATGTCAATTACAAGAGCCAGGAAGGAACTGCGCTGGCCGGGCTCTCTGTAAAATACAATAAAACCCTGACCGAACACCTGTTAAGAAAGAATGCCGACCCCAATATTGCTGATGCCACAGGAACAACCCCTTTATTCTGGGCTGTGAAATTCGGGAATAAAGAACTGACGGAATTATTGCTGAAGCATAAAGCCGATAAATCCATAAAAGATTCCCAGGGCATGACGCCTTTTGAGTACGCGCTTCAGACTAAAAATACGGAAATTATCAACCTCTTAAAAAATTAAAATATGAAAAAACTTTTACTTACATTGTCAACGGCTGCGGCTTCTTTAGTCGGAGCCCAGTTTTCATCAGGAACAGTGAACCTGTCCTCCGCTACCATGACGGTAAAATTGGATACCAACGCAACTACGGCAACGATTACCTTAACCGGCGACAGTAATTCCATGCTGGGGATAGGTTTCGGAAATGTAGGCATGGCCTCAGGATCAGACGGATTTATTTATAACTCTTCTGCCAACAGGGATTATACATTTAACGGATTTGGTAATCCAACCGCTGATGCAGTCCAGAACTGGACACAGACATCAAATACTGTTTCAGGAAGCACAAGAACTGTAGTGGCCACACGGACGCTTGCAGGAGGAGCCGGAGATTTCGCATTGTCCAATGCAGCAGGAAACATCAGTATTTTCTATGCAAGAACTCCGGGGAGCCAGGCATTAGGATATCATTCCGGAAACAGGGGATATGCAACGCTTACTTTGGGGGCTGTTCTGGCAACCGGTGAAGTTGCTGCACAGAAGAACAGAATAGTTGTTTACCCAAATCCTGCTAAAGAAACCATTACTTTCCAGAACGCAGATAAAGTAAAATCTGTTGATATTTATGAATCTACAGGAAGAAAAGTAAAAACAGTAAGCATGGATGGAAAAGAGATCAATGTCTCTGACCTGAAATCCGGAAACTATTACCTGGAAATTACGTTGAAAGACGGGTCTGCTTCTTTTGAGCAGCTGATTAAGGAATAAAAAAGACATAAAAACAAATGGAAGCCGCTGAAAAGCGGCTTTTTTATTAATGATATTCTTAAGCCTACTTTTAATGATTTTTTAACCCGTGAAATTTTTCCTTCCCGGATTCAGCCGGTACCTTTGCAAAAATTTTAAATAATGAAGCAGGGATTGCAATTCTTACTCTTGATTTTTTCGTTGACAGCTTTAGCCCAGAAAGGAAACATGGACACCGCTCAGGTGGTTGTCCCCAACAGATATAACAGCACCGAAGCACAGAAAAAGCCGTATGTCATTATGATTTCTGCGGACGGATTCCGTTATGATTATGCCGAAAAATACCATGCTGAAAACCTTCTGAAGTTCTCTGGTGAAGGCGTCCGTGCAGAAGCCATGCTTCCAGGCTATCCGAGCATTACATTCCCGAACCACTGGACACTGATCACCGGGCTTTATCCCTCGCACCACGGATTGATTGATAATTTCTTTTATGATTACAAGAGGAAGGAAGGGTATGCCATGAGCAACAGGGAAAATGCAGAAGACGGCAGCTGGTACGGCGGAATTCCGCTTTGGGGACTTGCTGAAAAACAGGGGATGGTTGCTGCATCTTTAATGTGGGTAGGTTCTGCAAGCAATGCAGGAGGTTCGAGACCTGCTTATTATTATCCTTATCATGAAAAATTTACACCGTCTGAAAAAGTGGATAAAGTGATCAGTTGGCTGAAGCTGCCAGAAGACAAAAGGCCGCATTTCATTTCACTGTATTTTCCTGAAGTTGACGGAAGCGGGCACCATTTCGGCCCGGATACAAAAGAAACCGAAGAAGCCGTTCATCTGGTGGATGAAGCAATTGGGAATCTGGTTCAGAAGGTAAATGCTTTAGGACTGGAAAATGTAAACTTCATTTTTGTTTCAGATCACGGCATGGTAAAAGTTGACGGCGGGAGCCCGCTGGAAATTCCTGCTTTGCTGTTTGATAAAAACAGGTTTGATTTTTATAATTCACAGACATTATTAAGGGTGCATGTTAAAAATCCTGATAAGGTTAAGCGCGTTTATAAAGAATTGAAAGCAGGTAAAACAGATGATTATGAAGTACATTTAGATAAAAAACTGCCCGGATACCTTCATTTCAGTACAAAAGATGACCGGTATAGCAGGATCGGGCAGATTTTATTGATACCTAAGGCTCCAAAAATATTTTTAGAGAAGGGCAGGAAAACCTCTGTCGGGAAACACGGTTATAATCCAAGGCTCGTTCCTGAAATGAAAGCAACTTTTATGGCCTGGGGTCCTGAATTTAAGAACAATCTGGTTGTTGATGAATTTTCCAATATCCACGTGTATCCTTTAGTCGCTAAAATTTTAGGATTACCCATTAATCATCCCGTTGACGGAAAATTAAAAGTGTTGAAAAAAACACTGAAAGCGAAAAAATAAATTGAAATCAGCTTTGATTAAAACAGTTTCGGCGCACCTTTAGTGCGCCGAAACTTTACCGTAACCATACGGTATACGGTCAGGGCTGAAACTCAAATCTTCATTTTATGAAAGAGAGCTGAATTTCTCCTTAAACTCATCCGCAAAATCTTCCAGCTTTGTCCCTTCAGAAACCGGCGAACCGGCTTGTGTAAAAGCTTGCTGTATAACACCGGTTCGGATTCCCCTTCCCATTTCCTCATACAGCTTAGCCATTTCCTCAGGAAGGCCTGCCTGTACCATGCCTTCATAAGCCTGCGGGTCTGTAAATTCGACCCACGGTAAATCAGGCTTTCCGATCGCTGAGCCTAATACTTTGGCAAAATCTCCGGCTTTACGGTAATCAGTAACCACATAACGGATCTTTTGCTCAGAAGATGGTTTTACCAGTTCTTCCGCGGCAGCTTTTGCAATATCTCCCGGGTGTACCAGAGGGACTTCAACTTCCGGAGAATAGTTTCCGCCGATAATTCCTGCAGTTTTAATCAGGGGAATATCGTTAAAGAAATTAATATAGAAATTCCCGGCTCTTAAAAAGGTGACCGACACATTCTCCAATTCGCTATATAGGTTTTCAATGTGGTGAATTGCCTTTATCGGGCCGTTTTCCACAGGAGATTCAGCGCCGACACTGCTTAACATAACCACTCTTTTCACCGCTGTTTTCCTGACAGCTTCAGCATAGTTATTTCCTGCGCTCACTGTATTTTCAATAATATTTTTTTCACTTATAATCGGCGGGGTCATCAGAAAAACCGAATCGGCACCTTCAAAAGTTTCTGTCAGGAAATGTAAATCCGTAATAGATCCGATTGCCGCTTTAGCTCCCAGCGATTCAATTTCATTTTTTTTATTTTTATTGCTGCTGATCACAGTAATGTCATGGCCTTCCGAAATTAATTGCTGGGCCAGCGGTTTGGCAACGTTCCCTAAAGAACCTGTAATGATGATTTTCATACTAATTATTGTTTATTTACAGGAACAAAGTTATATTTGTACTTACTTTTATACAAGTACTTACCCTAAAGTATGTATTCATATGACGGCAATTAAAGAAAATTCGACCATTCAGGAGAATAAGAAACAGTTATTGGACCAGTGTCCTGTAATGTATGTTATGGAAAGGATTTCCGGTTTCTGGAAACCGATTATCCTGTTTAATCTTTCTACAGGAGAGAAAAGATACAGCGAACTCAAAAGAGCCATTCCTAAAGTGACGGAAAAGATGCTCATTCAGCATTTAAAACAGCTGGAAAATGACGGGCTGATCGTCAGGACTGCAAAACCTGTTGTGCCTCCGTATGTAACCTACAAACTAAGTGATGCAGGCATGAGGCTTTCCCCGGTAATTGATGCAATGGCAGACTGGGCCTATGATGATATGGGACAGAACCGTCAGTAATACAATGATCCTGATATTTCCGGTACCATTAAATAAAAAAATACTCTTCAGGACGAAGAGTATTTTTCTACAAGCAACTTTTTATAAAGACTTCATGTCAACCACGAAGCGGTATTTCACATCGCTTTTCAGCATTCTTTCATAGGCATGGTTAATTTCATCCATTTTGATCACCTCAATATCAGAAACAATATTATGCTGTCCGCAGAAATCAAGCATTTCCTGAGTTTCAGCAATCCCTCCGATCAGGGAACCTGCCACAGAACGGCGCTGGAAAATCATCGGTACAGTACTTGGCTTAACTTCTTCGAACTGGCCTACAAATCCTACCAGAACCAAGGTTCCGTCTAAAGCAACAGTCTGCATGTAAGGATTGATATCATGCTCATAAGGAACCGTATCAATAATAACATCAAATTTACCGGTCACCGATTTCATCTGGGATTCATCGGTAGAGATTATCACATGGTCGGCTCCCAGTTTTTTGGCATCTTCAGTTTTTCCCGGTGTCCTGGAGAATAAAGTCACTTCAGCACCTAAGCCTTTGGCGAGTTTGATTGCCATGTGCCCCAGGCCGCCTAAACCTACTACGGCAACTTTGGAATCCGGGCCAACGTTCCAGTGTCTTAACGGAGACCAGGTGGTAATCCCTGCACACAGAAGAGGCGCAACGGCAGCAAGGTCAAGGTTTTCAGGAACGCTCAGCACAAAATGCTCATCAACCACTACCTTCTGGGAATAGCCTCCGAATGTCTGTCCGCCAAGATGCTTATCCTTCCCGTTGTAGGTTCCTGTAAATCCGTTCTGGCAGTACTGCTCCAGATCCTGTTTGCAACTGTCACACTGTCCGCAGGAATCTACCATACAGCCCACCGCAGCCAGGTCCCCGATTTTAAATTTGGAAACTTTGCTTCCTACATTGGTAATCCGGCCTACGATTTCATGTCCCGGAACCACAGGATACATAGATCCGCCCCAGTCGTTTCTCGCTGTGTGAAGATCCGAATGGCAGACTCCGCAATATAGGATCTCAATCTCTATGTCTTTAGGGGTCACTTCTCTTCTTTCAATGGTCATTGCCTCCAAATCTGCTGTTTTGGATTCTGTTCCGTAAGCTTTTACTGTAAATGCGCTCATTTTTTTATTTAATTTAGTTGATATTTTCTTTGATTACAAAAATCGATAGTTTACTATTAGCAATACTTATACAAATTACGGAAAGATGTACCAATTTTACCGACATTTATAAATCTCCGGCCGGAAAACGGTAATTTTGAACAGCAGCAAAAGTATAGATGATGGTACAGAACAATATTGAAATCATAAACAGTATTTCCGAATACAATAAAATGGTGAATCATGAAACGCTCCACCCGCTGGTGAGTATTGTTGATTTTTCAAAATCAGATCCTATCTGCCAGTTCAGCAGGGTCTTCGGGTTTTATTGTGTCTTTTTAAAAGATGTCATGTGCGGTGATATGTATTACGGCAAAAACAGCTATGATTACCAGGAAGGGACATTGGTTTTTGTTGCGCCTGATCAGGTGTATGGGATTAACAATGAAGGTACTTATATCCAGCCTGCAGGATTTGCCCTGCTGTTTCATCCGGATCTGATCAAAGGAACGGACTTCGGTAAAAAAATCAGGGAATACAGTTTTTTTTCCTATGAAGTGCATGAGGCGCTGCATCTTTCCGAAAGAGAAAGAGAAATTATTTTAGACAGCTTTAACAATATAAAATTCGAACTGGAACAGACGATTGACAAGCACAGCAAATCCCTCATCATCAATAATATTGAGCTGTTCCTGAACTACTGTATGCGTTTTTATGACCGTCAGTTTATTACAAGGGACCATGTGAACCGGGGATATATCGGAAAATTCAATCAATTACTGGATGAATACCTGAAATCTGATAAGCCGAAGAGTATAGGCCTCCCGATGGTCAATTATTTTGCAGAACAGCTCAATTTTTCAGCTAATTATTTCGGGGATTTAATAAAAAAGGAACTTGGGATTTCGGCACAGGAATTTATTCATAATAAACTGATTGATGTAGCGAAAGACCGTATTTTCAACCATACAAAATCAATCAGCGAGATTTCCTATGATCTGGGATTTAAATATCCGCAGCATTTTGCCAGGCTGTTCAAAAGCAAGACCGGCGTGTCTCCCAGTGAATATAAATTGTTAAACTAAAACTTTACCGTTAAAATATCCGTGTATTCATTGTGTTGAAAATCAAAAAACATTAAATTTAATTGATAAATGAATTTGATTTCCCTGCATGGCCACAATACAAAACAATACAGCACATATCTTTCACACATCTTTCGGAGAAATTCCGGCATTAAAAGAAAACGGTGTCATCAGAGCTAAAAGCATCCGCTATGCACGTTCTGAAAGATTCGGGAAGCCCGTTCCTTTACAGTCGGTCGAGTCAGGAGGAATTACAGATAAGACGCCTGTGTGCCCACAGCATATCAGCCCGCTTCTGGACAGGCTGATCCAGAAAACTGAAGTGGAGCAGTTTGTGCCCGATGAATCTACACAGTTCCTGACCATAACCCGCCCTGACCATGTTAATGAACATGAAGAACTGCCTGTCATCGTCTGGATCCACGGCGGCTCATATGAAATCGGATGCGGCGATCTTCCGACTTCCGATCCTTCGGTCTGGGTGAAAGAACAGAACATTATCGTAGTCTCGGTGTCTTACCGGCTGGGGCTGTTCGGGTTTCTGGGCGGTGATGAAACCAGGCCGGCCAACCTCGGACTGTTTGATATCATGGAAGCTTTACGGTGGATCCGGAAAAATATCCGGAGTTTTGCAGGAAATCCTGGGAACATTACACTTTTCGGGCAGTCTTCCGGAGGTGATGCCATTGCCCATCTGATGATTTCCGAAGGTATTGACAACCTGTTCCAGCGTGCGATTATTCACAGTGCGCCATTGGGATTCAGGATTAAAAGACAGAAAATGTCCCACGAATTTTTCCTGAAAACACAGAGTCTGAAAGATGAACCAGATCCTCTGAAAATGGTGGAAGACTATGGTGACTTTTTACCTTCTTTCAGGAAATACGGCTTGAAAACATCAATGCCGTTCTGTACCCAGTACGGCTATCCTCCGTTATGCAGGGAAGAAGAAAGTCTGGAAAAATGGAGAGAAAATGCCCGGAAATACGATGTTTTAATGGGCTCCAACCATGACGAAACCGCATTTTATGTGAAAACGGCGCAGCAGGGAATTTATACCTATTTAAATAAGAAAATCCTCAACAGCATTGTACGCTCCACCACAAAATCCATCTATGAAAAACCGGCTCGGATTTTCTCGGAAAATTATGAAAAAGGGGGAGGGAATATTTATCTTTTTAAAATTCATTCAAAGGTAAAGAATAATAATATCGGAGCTTCACACTGTGTAGACCTGCCACTGATCTTTGCCAATGAATCTGCATGGAAAGACTCAGAACTTTTAAAAGGTGTTCCGTGGGAATATATTTTTGAAAACGGTAAAAAGCTCCGCGCACTGTGGGCCGAATTTGCAAGGACCGGAAAGATTTCAGATCAGTCTGAAAGGCCGGAAATTCTTGAGCTCCGAAAAGTTTAGTTTAAATTATTAAAAAATTAGTTTGTCACGCCGGGAATCGAATCTGTTTATTGATTTCGGAGTGACAAACTAACTATAAGGTGTTATTCTGTAATGGGCTTACTCAGCAATCCATACGCTGACATTTCCTGCCGGAACAGGGAAGGTTCCCCATCCGTTTTCGTCAATGGTAACTTTATTTTCAGTTCTTCCCAACAGATCATAGAATACTTTTCCGATGTATCTTTCACCCATTTCCATAGGTTTTTCATACGCATCTTTGTTACTCAGTACCACAGCACAACCGGAATGTTCTTCGTCTCCTTCACGAACCCATCCCAGGCAGTTGGCGTCTTCAAAAAAGTCTCTCTGCTCACCGTATGCATGATATTTACGGGCTTTCAGCAGTTCTTCAATTCCATCCACTTTATCCAGGAATATTTCCTGGTCATTGCCTTCTCTGTCTTTATCTACATAATGGGCGCCGTACAGGTCAGGATAAAACACGCACGGGTAACCGTCCTGTCGCAATAAAATCATAGCATAGGCCAATGGTTTGAACCATGTTTCTACAGGGGCTTCAAGATCCTGAAGAGGCTGCGTATCATGATTGTCTACCAGTGTTACCGAGTGCAGCGGATCTTCTTTTGTCAGAGTTTCATCAAAAATCCTTCTCAGATCATAGGTGTTTCCTTCAACGGATGCATTATGGAAATTATGATGCAGAGAGCTGTCAAAAAGGCTCATGCACCCTTCGGTAAACGCAATGTATTTCTGAAGCAGAGGCAGGCGTCCCGGAGCCCAGTATTCCCCTACGGCAAAAATATTCTTACCGGTATTGGAGCGAAGCATGGTCAGCCACTCTTTGTAAAACTCATAAGAAATATGTTTTACCGCATCAAGCCTTACCCCGTCAAAATCCGTCTGGTCAAAATACCATTTCGCCCAATGGTTGAGTTCTTCGCGGACGTGGGGATTCCTGTGTTCGATATCATTGAACATCAGGTAATCATAATTCCCTTTTTCGTCATCAATCATTTCTTCCCAGCCATCGCCGTATTCAGATTTGATTTTATAAATATGTGAATCCATGCCTTCCGCATAGTCTACACCGCTGAAACAGGTAAAATTCCACTCAAAATCAGAATATTTTTTATTCCTTCCCGGAAAGTTAAACTTTGTATACGATTGGATATCAAATTCATCAGAGATAATTTTGTCCCTGTCTTCCTCATCTACTTTTACGACTTTGAATGTTTCCAGCTCATCGCCGCCGCCCTTATGGTTGAGGACAATATCTACAATTATTTTGATATTACGTTCTTTAAGCGCTTTAATAGCGTTGAGGTAATCTTCCTTTGTTCCGTATTTTGTGGCTACAGTATCTTTCTGGTCAAATTCCCCGAGGTCAAAAAGGTCATAAGTGTCATATCCTACAGAATGTTTGCCTCCGGCCGCTTTGTAAGCGGGTGGAAACCATACGGATGTAATTCCAAGCTCTTCTAAATAATCGGCTTCTTTTTCTGCCTGCTTCCACAGTATTCCACCTTCTTCTATGTACCAGTGGAAGTACTGAATCATCGTTTCATTCATAAATTGTAAAATTGGTTTCCACAGTATAAAGAAAAAATCAGACCATCAATCTTCAAATTCGGTAAACGGGATTTTTAACTGTACGGAAACCAGCTTTTTTTCTTCCGTATTAAGATGGGAGAGGGACAGGCCCAGCAGGCGGACAGGCTTATCAAAAGGACGGAGTTCCCAGAGTTTTTTTCCGGTATTGAAATAGTGCTCAGGAGAAGAAAAATAAGTTTCCCGGGTAATGCTCCGGGTAAAAAGCGAAAAGTCTTTGTATTTGATTTTTAATGTCAACGACCTTCCCTGGATGTTGTTTTTCTGCAGGCGCGTATGAAGCTCCTCACTTAAGCTCTGCAGTTTTTCATTGATCTGCTGTTCATCAAAAAGATCTTCCAGAAAGGTACGTTCTACGGCCACGCTCTTCTGGATGCGGTGAGGTTTCACTTCGGACGTATGGATGCCGCGGACCACATTGTAATAATACGCTCCCGATTTCCCGAATATCCTTGTAAGGTCTTCCACCGATCTTTTCTTCAGGTCCTTACCTTTATAAATGCCTAGGCTGAACATTTTATTGGCCGTTACTTTTCCCACACCGTAAAATTTTTCAACAGGCAGCTCTTCAAGGAAGCCTTCCAGTTTATCGGGATGGATGGTTTTCTGCCCGTTGGGTTTATTGATATCGGAGGCTACTTTGGCTAAAAACTTATTGACGGAGATCCCTGCCGAAGCCGTCAGACCGGTCTGCTCAAAAATTTTCTGGCGGATTTCCCTCGCGATCTGGTTGGCAGATTCTATTCCTTTTTTATTTTCTGTAACATCAAGATATGCTTCATCTAAAGACAGGGGTTCCACCAGATCTGTGTATTCATAAAATATTTCACGGATCTGCCTGGAGATTTCTTTGTACCGAGGAAAGCGGGGAGATACGAAAATCAGGTCCGGGCATTTTTGTTTTGCGGTTTTACTGGGCATCGCAGAACGGACCCCGAATTTCCGGGCTTCATAGCTGGCTGCGGCTACCACACCACGGTGCTGCCCGCCTACAGCAATCGCTTTTCCCTTTAACGAAGGATCATCATGCTGCTCTACGGAAGCATAAAATGCATCCATATCCACATGAATAATTTTGCGTACCGGAAAAGGAGAATCCATACCGCAAAGATATGGATTCCTATATTTTAAATTTTCTTTTGCCTTCAAACAAAAGAAACAAAAATTCAAGACCTGGAAACTCCGGCTAAAAATAAATTCTCTTCTCTAATAATTCTAAAAACCCACGCAAATCAAAAGTTGTTCTTTATTCAACATGCAGGCTATGCTCAGACAGTAGAATCTTTTTAACGTCTCTATTTCCTATGTCGTGGTTATGCTATTTTAAAAGCTGATCAATCGCAGCCTGGATTTCCGGGTCTTCCGGAGAAATGGCGTAGTATTTTGCAATGGCGGATTTCTGATCGATCACCATGTATCTTGGAATCCAGTTCAGGTCAACATAGTTATTGAAATCATTTTTCCAGCCTGTGGCAAACCAGTAATTTTCTTTATCCTTCATTTCAAACCGTTCCAGGTTTTTGTCGAAACCTTCTTTTGAGCGGTCCAGGGAAAGGAATACAAAATCAATATTCTTATTGTGTTCTTCCAGTTCTTTAGCTTTCGGGAGGGCTTTAAGGCAGTCTCTGCACCAGCCGGCCCAGAAATCAATCACCACCACTTTTCCTTTATGCTGATCCAGAATCTGTTGGATGGATATGCTTTTCCCTTCTTCATCTTCCAGTTTCTGGTTCAGGGCTTCTTCAGAAAAGCCTGTTTTCAGGACTTTTGGTGCCTGCTGCGAACAGCCCAACCCAAAAATTCCCATCATTAAAAGTAACAGTAACTTTTTCATTTTTTCAGTTTCATTTTATGCAAATCTAAACAATGAAATGCAATTGAAGACTGAATTCAGGTGAATTAGTAAAATTGATCATATCGAAGATTTCTATGAAAGAGGCTGATACGTTTTTAACAGACCTTTCACCACCGTAATCACATTCGGCATCGCTTTGTTGGCGGCATTCAGCACTTCTTCATGGGAGACGGAAAACGCAATGTCCGGCCCGCCCAGATCGGTAATCACTGAAATGCAGAAAACATCCATTGCCATATGCCTGGCTACGATTACTTCAGGAACCGTACTCATCCCGACCATATCGCCGCCGATGGCTTTGATCATTCCGTATTCTGCAGGGGTTTCAAAAGTCGGGCCCTGTAAAGCCACGTAAATTCCCTGATGGATTTTAATATTATTTTCAGCAGCTACCTGTTCGGCTGCCGAAATCATCTTTCTGTTGTAAGGTTCACTCATATCGACAAATCGTGGGCCGAAATCATCAATATTCCTGCCCCTTAGCGGATGTTCCGGCATCATGTTGATGTGGTCTTTTACAATTGCAATATCGGCAATACGGTAATCAGGATTTACGCCGCCTGAAGCGTTGGAAAGAATAAGGTTCTTAATGCCCAGCAAATGAAAGACCCTGATCGGAAAAACAACGGTTTCCATCGAATGGCCTTCATAATAGTGAAAGCGGCCGCTCATCATCAGTACCTTTTTACCTTCCAGCATTCCGTAAATCAGTTTTCCGCTGTGGCCGGTAACAGTGGTCTGCGGGAAATTGGGAATATCGCTGTATTCCAGGGTATGGATAGCTTCCACCTCATCCTGCAGCTTGCCGAGCCCGGAACCCAGAACAACGGCAAAATCAGGAGTATCCTTAATAATGCTTTCAATAAATCCGGCGGTCTCTTTAATTTTTTCTAACATAATCCAGGATAATTTGGTTGAACTCTTCCTTTTTGTCGATGATTACATTGATCGGCCAGTAATAAACCAGATCCCTGAGGTAATCGAAGCTTTTCAGCCGGACGTAGTCTTTTTCGGTGGTTAGGATTAATTTATATTCTCCCAACTTTTTATATTCCGCAATAATCTCCTTGATATCGGCATCAGAAAAATTATGATGGTCCCTGAACTTCAAATGCTTCACCCTTTGTGAAAACTTGGCAAGATGGGCCAGCAGGGGTTTTGGATTGGCAATTCCCGTAATCAGAAGAATATCATAATAATTGAGGTTGTTGTCAGGAAGCATCTTCTCTTTTCCGTATACATTTTCGTCATAACCGATGGAAGAGAAGAACACCTTTTGGCTGCGTCCCGGCCGGATTCTCGAAATATAATATTGCTTGGTTTCTTCTGTAAGTTCATCAGGGCATTTGCTTACCATGATGATATCTGCGCGCTTTACGCCCGTCCGGGATTCCCTGAGGTCGCCGGCCGGCAGAAGATGGTCTTTAAAATAAGGATCATTGAAATCCGTCATCATAATATTGAATCCGGGACTGATGGCCCTGTGCTGCATGGCATCATCAAGCACCAGTACATCCAGATCCATATCTTCAATTACTTTTTTAGCTCCCGGAACCCTTTCTTCTGAAACGGCAATCACAAAACGGTTTTTAAAACGCTCAAAAAGCTGCATGGCTTCATCGCCCACAGTTTTGTAGTTGCTTTCATAGTTAGTAACCGCATAGCCTTTTGTCAGCCTCCCGTATCCTCTGGAAAGCACCCCCGTTTTGTAATGTTTGGCTAAAAACTGGGCCAGGTACATCACCATCGGGGATTTTCCGCTGCCGCCCACAGAAAGATTCCCGACGCAGATGATCGGGGTCCTGAATGATGTTGATTTAAAAATTCTCAGGTCATACAGGGTATTCCGGATACCCGTTACCATGTGATAACCCAAAGAAAAAGGATAGAGATACCATCTTTTCATACCTTACAAAAATAAGAATTTTCACAGGGATTTGGGGCGTTATGGTAGCTGATTTTGTATAATTATTTAAAAAATTATGTGCATGATGAGGATTAATTGGATATTTTTGTGCCTTATTATACGGCATTGAGATATTGTATTGAATTTTCCTACAACGGTAAAAATTATTTCGGCTACCAGGTACAGCCGGATGCAGTTTCCGTGCAGGAAGAACTGGAGAAAGCACTTTCCACGATTCTGAGGGAAGAAATCAAAACCACAGGCGCAGGAAGAACCGACACCGGTGTACATGCAAAAAAGATGTTTGCCCATTTTGATAGTGTAACAGCACCGGATGAAGCCCTTTCCCGGAAGCTGAACAGCTTTCTTCCTCCTGATATTTCAGTGAAGAGAATCTTTAAGGTAAAAGATGATTTCCATGCCCGTTTTGATGCGACGTACAGGACCTATGAATATTATATTTCACTGGACAAAAACCCTTTTACCCAGGAATCTGCATGGCAGCACTGGAAAAGAGGTCTTGACCTGGATAAAATGAACGAAGCCTGTAAGATTTTATTTGAATATAAAGATTTTACAAGTTTCGCCAAGCTGAAAACCGATAACAAGACCAATATCTGTAAAATTTACAAAGCAGAATGGGAACAGCAGGGAAGCGAACTTAAATTCACGGTATCAGCCAACCGTTTCTTACGCAATATGGTAAGGGCCATTGTGGGGACTATGGTTGAAATCGGTCTTGAAAAAATAAAACCGGAAGATTTACGTAAAGTCATTGAAGACAAGCACCGGAATTCCGCAGGGACTTCTGCACCGGCGCACGGCCTGTTCCTGGTGGATGTAGGCTATGAGTTCTGATTATTCATCAGGTTTGGTAGAATCTAATTAAGAACCGTTAAACAATTTAACATTAACTGCGAAGGATACAAAGCTATCCGGACAGCATAACTTTTTGGAAAAAGAAATTTATGTTATGCCTAAAAACCATCTATACTGTAAATAACGGCAATCTGTATTTTTCTATGAGGAATTAACCCCGTTGTAAAGGCTGGCAATTTATAAAGTCTTATTTTTGCAAAGCATTTTATTTTAATTCTTTCTTCAATTCATACAATGAAACAACAAGATACCTGGGGAATTGTAAAAAGGCTGTTCTTTATCGGGATGAAATTCCGGTCCTGGTTCATCCTTACACTGATTATCTCCATTATACTGGCCATGGTTTCTACCTACAGGCCGTACCTTACCATGGAAGTGGTGGATAATGATATCACCAAGCTTCAGGATAAGGCCCTCATGATGAAGCACATCTACATCTTAGTAGGGCTGGTGTTTGCCGAAACCGTTTTAAACTTCTTTCTGGTATATTTTTCCAATTATATTTCACAGAATGTAATCCGGGATATCAGGCAGCGCCTCTACAACAAGCTGATCTATTTTAAAACTTCATTCTTCGATAAAACGCCGATCGGGCAGCTGGTTACGCGGGCTGTCGGGGATGTGGAAACCATTGCCACAGTATATACAGACGGTTTCCTGATGGTATTCGGGGATGTGCTGAGGATTGCTTTTGTACTGGTGATGATGTTCAATACGAATGTTCACTTAAGTTATATCACACTGGCTATTTTGCCTTTGATGGTCCTGATTACAAGGTTCTTCCAGAAAAGGCTTAAAAAAGCTTTCGGGGATGAAAGGAACTGGACGTCCAACCAGAACTCATTTGTTCAGGAACGGCTTGCGGGAATGCCGATTATCCAGGTGTTCAACAGGCAGGAATCTGAATTCAAAAAGTTTGATGATATCAATATTACGCTAAAAGACGCATTGCTGAGAACGGTTTTCATCTTTTCCCTGTTCTTTCCGGTTGTGGAACTGATTTCTTCTCTGTTTATCGGGTTTATTCTTTTCTACGGCGGCTATATTACCATCAGTGCAGGGGTAGTGATTGCATTCATCCAGTACATTTCAATGCTGATCCGTCCTTTGAGGCAGATTGCAGACCGTTTCAATAATATCCAGAGAGGAATTGTAGGAGCGGAGCGGGTATTGGGCCTGATGGATGAAGAAAATTCAATGCCGAATACCGGTACTGTTCAGAAGGACCATTTTGACGGGAAAATAGAATTTAAGAAGGTGCATTTTGCTTATGATGAAAAACAGGAAGTCCTGAAAGGGATTGATTTTAAAGTAAATCCGGGAGAAACAGTTGCCATCGTGGGCGCTACAGGAGCCGGAAAATCAACGATTATAAGCCTGATCACCAGATTGTATGATATCAATTCCGGAAATATCCTGATTGATGATGTAGACCTGAAAGACTATGAATTATATTGTCTGAGAAGCCATATCGGAGTAGTGCTGCAGGATGTATTCCTTTTCCACGGAAGTATTTTTGAAAATCTGGCATTCGGGGATGAAAGCATTACCCTGGAACACATAAAAGCCGGGGCAAAGGAAATTGAAGTGGATGAGTTTATTGAAAGCCTTCCCGGAGGATATGATTATGTGGTAAGTGAACGGGGATCTTCCATTTCTCTCGGGCAGAGACAACTGCTGTCTTTCCTGAGGGCATATTTATCTGATCCTAAAATTTTAATCCTGGATGAAGCTACATCTTCTATCGACCACGAAAGCGAGAAGCTGATCCAGCGGGCCACGGAAAAAATTACCCAGAACCGGACATCGATTATCATTGCCCACCGTCTTTCAACCATTGAAAAAGCAGATAAAATTATTGTAATGGAGCATGGTAAGATTGTGGAAGAAGGAAAGCATCTTGAACTTCTGGATAAAAACGGCTATTATGCAACGCTTTATAAAGCCCAGCTGAGGCATGAAGTGGAATTGGACGCTGAAGAAAGAAAATAATTTCTGATACCCTAAATATAAAAAGCAGTCTGAAAATTTTCAGGCTGCTTTTTTTTATTAAAGCGTCAATTTAAAAGAAATTACAATGTCATGGAAAACGTCTGTATAAAGGCGTTTTTCTTTTTAAACAGCCTGTTATTCCTTATCCGGTGAGTATTTTAACAATTTTAAATAGTAAAAAACATTAATATGAATGAATAATTTGCATGGAATTTGTAGTCAATATTAATTAAATGTTAACAAACTGTTATATTTGTATGAATAAATTCATTACCTTTATGGTAAAATCATACAATACAGACAGAATTTGGTAAGATGTTTGATGTTGATTATATTAATTAAAATCCAAAAATATAGATGAAGAATATACAAGATGAATTTCAGGTTTTTAAAGACGAACTCAGAAAGTTGAATATTGAAGTACAGGATGTGGTAAAAGTAGGAAATGGAAGCATGGATTTCCATGAAGTATTCTACAAGTCGCCAAGGTACGAAGATGTGAAGAGCGTATATGTTCAGAGGCATAATCTGGACAACATTATTGCAAAATTTAAGCAAGCCTATCATTAAAAATAGAAAGCGCGGCTCAGATTTCTGAGCCGCGCGTTTTTTATAGATGTTCAGGTAAATTTTTTAAAATCGATACCCTAAAGACAGTCCGCTTCTGAAGCCGATCCACGGGCCGTCAATCATCACCCGGGCTCCGCTGGCATTGGTTTCCACTGTATAATTAACATACGGAACATCCAGGTTTTCTATCTCGCGTTTCAGCTGCGCCTGCATATCGGGAGTCAGCACTACATCACTGGTCATGGTGAAATCACCTTTTCCGGCTCCGTAATGGGCTCCGGCAATCCACAGGTCAAGCACTAAATTCCGGCTGCTGGTTAAGAAAAACTGTACGCCGACCATCACCCCGCCACTGTTTCCGTTTGTTGTTCCGTTGCCTTTCAGCGGGATTTGGAAAGTTGTTCCGCTGAACGTATAATCGTAATAGAAATCAAAGGTATTGGATGTTATTTTGGAATACCGGTAATAAGGCGCAATATAGAAACCTCTTCCGTAACCTGCACCTAGGTAAAAACGCGGTTCAATAGTAAAGTTAAAGGATTTTATTTCAAGGTTCTGAAACCTACGCTCATCTTCATCCTTTAAAAAAGAATTGATAAACGGGACTTTTCCTTCCGGCATGGCACCGAATCCCATATTCAGGGAAAACCACTCAGTGAAAGCCCTTTCGTAGGAAAGATTGATATTCCTGAAGGCATAAGCCGTAACATTCGTTTTGATGATGTTCATTTTTTCCGATGGGGGATCTGCTGATTCCTGCGCATTAACGGCAGAAAAAATAAAACACGGAATGAGAATAAAGTATTTTTTCATAAGGTCATATTTTTGTCTTGTGTATTTTGGTAGCAGCAAAAAACGGGCAAAAGAAACGACAAATACACACCAAGGTGAAAAAATAAATTTCTGTTAACAGACTGTTTATCATTAAACAGAAATTTTTAAATTCAAAACTGATGTAATAAACAGAGTGTATCACCTGTCATTATTGGTAGGATTCAATTTGTAAAAATGAAAAAAACGATATGTTCTGTCCTTTTCCTTTGTGGAATATTGGTGTTCTCACAGGAAAATGTAAAGAATGATACCATTGAAAAAACCGGGACGGCAGAGATTCAGGAAGTTATTTTAAAAGCACAGCGGAAAAAACAATTTGCAGACAGAGCGGTCTATACTTTCGATAAGGAAGCATTGGAAAAAGCCCGTTTTGCAAGGGATTTGCTGCAGACCTTGCCGGAACTGCAGATTGATCCGGTCGGCAACACATTGAAAAGCACAAAAGGCGGAACAACACTGTTTTTAATCAACGGGATTGAAGCCACGGATATGCAGATGCGCAGCGTTGCGCCTTCTGAAGTGATAAAAGTGGAATATTACGATATTCCTCCGGCGAGATGGGCCACAAGAGCGGATGTTGTGGTAAACCTGATTACGCGTTCTTCAGAGACGGGTTATGTTTTTGGTTCCGATGTAAGTGCTGCCCTGAACACAGGCTTTGTAAACGGAACAGCATATGCCAGTTTTACCAAAGGGAAAAATAACCTCGGACTGGAATATTCGATTAATTTAAGAGATTATAATAACAGGAAAGTACACAGTATCTATAATTATCAGCTGGAAGGCAGCCATTACCGGACAGATGAAAACAAGACAGACCATTTCGGGTACACTTCCCAGAATATTGCATTGCGGTACACCAGGATGGTTCCGGACCATTACGCTTTTCAGGCGAAAATGGATATGGATATCTTTACGAGTTTTATCAAAGGAAACGGACGGAGTATTTTTACAAAAGATAACCTGACCGAAGAACATGCCATGCTGAAAAACGGATCTTCCGGTTACACGACACCGACTTTAGATTTATATTTTTCTAAAAATATGGGTACAAAGGATGAATTCAGCATCAATATCGTCGGCTCAAGCTTTAAAACCAATACAGCAGAACTGGCCAAAGAATGGGTAATTTCTTCAGGAGCTCCTGTTTTTGATAATGACATGAACCTTGAAACCATGCAGACCGGAATTGTGGGGGAGCTTGCGCATACGCATACTTTTGAAGCCGGGAAACTGGCTTCGGGATACAGGGTTTCCAATACCAATATCTCGAATGACCTTCAGAATCTGGCCGGTTTTTCAGCGTACAGCGTCAATTATCTGGAGCAGTATTTTTACAGTGAATTTTCAGGAAAGATCAGGAAATTCAGCTACAGAATCGGAGCAGGTCTCACGAACATCCATAATAAAAGTGCCGAAAATACTTTTGACCAATGGTCTTTTACGCCAAAATTAATCCTGGGTTATCAGCTGAAGGACAATCAGAGTCTCCGTTTAACGAGCAGCTACCGTCCGGTAAGTCCGTGGAGTGCAGCATTAAGCAGTAATATTGTACAGATGGCTCCGAATGTCGTGCAGAAAGGAAACCCGTTTTTAAAATCCCAGCAGATATTTGCCAATAATTTCATTTATTCATTCAACAATAAATATTTTGATTTTAATGCCAATGTATTTTACAGATACACGGACCGGACCATCAATCAGTATTATGTTTCGGATGAAAACTTCGGGTACGCCCTGACGTATGAAAATGCTAAAAATTCACAGCAGCTCGGGGTGCAGCTGTCAGGTTCCTACAAGCCTTTCGGGAACAGCCTTCTGGTCGCTAAACTTAATCTGACACCAGCCACCGAAACCATCAGAACAAGCAGCGGCGCTTTGATTAAGAATAATTACCTGGCGAATAATCTTGTCCTGTCATCGGAATATAAATCGTTCAGCCTGCAGTATCAGCTGAATATTCCGGTGTACACCCTGAACGGCGCTTTTTTAACCACCAATGAAAACCAGAACCATGTTTTTGCCAGTTATAAAAAGAAAGAATGGACTTTAACGGCCGGGATGTACTGGATCGGGATGCCTTCAGAATACAAGACCAAAAGCTTACCGGAAAGCCTGGTAGATTACAGCCGTGTGAACCGGATCATGAATAACAGATCTATGTTTGTCTTAGGTTTCAGCTATGATTTCTCAAAAGGCAAAAAAACGGATCTCCAGAAGAAACTGAATAATTCGACGGCGCCGGCTGCAACATTTTAAAATTCAATGCCGTTAAATAAAAAATCCGCTCAGAAAAATTTCCGGGCGGATTTACCTTTTAATCTGATATTTACTTTTACGACTAAAAGAATTATCACTAAAAGAAAAATACTTCCGAGTAGTAAAATAATTATTTTCAAATTTTTATTTTCAGATTCTAAGATATTTATTTTTAAATTTAAATCATTAATAATATGATCCGGAGAATTTTCAATCAGACTCTTCACTTTTACATATTCACTTTCATTGTTTTTTATTTCTGATTCTCGTTTGAAATTTTCGCTTAATTTATCAAGCTGCTTTAACTCATCTGAACTAAATATGTCCAGTTCTGCTGTTGAAAAACAGATGTCAGAATAAATAAAACCTGTATCAGAATCAATATATCCGAAAATCAGAAATTTGCCTTTTCTGTTAAACATGTAATCACATGACTGGATCTGAGATGATAATAAAGTGGCTTCGTCCTGATAAAAACCGCTAAATTCACCAGATTTAAAAACTTTTTCAATCTTTATACTGCTTATAAAATTCTGCAGCGTTTTAAATCCCGAAGGTGTTTGCTTTATAGAATAAATATTGCCGGTAAAAACAATATCTGCATTTTCAAATGACTTTTCAAGGCTTAAAGTTTCACATTTACATGCAAAAATAGAAACAGACAAAAACAAATAAAATAAAAGTGAAAGTTTTGACATGTGGCTTTTAAACAAAAGTCGTAAAAAAATCCGCTCAGAAGAAATTCCGGGCAGATTTATGATTAAGATTAAATATAAATTTTATTTTTTGATAAATTTGGAAGCTTCCGGCTTCTGGTCTTTCCCTGAAACTTCAATGAAATAAGAGGAAGGCGGAAGGTCAGACACCTGCACTTTTCCGGATTTCAGATCAGAAGTTTTGATCAGTTTTCCGTCCAGGCTGTAAATTTTTGCCGTTGAATAATTTCCTGTCTCGCCTTTAAATTCGATAAAATCCTGAGCCGGATTCGGGTAAATTTTCAGGCCCTGCTTTTTAACTGCAAGATCCCCGGTTGATAATAACGCTGCACTGAGTGCCTGTGCTCCATCGGTTGTCTGGTTATTGATGCCTGCAAAAGGAACATTAACTACCGTCTGGATCGTTGTGAGTAAAGGAAATTTCCTGGTGCTGCTGTAATAAGAGTAAGATGTATTGATAATGGTGCCTATCGGAAATACAAAATTTGTATCATTCGGTAAGTGAAGGTTGAAATTCTGAACGGATTTTACCCGCAACACATTGGTAAAAGTGGATGATCCCAGAATAAGGGTTCCTGAAGCATTAGGATTGATCGTGATGGATCCCTTGCAAAGCCCGCTTGCTGCAGTTGACGAAAATGTTCCCTGTGCCTGGTCTGTTTCTGTAACAGTGGTGTATTGGGTAGGGTAGCTGATAAAAGTGCCGTTGTTTACAGATAAATTCAGCGTAGCATCAGATGTTACCAGGCCGGTGATTTCCAGCTTGGAGGCTGTCTGTTTGTAAAATACGGTATTCCCGCTGCCGGTCATCTTCAGGGTAGAATTCGGGAAAGTGGAGATTTCGCTTGCCGTAGGCGTGGAATATACGGTTGAGGATGCTCCTCCGAATATCAGAGAACCGTTCTGAAAAGTAGTGTTCTGTCCGGTAGCAGAGTTATCCGGGGTTCCTGTTACGCCCAAGTAGCTTACGCTTTCTCCGGTCACAGGGTCATTAAAAGCTTTGGTAATGGTGGTTTGTGCTGATACCATACCGGATGCAGCGATTAAAAACAGTAAAGTTTTTCTCATAAAAATTTTTGTTTAAAGATAGAGAAAAGCTGCTGTGGTACCGAATTATATTTTCAGTTTGTCAATAATTGCTGTGGTTGCCGTAAAATATTGGAATTCAGATATGAACATGATCCTGAAATAAGGTATAATATTACCTTGCAGAGTGGAGTTAAGCAAGTTTATATGATCCGGCTTGCGGCTTATAGAATGCAACCCGAGGTTTTCATTTACTGTTTTCTCCATCTTCTTGTGGATTAAACTAAATTTTAAATACATAAAATGAATCGTTTAATAGAGCTCCGGAACTTACAAACATAATTAATCAATAAATCCAGATACTGATAATTCAGTTACCCTTTTTTTGTTGATCAAGAGTAATGGTTATTTTATTTTTTCTCTGTTGCACTTTAATGGTCTGTCCGTGCTCAAAGCCGATATCCTTCAGCCATTTACCGCATAGCCGTATTTCAGGAAGTATGTTAGGGCGCCAGGAATTAACACAATCAGCATATTTTCCATATACTTTTAGATGCCGGTCTTTCTTATGCTGAAATTTTTTTTCTTGTTCCATAATTATAATTAATTGATTCAAAAATATAATTAATTATATTTAAATGCAATATATAACGCATGAAATTATAATTATTGTTGTTTGTGCATGATTTTCAAGTCTTTAGAATTTTACGATATTTGCAGGAGAAGTTAATAATTACGTGTCGAAAGTAAATTTAAATAGAATAAAATCTGTCTTAGCTGAAAAAAACAAAACCAGTAAGGATCTAGCCAGCCATTTAGGGAAAACCGAATCAACCATTTCGCGTTGGTGTACCAATGAAGTCCAACCTTCTGTTGAAACGCTTTATGAAATATCTAAATTTCTGAAAGTGGATATCCGGGAGTTGTTGGTGTCAACAGGTAATTGATAAATATTATCAACTGACAATCAAAAGTTATTTTGTTAATGATCAGAAATAAGTAAAGATAGAATTGAGTAAGCGTATTGTCTTGCTGCGTGAGGAAAAGGGCTGGAGCCAATCCTATATTGTCCATGCCTGCAATAAAGAGGGTCAAGCCATTGAAAAATGGAAATGGAAAAATGAATCCTATGCTTTTTCATGAAGGAAAGTAAAGAGGGGAGTAGCCATTGTTTCTATTCAAGCACATCTTCATTGATAAAGTCATACTCTTTATCCATCAGCATCTGTAAATAATCTTCAAAGCTGTCTGCAATAACGCTGAACTCATCCGGGTCATGCAGAAACCTTACAATCTGGCCCTTTGTTCCTTTTTCAGACGGACTGAAATCGATGAACAGCTGTGAGGTTCCGCCATTGTTCGCACAGTCTGAAAAGTGAAGCCACTTCAGGTCTTTTGCGGTATCGGTAATTTTTTCGTCAATCTCCACTTCTTCATATTCCCGCTCAATATAATCCGAATAATATTTAACGGCTATATCATGGTTTTCAATCATTTGTGCGGATGACAGAAGGTAATAAGGATATTCTTCCATATCGGAGCCGAGCATATAAAAAGCAATTTCTTCACCTTCATATTCCCGCCAGTAGGTTCCGTCCACATCGTTCAGCAGGCTTACCAGCGCATCCGGAATATCCGGAAATATCCCGGTGAGTTTTTCAATATTCTCTTTTGCTGCTCCGTGTTTGATCTTTTCAAAGTGATCCCAGGATTCCTGTGCCTGGTTTTCGTAATAGGCTTTTTTTAGTCCTGTTTTATATTGCTGTGCTGTTGGATTCATATTTTTATTTTTAAAATTAAAGATTTCCCGTTATAATAATTCTACATTTCTTTTTGAAAACTGAAACCGTGAGACTGCAGGTATTCATCCAGCTCAATCTCAAAAGGAATGTTAAATCCGTTATCCAGATCATACAGCCCGCCTCCGGCATCCGAAGATTCTAAAAATCCGAGTGTTTTGGAGCGGGTCTGTTCTTTTGCTTTTTTCCAGCATTTCGTCAGGAAATCAATTTCCAGTCCGGACTGGTTTTCCCAGTAATTGGAGAGGTCCGGCAGGTCATTTTCATCAGCATGCGCCGCATAATTGATGTTGTTGTCATCCAGAACTTTTTTGCACATTTCCTGAACATCAATAGAGGTATAATCTTCAAACCCATGTTCTTTTAGATGCAGTTCTGCCATCATAACTGTTTTGTCCGGGGAATAATACTCATAATTCGGGAGGGCAAATAAAAAGCTTAACGGACTGGCAGCATAATAATACAGGCTGATCACCTCAATTTTCCGGTCATCTTCCCGAAACTGGTATTTGGAACTTAACACATCGGTCAGGAAATTGGTAACTGTAGTTTCCCTCGGAAGGAGGAATGTCTCTCTGAATGCTTCATCAATTTTTGCTTCTAGGTTCTTCATGCCTTATTCACTTTTTTACAGTTATAAAAATAAAAAAACCATTCTGGAAAACAGAATGATTCTTAAGTTATCTTTCAAATTAATAAAGCCTGCTATTGGAGTTTTATTCTAACTTTCCATTGTCATATAATCCAGTTGCCCGTTTTCATCTGTATTTATGACAACCAAGTAATTGGTTAAATCTTCTCCAATTGAATAATCTAAAATGGCAAAATTATCTTCACTGTCGGGATAAAGTCCTATTCTTACCAATTCTATTTTTTTCAAAAGCTGTTGTTCCGGGCCAAGTGTCGGGTCATCAAAGTTGATCAGTGCTGAAAGTTCATCTTTCTCAACTTCTTCAAGATGATGTTCTATATAAAATTTTACAGTATCTCCCTCTTCATCATTATAGTCGTCTGATAGGTATGTTTTATTCAGTTCATTAAACTTGTCAATATTTTCCAGATAGCTTTTTACTTTATCCAACTGAAAGGTTTCGGTATTTTTGTTTTCAAAATTAAGATCGATCTGAATTTCATGGCCATTAAAGTCTATACTAACACTATAATATTCTTCCAGATTCTTTGTTGATAATTTACCGAAATAAGGTAATGTGTATTCTTTCATATAATCTTATTTACATACATTTTTCCTTCCTACTTTTATTATTTCTTCAATACCAAATTTGTCAAATAATTCAAGCAGATCCATGGCACCGTTCTTTTTCTTGAATTCGAGTTCTTCTTTATAGAGCGGAATCATGGTATAGATATCAATTGTATTCTCATCCGCCAGTTCAATACAAGTAAATTCTTCCGATAATTCCATAGAATGAGCCAGCATAATTGAGTTAAACCCGATCTCTTCTGCAAATTCCTTATCATCTTCAAATCCGTAAGTATGGCCAAAACCAAACCAGGTTTTATTTATATGCGGAGACATCATGATCTCCTTCATCAGCCTGATCGGCCAGTAATTTTTCTCATCACTGAAGGATTCATATTCCAAATTCCATTCTTTAGGCAGTAAAATTACGAGTTCAGCGAACTGAGAGGAGTCTGTATCCTCAGGAACCGACATCGGCAAAGCACTCATCCCACAGCTTAAAAGAATATGATAAGGCCTGTTATCATTTGCTTTGATAAAAAAAATATCCCTGTGGATGATTTCAGATTTAATTTCGTCAAATACAACAATGTCCTCGTTCTCGTCAAAGAACTGATCAAGATGATCATCAATAATCTCAACGCTGTTGGGAACATTGTTTTTTGCTGATGGATCCATTTGTTTTCAATATTTATGTTATTAATAAAAGTTGGGAATAATCTTCTGAAATTACATTTGTGAGATGATTTTCCCTGTATTGACGAGGCATGAGTACAACCCCCGCACCGGCGGGCCAGCATTATAATTATTTAAAGTCACTTTCGTTGATCTTTTTGTTATAATATACATCAACAATTTTAATGGCCTGATTGCCATCTTCAGATACAAATGTATCTTTAGTCTCATAAATTAAGTCCCCGAATTTTTTATAATCATCATAGAGCGTAACTGAGAAAGAATCTTTTTCAGGATTTTTAACGACTTCGGATTTTACCAAAAGATTTGATGTCTTATCATAATATAAATAGGTCACTTTTCCATTGCTTAGGGTAGCTTGAATTTTATCGCAGTTTTTGTTATTGGCTTTTTCTTCTCCAATATATTCTAATGTATAAAGCGTAGGATCAATATAGTCCAAGGAATTTATAATGTGACGGCGGTAATTTTTGTCTTTGAACTCTTCCTGATCAGCAACTTTTTTTTGCCCGTTAACCACATTATATCCCGTTTTTCCATCATAAAAAGATTTATAAACAATTCTTCCCTGGTATTCAATTTCAAAACTTCCCTTATTGGGAGCCATTTCTTTGGTAATCCAGAAAACATTTCTGCCATCCATTACGGTTTCTGATTTAGTGTATAATGTTTTGATATTTTCTAACACCTGTTTTCCGCCCTGAGCCTGAATTGATTTTTCGATAATTTCTACAGATTTGCTTGTTTGAGCATTTTGTGCAGTTAGAGATGCTGTTGAAAGAAAAATGGCAGCGATCGTAGTGGTAAATTTCATTTTTGTTATTAATTTTTATTGAGTTATATCACAGAAGAGTATGGACTAATGCAGGCTTTCAAAAATTTGAGTCAAAGAAAGATGGAGCAAAACCGATATTTTCTATAGCGCAAACTTAACCAAAAATTTGAAGTGGAAGAATGGCAAAAGCAAAAAATAGGAGCAAACTTTTCAGTTTTGTCTATAATTCTTTCAGGTTCTCGTCCACGCGCGCTCCTGAAGTCACAGTTGTGGGGTTTTGAGATCGGTCCTTCTTGTAGTGATGAGGCACGAGCGTGACGCTCGTGCCGGCGGGGAATAATCATTTGAAAGTTATAAATTTTCCTGTAAACCCATATGCGTTTTTATAATTTTTTCCCACTGACTTAATAACAGTTTCCTCCACAATCTGTAGCATTCTGGCTGTCTTCAGAAGTGACGGTATAGGTTTCCACCTCCTTATCATTATATACAGGATTAAAAATGTTCCTTGGCTGATTGAAGCACTGATTGGTTTCCGTGCATTCCTGATAGATCACTCTTTTTGTATTGTCAAAAACTACTTCTATGTGGGTAATACTTCCAACCGCCGTTTTATTAAATAACCCGGTCATGGTAAATCCGGCAGCCCCGGAAGGTGTGTATGTGTACTTTTTGGTAAAAGTCTGGCTGTTGGGTAAAGTTATTGAGTTTTCCAGTTCCTTATTACCGTTTACATAAGGGATCAGCCTCACATTTTTACCTGATGTGTTTAAAATATTGTAGGTATATTCAATACTTTCCCCTTGGTCTGTCCCGCATTGGATCATTAAGAACCCGAGACTTAATAATAATAGTGATTTCATAATAATTTAACCAGGAATTATAATCCAAAAAAAAGAAACCACCTTATTAAAAGGCGGTTTCAATGTACTTAATAACAGTTTCCTCCACAGTCTGTAGCATTCTGGCTGTCTTCAGAAGTGATGGTATAGGTTTCTACTTCCTTATCATTATATACAGGATTAAAAATGTTCCTCGGCTGGTTAAAGCACTGATTGGTTTCTGTGCATTCCTGATAGATTACTCTTTTTGTATTGTTAAAAACTACTTCTACCTGGGTTAAATGACCGGAAGAAGGCGTTACAAAAAAGCTTGACATCAGTAAACCGTCATTGTAAGGAGGCTTAACTTCTTTTTTCAGATTTATGATACCGTCTTTGGCAAGGGAAACCTTTAAGCTGTAATTAGCCTGCCCGTTAAAATAAGGAACTAAATCAATCTTAGAGCCTGAGTTATTTTTAATGCTGTAATCAAAATATTTTGTTTCTTCCTGATCTGTTCCGCATTGGATCATTAACAATCCGGCAGTTATTAGTATGGATAGTAATTTCATAATAAATTTAATCTTGCCAGTTAGCAAATAAATCGTCAACAAAAGGTCTTGTAGGTTTGTTAGGATACATTGCCTTAACCCTGTCCCTGTAATCGTTCCAGTATCTTGAACCGGATAAAGCATTTTCCAGCTCCTTAATGGTATATCCGTTTACCTGATCAACAGGATAGGCAGATCCGTATGTCCTTCTTTGGTCAACCATGTCCGTCATATCATAAATTCCGGATGTATAATGATTGGATGCAGCAATTGTTCTGTTTTGATAATTAACTATTTGGAATGTGGAATATACTGAATAATTAGAAATGTTATATCTTACCCTGTATCTTTCCAGTGTCATTAAAATTTCAACAGCTACCGGCCAGCTTTCCAGCAATCTGCGGTTCCTGTTTTTAACCTGTGAATCACCGGAAAGGAAAGAGTCTCTTACAATATTATCATAGGAAAAACGATCTTTAACAGAATGCAGGGCGTGGCTTAGCTCATGTATTGTAGTTCCGTAAACCTGATCCGAAGTGCTGCCATAATTTTTTATATGTATCTGGGCAGATAAGCCAAATGAAATTTCGCTGCGTATATGGGAATATGATGACGGAGGTCCGGAATTGCTCAGTCTGCCTGCTATTTTAATCTGTGACTGCCTTCCGAAATTGTAGAAATGATTATTCATCGGAGGGGAAATAAGACCAAAACGGTATCCGTAATAAAAATCATGGGCCGCCTGGTGTATGAGTGCATGGTATTCATCCTTGCCGCCATTTAAATTTATGCTCCAGGACTGCTTCTTTACATTCGGGCCATGGGTTTCTGCCTGGAAAAAAGAACCGTCTCTTACGCTGTAATGGTATCTTTCCCACTGGATTACGTATCTTGCTTTTCCACGTACGGAAGAAGTTGAAAAGTTTCCGTTGCCATCTGTAATTCCCTGAGCAACAGTAAACCACTGTCTCATCAGTACCTGTGCCCCGGTTACCGGCCTGCTTCCCGCGATATCGTCCTGAACCCTTATATTCCCGCTCGGATACCATTTGCTCCCGAAAATCCATCTTGCTTCCGGCGTTGCATTGTCTGTTAACAGATCCTGCTCATTCCCGGTCTGCTCATAGGCGGAAAATAAAAGATTGTTGAAAAGGTCTGTCTTGTTTTCAACCCTGTCTGTTACCTGATATTCTTCATTATCTTTAATATCAGAAAAATAAGGATCCTGCTCCGGAATGTAGAGCTCGCTTAAAACTTCATGTTTTACTGCAGGGAGTGTTTTTCCTACGGGCACTGCCGTGTAATATACGGGGATAGAATCTTTATCCGGGCTTCTGTTTGCCAGGTATTCCTCTTTATATTCGGCATCCATCCTGTAATCGAAATAATGCATGGTAGAATCACTTTTCAGTAAGCTTACCTGTTCTTCATTTTCAGGGCTGAATTTAAGGTAAAGGTGCGTGGTCTGGACATTGAATTTCCCAAAGCTGTATTTCGGGTTATTGTATTTTACTCTCTGAAGGGCCTTGGCCATATTTTCAGTAGAATACGGGTTTTCCAGGATCAGAGAATCCCCGGAAAATTCACGAGCGGATAAAGAACTGTTCTTTTCCGCTTTAAAAGCTTCTTCGTTCTGAATCTCTGATAATTCGTCTTTACACGATAATTGGAAGAGAAAAAGTCCTGCATAAAGGACACATAGAAATAACTGTTTCAGTTTCATCTTAGTTTTTTTGGTTTTCTTGTTATTAATTTTGATGCGCTAAAGATACCACAAAAACTGAATGATGAAAGTTAAATGTAAATTAATTTCCTTATGCATTCACAAAGCCTTCTATCAGGCTGTTTCGTATCATCGTAGACCTCCGGAAATTACCAACACCCCTGTTTGTAATCAAATGACGCCTCCGGAAGTTCCCTGCAGGTTGTTTGAGACCACGGGAGAACTCCGGAAGTTACAAAAACCCTTGTTTGTAATCAAATGATTCCTCCGGAAGTTCCCTGCAAGTTGTTTCAGACCACCGGAGGGCTCCGGAAGTTAAAAACACCCCCGTTTTGAATAAATGATTAACAAATTAGATATTGATTAATATCAACTAATCTTTTTTATGCTGATCTTTATCAATAGTTATTGTAAGCTTATTTTTCTTTTGCTCTATGTTCACCATCTGTCCCTTTTTGAAACCCAGTTTATCAAGCCATTTTCCTGTGAGCCGTATCTCAGGAACTGTTATCATTTTGTAAGTACTCGTTTGATATCTCGTATGGATTTTAAGTCTTCTTGAATTTATCATTGTCATATAATTATATGACAATGATAGAATAAATTTTTAAGCTGTCAATCTTTTATATGACAAAATTGTCAACAAATTAGCTGACATTTGACTCATGACCAGAGATAAGTTAAAGATAGAATTAGGTAAGCATATTGTCATGCTGCGTGAGCAAAAGGGCTGGAGCCAGTCTGATCTTGCCCGTGCGTGTAATAAAGACCGTCAGGCCATTGAAAAACTAGAGAACGGGAAAGTGAATCCTACGCTTTATACTCTGCTTGAACTGGCCAATGCTTTGGAAATTTCTTTGCCGAAACTGGTGGATTTGTCTTGATATGTTATTTCTCACGGATTACAAATCCGCGAGATCAGATATCTTCTTAATTAAGACACAAGCTTGACGGTCGCGCTATCAGATTAATATTATTTTCTTCTGAGTTTCCTATAAAATGTATCCCATGACTCTAGTTTTATTGGTAAATTAAAATTTGTTTCAAAGTTGTGTCTTTTATAACTTTCCTCTAAATCATTTTGTGTTCTGCCGCCAATAATTATATTATGAATATT
>NZ_LMKA01000091.1 GCF_001421435.1 Chryseobacterium sp. Leaf201
TTGTAATTTAAATTATTCGTATTAATAAGAGAGGTTTTAGTTAAATTTTTTCACCCCAAACAGAGTAATTTTATATATACGGAATAAAAACGAGATAATTAATAATGTATGTTAATTAATTTAAGGAAATTTTATCTTTACTTTGTGGCTCGAAATAATTTTTTTTCATCATTTGTGTTTTTACCTTCTCGCCATTCATTTTGCGAGAAGGTTTTGTTTTATTCGGAGCCTAATAGAATGCCTGAAACGTTCCATGAACTGAACATGGTTTCCTCACGTTCACCCTGAGGAATCTTTACCTGAATGGTATGCTTGCCTGCTTTTAAATCCCCCAGCGGAATAAAGTTTGGATTGGTAATTGTCCCCGGGCACCAGTTGGACCGGCTCAGGTCTGAAGATGACAGTCCGTCCTGGAAATTACCGGATGCAGGGTTGTAAAGACGGTAAGACCCGCAGTCTGTTCTCCACGGAACAAAAGAGAATGCCATTTTCCCGTCAAGAAAAATAGAATTGGCCTTGGGAATAAATTCGTCGCCGTTTTCCCAGCCCCCGTGGCCGGTGGTGATGTATTTCAGCTGAGCATTTTTCAGGTCTTTTTTTAACGTGAATTCTACCCATAATCCTTTATCCTTATCAAACATGGTAGAGTAATCCTGACCCGCCATTTCCATGATGTTGAGGGTGTTGAATAGAGGAATGACCGTGTTATTTCTGTTAACCGTCTGCCCGCTTTTATGGATGGTGATTTCCAGGCTTACCTGATGGCCGCCTTTGTCGTAATTGCCGATAAATGTACCGATCCACAGTTCTTTTTCGCTCAGGGCGGGTTTCAGATCGGTGATATCCTGACGGTATGGGCTTATCGTCTGCCAGCTTTTGTCTTTCAGCTGGATGTGATTGAATTTATTAATCCCGAACGCTGTGAAAAACCGCATCATTTCAACGGGAGGATTATAATTCTCCGTTGTGGTTACTCCGTAGTATGGCTTTCCGTTTCCGTTTTCATATACAGGAAGCGTCTTTACCCCTTTTTCCAGCCCGTCAAAAAAAGACTGCGACCGGTCCTGAGGAATAAAGAAAACGGTTCCGGTCCTGTCATAGGCATCACCGTTGGACTGCTGTTTCAATTCAGCAAAAATATTTTCGCCTTCCGAAATTTTAGGAAACCTGATCTTCTTCAGGATAATGGTTCCGTTGGCAAATCTTTTTATAACTGCATCAGATTTAGAACCTTCCGAGAAGTTGATGGTTTCATTTTCAAAAACTTTCAGGGTGGTGAACCTGGTTTTCCACAGAAGATCCCTGTATCCCAGCGGATCGGTAACAGTAACCGTGCTTTTAAGGATGGCATCAATTCCTGTTTTCTTCACTTTTTTAATTGACGTTGCGGTTATAAGTGAATTTTTATTCCTTTCAATTTCTAAGACAAATCCTAAATTCTGCCCGATGCCTGAAGGTCCGCCCTGGATTTTCAGATCATTGGTATACCAGACTTCAATGGTATTTGAATTGATTTTGGTAACGGCTTTTTTGCAGTTGTACCCTAAGATCTTTTTGGTTTCGGCGGTGAGCTCAAAAGTTTGTTTCCCGACAGATTCTGCATCGGAAGTTGAAATGATTTCATTGTTTTTTAAAAATGCGTAGGAAATTATGGTATTGGACGGCTTTTCAATTTTTGTTATTTCAAACGGAAAGTTCGCCTTCTGTTCCCTGATGCTGTTATTTAAAATGAAATTTTCTTTTTCACTGGCCCAGACCAGCGTGGGAGACTGGTCATTCAGAATTTTTCCGTTGTATGAACTGATGTACTGAACTTCATATGTCTGTGCAGAGCCCAGGAATGATAATAAAACAGATAAAGCGAATATAATTCTTTGATGCATAATGAATAATGATGATTCCTGCAAAGATAGATTTTACTTTTATATGATCAGCGGTGTGGGTACGGTAATGTAGATCTTCAGCTGCAGCCATAATAAAAAACTACCCTGAAAACAGGGTAGTTTGTGTATATTTAAATAAGCAAGTTTTTTTGTTTTGTTATGAAACTCTTTCAATCAAAGCCATGTAGAATCCGTCATAGCCTTCGCTCGGCATTACTTTTTCGTCTTTAACCATTTTGAAATTAGGATTGTTTCTGATGAATTCTTCTACCTGCTCATTGTTTTCAGAAGGAAGGATGGAACATGTGGCATACACCATTTTTCCGCCTACTTTCAGCATTTTAGAATAATCCTGGATAATCTGCTGCTGCTCTCCTTTAATCCTGTCGATAAAATCCTGGTCGATTTTCCATTTGCTGTCCGGGTTTCTTTTCAGTACGCCAAGTCCTGAACAGGGTGCATCAATCAGTAACCGGTCTGCTTTGTCATGAAGCCTTTTGATTACTTTGTTGTCAGAAATCATCCGGGTTTCAATGTTATGGGCACCGGCTCTTTTCGCGCGTCTCTTCAGCTCTGCCAGCTTCCATTCAAAAATATCCAGAGCAATGATCTGCCCTTTGTTTTTCATTAAAGCGGCTAAGTGAAGGGTTTTTCCGCCGGCACCGGCACAGGCATCAATTACCCTCTGTCCTTCTTTCACGTCCAGGAAATACGCTATTTTCTGTGAAGAGGCATCCTGTACTTCAAATAGTCCTTCTTTAAAAGCGGTGGTAAGGAATACATTCTTTTTTTCTTCCAGCTGAACTGCATCCGGATAATTTTTTACAGGATAGCATACGATATTTTCGTCAGAAAGGTCTGATACAAGTTCTTTCGGGGTAGTTCTCAGTGAGTTGGCTCTTAACACGGTGGGTGCCTGCTCATTTAAAGCGTGCATTTCTTTTTCCCATTTCGGTCCCAGTTCTTTCTCAAGTGTCTCGGCCAGCCATTCCGGGATAGAATGTTCAATCGCTTTTGTAGGAACGGTATTTTTCTTAAGCTTTGTAAGGATATCGGCAACTTTAATTCCGTCGAATTCCTCAAATTTTTTATAATTTGTTTTGCTCCAAAGCAGGTAGGCCATCATGAGCTTATAAATGTTATTCGGCTTCACACCTTCTCCCATGTAATATTCCAGACGTTTTTTCCAGCGGATGATGTTATAGAAGATCTCAGAGACCACAGCTCTGTCCTGGCTGCCCCATTTTTTGTGGGCTTTTAAAAGTCGTTCAATTACTTTATCGGCATATTTATTTTTTTCGAAGAAGGTTTCCTGCAAAGCATCGTGGATTCCGATGGCTAAGTTTCTGTGAATAAGTTCCATAAAATTGGGTTCTGCTGTTTTGAATCTGCAAAAGTACGAATTTAAGTTGATAATTTTAAGTTGTGCATTTTTGAGTTTCATGCTGAATGGTATTCCCCTGTGTGTTCATCCGGGCTTCAATACCTCCATCTTCGTGTTTTCTTACCCACTTTAAAATATTACCTTTGCAAAAAATTAAAAATATGAGTGATACTGTACTTTGTCCGAAATGCGGTTCCGAATTTACCTATCCAAGCGACAATATGATGGTGTGTTCCCAGTGCTTTTATGAGTGGAACCCAGAAGAGGCAGCCGCTGAATCATCAGCTTCAGGAAAAATTTTAGACGCCAACGGCAATGAACTGCAGGACGGGGATTCTGTAGTAGTGGTTAAAGACCTTCCTGTGAAAGGAGCTCCGAAGCCTGTAAAAGCTGGAACAAAAGTAAAGAACATCAGGCTGAGACCGGACAGCGACCATAATATCGACTGTAAAATTGACGGTTTCGGATCTATGGCACTGAAATCTGAATTTGTAAAAAAAGCATAACCAGATTTACATATCTAAAAAAATCTGTCTGAACATCAGCACCTCACATATTATTAGTAATTTGGCCCTGTAAACATGAATTACCGCAGGGATGAAAATACTGATTGTTGAAGACCATAAAGAACTGGCTTCCAATATTACAGACTACCTCAGAAAAGAGGATTATATCTGTGAGGTTGCTTCCACAAAAGAAGAAGCCGATGAGAAGATAGATTTTTTTGAATATGACTGTATCCTCCTGGACCTGATGCTTCCTGACGGTAACGGACTGGAGATCCTCAAGGAAATAAAACATAAAAAACTGGCCTCAGGCATCATTATCATTTCAGCAAAGGATTCCCTGGATCATAAGCTGGAAGGCCTGGATGAAGGGGCTGATGACTACATTACAAAACCTTTTGCCCTGCCTGAACTTCATGCCCGCATCAAAGCAGTATTCCGGAGAAAGACACCGGAAGTAGACCATGCCCTGGTTTTCAACGAAATAAAAATTGATCTGGAATCCAAGGAATGCAGGATAGACAGCCGGCCGGTTAATCTTACCAGAAAAGAACTTAACCTTCTCATCTTTTTCATCAGCAATGAAAACAGAATGCTCTCCAAGCAGGCCATAGCAGGCCATCTTTGGGGAGATTATACCTACAGCATAGACAATATTGATTTTGTGTACCAGCATCTGAAAAATCTGAGGAAGAAAATAACCGATGCCGGCGGGAAAGATTATCTCCATACAGTCTACGGGCTGGGCTATAAATGGCAGGACCTATGAACCTGAGCTACCGTTTTGCCAAAGCCTTTACCATTCTTGTCTTTGCCGTGCTTCTCCTGGGTTTTGCTATTCTGTATTACGCTTTTGAGCGGACCACAATGCGCTCTGCCATTGTAAAAATGGAAGAGCTGAATGCTTACGTGGCAGGCAGGCTTACCAAAGAACCGCAATATGACTACCTTACCTTTCACCGCAAACAGACGCGGGTATTCCTGCAGCCGGACAACAGTTCCGGTAAAAAAGAACAGGTTACTGAGGAAAAATACATCTGGAACAGAAGCCTACAGTCTTATATCAACAGGATTTCGGTAACTTCTTTTTTCGTGATCCGTGGGAAGCCTTATATGATTACAAGCGTGCGGTACATCACCGTAATTGAGAAGCGGTTTCTCCTGAGTCTTCTTATGGTCGTGGCCTGGATTATGGTATTTCTCGTTATCCTTACCATCATCATCAGTGTCCTGGTATCCAGGAAAATTCTGGATCCTTTTTATCATGCCCTTGAGGAAATCAAAAAATTCAGTATTAAAGACAAGCAGCCGATGCAGCTGATGGATACCCATACTTATGAATTCCGTCTGTTGAATGGTTTTTTGGGCAGAATGTCCGAGAGTTCAAAAAAAGACTATTACCTGCTGGAAGAGCTTACGGAAAATACTTCCCACGAGCTGCAGACACCGCTTGCTTCTGTAAAAGGAAAGATTGAGCTGCTGATGGAAACCGGGCTCAATGAACATCAGTTTGCGACGCTCTCTGCCATGAATGATGAGCTGGACCGACTTTCTTCCATCAACAAATCGCTGATCCTTCTGGCCAGGCTGGAGCATTTTGAAAAGGAAAATATTGGATCTGTTAATCTGTCGCAGATTTTATTGGACCGGATTGCCTATTTCGAAGATGTTTTCGCCTTTAAGCATCTACAGATCCGCACTTATATTGAGCCTGATGTAATGGCGGTGATGGATAAAAGCCTGGCTGTTATTGTCCTGGATAATCTTTTAAGCAATTCCAAAAGGCATAATTATGAATATGGATGTATTGATATTACGCTTACTTCATACCGGCTGGTGATTTCCAATACCGGGAATCCGCCGTCAATTCCGGGAGAAGAAGTTTTTAAGAGATTCAGCCGCGGAAATCCGGATCAGAATTCAATCGGGATAGGATTGGCATTGGTGAAAAGGATTTTAGAGATTTTCGGGTATGGAACAAGCTACAGATTTTATCAGGACAGGCATATCTTAACAATTGAATTTTAAAATTAATATACTGTTAACCAATGTCTTGGTTGTTTTATTTATTTTCTTAACTCATCTTCAGAATTTCTTCAGAATTTCTTTTTTCATTAGTCGGAAACAAAATATATGGATAAAATACGATTGATTTTCCTGTTTTTCGCTTTCCACTTATCATACGCACAAGACAGTGTTGCCATAGACAGGAAAGAAGAAAAAACATTTCCGGAAAGGCATAATCCGCTGGATATCGGTGAGCTTAAAATCAATCTTAATTCCAAAGGAGACCGTTGGCTCAGGTTTGGGATCAACAGCCAGATCTGGCTGCGGAATATAGAAAACAATCTCGGTACTCTGGTCAACGGGATCCCGCAGGAACAGACTGCCGATGTGGGAATAAGAAGAATGAGGCTTGTGCTGCAGAGCCAGGTAACACCTTTTTATTCTGTTTTCCTGCAAATGGGGATCAATAACCAGACGTTTATTTCCGGCGGTGGCAACGGAACCGGTGCTAACGGTGCGGGTAAAAAGCCTTCCCTGTTTTTTCATGATGCCTATAATGAACTGGCTGTTATTCCGCGTGTAAACTTTAATACCGGAAAACCCAATGAAAACAGTCTTTATATTGGAGCCGGACTTCATTCCTGGAATGGAGTCAGCAGGCTGACCAACGCCAGTACCACTAAATTTTTAGCGGCCGACCTGCCCATTTTTAATTTTCCTACCATAGAAATTGCCGATCAGTTTGCCCGGCAGATGGGGGTTTTTGTTCATGGTGATTTTAAAAGGGTGAATTACCGTTTCAGTGTGAATAAGCCTTTTGCTACCAGCAATGCACCACAGGTAGGAGGAATAGCCGTAGACAATAACCGGAGCGGCAAGCTTTCGTATGCAGGGTATGCTTACTACCAGTTTTTTGCAAGGGAAGCTACGGTTACCTCTTTTTTATCAGGCAATAACCTCGCGAAAAATAAAATTCTGAATATCGGGTCTGGTTTCTACCTTAATAAAGAAGGGACACTCAGCCAGCCGGAAGCCAATGTTTTTGAACCTCATGATGTTTCCGTATTCGGGGCTGATGTATACAGCGAAATTCCTGTGGGAAATAAAAATAAAGAAATGGGGCTTACTTTATACTCCGTATTTTACAGGTACAACTACGGCCCCGATTATATCAGGATGAGCGGTCTGATGAACCCCGGAACCGCTGATGCTTCTTTTACGGGAGCAAGAGCGCTGGAAGGCCCGGGAAACAACAGGGTGCTTATGGGAACAGGGAATATCTTTTTTCTGCAGGCAGGATTTGTGCTTCCCAAATTCAGCACGGTACTGAAAGTTCAGCCGTTTGTTAACTACACGCTTAAAGATATGGATGCCTTACAGCAAAAAGGCAACTATTATGATGTGGGGACAAGTTTTTACCTGTACGGGCAGAATACCAGGATAGCCATCCAGTACAGCAGCAGGCCGTTATATAATGCAGCATCCGGAAAAGTTTTCGACAGAAAAGGGGAGCTGATTATTTTATTTAATATTGTTCTTTAATTAAACTAAATAGATATGAATACAACACACACACAGCCCCTTACCACCGCACAGAGGATCAAGGCCATTGTAGGCGGGTCAGTAGGGAATCTGGTAGAATGGTATGACTGGTATGCGTATGCTGCCTTTGCCATTTATTTCTCAAATTCATTTTTTCCGGATTCGGACCTGACTGCACAGCTGCTGAATACCGCAGGGATATTTGCTGTAGGCTTCCTGATGCGCCCCGTAGGCGGATGGCTGTTTGGAAGTATTGCCGATAAAGTGGGACGAAAAAAAGCCATGACACTTTCTGTTCTGCTTATGTCTTTCGGTTCACTGCTTATTGCCCTTACGCCTACCTATGAAACCATCGGTGTTCTGGCACCTATTCTTCTGCTGGTTGCGCGTCTGGTGCAGGGATTAAGTGTGGGTGGCGAGTATGGGGTTTCCGCAACCTACCTGAGCGAAATGGCAACCGAAGAACGAAGGGGATTTTATTCAAGCTTTCAGTATGTAACCCTGATCGGCGGACAGCTGATCGCTTTGGGAATTCAGCTGGTCCTGCAGAAACTTTTACTCACGGAAGCACAGCTTGAAGACTGGGGCTGGAGAATCCCTTTTGCCATAGGTGCTGTACTTTCGGTCATTGCCCTGTATCTGCGGTCAAGCCTTCACGAAACCGAAGCCTTCAAAAACAAAGAAGACATGGTGAAAGATAAAAAAGGGACGGTGAAAGAACTGTTTAAGCACCCACAGGCACTGCTTACCGTTGTAGGCCTTACCTTGGGAGGAACGCTGGCTTTCTATACCTATACTACCTATATGCAGAAATTCCTGGTCAATACCGTGCATCTCAGCAAAGAACAGTCAACACTGATTTCCTTTATCTCTCTTTTTATCTTTGCCTGTTTACAGCCTGTTTTCGGAGGTCTGTCAGACAGGATCGGAAGAAGGCCGCTCCTGCTGGGCTTCGGGATTCTGGGAACCGTCTGTACCGTCCCGCTGCTTACGGCGCTGAGTCATACTACCTCTATGTGGATGTCTTTTCTGTTGATTATGATTGCCCTGATTATTGTAAGCGGGTATACTTCCATTAATGCAGTGGTGAAGGCTGAGCTTTTTCCTTCGGAAGTAAGGGCGCTGGGCGTAGGATTACCGTATGCGTTTACCGTGGCCATCTTCGGAGGAACGGCAGAATATATTGCACTCTGGTTTAAACAGCTTGGCGTGGAACATTATTTTTACTGGTACATTACTCTATGTATTTTCTTCTCACTGCTGGTGTACTTCAGGATGAAAGATACCAAAGCCAATTCAAAACTTAATGAAGATCTGTAAGAAATACAGGTTAGGAAAAATAAAAATACTCTGAATTCATTCGGGGTATTTTTTTGTCTCTGAAGGCGGTATATGTGCATAAAAAAAAGGAAAAGATTGGACAGGGTAATCTTTCAAGAAACTAGATTGCAGAACTGCTAATTTTTGTCTCAGGGGGCAGAAAGAGAATTAACCAAAAGTTTCCTTATGCTGTGGAAGTACAAATGTAAGAAAAAGTTTTTTAGACTGATTCTTATATGTATACTTTTTTTATTAAAAATTATCTATAAATATAAGGATATCTTATAGTTAGCTTCTATCATCTGAAAACAAATACATCATTGCTATTATTGAATTTATACCGGTTTAAATGAAGCCCTGATTGTTCCGGACAGTTTTTCATCCGTATACATAATGAGTTCCTTGTTTTTCATGTTCACTTTATTCCAGTAATGGTCTCCGGCGAATCTGCTTTCCGAAACTTCAGCCTCAATACCATTTTCGGCAATGTGTATTTCTTTGGGATAATAGGAAAATTTAGGAAGCTGAAACTCCTTCATTTCGTTTTCACTGAAAATATTCACTTCCCCGAAAAGTTTTGCCACATACGGATTGTACGGATTCCTGAATGTTTCTTCAGGATTATCCTTTTGGATCAGTCTTCCGTTCTGCAGGACGATAATCTGATCCAGCCACGGAATAATATCCTGTAGCTCATGGGTGGAGATCACCAGCGAAATATGATGCTGCTTTACATATCTGAACAGTTTTTCACGCAACTCTATTTTTCTCGGGAAATCCAGGTTGCTGAAAGGCTCATCCAAAATCAGGAGCTTAGGAAGCACGGAAAGTGCCCGGGCAATAGCAACGCGCTGCTGCTGACCACCGCTCAGGTATTTGGGAAGGACACCGGAAAATTCTTCCAGACCTACCACTTCCAGAAGTTCGGCAACCGTTTCTTTTTTCTTTTTTAAATTGATATTAGAAATAAACTTGCCTACATTTTCTGCTACCGTAGCATAAGGCATCAGGTCAAAGTTCTGAGCCACATACTTCATTTCTGCCTCTCCCGGCACCAGGTTTCCTTTCGGGCCGGACAGCTTCTGGCCGTTAAAAACAATATCACCGCGTTCCCAGTCCAGAAGCCCGTAAATCAGACTTAATAAAGTCGATTTTCCGCAGCCGCTTTCCCCCGCAAGCGCAATGATCTTACCTTCTTCAAATGACAGATTCAGGTTCTGAAACAGAGGCTTTTTCGGGGAATATGAAAAGTATAAATTGTTTATTTCTAATAGCATCATACAAATGTAGTGAAATGTACTGTTTTTAGGAAACGATCAATTTTTTTATTACCTTAGCGGGACTATTGAAATTTTATAAATTATGAAAAAAAAGCTGTTTTCACTTTTCGTTCCGGTGCTTTTCGCTTCGGCCTTGGTGATGTCCTGTAAAAAGGAAAAACCTGTAACCGGCGAAAGCAGTGAAGTGACCACCACCAAAGAGGGAAACCCGTTTATTGTGGATACGCTGAACAGCAGGGTAGAGTGGAAGGGATATAAAATTTTTAAGTCTGAAAGCACAAGCCATTTCGGAACCATCAAATTTGAGAGCGGTGACGTCACGGTAAAAGACGGAAAGCTGGAAAGCGGGAAATTTGTTGCAGATATGAACTCCCTGACCTCTGAAGATTTGAAGAATGATGCTGAGCAGTCAGAAAAACTGAACGGGCACCTGAAAAGCGGCGATTTCTTCGGAGTAGAGAAATTTCCTACCGCTTCTTATGAAATTACGAAGGTAACCCCGTCTGCGGAAGGCGACTACAATACTTTGCTGGACGGTAATTTAACCATCAAAGGGATTACCAAACCGGTTCAGTTTAAAGCCAATGTATCGGTAAAAGAAGGTGAGGTAAGTATTGCTACCGAGCCGAAAGACATCCACCGGGGAGAATTTGATGTGAAATTCAAAGCTCCGGCTGAAAATGGGGTGATTAAAGATGAGATGACCCTCCAGATTAACATAAAAGCTTTAGAAAAAAAATAAATTTATTTAAAGAAAATAAGTCATTGAAGTCTGCCCCGGTAAGTGGGGCAGATTTTTAACATTTTAAGGAAAGTTATTCCGCCGGAAAACTGTATTTTTGCAAAACATTTTGAAAGGGTAAAACAATGATAGAAAAGATAGAAGAATTACTCGTTGAGGTAAATGGCTTTCAGGCAACATCTAAAGAAGACATTGAAAACTTCCGGATCAGGTATAATGGTAAAAAGGGGATTCTGAATGATTTTTTTGAAAAATTTAAAGAAGTTCCGAATGACCAGAAGAAAGATTTCGGTCAGAAAATCAATATGCTGAAGCAGGCTGTTAATACAAAGCTGGAGGATTTAAAAAATGCTTCTGCCTCTTCCGTTGTCATTGAGAAAGAAGACCTTACAAGACCTGCCTTTCCATTGGAATTAGGTTCCAGGCATCCGATTAATTTAGTGAAAAACAGGATTATCGAGATTTTCAAGTCTATCGGTTTTGCGGTGGCAGACGGCCCTGAAATTGAGGATGACTGGCATAACTTCACCGCTCTTAACCTTCCGGAATACCATCCGGCAAGGGATATGCAGGATACGTTCTTCATCGAGCAGAATCCGGATATCCTGCTGAGAACGCATACATCTTCGGTGCAGATCCGTTATATGGAAGAAAACCAGCCGCCGATCAGGATTTTATCTCCGGGAAGGGTGTTCAGGAATGAAGCGGTTTCTTCACGTTCACACTGTATCTTCCACCAGATTGAGGGATTGTATATTGATGAAAATGTAAGCTTTGCAGACCTTAAGCAAACCATTCAGTTTTTTACCACGGAACTTTTCGGTAAATCTAAAATCAGGTTGAGACCTTCTTATTTCCCTTTTACGGAACCCAGTGCTGAAATTGACGTATACTGGGGCCTGAACTCCGAAACGGATTACAGGATTACAAAAGGAACCGGTTGGTTAGAGATCATGGGCTGCGGAATGGTAGACCCTGCCGTTCTTAAAAATGTAAATATCGATTCTGAGAAATATTCCGGATATGCTTTCGGGATGGGGATTGAAAGAATTGTGATGCTGCTTTACCAGATGAGCGATATCAGGATGTTCTTTGAAAATGACATCAGAACATTGGAGCAGTTTAAAACTTTATAACTGATTGTATCAAATAAATTCCAGATCCTGTAAAATATAATTTACAGGATTTTTTTATTACTTTTAACAGCTGAAACAGTACACAATGATTAAGAAAATATTGAAATTCAGATTCAGGAGAATTGTTCATTATTCATTGATTGTCTGTATTCTCTTAATACAGCTCCTGATTGCCGCTTTTTTTTATAATGAATTCATCACCGGGAAAAACATAAGCTTTATTGAAAAGCAGCTGAAAGAAATCCATTCACTTGAAAATTTAACGGATAATTCAAGGAAGGACCTGCTGGAGGCCCAGGAGTATTTTCAGCAGTACGTTATTACTGAAGACCATGCTTTTCTGGAGTCTTATTTTACCTCTTTACGGAAGCTCGGCAAAAACCTGGACAGCATCAGCCACTATAAAAACAAATATCCGAGGCTTCAGCACAGGGCAGCCTCACAGAAAAAAGATTCTTTGCAGATTAAAAAGCTGCAGTCCCTTATTGATTCTACTTACGAATACTCTGTGAAATCAGATTTTAAGGTAGGAAATAATATGCCTGAGCTTAAAAAATACGACCTGGACTATAATTTTGATAAATTTAATGTTGAGACCAAAACCTATTCTGATACCCTCAAGAAAAAAGGCTTTTTCGGACGCCTGGGAGACGCGATATCCGGAAAGGAAAATGTCCGTAAGGAAAGCACGGTAATCACCGTAAAGCAAGGCCAGATCCCCAGTTCAGCGAATATAAAAGCGGAATTCGACAGTATTATTAATCTGGTTAATCATCATTATACCGGTGAAGTAAGGAAAATCCAGGTTACGATGAAAGAAAGGCAGAATGATGACGGAAGGTTTTATAAGATATTCAGTAATCTGCTCGTATATGGCAATGGCCTGATGAACATTTACGAAGTGGCCATCAAAGATTCCAAAACGGATCTGGAGAAAGAATATAACAAGCAGAATTCAAAATACAGCAGGATCAGGATGTATCTGGTATTCGGGGCAATGATCCTCATGTTCATCGTTTCCATATTAATCATGCTTCTGACCAGGATCGCATTTGTATATGAAAGAAAGCTGAAAGTGGCCAATAATCAGATCAGCGAAAACCTGAATTTTAAAAACAGGATCCTGGGGATGCTGAGCCATGAGCTGAGGTCTCCGCTGAAGATCATCGGTATTTTTATCAGCCGGATCAATAAAAAAACGCAGGACGAAAGCATTAAAGAATATTTGAAATCCATAAGCTTTACCAACAATACGCTGCTGATGCAGGCCAACCAGATTTTAGAATATACCAAAAACCAGCATGTTGAAAATAAACTTGTCCTGTCGGTTTTTAATCTCAAAAACGAAATACAGTCGATATTAAATTCGATTGAACCTTATATCGAAACCAGGAACAATGAATTGGTCATCCAAGAAGACATAAACCCTGAACTTGTGGTCTGGTCAGATCCCACGAAGATCAACCAGATTTTCATGAATATCTTGGGCAATGCCAATAAATTTACCGAAAACGGGCGCATCAGCGTTACCATAAAAACAGCATCCGTCAATGAAAATATTGTTTCTTTACACACGGAAGTAATTGATACCGGTGCCGGGATTTCACCGTCTGACCTCAGGAATATATTTGAGCCTTATTATCAGGGCATCCTTTCGGAAGATGTGGAAAACCTGGGTGCAGGCCTCGGGCTCAGCTTATGCAAAGAACTGGCTGAGCTGTATTCCGGTACGATATCGGTGACAAGTGAAGTGAATCAGGGGACAACCGTTATTTTTTCTCTTAATTTAAATGTATATGAATCAGTCAGATAACAAGCCGGTCAGTTTTTTACTGGCAGATGATCACAGTCTTATCAGGCAGGGTATTGTATTCCTGCTGGAGGATCTTGGTTTTGATTATGAAGTTTTTCATGCCTCCAACCTTCATCAGTTAAAAGAATGCATAAAAGTGAATCCTGTAACGGTTGCCATTATAGATGCCCATTTTCCGGATGGAAACAGCCTTACTGTTTTGCCTGAGATTATAAAACTGAGCCCGAAGACCAAAATTCTGATCTTTACCGGCATTGATGAAAACATACATGCGCTCAAGTTTCTTGATGCCGGTGCCCACGGCTTTTTAAGCAAGCTGAATGAAGAAGACGAAATCCGGAATGCCATCCTGAGAATAAAAGAGCATGGTGAATATGTCTCCCAGGCAACACAGGTATTGCTGATGGGTTCACTGCATAACCGGAGCCTCATCAATCCCCTTCTATCTCTTTCTGCAAGGGAACGGCAGATCGCAGAACTGTATGCTGAAGGCTACGGGAACCTGGAAATCTCCAATCAGCTGAATATAAAACAGAATACTGTAAGTACACTTAAAAAAAGAATATTTGAAAAACTTGGTATTGAAAATATGGTAGAGCTGATCGTACTCGTTAAAAACCATCAGTAGCAGTAATTTTCAGTTATGTTCCATAACTTCCATCAGAAGAGCCTTTAACGGTCAGTTATGCTTTATCAAATTTATAGTCTGTAGAAAAACATCTACAGCCCCGCCGATATATATCTAAGCCTTATTGTGTGAACGTTGTATGCTTATTGATATCTTTGTATCACTATAACAACTGTTAATCAACGGTATCCAAAGCCTTTAATTCTGAAACACAAATGATGAAAAAAATAATCAGAATTAAAAATATAAAAACACAAGTGATAAAAACAGGATCTTATTACAGGGCTTAACGGCTCTGTGATAGATACTGAATTAAAAAATGCTTTGAGTCGTTGACAGCCTTAAAAAAAATGCCTGCAGGTTTTCTGGAGGCATTTTTCTTTAACAATAAATACGGTTCTGTTATTTGGTGAATCTCAGAGGATATTTTACGTTTTTAAAATCATCAATACTGGCTTTTAAAGATCCTACTGCCAGTTCTGCTTTCAGAAGCATAGGAATATGGTTGAGGTCATTGGAAACCCACATCACCACGCCTTCTTTCGCTTTAAAGACTCTTCCGCTTTTTACGGACGGAATAATTTTCAAACAGTTGATGGTACCGAATTTAGTGCTCAGGTTTTCAGTTCCTGCCACCTTAAGCTGGAAAGCAAACATTTCATCATCAATCCAGACATTCATATTGATTACATTTCCCACTTTGAGCTCAGCAGGGCTTTTACTTCTTAAATAATAGAAACACGACAGCATATCTTGGACGCCTCTCACAGACTTAATTACTTTTGATCCGTTGGCCGGTGTTTTCTTATCGGTTAATACCAATGTATTGTTGTCATGGTTAAATGCCGTTTCCAGATGCTGGCGGTAGTTTCCTTCCTTTACATTCCTGATATAATAGCTGGGAAGCTGCGTATTGATGTTGATATAGCTCTCATAAACATCTTCAACCTTAAAAAATGCCTTTACCGCTCCGGTAGTCTGCCCCGTTCCCCTTACATGCAGGTGCGGAGCCCCTCTGTAGGTCGTTTTCTGTGCTTTCAGGTTTGCGGTTCCGGCATTCAGGAACCCGTAGTGGATCCGCAGGGTGATTGATTCGCCATCTGCAATATTGTTGATCTGCCCGGAGCCGAGAAAGAACATCAGGAGGGTTAATACATTGAATAATTTCTTCATAACTATATTTTTTATAATAAGGTTGCCTGTTGTTAGATTAAAAAAAATGAGAAAGGTTTGATAAATCTCAGTTTTTTATTTAGACTGAATTAAAAGGCTTCGCATTAAAATTAGTAAATTTGCAGCCACAAGTATAATTAAATTATCTTATAATTATGATAACTACCGATATATTGATCATAGGAGCCGGTCCTACCGGGCTTTTTGCTGTATTTGAAGCAGGTTTACTGAAAATGAAGTGCCATATCATCGATGCACTTCCGCAGCCGGGAGGTCAGCTGGCGGAGCTTTATCCTAAGAAACCTATTTTCGATATTCCGGGGTATCCTTCTGTAAATGCAGGAGAGCTGGTAGATAATCTGATGGAGCAGATCAAACAGTTTCAGCCGGGCTTTACCCTTGGTGAAACCGCTGTTTCCTATACCAAAGTAGATGAGGAATGGTTTGAGGTGGTAACCAACAAAGGAACGGTTCACAGATGTAAAGCCATCGCCATTGCGGGTGGACTGGGAACTTTTGAGCCCAGAAAACCAACCATGGCAAATGTTGCAGATTATGAAGAAAAAGGCCTTGAATATTTTGTAAAAGAACCTGAACATTTCAGGAATAAAAAAGTAGTCATTGCAGGAGGCGGAGATTCTGCCCTGGACTGGAGTGTTTTCCTTTCCAATGTAGCCAGTGAGGTAACGCTGATCCACAGAAGAAATGAATTCCGTGGTGCTCTGGATTCCGTAGAAAAAGTACAGGCCCTTAAAGACCAGGGGAAAATAAAACTGATTACACCGGCTGAAGTTACAGCCATCAAAGGTGACGGAAAAGTAGAAGCCATTACCGTAGAAATAGACGGGCAGGAAGCTTTTGATATTGAAACGGATTATTTCATCCCATTATTTGGTCTGACTCCAAAATTGGGCGAAATTTCTCAATGGGGACTGAATATCGAGAAAAATGCAATCGTTGTTAATAACGCTTTGGATTACCAGACTAATATTGATGGAATTTATGCCATCGGGGATATCAATACCTATCCCGGAAAGCTGAAACTGATTCTTTGCGGATTCCATGAAGCGACTTTAATGTGCCAGAGTGTCTATAACCGCTTGAACCCGGGTAAAAAATTCGTGTTGAAATATACAACGGTGAGCGGGGTAGACGGTTTCGACGGAAGCAGAAAAGAAGCGGAGAAAGCCGTTGTGAAAAAAATTGATTAAATTTGTTGCCGGTTATGAGCCGTCAGTTAACAGGCTCTGCCATCAACGATAAACAATCAGCAGGAATGAACGATATAAATATAAAAATCACTGATAGGGAAGGGGTTACTCACGATGTTGTTGCGCCAACGGATATGTCCATGAATTTAATGGAAATCATCCGTTCTTATGAATTGGTGGAAGAAGGTACCATCGGGGTATGCGGAGGAATGGCGATGTGCGCTTCATGCCAGGTCTATGTAATCAATGATCCCGGACTTGAACCGATGGGTGATGAAGAAGATGCCATGCTGGGAGAAGCTTTCCATGTAGAAGCAAACAGCAGGCTGGGATGCCAGCTGCATATCGCTGCAGAAATGGAAGGCCTTGAAGTGGAAATTGCTCCTTATCCTTAGAAATTCTTATTTAAACGATATAATGTAAAAACTCCTGAAGATTTCTTCGGGAGTTTCTATTTCCATGTTTGTACTTTCTTTTTTAAATCTTTTGCGCTAACCAATCGGCCGTTATTTTCGTCATCAATAGCTTGATTTATTTCGCTGTTTAATTGATTTATAAACTTTGATTTTATATTTTGAGCAAAATTTTTCAGGCTTCTTTTTATGAAAAAGATTTTTCAGCATAATTAAATTATTGAAAATTAATAGCTGTATGCCACTCCGTATTTAGCACTTGTAGCACCGCTCCAAAATGTCATATTTGTTTTATATTGATCTTCAAGAAAAATTATATGGGCATTTAATTTTGCAGCCTCTTTTTTTATTTTCATTGTAGCCTTTTTATCAATTGCAACTTTACCATTAAAATTCCAGTCATTGCTTGATGTAGCTCTTACTTCACCTTTTCTTGTCAGGCACTTTACATCATCAGGATTGGTTGTAATAATTACTTTTTCCCAATCTTTTATGCCGTTAATTAATATCTTTTCATCAAATTGCTGAACTCGGCCTGAACCAAATATAATTTTATTAATACAGTTTTTACTTAGGGAATTATTAATTGATTCATTAGGAAAATTGTAAATAATTATATCATCAACGGAAGAAATGTAGACTTTTAGGCTGTCGCCGGAATGATTAATAATTACATCATTTGATTTTTGTGATAAGAAGAGCTGTCCGTAAAAGGTAAGTAATAATAAAAGTATCCGCATAGTTTTTAGTTTTTACAAATCTAATGTTTTTATTTAAACCTCCTCTTTAGAAATCCACTTTCCAACTGTCGGAGCCTGATAATTTCTCATCATTTCCAATAACTCATCCATTGTATTGCTGATCAACAGCATCTCCCAGTTGATCTGTTTCAAAAATCCTTTATCCACCATGGTCTGTACCAGTTTAATCAGGTCGTCATAAAATCCGTCAATATTTAAAATCCCGATTGGCTTTTGATGAAGTCCGAGCTGTGCCCAGGTAATCATTTCAAAAAACTCTTCCAGCGTTCCGTAACCGCCGGGAAGAACGATCACGCCATCGCACAAATCATTCATTCTGGTTTTTCTTTCATGCATGGTTTCTACCAGGATCAATTCTGTAAGTTGGTTGTGGGCAATTTCCTTGGATTGTAAAAAGTGGGGAATAACACCGACAACCTTTCCGCCTTCGTTTAAGGCTCCGTTGGCAACAGCGCCCATTAAGCCGACGTTGGCACCGCCATAAACCAATTGGATATTTTGTTTTGCCAGGGTCCGGCCGAGCAAGGCTGCCTGTTCTTTGTAGACATCATCCGAACCGAAACTCGATCCGCAGAATACGGTAATGCTGTTCATAGTTTTAAAAATTTATTAAAAAAATATCCAAAATCAAAACGACCTTGGATATTCAATATAATAACTTTATATTTTTATTTTAAAGGAATATTCGCTAAAATTTCTTTCGTAAAACTCCAGAACTTCTGTGTAGAAGAAATGTTGGCCTTTTCATCAGGAGAGTGGGCTCCGCGGATGGTCGGCCCGAAGCTTACCATTTCCATTTCAGGATAGTTGGCTCCGATGATTCCGCATTCCAGGCCGGCGTGGCATGCGACAACATGAGGTTTTTCTGTGAACTTTTCCGTATATATTTTCTCCATCAGCTGGACGATCTCAGAACCCGGCTTTGGCTTCCATCCCGGATAAGAACCGCTGAATTCCGTGTTCATTCCTGCCAGTTCGGCTACCGATTTCATTTGTTCCGCCACCGAATCTTTTGAGGAATCTACGGAAGACCTTGAAAGATTCAGAATTTTCAGGCTGCCTTCTTTCAATTCAACTCTTGCCACGTTGTTTGATGATTCCACCAGGTCTTTTACATCCGGACTCATTCTGTACACCCCATTGTGAAGAGATTTCAATGTTAAAATGATTTTCTTTGAATCTGCTTCAGAAATTGCCTGCTCAGAAGATGTTGAATTTTCAATATTAATCTGGAGATTAGGCTCTACCGTGGCAAATTCTTCTAAAATTTCTTTTTTCAGGCCCTCTGTTATTTCTTCAATAAATTCCTGGGCATTTCTTACGGAAGCAACCGCAACCCCTTCTCGCGGGATCGCATTTCTCAATCCGCCACCGTCAATAGAAACCAGCTGGACATTTTCTTTTTCCAAAGCCTTGTAAAGCAGTCTTCCCAGAATTACATTCGCATTTCCGAAACCTTTGTGGATATCCATTCCTGAATGGCCTCCCTGAAGACCTTTCACTTCAAACCTTACAATCTGACCTTTAACGTCTTCTTTTTCATAGGTTTGGGTAATCGTAACATCCACTCCTCCTGCACAGCCGATATCGATTTCATCGTCTTCTTCCGTATCAAGATTTAACAAAATCTGTCCGCTTAATTGTCCGGGTTTTAAGCCTAAAGCTCCCGTCATTCCGGTCTCTTCATCAATCGTGAAAAGAGCTTCCAGATCAGGATGGGCAATATCCTTGCTTTCCAGAATCGACATAATTGTAGCCACTCCCAAGCCGTTATCCGCTCCCAGAGTCGTTCCTTTTGCCTTTACCCAGTCTCCGTCAATTTCCATTTTGATCCCTTCTGTTTCAAAATCAAAATTCACATCGTTGTTTTTCTGACAGACCATGTCCAGATGAGATTGCAGTACAACCGATTTTCGGTTTTCCATGCCTGCAGTGGCCGGTTTTTTAATAATGACGTTCCCCACCTGATCAACAGTGGTTTCCAGTCCTAAATTTTCACCGAATTCTTTGATGAAGGCAATTACCCTTTCTTCTTTTTTTGAGGGTCTCGGAACCGCGTTCAGCCTGGAGAAATTTTTCCAGATGATCTGCGGTTCAATAGTGGATAGTTCCATGAAATTTTATTTTTATCAAAATTACGAAATTAAAAATGCTCCCGTCAAACGGAAGCATTCTTTTTATTGTTCAGTGCAGGCCAATGGTTCTGCAATCAGGCAGTAAAACGGCTGTTAACATCCGCATTCACCGTAGACAGGCACGGTTTCTTTGGTGCCGTCCGGTTTTTCAATGGTCATTGAACCTTCAAATATCAATGCTTCTTCGCCTTTTACCTTCTTTCCTTTTACGGAGATCTTGTAATCGCCGTTTTCTATTTCTTTATTCAGTTCTTCACCGGATTCCATATCGCTGGAAGAAATCAGGTTCATGGCTATCCTTTTCCCGTCCAGTTTCATATAGGCAGTTTTTCCTGCATCATCGGCATAAATGTACTTTTCAGCTTCAAAATCGGCCCTGTTTTTCGCAAAATAACAGGAACATTCTTTAATTTCCTGAGGAAAAGGGAAACTTTCCACCAGGATTTTCCCGGAAGAATGTTCGGTTTTCACGCTATCCTGAACAGTCTGTACAGAATCTGCAGGATTTGTATTCTGAGTGGTTTTCTGTTCTTTTTTACACGAAACCAGCATCATGGCTGAAGCAAAAACGATTATATATTTCATTGTTTTGGCGTATTGTATTATCTATCCTCTTGATCTTTCAAGAAGCGTCATCATCAGTAAAGAAAGAATAACCAGGCTTTCCTGCTCATCATCAATATCAATGAGCCTGTCCAGCTGGAATCTCCTCCCGAAAAATGAAGGCATCTTTTTTAATTTAAAATATTCCTTCCCGTCCATTCCCCTCACGGTGTATGCAGGATTAAGAAAATAGCCGGTAAACATACCTATAACAGGGATTTCGCTCACCATTCCATCCAGGAATTTGGTCCATGCATTATCTTCTGTGATGGTAAATCTCGGCTCGTCGGCAGCATCAAGAACGTTATAGGTGGATTTCCAGAAAGAACGCATTCCTTTTCTCGCCAGCCTTCCGAAATTTTTTGTGTTGATGGCATCTTTAATAGAATAGGACGCATTAAAATCAATCCATTGGTTGGCCTGGATCCTGAAAAGTTCTTTTGTTTTGCTTTCATCATTGAAAACAACAACATCTTCTTTCAATTTGAACATTTTCTGACGGACATACGCTACATAATTGCCGTTTTTATCCGTAATGTTGAAATCACTGGCTAATGTTGTGATTTTAAATTTAAAATCCAGCGGATAATTTAAATTGTTAAGTACCATTAAGTTTATTTTCAAGTTAATATTTAGTATTCAAAGATAACGGTTTTTTAACAGTTATCCATGATGGATGATGAATTATGAGGTATGGTATCCGATAATGATTACTGAAAATCCGGGAATGTAAATCTGCATGGATATTCAATTACGGATCCGCTTAAAATTGCCTGTTGAGTATTCATTATTTACAACTTTAATTATTATTTTTGCGTAATGGATTACCCAAGTAAAGTGTTGGCAAAAGCGGTGGATGAAATTTCGGGGCTTCCCGGAATCGGCAGGAAAACGGCCCTTCGTTTAGCATTACATTTATTAAAGCAGCCCAATTCCAGAGCAATGAGCTTAGGGAATTCCCTGATCAGTCTGGTGAATGACATCAAATACTGTAAAGAATGCCATAATTTTTCTGATTTTGAGGTCTGTGAGATCTGCAGCAATGAAAAAAGGAGTGATGAAGTCATCTGTATTGTAGAAGATGTCCGCGACGTAATCGCCATAGAGAATACCGGGAAATACAATGGGAAATACCTTATTTTGGGCGGGAAGATTTCTCCGATGGAAGGGGTTGGACCCAATCAGCTGAATATTCCGAGCATCGAAAAGAAACTGAACGCAGGAAAAGTAAAAGAACTTATTTTTGCTTTAAGCGCCACGATGGAAGGGGATACAACCGCTTATTACATATACAAGAGGTTTAAAAATTTTAAGGTGAATTTTTCCAGCATAGCAAGAGGGATTTCCGTAGGAGACGAACTGGAATATGCAGATGAAATTTCACTGGGAAGATCTATTATGAACAGGCTGCCTTACAGTGAGGGAGGTTCCTGATACGTTATTATTAAGTTGTGATGATTTCTATAATTATTCCGGTATATAATGCAGAAAGTACGATAATCAATGCTTTGAATTCAATTAAAGCGCAGATGGTCGGGCTGCAGATATTTGAGGTGATTATAATCAACGACGGGTCAACGGATTTAAGTAAAGAAGCTGTCGGAAATTTTATCAGAGAAAATCCGGGAATGGAGATCCGGTTTCTTGAACAGGCAAATGGCGGCGTGTCGCGTGCCCGGAATGCAGGGATGAAAATTGCGAAAGGTGATTATATTGCTTTTCTGGATGCGGATGATGAATGGCTGCCTTTAAAGACTGAAAGACAGCTGGCATATCTTGAAAACAAACATTTTGCAGTAGACTTTCTGGCTACACGGAGAAATCACAACAGGATCCTTTTGCCTTACTTTGTTAAAAATCATCTTGCTGAAATCACATTTGGAAAATTATTGTTGAGAAATGAAGCCCAGCCCTCAACCGTGCTGTTCAAGAGAAAAATTCTTGACAATACCGGTTATTTTAATGATGATCAGCGGTATGCAGAAGATCTTAATTACTGGATGAGAATCTCAAGAAACAATAAAATGTATATACTGGATGAAAACCTGTTGATAGCAGATGGAGGAAAAAGAACCTTCGGAGTGTCCGGGCTGTCCGCAGATCTTCATCTGATGGAAGAGGGGTTCCAGAGAAATCTTAAGGAAATGCATGCATTGAAGCATATCAGTTGGGGACAATATTTTCTCCTCAAATTTTTTTATAAAGCAAAATACTTACTTTTGCTGGCAAGAACGTGGTACTTTAGTTTAAAAAACATTTATTATAAAAACCGGAAATGAGGTTGTCTATCATTATTGTTAATTATAATGTCACTCAGCTGCTTAAATGCTGTCTTTTGTCAGTACAGAAATATGCAGCAGATATTGAATATGAAGTAATTGTAATTGATAATGCTTCTACCGATTCCTCATGGGAAGATTTGATTCCGGAGTTTCCTGATGTTCATTTTATCGCATCTGAAACGAATGATGGCTTTGCAAAAGCAAATAATAAAGCGGTAAAAACCGCAAAAGGAGATTATCTTTTGATTTTAAATCCGGATACTGAATTTGAGGGTTTTTATATGATGGATATTTTACATTTTGCAGATTCCCAACCTGCTTTCGGATGTCTCGGAGTGAGAATGCACGATGCAGAGGGGAACTTTCATCCGGAAAGCAAGCGTTCTGTACCGGATATGTTTAATTCCTTCGAAAAACTGTTTGTTAATTTCAAAAAGAATAATTCAAAATCATACTACAGAGATGATATTGATGAAACGGCTGTAGATAAAGTAGAGATTGTTACAGGGGCTTTTTTACTGATTAAAAAAACGGTTTATGATAAAGTTGGCGGACTGGACGAAGCATATTTTATGTACGGTGAAGATGTGGATCTGTGTTATACCTTATTAAAAAATGGCTATACTAATTTTTATTATGGCAAAGCTTCCATTCTTCATCATAAAGGGGAAAGCACGGTAAAAGATGAGATCTATCTGCAGAGATTTTACGGGGCCATGCATATTTTTATAAATAAATACTACAGGAAATCTCAGCCACTGCAATACATGCTCCTGAAAGCCGGATTAAATCTCAGATATAAAATTGAGAAATCTAAATTAAAATAAACAGCAAAAGCAACTCGTTTGAGTTGCTTTTGCTTTGGGTATGTAAAAATATTATTTGCTTATTTAATCGGTGCAGGCGTCTGGGTGGCCGGTGTAGTTGTAGAGGCCGGAGCTGCAGACTGGGTTGCCGGAGCTTCTTTCTTTGCCGGTACCGGAACGGGTGCAGCCGATGGCTTACCTGTAATCACTACGCTTAAAAGGATAAGAACAATAATTGTTGCTCCTAAAGTCCAGGTTGCTTTTTCCATGAAGTCATTGGTTCTCTGTACCCCGAACTGTGCCGAAGAAGCACCTCCGAAAGTACTGGAAAGACCTCCGCCTTTAGGGTTTTGAGCCATAACGATGATAACCAGTAAAATACTCGCGATCATTACAAGAACCATCAATAGTATAAATATAGAATCCATTAATTTGATATCTTTTAGAATGGGCAAATTTAATCTTTTTTTACCGAACAGCAAAAAAAGATCTTACCAAATGTTGTTAAAAAGAAAAAGCAGCAAATCAGGTTGCTGCTTTTTCCGTAAATATGATGTTTTTATTTAAAATCAGTGTCTTTCGCCTGATTCACTTCATAAGATTTTACATTCATGGTCATGTCCATTCCCATTTGGTTTACAGAGATGGTGTACGGCATTTTAACGCCTGCTACATCCTTATAATCAGAAAATACGGTAGGAACAGTTATGGTCTGTCCCTGTGCCTTCACGGTTTTTGTTTCTCCGGTTTTCAGTCCCGTCTTTACGCTGTAATAGTAGGTCGTATCATTTCCTTTTACCACATAAGAATCTTCTCCGCCTACTTTTTCAATGCCTGCCACTTTATAATCAGCAGATTTTGCAAAACCCAGCTCCTCGAAAAGCTCCGTATTTTTTTGTTTCTCAGCAATCTGTTCTGCTTTCATAGGCACTTTCTGTCCCATCTGCTCAGAAAATCCTGTCTTCCCGTCGAATACCTGTTTCTGAACCACCTGTCCCATTGCGGTTACCGTAGTCAGTTCTTTTCCGCCCTGTGCCTTAACCATTTTCAGGTCAATATTCTGTCCCTGCATCGTCATGGAAGCAGTCATTGAGTAAGAAGAGATTTTATTAAGATTTGCTTTTCCTCCGATTGCATCAATGTATTTGTCTGCGATAGAAGCTACCGTTACATTGGCATCCATTTTTTTGGCTGACGGTTTTGCAACAGGATTGGCATCTGTGTCGTAATATTTTACAGGGTAACCCAGTTTTTCCAGTCCTTCAGAAATATCAGATGCTTTTCCAGCGATAAAGATTCTGCTCTGTTTAGGTAAAATATTTGTTTTTACAGCATTTGAAACATCAGCAGCCGTTACTTTATCAATAGACTTCAGGTAATTTGTGTAAAAATCAGCCGGAAGGTCCTGAATTTTCTGGTTTAGTGCGAATCTGGCGATGGTCTCAGGTTTTTCCAGAGACATGATGAAATTCCCTTTCAGCTTAGCCTTTGCATTTTCAAGCTCTTCAGGTTTTACCGTTGAGATCGCGTTAAGCTCATTGATGAATTCTTTTACCGCTTTATCCGTCACTTCATTTCTTACGCTTGCAGTGGCAGAGAACTGCGGAGAATATTTGCTTGCGCTCATGTTGGAATAAGCGCCGTACGTAAATCCGTTTTTCTCACGAAGGTTCATGAAAAGCCTTGCTTCACCACCTCCTCCAAGGATGTAGTTGGCAATGGTAGCAGGGAAATAGTCTGCATCTTTCATTTTCAGCGCGTTCAGGTTGTTTAGTGATACAACAGACTGTACAGCAGTAGGAACGTCCACTACATTAATCTCTGTTTTACCAACATTTCCGGATGGCTCTAACGGCATGATAGGCGTATTTGCCTTTTTCCAGCCACTGAAAGCCTTTTCAATCATCGGCTTCACTTTATCAAATTTTACGTCCCCTACAATTACAAGATATGCATTGTCCGGAGCGTAATATTTTTTATAAGTATTCTGTACATCAGCCAATTGGATTTTGTTGATGGATTCAACCGTTTCAAATTCCCCTCTTGACGTATTTTTCCCGTACATCAAAGCATTGGAAACCCTTGAAGCGATAGCCGATGCATTTTTTTCTTCAGATTTCAGCCCTTCGATTGCTCTTTCCTTGGAATTCTGTATTTCTTCAGCAGAAAATTTAGGATTGATAATCGCATCTGCCATTAAGCTTAAAACCTGAGGGAAATATTTGGAAAGCGAGCTGGCAAAAGCCCCGCCTGACGAGAAACCTAAGTTAGCGCCAAGGTAATCAACTTTTTTGTTGAAGGCATCTTTGCTCATGTTGGTAGTTCCGTTTTCGAACTGTTCAGCCATGATTTGGCTTACACCGGTTACGGTTCCTTCATTATATGGAGGCCTGTCCATGGAAAGGTTGGCGCTTACCCTCGGCAGTTTGTTGTTTTCCACCACCATTACCGTAAGGCCATTACTCAGCTGGAAGGTTTTTGGCTTGGCAATGTTGATCGCAGGCGTCGGGCCCGGTTTCGGCATTGCATTAAGATCTATTTTTTGTGCTGAAACCATTCCCGCGAAGAAAAATGCTGCAGCTATATATGTTAATTGCTTTTTCATTTGTAAAAATTTAATTTTTAATAATCATTGAACTTAAAAGTCTCGGCTGATTACTTTTTTTCAGGAACGTAGTTGATGATGATTCTTTGGTTGGAATTAAGATACTTTTTGGCTGCATTCTGAAGATCCTGTCTGGTGATAGATCTGTAAATGTCAATCTCTTTATTGATTAAATTGGTATTCCCCATCAGTACGTGGTTCGTTGCCAGTGAAGCCGCAATTCCCTGAATGCTGGAGTTGGCATTAACGAACTGGTTTTCATACTGGTTCTGAAGTTTCTGGTAGTCTTCTTCAGAAATTAAGGTCGTCTGAAGTTTCTTGATTTCAGTATCAATGTCAGCCTGAAGCGTTGCCTTGGAGGTCTGTCCCATCGGGATCGCAAAGAATGCGAAGATTCCGTAATCTTCCAGCCCCTGATTGAATGCTGCTACCTGAAGTGCTTTTTTATCCTGGTCAACTAATTTTTTATATAGTACAGAAGATTTACCGCTGCTTAAATAAGAAGATAACATATCCAATATATACGCATCTTTCTCCTTATTGCCCGGAGTTCTGTAAGCGAAAATATATGCCGGAAGCTGAATGTTCGGGTCTGTAGCCGTTACTTCTTTTTCCTGGCTTATCGGAGCCTCTTTTGGAAAATCTTTTGGATAAAGAGTTCCTTTAGGAACACTTCCGTAATATTCCTGGATCCATTTTTTTGTCTGCTCAGGCTTGATGTCTCCTGCAACCACTAAAGTTGCATTATTAGGAACATAATATTTTTTATAGAAAGCCTTGAATTCTTCTAATGTTGCAGAGTTCAGATCTTCCATAGAACCTATGGTAGGCCAGTTGTATGGATGGTTGGTAAATAAGTTTTTTTGAATTGTCGCAAAAAGAGGCCCATAAGGCTTATTGTCATAACTTAATCTTTTCTCTTCCTTTACAACTTCTCTCTGCGTATCCACACCAATCTGGTTGATCACCGCATGTCGCATTCTTTCAGCTTCCATCCAAAGACCTAACTGCTCGTTGTTGGAAGGGAATGTTTCGTAGTAATACGTTCTGTCATTCGTGGTGTTGGCATTATTTACTCCGCCATTTGCAGCAACAATTTTCATCCAGTCGCCTCTTTTAATGTTAGGGGTTCCTTCAAATAAAAGATGCTCAAAAAAGTGAGCAAAGCCTGTTCTTCCTTTTACTTCATCTTTTGCACCTACATGGTACATAACACCTGTGGTAACAACCGGTGCAGAATTATCCTGATGAAGAATTACGTGAAGGCCGTTCGGCAGGTCATATTCTTCGAATTTAATTTGTTGCGCATTCAGAGCCATCCCGAAGAAAGCTGCAGCAGCAACAGAAAGAAGTCGCTTTTTCATAAAGTAGAAATTGTTTTGTCAATTAGTTCCAAATTTACTTTAATTGTTACAAATAATAAAGAAATTTTAATAATTCAAAAAGCCGTACTAATAAATACAGCTTTAAAATTTAAAATATAAAAATGATCTAACAAGTCTGAACAATCATATTGGGTGCTCGTTTATCTCCTAGGTCTATGACAGAGTCATAAACACATCCCATGCCTGCACCGCCGCTTAATGGTTCACAACTGCTGCAGTGATGCATAGAAATTACCTGGCCTGATGAACAGGTCATACCGCACACGTTATCACCTGATCCTCCTGTTAATCTTCTCAAATCATTTCTTGAGAGTTTTTTTAAATTTTTCATGACTAAATATTTTTGTATGATTAAAGTGTAAATTTATGAATTTATTTAATTATATGATTAATATTTATTTTTTTATAGCTAAATAG
>NZ_LMKA01000092.1 GCF_001421435.1 Chryseobacterium sp. Leaf201
TGATCCTCTCCAGAATATCATTGACGACCCGAACCGGGTGATTCCCGGGAATCAACTCCTCAAAACTATACGGAAATAACACAGTCTGATTTTGGTTATAATGTTTGAAATTCATACACAAATATCTGATTGTCAGATATAAATATACGAAAAACCAAAATAATAACCAAAAAAAATCCGCCTCAGTTGTGAGACGGATTCTTTATTATATCCTTTATTAATTATCGATTTAAAAGAATGGCCGCTTCTTTGGCAAAGTAAGTAAAAATCATATCTGCGCCGGCTCTCTTGAAACAGGTCAGACTTTCAATAATCGTTTTATCATTATCCAGCCAGCCGTTTTGCGCCGCTGCTTTTACCATTGCATATTCCCCGCTTACATTATATACCGCGATCGGAAGGTCAATTGCCTCACGGACTTTGGAAACAATGTCCAGGTATGGAAGCCCCGGTTTGATCATGATGATATCAGCGCCTTCATCAATATCTTTAAAGACTTCGTTAAGCGCTTCGCGTGAGTTATGAAAGTCCATCTGATAGGTTTTTTTATCTTTCGGAATTTCAATGTCATCTTTCGGCGCACTGTCCAAAGCACTTCTGAACGGCCCGTAAAAAGAACTGGCATATTTTGCAGCGTAACTTAAAATTCCGACATCTGTAAATCCGCTGTCTTCCAATGCTTCACGGATGGTCTGAACCCTCCCGTCCATCATATCGCTGGGCGCTACAATATCGGCACCGGCTTCTGCATGGGACACTGACATTCTGGCCAGGGCATCATTGGTGGCATCGTTCACAATCTTACCGTTTTCGATAATTCCGTCGTGCCCGTAGATTGAATACGGATCCAGAGCTACATCGGGCATCACAATCATTTCCGGAACCGCATCTTTAATAGCTCTGATCGTGTTCTGCATCAGTCCGTTCCTGTTCCACGCTTCTTTTCCGGTGTTGTCTTTAAGATCTTCAGACACTTTCATGTACAGGTTAACGGCTTTTACGCCTAAGGAAAAAAGTTCCCTGCATTCTTTTACCGTCAGATCAATGCTCCTCCTGAAAATCCCCGGCATAGACGGGATGGGTTCTTCTTTGTTTTCGCCTTCCATGACGAATACGGGCATAACGAAATCACTTGTGGTAAGGGTGCATTCTCTCACCAGGCTCCTGAGAGATTCGTTAACCCTCAGCCTTCTGTTTCTTGAATGTATCATTGTTTGGAATACTTTTTGAATAAAATTTAATACAAATTTACTATAAGTTCTGTAAAAAACTATTGCAAGCAATTGCAGAATTGTTTAGTTTTGTTATAATATAGTTACGAAATTTTAATTTGATGAAAAAACTTTTACTTTTATTTATATTTTTGGGCACTTTCGTTGGATTTTCCAACAATATGAAGGCGCAGATTAAAGAGCCCACTTCCTTCTCTCAGAAGTCTGATGACGGGGTACTGGTTGCTTATCCTAACCCTGCAAGGGACTTTCTTATCATAAAAGCCAAAGAACCTAACCTTAAAGTTAAGAATGTTACTTTTTACTCTATTTTAGGAACACAGGTGGCTAATTACTCTGTGAATATGAATTCCGGAGAGATCAACATTGAAAAACTTAAACCCGGAAAATACCTGATCCGGTACATTTTGAGTGACAACACCATAAAGGTAACTCAGATTGTAAAACAATAAAACAAACCAAATCCTGATAATCATCAGGATTTTTTCTTTTGGCTCAGTTCTGTTTTAATATTTCCGTAACTTTCGGCACTTTATCTTTCTAATAAGAAAAAACAATTTAATGTTAAAAGCCGAACATATTATAAAGACTTACAATGCAGGTAAAAAGGTAGCCCTGGATGATTTCAGCATCCATGTACCGAAAGCAAGCGTGTATGGCCTTTTGGGTCCTAACGGAGCCGGGAAAACTTCTTTTATCCGAATCATCAACCAGATTACCCAGGCAGATTCCGGTGAGATTACCATCAACGGGCAAAAGCTTAACCCCAGTCACATCAAAGACATCGGCTATATGCCTGAAGAAAGAGGCCTGTATAAAAATATGACGGTCGGCGACCAGCTTCTTTATTTCGGTGAACTGAAAGGAATGAGTAAAAACGATGCTTTAACGGAGGCCAAAAAGTGGTTTGACAAGCTTCATATCGATCAGTGGTGGAAAAAGAAACTGTCTGAACTTTCAAAAGGGATGGCCCAGAAAATCCAGTTTGTGGTTACAGTTCTCCACAGGCCGCATCTCCTGATTCTTGATGAACCTTTTTCAGGCTTTGACCCCGTAAATGCCAATCTGATCAAAGACCAGATCATCGAACTTAAAAATAACGGGACCACCATCATTCTTTCCACGCACCGCATGGAGAGCGTAGAGGAAATGTGTGATTATGTGGCACTGATAGACAATTCAAAAAAAATAATTGACGGCAGGGTTTTCGATGTACGGGAAAAATTCAAGAAAAATATTTTCGGGATTATCCTTTCGGAAATTGATGAAAATAATTTCGCCAATTTTAAAAGCAAATATGAGATTTTCAACTTATCTACTGCAAACAACCTGGTTTCCTTTGATGTTAAAAATGACACCAATCAGAACAACATTATTTCAGATCTGATCCATGTAGGAAAAGTACGGTCTTTTGACGAAAAAATCCCGAGCATGAACGAGGTATTTATTAATGCGGTAAGCAACAACTCTTAATTATGAATCATATTTTTTTAATTACAAAAAGGGAATTTCTTACGCAGGTAAAGAAAAAATCCTTCATTATACTGACGCTTCTGGCTCCTGTTATGCTGATTGCCTTCGGAGCAGTGGTGGGCCTGATGTTTAAGGCCAATGAATCCCACAGCGTTATTGAGGTAGTGGATAAAAGCGGGCTGTTTAAAAACCAGCTGAAATCTGATGACCAGCTGAGGTATGTTTTTGTTTCTACAGCTGATGAAAAATCCAAGATCAATAATTTAAAAGGCAACGAATCCTTAGACGGGATCTTAATTCTGCCGGAACTGAGGAACCAAAATTTCGCTGAGCTGCAGCAGAATTCCAGGCTTGTCATCAACAGTAAAATAGGATTTGACACCAAAAAGAAAATTATTGCTGACATTAATGATGTCATTAAGAAAGAGAAGATCAAACAACTGGGCATTGCTGAAACGCAACTGAATGATCTTGATAAGGGTTTTACTTTAAAGACGATCAACGTTTCCGAAAACAACAAGGAGGATTCTGATCTTGGCTTCGGCGTGAAAAGCGGTTTAAGTATCCTGCTGATGTATGTAACATTTATGTTTATCATTATTTACGGGGTGCGCGTAATGAGGAGCGTTCTGGAAGAAAAGAACAACCGTGTGGTGGAAATCATTATTTCTTCCGTAAAGCCTTTTGAGCTGATGATGGGAAAAATTTTAGGCGTAACCCTGGTTGCCCTGACGCAGTTCCTGGTCTGGATTACCATGTCCGTTATCGGTGCTCTGGTTCTGAATACCGGGTTTTCATCCATCCAGAAAAATATTCCCGGCGGAAATGAAGAACTGGCGGACAAGCTTGATGTTGCCCAGATTGCCACACAGATTTCCCACAGCTTACTGGAACTGAATTTCCCCCTGATTATTTTCGTATTCATCGTGTTTTTCCTTCTGGGATATATCTTTTACAGCTCAATTTATGCTGCCATAGGTTCTGCAGTAGACAATGAAACCGAAACGCAGCAGTTTACCCTATTTGCCATCCTGCCTTTAATGTTGGGGATGTACGGCAGCTTTTCTTTAATGAATAATCCTGATGGCCCGCTTGGCTTCTGGCTGTCGATTATTCCGTTTACTTCTCCTGTAGCGATGATTGCGAGAATCCCGTTCGGGGTTCCTGCCTGGCAGATTGCCCTGTCAATAGGCCTGTTACTGGGAACTACGATCTTTATGATTTTCGTGGCCGGAAAAATTTATCGTGTAGGGATTTTAATGTACGGAAATAAAGCTACGCTGAAAGAAATCTGGAAATGGATCAGAGGATAAAAATTTAAATCAGAATAAACAGATAAAAAAATCCCGGAACTTATAATTCCGGGATTTTTTATGTCTTGAAAATGAATCAATTCTTATTTGAAGATATAGCTTAAGGTTACGCTGAGCACCTGTTCAGACTTACGTTTTTCCGTAGCATCTGATTTCGTCCAGGATTCCCTGAGATCAGGATATGTATCTGAAAGTCCAAGATCATAATTGACCCCAAGTTCCAGCTGTCTCTTGTAACTGTACCCTATACCTAATCCTATTCCAAAGTTGAATGAGCTTGCTTTACCGTTAACATTGGCATAAGCAGGACTGGCTACATCAGGATCATAATAAGGCCTTGATGCAGGAGCATTCTTTGTTTTCTGGCTGATCAGGAAATTAAATCTCGGACCTGCCATTGCAAAGAATTCAGACTCACTTTCTGAGAAATATCCCTTGAAGAAAACAGGAACACTAAGATAGTCGTTTGCATACACCGCATTGTATCCGTCTGCCGTTTTTGCATTTTTGTCTTTACCTGTTTCTCCGGCTCCGTAATACATTACTTCAGGCTGTAAGAAAAACTGGTTTTCTTTGCCTAAAGGAATCAGTGCCAATACACCTCCCTGAAATGTATACCTCGGGCCTGAAGGATTGTGAGCGTTCTTCACTCCGGAATAGTTACCTCCCGCTTTGATACCAAATCTTGTACTGCTGAAATCTATCTGTGCGAAAGACATGGCAGAAACGGCCAAAGCAGAGGCCAATAAAAATTTTTTCATGTTATTTATGTTTAGATTATCCTAAAACTTTTGCTACAGTAGCACCGATATCAGCAGGAGAATCCACAACGTTGATTCCGTTTTCTCTCATGATCTCCATTTTAGCCTGCGCTGTATCTTCGTCACCACCAACGATAGCACCTGCGTGCCCCATTGTTCTTCCTTTAGGAGCCGTCTGCCCTGCAATGAAACCTACTACCGGTTTTGTAGAACCGCTGGCTTTGTACCATCTTGCTGCTTCAGCCTCAAGACCTCCACCGATTTCTCCGATCATTACTACCGCTTCCGTTTCAGGATCATTGATAAATAATTCCAGTGCTTCTCTTGTTGTTGTTCCGATGATCGGGTCTCCACCGATACCGATTGCCGTAGATACTCCGAAACCTGCTTTCACTACCTGGTCAGCAGCTTCATAGGTAAGGGTCCCTGATTTTGAAACGATTCCTACTTTCCCTTTTTTGAAAACGAAACCTGGCATAATCCCAATTTTAGCTTCTTCAGAAGTAATGATTCCAGGACAGTTCGGGCCAATCAGTCTGCAGTCTCTGTCTGCAATATAAGATTTTACTTTTACCATGTCTGCTACCGGAATTCCTTCAGTAATACATACGATTACTTTAATCCCCGCTTCAGCAGCTTCCATAATCGCATCAGCAGCAAATGCAGGCGGTACGAAAATGATACTTACATTGGCTCCGGCTTTTGTTACAGCATCAGCAACGGTATTGAATACAGGCTTGCCCAGGTGCTCGCTTCCTCCTTTTCCCGGAGTAACACCTCCTACAACGTTGGTTCCGTATTCGATCATCTGGCCTGCGTGGAAAGTACCTTCGTTCCCTGTAAATCCTTGTACAATTACTTTAGAATCTTTGTTTACTAAAATTGACATTTTATTATAATTTTAATTTATTTATTACTTTTTATTAATGCTCACAAATTTACTTATTTTTCTTTGATTAAAGATACATCTAACCAATTTGTTTATTTAAGGTTTCTGAGTTTAACCTCCTTTTTCAGATAGGTTTTAAAATCTTCAGCAAACATTCCGATATAGGTGCCTTTTTCAAGATTTCTGTTGACTCCGGTTTTGCCTAAAATCACAGATCCGTCCGCGATGCTGTTTCCGGAAGCGATCCCCGCCTGTCCCCATAGAGTCACTTCATTACCGATGATACAGCATCCGGCAATACCCACCTGGGAAGCAATCAGGCATTTTTTCCCGATTATGGTATCATGGCCTACCTGGATCTGGTTATCCAGCACGGAACCTTCTCCGATTACCGTAGAATCCGTCACGCCTCTGTCTATAGTGCAGCCGTTCCCGATTTCAACATTATTTTCTATGACCACATTCCCTACGGAAATAAGCCGGTCAAAATTCCCGTTTAATTTTCTGTAGTAAAAGGCATCGCCTCCTAAAACGGTATTGGACTGGATGATCACATTGTCGCCGATCACCGTTCTGTCACCGATTACCACATTGGGAAAAATAAGGGTGTTTTTTCCGATGGTTACATGGCTCCCGATTACGGCAGAAGGATGAATTTTTGTTCCTTCCCCGATTTCTACGTCGTGAAGCTCCTCTGTAAAGTTAGATATTCTGGTAAAATGGGTATTGATTTTATTAAAATCCCTGAAAGGATCATCAGAGACCAGCAGTGCCTTGCCTTCCGGGCAGTCGACTTCTTTATCAATCAGGATAATCGTTGCGGCAGAATATAAAGCTTTATCGTAATACTTCGGATGGTTTACAAATACGATATCTCCGGGTTTTACCCTATGGATTTCATTGGTTCCCAATACTTCGAAGTTTTCGGGGCCAACAAACCTTGCACCGATAAGGTCAGCAATGGTTTTCAGTTTTTGAGGCGCGTGAAATTTCATAACAATTGATTTTCTTTAATATATTTTGGGCTGCCACCAGTTTCTATCAGCCATAGTTTTAAGACTGATTATAAAACAAAATTCGGAATGCGTATGCAAACCGAACTGGTATAAATTTTATATTTAATTTATTCTTTCACTCTTTCCAGGTAAGAACCGTCTTCGGTACTTACCTTGATTCTGTCTCCCGGCTCAATGAACAGAGGAACCATTACTCTCGCTCCTGTTTCAACAATGGCATTTTTAAGAGCATTGGTGGCGGTATTTCCTTTTACACCCGGATCAGCTTCAACTACATCAAGATAAACGGACTGTGGAAGTTCTGCAGAAAGCGGCGTTTCATCAGCTTCTTTCATAATGATCGTTACTTCTTCACCTGCCTTCATCAACTGCGCGTTTTCAATCATCTCCTTATTAAGGTAAAGCTGAGAAAAATCGTCATTGTTCATAAAGTGGAATCCGTTCTCGTCATCATAAAGATACTGGAACTTTCTTGTAATTACTTTTACCTCATCAATTTTATGACCTGCAGAAAAAGTATTGTCAAGAACTTTACCGTTGGTTACAGATTTTAATTTTGTTCTTACGAAAGCAGGGCCTTTTCCCGGTTTTACGTGAAGAAATTCGATTACTTTAAAAATGTCATTGCTGAATTCTATGCACAGACCTTTTCTTATATCGTTACTTGTTGCCATTACTATTGTGTATGTATTTAGTTATTATTTTTGTTGTTTAACAGGACTTTTAATGTCAGCGGAACCAGCAGGTGATAAAACTCCTTTTTTACAGTCTGAAAAGCCATAGTAAAACTCAGTGTCCTTTAATTACTGATCCTGCGAAAACAGAAACGGGATATTATCAGGACAAAAAGAAAGAAACTTTTTTCTCAGGATTAATTATTGTCTTTTCCCGTTCCGTACCCTTTTACGATTCCACGCGGTGAGTTTTGGATAAACTGAAGGATTTCATCCCTTTCAGCTGTCGGAAGCATTTCTTTTTCAATGTGTGAAATAGCCTGGGAAACGTTCATTTTCATCTGGAAAATAGCCCTGTAAATTTTCTGGATTTCAAAGATTTTCTCATTGGTAAACCCTCTTCTTCTCAGGCCTACCGAGTTGATCCCTGCATAAGACATCGGTTCCCTTGCCACTTTTACGTAAGGCGGGATATCTTTTCTCACCAACGTACCGCCGGAAATCATCACGTGCTTGCCGATTTTACCGAACTGGTGAACAGCAGACAGACCTCCCATTACGGTGTAGTCGCCTATTTCCACGTGTCCTGCAATACCGCAGCCGTTAACGATGATCACATGATCCCCGATAATGCAGTCGTGGGCAATATGGGTAGTGGCCATAATCAGGCAGTTTTTGCCGATTTTTGTATAGCCCAGCGCTTTTGTTCCCCGGTTTACGGTTACACACTCGCGTATGGTGGTTTCATCATCTATAATTACCTGGGTATCCTCGCCGTCGAATTTCAGATCCTGGGGAATTGCTGAAATAACAGTCCCGGGGAAAATCCTGCAGTTTTTGCCGATTCTCGCCCCATCCATAATGGTGACATTGGGACCGATCCATGTGCCTTCTCCGATTTCCACATCCCCTGCAATAGTCGTAAAAGGTTCTACGATTACATTTTTGCTGATTTTCGCGCGTTTATCTACGGCTGCTAATTGATGAATCATTTACTCAACTTTATTTTTTGCAACTTGAGCCATCAGCTCTGCTTCTACTGCTATGCTGTCTCCCACATATCCATATCCCTGCATATGTACGATCCCTCTTCTGATAGGCTCGATCAGTTCAATTTTGAAAATAAGGGTATCTCCGGGAACTACTTTCCTCTTGAATTTCACTTTATCAATCTTAATAAAATAAGTAGAGTAATTTTCAGGATCCGGTACACTTGCCAACACGAGGATCCCTCCTGTCTGTGCCAGTGCTTCTACCTGCAGAACTCCCGGCATTACCGGCTCTTTAGGGAAATGCCCAACGAAGAAAGGCTCATTCATGGTTACATTCTTAAGGCCTACCACGTGAGAGTCTGAAAGCTCAAGGATTTTATCAATCAACAGAAACGGCGGCCTGTGAGGCATAAGTTTCATGATTCCGTTGATATCGAAAACCGGCTCTTTTGTTAAATCAAAATCAGGGACGTTTTTCTTTTTCTGAATTTTCCACTGACGGTTCAGTTTCTTTGCAAACTGGGTATTTACGTAATGTCCCGGCTTATTGGCAATAACTTTACCTTTTATTTTTACTCCTGCAAGGGCTAAATCACCGATTACATCCAGTAATTTATGTCTTGCTGCTTCGTTAGGATAATTCAGCGTCAGGTTATCAAGAATTCCGTTGGGCCTGATTGACACTTCATCTTTCCCGAATGCCTTTTTCAGCTTTTCCGTAGTTTCCGGAGTAAGATCTTTATCTACATAAACGATCGCATTGGAGATATCTCCGCCTTTGATCAGTCCGTGGTCCAGAAGCATTTCCAGTTCATGTAAGAAGCTGAAGGTTCTTGCAGAGGAAATTTCGTCTTTAAACTCAGAAATATGTTTAAGGGTAGCGTTCTGAGTACCTAAAACTTTGGTCCCGAAATCTACCATGGTAGTCACTTCGTACGTATCTGAAGGGATAATTGTAATTTCAGATCCTGTAGCCGGATCGCTGTAGGTAAGAACTTCCTTTATCACCAGGTATTCTCTGGCAATATTCTGTTCTACCACCCCTACACTTTCGATGGCTTCCACGAAATATTTTGAAGACCCGTCTAAGATCGGAGGCTCGGAAGCATCCATTTCCAAAAGGGCATTATCAATATCACAGCCTACCAATGCAGCCAGAAGGTGTTCGCAGGTGGTAATTTTTACGCCTAATTTCTCTAATGTAGTTCCTCTTTCTGTAGCGGTAACATAGTTCACGTCAGCTTCAACCTGGGGATGCCCCTCAAGGTCTGTTCTTACGAAGACGAAACCTGTATTTTCTTTGGCAGGTTTCATGGTCAGCTTTACTTCTCTACCAGTATGAAGTCCGATTCCGGAAAGTGTCACTTCCTGCTGAAGTGTTTTTTGCATATCACTCATTAGTTTTATCTTTTGAGTTATTCTCAAGATTATTTATTCTGTTAACAATTTCAGTGAAATTTCTGAAATGGACGTAGTTTCGAAGATAGTCATTATAACTGATTGCCGGTGAACCGTACAGCGTATCTTTATCATTAACGCTGGAATTCACGCCGCTCTGGGCCTGGATTTTCACCTGGTTCCCTATTTTGATATGGCCTACAATTCCCACCTGGCCGCCGATCTGGTTCCAGTCGCCGATGGTGGTAGATCCTGCAATGCCGGCCTGTGCCGCAATAACGTTGTTTTTACCGATTTTCACATTGTGTGCAATCTGGATCAGGTTATCAATCTTGGTTCCCTGGCCGATAACGGTAGAGCCTATGGTGGCCCTGTCTATACTGCAGTTTGAACCAATTTCCACATGGTCCTCAATAATTACATTTCCAAGCTGGGGAATCTTTTTAAATCCTTCCGGGGTAGGCTGGAAACCGAATCCGTCTCCGCCGATAACGGTATTGGCATGAATAACGCAATGATCACCGATGATACAGTAATCATAGATTCTCGCGCCGCTGTCGATTTTACAGTTTTTACCGATCTTTACTCCTTTGCCGATGTACACCTGCGGATAAATCTGGGACCCTTCGCCTATTTTTGCTTTTTCAGAAACATAGGTAAAGGCTCCGATATACACCTGATCACCGATAACAGCGGTCTCGTGGATAGAAGAACCTGTTTCAATGCCTTCTTTTCTCCCCTGCATTTCCTGATACAGATTCATCAGGACCTGAAAAGAAAGATACGCATCTTTTACCGCAATTACCGTGGGATTGTAATGGTCTTTGGTTAAAAGGTTCTCTGAAACAATGATTACGGAACATCGTGAATCGTCCAGATACTGTATAAATCTGTCCTGGGCAATAAAAGAAAGATGTCCTGTTTCCCCGCTTTCGATAGGTGAAACTCCTGTAATAAGCGCATTTTCGTCACCTATTATTTTTCCGTTAATAAAACTTGCAATTTGCGAAGCTGTAAATTCCATATTCTGCAAAGATAAGAAATTCTGTAATTCACAAACATTTTTTAGTTTTCGGATTTTGAAATTTATTAATCTTTAAGAAATACCGTCTATTCTTCTCTTGGGAAAGTAAGGATATACCTTGTTGTTTTGTTGACCATTAAGCCGGACAGGAGCCGGTCTTCAGATTCTTCAAGCCTGATCTTTTCACCGTTTTTCTGTAACAGGTAGATCGGCTGTTTCTGGGTATCATAAGGGAGAAGCTTTCTTTCAATTTCATGTACGAGTTCTTTTCCGTTGTCAATTCCCAGCAGGTCATTGGTGTATTTTATTTTTGCTTCAACCAATTCAGGATCAAAAGGATGGGATGAAATAATGGTTTTCGGAAGTTTTCTCCGGATGACACACCGGCACCAGTAAGAAAGGATGACGTCATCTGCATTCTGCCAGCCTTTCATGGCCTGGATAATATCATTGTCGTCAAGCTTGGTAAACCTTTCAACATCTTCGTCCGTGGCCGCACTTTTCCCTCTGTATAAAAAATAGGTAAGGTTTTCGGTAGCCGGAAGGTTCACACCCTGGGAAACGAGATATTTTGCCCTTTCTAAAATTTTGACTAAAAGAAACTCTGCAAGAGCGGATGTTTTGTGATAATACACCTGCCAGTACATGAACATCCTGGCGGTAAGGAAATTTTCAATGGAATATACTCCTTTTGCATCGATCACCAGTTCTCCTTCTTCACAGACATTCATCATGGATATAATCCGCTGGGTATTGATGCTTCCTTCTGAAACGCCTGTAAAAAAACTGTCGCGCTTCAAATAATCCAGCCGGTCCACATCAAGCTGGGAAGAAATCAGCTGGTTGAAAAACTTCCGGTGGTATTTTCCCTGAAACATTTCAATCGCACAGGATAATTCGCCGTTAAACTCATCATTTAAGCGGTTCATCAGTAAAAGCGAGAGGTTTTCATGGTGCCAGTCGTCCATCAGCATGCATTCCAATGCGTGGGAAAACGGTCCGTGGCCGATGTCGTGCATCAGAATTGCCAGCATCGCTCCTTTTTCTTCATCTTCGGAAATCTTTATCCCTTTCTGTTTAAGGGTTTCCAAGGCGGTAAACATCAGATGCATGGCCCCAAGCGCATGGTGAAACCTGGTATGCATGGCGCCGGGGAAAATAAGGTTCAGCAATCCGGTCTGCCCTATTCTTCTCAGTCTCTGGAAGTAAGGGTGCTCTATAATGTCAAATAAAATTTCATGGGGAATCCTGATAAAACCGTGAACCGGATCATTGATGATTTTTAGCTTATTCTGCATTGGAAACGTCAGTATTTGCTAACAAATTTAAGGATTTTAAATTTTAACTTAATTACGTATAAATTAATGTTTTTAAATTATCTTTGGTACGCAGCTGAGCACCCTTTTGTGCTATATTTAATTCCATATAACCTGCATTCAGATGGATTAAATGTAAACAATATATTCCGCAAAACATGACCGGCAGAAAACAGTTATGTAATGCGGGGATATGCATAGGTTTCCATTAACTAACATTTAACTATTAGGCCCCTGTTTTTGGGAAGTTTTAAAGGAAGTTGGTCAGCAATTTGATACAATAATCATGTAAAAAATAAATTATGTCGGAAAAGATATTATGGATAGATGATGAAATAGATTTACTCAAACCTCATATCGTATTCTTAGAAAAAAAAGGCTATCACGTGACTCCTGTAAACAACGTGAATGAGGCACTGGAACTCATGGATTCTGAAAAATTCGCCTTAACGCTCATTGATGAAAACATGCCCGGAATTTCAGGCCTTGAAGCCATTCCGATGATTAAGGACAAAGACAGTTCCCTGAAAATCGTTATGGTAACAAAAAGTGAAGAGGAGCATATTATGGAAGAAGCCATCGGCTCCCAGATTGCCGATTATATCCTGAAACCGGTAAACCCGAACCAGATCCTTTTATCATTAAAGAAAAACCTTCAGGAAGATAACCTGGTAGAGCAGAAAACAATCCTCCAGTACCAGCAGGAATTCAGGAACCTTTCTATGGAGCTGTCTTATTTGAGGACCTACCAGGAATGGGCTGAATATTACAAAAAGATCGTTAACTGGGAAATTAAATTTGATAAGGTAGCGGACAATGAGTTTGCGGATCTGCTGCAGTCCCAGAAAGAGGAAGCGAATATCCAGTTTGCCAAGTTCATCGAGAACAATTATGAAGACTGGCTCCATGATTCTGATAAGCCGATGATGAGCCACACGCTTTTCAAGGAAAAGATTAAAGCTGAAGTTGAAAAGGAAAAAGTCCTGCTTTTAATGGTGGACAACCTCCGTTATGACCAGTGGAAAATGATTGAGCCGCTGTTTACGAAATATTATAACAAAATTTCGGAAGACTATTATTACAGCATCCTACCTACGGCTACCCAGTATGCGAGAAATTCTTTTTTTGCCGGACTGATGCCGTCTGAGATTGAAAAACGTTTCCCTAACAAATGGTTTAATGACAATGAGGAAGGAAACAAAAACGAATATGAACGTGATTTCCTTGAAGACCAGATGAAGAGAATCGGCCTGGGCTCAAAATCCATGAAATACCTCAAGGTACTGAATGCTGATTTTGAAAGGAAAATCTATGATGACTTCAATCAGCATAAAAACAACGACCTATTGGTAATTGTTTATAATTTTATTGATATTCTTTCTCATGCGAAAACAGACAACCATATTGTAGACCAGCTGATTCGCGATGATAAAACCTTCAGGTCATTGACCCTGAACTGGTTTGAAAATTCCTCACTGATCAAAATCATTAAGCTTGCTGCTGAAAGCGGCTTTAAGCTGGTGATTACAACTGACCACGGAACGGTATATGTAAAGAAACCGAGTAAAGTTGTCGGAGACCGGGAAACATCAACCAATATCCGCTATAAAACAGGTAAGAGCCTTACCTATGATTCCAGCGATGTATGGGCGATTACGAATCCTGAAAAGCTGTTTTTACCGAAAGGGAATTTAAGCTCAAAGTATATTTTTGCAAAAAACAGTACATTCCTGGCGTATCCGAAGAATTACAACCACTTTGTGAATTACTATAAGGAAACATACCAGCACGGGGGAATTTCACTGGAAGAGTGTATTATCCCGATCAGCATTCTGGAACCTAAATAGTTTCCGGCTACAGCTTATTAATAAAAAGGATCGGAAAAAATCTATAGATTTTTTCCGATCCTTTTTTAATGTTCATATCTTCGCAGAAATAAATAAACTGTGTTTGATATCCGGCTTATTTATAAGTTCTGATTCAGGATTTATCATTTAGGCCGCCTATTTAAAATCATAGAATTTACTTTTCAGATATCATGAGCAATTAAATTTATAAACAGCAATGAGATTAATCACATATAATGTAAACGGAATCCGTGCAGCTTTTACCAAGGATTTTTTAGGGTGGCTGAAAACTTCTGATCCTGACATCATCTGTATCCAGGAGAGCAAAGCCGGCAATGACCAGATTGATATTGAAAGCCTGGAAAAACTGGGCTATCACAGCTACTGGCATTCGGCGGTAAAAAAAGGTTACAGCGGGGTCGGAATTGCCTCGAAAATAAAACCCAACCATGTAGAATTCGGATGCGGAATTGAAAGCTATGATAATGAAGGCCGGATTATCCGTGCAGATTTTGACGGGTTTTCTGCAATCTCCGTGTATGTACCTTCTGCGTCCAATATAGAAAGACTGGATTTCAAGATGCAGTTCTGCCATGACTTTTTAGAATACATCAAAAATTTAAAAAAGGAAATCCCGAATCTTATTATTTCAGGGGATTTCAATATCTGCCATGAAGCGATTGACATCCATAATCCGGTGGGCTTAAAGAATACCTCTGGATTCCTGCCGATGGAACGGGAATGGATGACAAACTTTATCAATGAATGTGAACTGATTGACAGTTTCAGGTTTTTCAATAATGAGCCTGACCATTATACGTGGTGGAGTTACCGGCAGAATGCCAGGGCAAATAATAAAGGCTGGCGGCTGGATTACAATTTTGCGTCCTACAGTTTAAAAGACAAGCTGACAAGGGCTGTGATCCTTAAGGAAGCTGTCCATTCTGACCACTGCCCGGCTTTGGTTGAATTCAGTTTATAAAACACAAAAGCCGGCTTTAAACCGGCTTTAATAATTTACATCATAAATTTAATTGACAATTTCATATTCCACCGGAATGGTACCGTTGCCGGTATCCCCGATTTCATCGAACGCTGCTTTAGACATATCCAAAGCTCTTGATGAATGGTAAGGCCCTCTGTCATTTATCTTCACAATCACCTCTTTACCATTGTTCAGGTTGGTCACCTTAATGTTTGTTCCGAATGGAAGCGTTCTGTTTGCTGCGGTAAACTTTGAGTTGCTGAAAATCTCTCCGCTGGCTGTTTTTCTACCGTTAAACTTATTGTGGTAGTAGGATGCATAACTTGTTTTTTTCGCATCTGTGGCATTGATCTTGAAAGAATAAATACCAAAGGCTGAAATCATCATTATGATTACGAGAATGAATCTTTTCATCATTTTGAACTTTTATTTGTTTTGACTGGGCAAATGTATCAGGAAAGTTCCTACCGGCCTATTTCAATTGTTAATTATAGTTAACGAAAACTAAATATTTTGTTAATTTTCATTTTAAGTTACTGATATTTAATAGAATAGATACTATTGTTAAAAAGCGTTAAAATACATGTTAAAAAGTTAACAAAATTAACTATCTCTACTATTTTTATATTATTTTTCGCTTAATTAATCTCCATAATCAATTGATTAACAGCACACATTGCTCCATTACCGTTCAAATAAGTCTGCAAAAAAACCGATGAAAAAATCATCGGTCTATATTATGTAGAAATCTACTTAATGTAGACTTTTCGAATATGTATTAATAGATTACTGAAACCTTTAGTACTCAATTGTCTTTTCATATTAGACCATGGCAAGCAGCAGCATCAAATAAAAACTGGGATCCTGAACGGTTAAACCAGTTCTCCATAAAGGTCAAATTCCTCTGCGGAAGTAATTTTTACCTGGGCAAATTCACCGATTGAAATGTAAGTATCTTCTGCGGAAACCAAAACGGTATTATCAACATCTGGAGAATCATATTCCGTTCTTCCGATAAAATAGTTCCCTTCTTTCCTGTCAAATATACATCTGTAGATATTTCCTATTTTTTCCTGGTTTTTTTCCCACGAAATCTGTGACTGGATTTCCATGATCTCTTCTACCCTTGCTTCTTTGACTTCCTGAGGGATATTATCTTCCAGCACATGGGCTCCGGTATTTTCTTCATGAGAATAGGTAAAGCATCCGAGCCTGTCAAACTTCTGTTCCCTCACCCAGTCTTTCAGCTCCTGGAAAATCTCTTCGGTTTCTCCGGGATAGCCTACAATCAGCGTAGTCCGTACCGCCATATCAGGAACTTTCTCCCTGAATTTGCTGAGCAGGGCATTTGTTTTTTCATGGGTGGTCCCTCTCTTCATTGATTTAAGCAGATCTGAATTGATATGCTGAAGCGGAATATCTATGTAATTACAGACTTTAGGTTCCTCACGGATAATATCCAGGACATCTTCCGGAAAGCCGCTTGGGAAAGCATAGTGAAGTCGGATCCATTCAATTCCGTCAATCTTAACGAGTTCTTTCAGAAGATCTCCCAATGCTCTTCTTTTATAAATATCAAGACCGTAATAGGTAAGATCCTGGGCAATTAAAATCAGTTCCTTGGTTCCTTTTTTGGCTAATTTCTGAGCCTCGAGGACCAGTTTTTCAATAGGGGTGGAAACGTGTCCCCCTCTCATCAGCGGAATGGCACAGAATGAACACGGCCTGTCACAGCCTTCAGAAATTTTAAGATACGCGTAATGTTTAGGTGTTGTGGTCATCCTTTCGCCTACCAGCTCATGCTTGTAATCTGCACCCAGGTGCTTTAACAAAATCGGCAGGTCCCGGGTTCCGAAATACTGGTCTACATCCGGAATTTCCCTGATCAGATCCGGCTTATACCGTTCTGAAAGACATCCCGTTACGAATACTTTTTCTACTTCGCCCCTGTTTTTTGCTTCCACATAATCCAGAATTGTGTTAATGGATTCTTCTTTGGCATTATCAATAAATCCGCAGGTATTGATCACAACAATATCCCCCCGGTCTTCATGTACCACTTCTTTACCGTTGGCTTTAAGCTGGCTCATGAGGACTTCGGAATCATAGACATTCTTGGAGCATCCAAGAGTTACTACATTGATTTTCTTTTTACCTACAGATTTTGTTCGCATCTTTTTGATTTTGAGTTTGCAAAGATACAAAATATTGAAGAGTCTGGATCAAAAAATAAAACCACTTTAAAAGTGGTTTTACGTATGCTGTTAAAAATTCCTGTCTTTAAAGCCCGGGGCATTTTCATCTTTTTCAGACAATATTGCCTCATCATTTCCAATTTTCCAGTCGATATTCAGATCTTCGTCGTTGTATTTAACGCTTCCTTCCGATTCTTTATTATAAAAGTTATCACACTTATAAGCAAACACAGCAGTTTCACTCAGCACGGAAAAACCATGTCCGAAACCTCTTGGAATGTAGAGCTGGACTTTATTTTCTGCGGTAAGCTCAACACCGAACCATTTTCCGAACGTCGGGGAATCTTCCCTTAAGTCTACGGCAACGTCCCATACTCTTCCTTCCAGACAGGAAACCAGCTTTGCCTGGGCATGCTCCCCTTTCTGCAGGTGAAGGCCCCGAAGAACGCCATAAGAAGATTTGGAAATATTATCCTGAACGAAATGTCCGTTCATTCCCGTTAATTCCTCAAACTTTTTTTCATTGAATTTCTCAAAAAAATAACCTCTGTCATCCTCGAAAATCGTAGGCTCGATGATGTAACAGTCTTTTAAAGGGGTTTCTTTTATTTTCATAGTGAATTATTGACTCTTGTAAATACTTTATTGTATAAAAATTTTAAGGACCGTTTTTGCTAAAATTTTTACATCTTCAGAAAACGACATATTTTCCAGATACCGGAGGCTCATATGTACTTTATCCGGAAAAAGAACTTCATCATTGTACTGTAAAGGATTTTCCTGTGCTTTTAATAATGCTTCCTCATTGCTGTATTTGATACTGGCTTCAGATGTGATTCCGGGTTTTAAATCCAAAACCTTCCGTTCTGCTCCGGTTAACCTATCATAGTAACCTTCGATATCAGGACGCGGGCCTACAAAACTCATTTCTCCCTTCAGAATATTAAACAGCTGCGGCAACTCGTCAAGTTTCAGCTTTCTGAGCAGCAAACCGGTTGCTGAACTTTCTTTTTCCGGTTCTTTAAGGGTTTTAAATTTATAAATGATAAAGGTCTTTCCAAACTGCCCCACCCTTCTCTGGCAGAAAATACCATTAGACCTGGTATCAATGCTTACAATGATGAATAATAAAATCATTAACGGTAAAAAAAGTACAATCAGTACTACTGACAGAATACAGTCTAAAACCACCTTCCAATACCTGTAATGATTCATTTAGTAGAATTATTTTCCAAAAAACATTTTAATTACATTTGCAATCCTTTCCTTTTCATCTTCTCTGAGATTGGATCCGGAAGGGAGACATAAGCCATCATTAAATAGTTTTTCTGAAGTGCCTCCGCCGTAGAATGGTGCATTTTCAAAAACCGGCTGCATGTGCATCGGCTTCCACAACGGCCTTGATTCTATGTTATCTTCAAGAAATGCCATTCTCAGCTCTTCCCTTGTTTTTCCGGTAACCTGAGGATCAACCACAATTGCAGATAGCCAGTGATTGGAATAAAAATCCTCTGAAGGTTCTGAAAACACAGTTACTCCATCAATATCTTTAAAAAGATCCACATACATTTGATGCATGTTTCTTCTTGCTTCCACACGATCTTTTAAAACTTCCATCTGCCCTCTTCCGATTCCTGCAACAATATTACTCATCCTGTAATTGAAGCCAATCTGAGAATGCTGGTAATGCGGTGCCTGATCTCTCGCCTGGGTAGAAAGAAAAACTGTCTGGATTTTGTCTTCAGAGGTATTGCATACCATGGCTCCGCCACCTGAAGTGGTAATGATTTTATTGCCGTTGAAACTTAAAATCCCGAACCGTCCGAAAGTTCCGCACATCTGGCCCTTGTAGACTGATCCCAATGCTTCTGCTGCGTCTTCAATTACTTCAATATCAAATTCCCTGGCGATAGACATTATTCCGTCCATTTTTGCAGGCATACCATACAAGTGAACCACAATAATTGCTTTAGGCTTTTTTCCTTTTTTAATCCGATCTCCGATCGCCTGCCTTAACCCTGCAGGACACATATTCCATGTTTCCGGCTCGCTGTCTACAAAAACGGGTGTTGCCCCGCAATAGGCAATCGGGTTGGCAGATGCTGAAAAAGTCATCGACTGGCAGATCACCTCGTCACCCGGTCCTACTCCACACTGGATCAAAGCGAGATGAAGCGCTGCGGTTCCTGCGGATAAGGCGGCCACCTTAACATCTTCTCCTAAAAATTTTTCCAGGTCTTCTTCAAAACCATCTACATTAGGCCCCAAAGGCGCCACCCAGTTTTCAGCAAAAGCTTCATTGATATATTTTTGCTCGTTACCTCCCATATGCGGTGAGGAGAGCCAGATTTTTGAGTTCATTTAAATATTTTTATCTATTATGTGTCTTTTAATTATTCTTCCGGGATTTCCGACAACTACAGAATAATCAGGAACATTTTTTAAAATAACTGCACCAGCACCGATTATACACCATTTTCCTATTTTAACATTCTGAATTACAATTGCTCCTATGCCAACATGCGACCCTTCTCCGATATATACATTTCCTGCTAGCGAGGCATTCGGTGAAATATGAACAAAATCTTCTATTATACATTCATGATCAACAGAAGCATTTGTATTGATAATACTATGCTTACCAATTGTACTATCTGCGTTAATCGTTACGCCACCCATTATTACTGTACCTGGTGCAATAGAAACGGTTGGAGATATTATTGTATTCTTATGAACTAATTTTGCAAAAGTATGACCTTCAAACTCTATTGACAGTTTTTTTCTTATAAAATTATTTCCTATTGAAATAATTACTTGATTGCCATCTTTTGGTAAAGTGTTTAACACAGGCAAGCCATAACATTCTTTTTTATGAACATCATGATCTATAAAAGCTTCGACAATAATATTATTAGATAAAGCAATATCTGCAATTACTTTTCCATGACCACTGGCACCAAATAAATACATATTTTATACGTTAAGTTCCTTTAAAAGGTTCAATTGTTACATGTCCGTCTGCAGATATTCCTTCTTTCATTAAAACTTTTTTAAGTGTAAGAAAAATTATTTTCAGATCAAGCAAAAGTGTAAAATGATCAACATACCATACATCATACTCAAATTTCTTTTGCCATGAAATTGAGTTTCTTCCATTTACCTGTGCCCATCCTGTAATTCCCGGCCTTACTTCGTGACGTCTTGCCTGAAATTTATTATACAAAGGTAAATATTCCGGCAACAAGGGACGTGGCCCGATGAGTGACATATCTCCTTTCAATACATTAATCAACTGCGGAATTTCATCTAAAGAAGCCTTTCTCACAAATACTCCGATAGGTGTTAAGCGTTCCACATCAGGTAATAAAATGCCATTTGCATCTTTCCTGTCGGTCATTGTTTTAAACTTGATAATCTTAAAAATCTTCCCATTTAAACCCGGTCTTGCCTGAAAAAAAAATGGCTTCCCATTATTTACAATATATAATCCGACAGTTATAAATACAAATATCGGCAGGAGGATAAGTAATCCAAGGAGCGAAGCCAAGAAATCAAAAATACGTTTGAAAAAGTGCTTATACATATATGCAAAGGCAATTAAAACTTTAATAAATTTAATATTACAAAAATGAGAAACTTTTTTTTATCTCTCATCAATTGTGTGTTATATTTTAATATAACTTTATTTCTTGAAATATAGCCCTTCAGAAATTGCTGACAGATTAAATAAGCCTCTGAATTTTTATCAAGATACTGAATATAATTTTTAATGTGATTCTGGTAATATCCATTAAATACTTCTGAAGATTTTTCTCTTATTGTTCTCCAAGATAATTTGTTGAGATGGCCATGAACATTTTCCTGATGCAGGCGATAATGTATGTATGAATTATTATCAATAACCACTTTGTAATTCTTTGATCTTGCAAAAAAGTACACTAACCAATCGTGCGAAAATCCTTTCCAATTTGTAGAATCAAGTGTTTTTAAAAAGTTTTTTAAATCTTCAGCAAAATTCCTTGTAAAAACATAAGTACATCCTGCACTTCCGCCTTCAAATAAAAAATCAAATTTTTTCTGAGGAAAATCTTTTTTGAGCTCAGTAAATGAATTATTGGAAGTATCCCATTTGGTAAGATTTGAACAATATAATTCCGCATTATTCTTCTGGGCTAACTCTATTGCCTTTATGATTTTTTCCGGCATCCAGATATCATCCTGATCTGCAAATGAAACATATTCAAAGTTTTCATTAAAATCCAATCCGGATACCATTTTCAGGAAATTTTTTGCTGCAGAGCCAGTCCCCGGACTATTCTGCGAAACTTTTATTTGAGGATATTTTTCCTTGACAATTTCAAGCGTCTTATCTGTACTTTTATCGTCGCTAAGAATAATATCCAATACTACTCCCTGTTGCTTCAGAATAGTATCTATTTGTTCTTCTATGTATTTTTCTCCGTTGTAACTGGCTAATAAGACTTTTACTGTTTTCATTTTAATAATTTTAAATCAATATGGCTGCTATAAAAAACGTTATAAAATAAAAAAACCAGTACAATACTAAATACTATGTTCAAAATTTTGTCATACTTTAACTTTCCGTAAAAAGGGTAAACTGCAAGATAAATAATAATATAATAAGAAAACCTATATGCCATTACCGGATTCAAAAAATATAAGATTAGATAGATAAGAAAAATTGCACAATAAAAGTTATTATATATTGCAGTTTTTCTATTTTTATAAATTAAGAGAGTAAGCCCTATAATCATAACAAAGTATATCTTATGGAAAATATTTACTCCATATTTTTCAGCTATACTTGGATCTGTATATGTATCTAATTTGGCTGTTATATGGGCAAAATAGGAGAGACTTAATAATCCTGAAAAGGTTATGGCTCCCAAGAGAATAAGGAAAAACTGTTTATAAGTGGGTTTACCAAAGCCTAAAAAGGTAGCAGCCAGCGCAGGAAGTGAACTAATATGCGTTAAGAAGCCGAAATAACCGGCCCAGAATCTTCTGCCTAAGAGCAAATAAAAAATTAAAAAGCCAAACAAGAAATAAGCAGGTGAATTTCTTAAAACTGTATATGTAAACAAGATGTAGGAAAATGCAAAGAATAAAATTTTGATCCAATATTTTACATCCCTTCGGTATGCAAACCAGATGTAAAAAACCGAGCTTGATAAAAAATTAATGAAATAGACCGCATTTAAAGCTTGTTTCCAGTCTTGTGTATACTTAAACATTGCGTTTAATATCAAGGGGAAATAAGGTTCGCTGAAAATTGATTTTAGTTCAAAGTGGTAATTTTGGAACGTAAAATTAACATATCCTTCATAATCTGCATTTTTTTCTATGGGAACATACATTCTGAGCAACAAAGAACAAATAAAAAAAATGACCGCAGGAATAAATGCAGCTTTTCTTATTTTACTATGAAATACGGCTAATAAAAGTAAATAAGAAAGATAAGTTATCAGTATATAAAAGTGTAGCTCAAATTTTGTCATACCTATAGTTTCTGCCTTCTTTGCTAAATCCGGCTTTTATTCCTTTTATTATATGTTTTGCAGTCTGCAACGGCTGGGGTGAGAGTAAAATATAACTTGGAATTCTGTACATGCATTTAAATAATTGTACCGCTTTCCAACCGAAAGGGATATATGCCCGTTTAAACATATAAATCTGATTCCTGAAAATATAAAAATGTCTTATGCCATTTGTATGATAAGGTTTTTCTATAAAAAGAAATTTTACCACTTTTTCACCCATATTATGAAGAAGCTTGGAGTCTGGAACTCTAATTAATTTATACCCTTTATCCCTTGCTCTGAAACACCATTCATAATCAATGTAATCAATAAAAAGGGTTTCGTCCATTAACCCTATTTTTTCAAAGGCATTGCGCTTATAGAATGATCCGGAAGTAATAATTACAGGAACCTCATATACTTTTGTATTATCTGCGTCTTTATTGCCTTCTAATGTTCTCATATCTACAACTTCGGGTGAGGCTGCTATAACACCAGATCTATTTTCAACCGCTTCTATCATAGGCAGAAAAAAATCTTTTTGTATTAAGGAATCCTGATCAAACAATGCTATATAATCACAATCCTTATATTCCAAAGCTTTTTTGATTCCTTTATTAAGTGCCAAAGAAAGTCCTATGTTTCCATTATTGCTTAAATAAACAATCTTAGAATTTCCATTTATTATATCTGATATTTCTTCCGGCAGCTTTCTTGTGGAATTATCTATGACAACAAGTTTATCCGACTGCAATAATAAAGCTTCTATATTCGCTTTATTATTACTTTCGGGGTTATAAAGAACGATAACACTGTATATCATAATTGGTTATTTATAACTTCTTTATAAAACCTTTTAACTTCTTTTTCAAAGATATTTCTTTCGTTATTAATCGCTTCTTTATATTTATTTTGCGAATTCAAATTTTGATCAAAATTATTCATTACATCCATAATTATCAAATCTATATTTTTTAAGAAATCCGGAGATTTCTCATCAAATTTATATTTTTGAGGAATTCTTACATCTTCTTCATTTTTTGCAGAGCCTCTACTTCCTGTAATAATAACACAATCCTGTAATCTTGCTTCTCTCGGTATTCTGTCTTTTCCCGGATGCCATCCGAAATCAATGTATATCTTAGCACTTCGCAGGGTTTCGGCTACCTGTTTTTGATTCATCTTGACAATTGGTACAAAACGTACTTTTAAATTTCTATTTTTATAGAAATCAATAATTCTTTTTGTCACGTTTTTCCCTTTTGCAGGATTATAACAAATTATATCCGACTTCTTAATTTCAGAATCAACATTAGAAAAGTCAGTATTGATGTAATCACTTAAATATTCTGATTTTACTGACTGGCTGGCTAAAAACTCTTGAGCGTATTTAGATTGAACCAAATGCTTATGTATTCTTAATTTCGAAATTGGAGTAATTGTTAATGCTTTTTTAAATTCATAAATAAATGATTTTAATCCATAATCTTTCAGATAATCAAGATTAAGATTAACCTTATAGTTATCAACTGACAGCCACCATACATAAATTTTGGCATTTGTAATCTTAGAAATATGCTTCAGCATGGTTTCAGGAACTACAATCACAGTATCTGCTGAATCAGTCAGTTTTACTGATTTACTTTTTATAACACTGTATTTCTTAAAATTAGGATTAATGTCTATTTCAACAAATGATTTATTCTCTTTATCATAATAAGACATCCCTACATCAGCTCCTAATTTTTCCAATTCATAATTAAGCTGATGAAGTAATTCCGTTCCTCCTGTTGTTAATTTTGAAGGGCTAATAATCTGTATCATTTACTGTAATATTTTTTTTACCTTAGTTAAAGCTGAGCCGATTACCTGGTGCATATCATAATACTTATACTCTGCTAATCTTCCACCAAAAATTACTTTATTGTCTTTTTCTGCAAGCTCCTTATATTTTCTATATAATTCGGAATTTGTGTCATCATTAATCGGATAATAAGATTCTTTTCCTTCACTCCATTCATCGGGATATTCGTAGGTAATTACTGTTTTGGGCTGTGTGCCAAATTCAAAATGCTTATGTTCTATTATCCTTGTGTAAGCTTCATTATTTGAGGTATAATTAACAACTGCATTGCCCTGAAAATTTTCTTCATCCAAAATTTTATTTTCAAATCGTAAACTTCTGTATTCCAGTTTCCCGTAACTATAATCGTAATACTCATCTATTTTTCCGGTAAACACTAGATTTTCGGCAACATTTCCCCAATACTCCCGATCTTCAAAAAAGTCTACATTTAATTTTACTTCTATCCCTTCCAATAAGCCATCAATGATCTTATTATATCCTCCTACAGGAATACCCTGATATTTATCGTTAAAATAATTATTATCGAATGTAAAACGCACCGGTAGCCTTTTTATAATAAAAGCAGGAAGGTCTATAGCTTTTCTTCCCCATTGTTTTTCGGTATATTCTTTTATCAGGGTTTCATAAATATCTTTTCCTACCAAAGAAATAGCCTGTTCTTCAAGATTTTGAGGGTTTTTAATTCCTGATTCTGCTTTTTGTTCTTCAATTCTTGCCCAAGCTTCAGCCGGGGTTTTTGTACCCCACATTTGATAGAATGTGTTCATATTAAAAGGTAAATTATATAATTTTCCATTATAATTAGCCACCGGAGAATTTGTATAACGATTGAATTCTGCAAATTGATTTACATAATCCCAGATTCCTTTATCATTGGTATGAAAAATATGAGCTCCGTATTTGTGAACATTGATTCCTTCAATCTCTTCACAATAAATATTTCCGCCGGGATGACTCCTTTTATCTATTATCAGGCATTTCTTCCCTCTTTTATTGGCTTCATGGGCAAAAACAGCTCCAAATAACCCGGAACCTACTATTAAATAATCATATTTTTGCATATCTTTTAATAATTTTTGATGTAAATGTTATAAAGTTTTCTTCTTTAATAATGTAATATTGAATAAAAAACTGATAAACAGCAATTGAAATACCGGCAAATGCTAATTTTGCAATCAATGAATCAGTCATACTATTTGTAAAATATATAATTCCCAGAATTGGTAAGGAACAAAGCAGAGAAAGTAGTGTGATTCTGTAATTGATATTCAGCTGAAAGCTTCTGTATACAAAATAAAACATAACAGAGGTAACACAAAGTTCCGAAACTAAATTTGCAATAGCAGCACCTATTTCATTAAGATGAGGTATTAAAATAATATTTAAAACAATACTGCAGATAAGTCCGAAAAAGACAGATTTTGTCATTAGAATATCTCTACCTGTTGTGGTTAACATCTGCATACCCAATATATTAGAAACCCCAATAATATAAATAGCAATACATAAAATGCAAAAAGAAGTTTGTGCAGGCAGAAATTTTTCACCGGCAAAAATAATTATGATTTCATTAGATAAAGCTATCATGGAAATGATTATCGGGAAAGCAACAATCCCAACAAAATCAAAAGATTTTTGAATAAGTCTGTTAAAATAAACATCATCACCTGAAGTATGTGCCTGGGATAGTTTCGGGATTAATACAGCACCTAATGCCGTAACTAAAATTATAGGAGCTTTACTTACCCTCAGTCCTAATGAATAATACCCTACCGCATCTTTAGAAGAAATGAATCCTAAAATAACAGAATCCAGTAAAACATATATACTTATTGCTGCAGTGGAAGCAAATATTAATAACAGCGGCTTAATGTGCTTGTTTAAACGATTCCATTGCCAAATGAGTGTGAATTTCACGTATTTTCTTGAATACATAAAATTTACAATACCATTTACAACACTTGATCCACATAAAATCACAAAAAACAAATAATAATCCTGCAGACTTTTTACAAAAATAAAAACCAGAAGCAAAGAAAATAATCTTACAATAACAGTTCTGACGGTTATATATTTAAAGTTTTCATTTCCCTGATAAAACCATTCTAAGGCTAATACATTACAAATAACGAGAGAAATCCCCGTAAGGAACATATTTTTATTTACGCTAAGCTGCGGTATAAGATAAATCATCACAATATAAACCAATACCAACAGTAAACTGCTGTAAATATGTATTGAAACTAATTCACTAAAAATCGCATTCTGATTTTCATTTTTTTTCTTTGCTATTTCTCTAATTCCGTAAATAGGGATTCCGAGAGCTGCTATCAGCATAATGTATCTGCAGATATTTTCCACAAAAGAAACCACACCTACTCCATATGGCATAATAACTCTTGATACATATGCATACATGATCATAGGAACAATGACTTGGGTTATTGTTAAAATGACATTATAAGAAAAATTTTTTTTTATGCTACCCACAAATTATTTAAATAAATCCCTTTATAATACTTTTCAAATCAATAAGAGTGATTTGGTTGACTGAAGCAGTTAGTTCATTCCAGGTATTCTGAAGTTCA